>JAZKIN010000097.1:0-34284 GCA_040384885.1 Pseudomonadota bacterium | reverse complement strand
AAAGTTTAATTAGGGAGCTATCATGGCAAAAACTGGCCGCGACAAAATCAAGCTGGAATCGACCGCAGGCACGGGTCACTTCTACACCACCGACAAGAACAAGCGCACGATGCCTGCAAAAATGGAGATCATGAAGTTCGATCCCAAGGCACGTAAGCATGTCATGTACAAAGAAACCAAGATCAAGTAATCCGCGATCCCAGAATTCACGTACCAGAAGAGCCGCCACGAAAGTGCGCGGCTCTTTTGCTTTGGGGGCCGCGAAACGCGCCGGCCCCGCCCGAATGTTGTCCTTGAGCCACACCAGCAATTTATTTGTGCCAGATCAAACCAATGTGTTTACGCTGGTCCGGCAACTTTCATGCAGGTAGGATACAAACGCGGCCCCCGGTCGCATGACCAAAAGTTATGCATATATTCAAATAAATCATTATCCATTGATAATGCGATACTAAATACTCTATCGTCGGCAAGGCTGAACCTTGCCATCAAATCAACAAACCCGGAGATGACGATGATGTTCAAACAGAAGCCGCTTGCCACCGCAGTATCGATGGCGCTGATGGGCTTTTACGCCCTGCCCGCGATGGCGCAAAGCAGCCCCGCCCCCGCCGACGCGATGCAGACGGTGCAAGTGACCGGCATCCGCGCCTCGCTCGCCAAGTCGCTCGCCGTCAAGAAGAACGCGACCGCGAACGTCGAGGTGATCACCGCCGAAGACGTGGGCAAGATGCCCGACAAGAACCTCGCCGACTCCCTGCAGCGCCTGCCCGGCGTGGCCGTGCGCACCGACTACGACGAGGCCGAAAAGGTCTCGATGCGCGGTACCAACCCCGACATGTCCCTGATCCTGTTCAACGGCCACACCGTCAGCGGCGGCGACTGGTACGTCGCCGACCAGGGTTCGAGCAGCCGCAGCACCAGCCTGTCGCTGATGCCATCGTCGGTGCTCAACCAGGCGATCGTGTACAAGACCGCGCAGGCCAACATCGTCGACGGCGGCCTCGCCGGCACCGTCAACGTGACCACCCGCAAGCCGCTGGCGCAGAAGGAACGCCTCGCCGGCGTCATCAGCGGCGGCGTGGTGCATGCGCAACTGCCCGGCAAGACCTCGCCCGACCTGAACGCGAGCGTCAACTGGAAAAACGAGGCCGGCACCGTCGGCATCATCATGCAGGCGTTCGCCGAGAAACGCTTCAGCCGGCGCGACTCGGTCTCGCGCTTCGCCTACGGCGCCAGCAGCGGCTGGGACGTGATCAACACCACGACCATGAAAGGCGTCACCGACGCGTCGCTCGCCGGCACCGGCCTCAAGGCCGCCGACCTGAACGGCGTGCGCATGCCCGGCTCGATGAGCTCGGAGTTCGTCGAGGGCGTGCGCGACCGCAAGGGCGGCATGTTCGCCCTGCAATTCCGTCCCAACGCCGACTTCGACGTCACCGCCACCGGCTTTTACTCGTCGATGGACGCCAACAACCACGGCCGCCTGACCTCGGGCGCGATGTACAGCATGCTGCTCGGCAAAAACGAGCCGACCGGCGGCGTGACCGCGGCCGCGCCCAACACCTCGTCGGGCGGCCAGCAGGTGTTCGCGCAGATCCGCAACCCGGTCATCGTCACGGAAAAGACGCTCTACGGGCACGAGTTGAAGGTGCTCAAGAGCGCCGACATCGTCTTCCCTGCCGGCACCACGCCGCAATACGTGGGCAACTCGGAAGGCTTCTACCGCGACGGAGCCAACGCCAGCAGCGCCTTCCTCGACCTCGACGCCAAGTACCGCGTCAACAGCGCGCTCACGCTCAAGAGCCTGATCAACGTCACGCGCGGCGTCGGCACGACCGCGCTCGACCAGGGCCTCACGTTCGCGCGTTACGGCACCGGCATCTCGTACAGCCTCAACGGCCTGCACGACGCCCCCGATTCGGCCTACATCGGTGCCGGCGGCAACGTGCCTGGGCTGAACGCCGACGGCAGCGGTTACAAGCTGGTCGGACGCGGCGCCTCGGGCATCAAAACCACCGACCGCGAGCAAAGCATGCAACTCGACGCCGAAATCAAGGTCGACGCGGGCGTGTTCCAGTCGCTCGAGACCGGTGTGCGCTTTGCCGACCACAAGCGCGTCAGCAATCGTTTCGCGCCGACCTTCGCCCTCCCGATTACCACCACAACGCCGGCCGGCGAAATCATTCCGTATCCGTCCGACTTCGGCAGCGGCCTCGGTGGCGGCAATTGGGACCGCACCGGCTTCACCTATCAGCCGGACGCGGTCAAGGCCTACATCGCGGCCAACCTGAAGCCGACCACGCCCGAGTTCGAGCGCCGCGTCGCGGCCGAGATCGACATGCGCGAACGCCAGAGCTCCTTCTACGTCATGCAAAACTTCGAGGCCGACAACTGGTCGGGCAACCTGGGCGTGCGTTACGTGCGCACCCAGGTCAACGCCAACCTGGTCACGCCGGTGCCGAGCGGCGCCTGTCCGAAGATCGAGCCGGGCAAGCCGGTCACGCCGTGCGCGCTGTACCCGACCGCGATCAACACGGCAGGCGACGGCAGCAGCTTCCTCAACGGTACGGTGTTCAACCCGCTCGGCGGCACGGTCTACTACAAGACGCCGAGCGACCGCACCTTCAACAACCTGCTGCCAAGCATGAACGTGCGTTACGAGATCCGCGACAACCTGGTCGCCCGCTTCGGCGCCAGCCGCACCATCGGCCGCCAGAACTACAACATCCTCGGCGCCGCCTTCGGCGTGCCGGGCTGCAACGCCAACGGCTGCAGCGTCACGGGTCCGAACCCCGACCTGCGTCCTCTGACGGCCGACAACATGGACGCTGCGCTGGCCTGGTACTTCGCGCCGCGCTCGATGGTGTCGCTCGACGTGTTCAGCTCCAAGATCGACGGCTACGTCAAGACCGGTGTGGCGCCGCAGGGTGCGACCACGGTCGACCTGGTCGATCCGAAGGACAATCAGGTCAAGACCTTCTACATCAACTCCTCGTCGCAGCAGGGCGCGCGCATCCGCGGCGTCGAGCTCGCGTTCGAGCGGCCGATCGGTGCCGGCTTCGGCGTGCAGGCCAACGTCAGCCGCGCCAAAACGCTGGTCGACGACGGCCGGCCGATGGTGGGGGCTTCGGAGTGGGCGGGCAATCTCGGTGGATACTTCGAGAACGACCAGATGAGCGCGCGCCTGGTGTACAACTACCGCGGCAAGTACGTCAGCAGCAGCACGGCACCGGCGCCGACCGCGAACAGCCAGGGCAATTCGACGATCAACGGCGTGTTGATGCCGACCGCCCCGACGATCGCGGCGGGCGTGTCGACGCTGGCGTTCTCGCTCGGCTACAACGTGAACAAGCAGTTGCGCATCTCGTTCGACGCGACCAACCTGCTCAACACGGCGCGCGCGCAATACCGCTACAGCGAAGCTGAGCAGCAAAAGCTCGACGTCAGCGGGCGCCAGTTCTACCTGAACGCCAAGTACAAGTTCTAAGCAAGTACACGGCGGGTAAAAACCGGACGAATGATCGTCCGGTTTTTTTTCGTCTGCGGGATTGGGAAAGCACGCGGCGATGAGGCCGTTTGAATGAAGGGATCGCAATAAAAATCGCGAAGCACGATTAGCTAAAACCCTATACCAACATCGTCCTCGCGAAGGCGGGGACCCATAGAACACGTGCTTCAAGCCGCCGTTATTTTCCACCTGTAGCTTTGCGCTTCCGTTCTATGGGTCCCCGCCTTCGCGAGGACGATGTGGTGGGTGTGCTTAGTGCGCGATTTCTATCAGGGCCGCAATAAAAAAGGCTCCCTCGGGAGCCTTTTCTGTTCACGCCTTAAACCGACTCAAGCGTAACTACGCAGCCGCATCGAAAACTCCTGCAGCGACTTGATCCCCGACGCCTCCGCGCGCGCGCACCAATCCTGCAACTGCTGCAGCAACTGATCGCGCGTGAAGTGCGAGCGCTCCCAAATCGCCGCCAATTCAACGCGCATTTGGTGCATCGTCTCGAGCGCCTTGCTATGCTGGAACAACTCGACCAACTGCTGCTTCTGCGGCGCCTCGAGCTTGCCCGGTTCGCGCTGCAGCAATTTGCGGCTCGACTTCAAAAACCGCTTCTCGAGCTCGGCCTTGGTCTTGAGCGTCTCGAACTCGTCGCGCCAGGTGCGCTTGAGCGACTTGGCGTACTTGGCCATCACATCGTAGCGGTTGGCGATAACCGACTGCAAGGTCTCCAGATCCGCTTCCACTTTGCCCATTTCAAAACGCGGCGCCGGCGCCAGCTTCTTGACCTTGGCCAGGCCCAGCATTTCAAGCCCGCGGATATAGCACCAGCCGATGTCGATCTCGTACCATTTCGACGACAGCCGCGCCGAGGTCGCAAACGTGTGGTGGTTGTTGTGCAGCTCTTCGCCGCCGATCAAAATGCCGAACGGGATGATGTTGGTCGCCGCGTCGGCGCAGTCGTAATTGCGGTAGCCCCACCAGTGGCCGATGCCGTTGATGATGCCCGCCGCCATGACCGGAATCCACATCATCTGGACCGCCCACACGGTCAGCCCAAGCACGCCGAACAGCGCGACATTGACGAACAACAGCGTAAACACGCCGGCGAAACTAAAGCGCGTGTACAAGTTGCGCTCGATCCAGTCGGTCGGCGTGCCGTGGCCGTATTTGGACAGCGTCTCGAGGTTTTTCGATTCGGCCTTGTACAGTTCGGCGCCCTCGAGCAGCACCTTGCGGATGCCGCGCGTGACCGGGCTGTGCGGGTCTTCCTCGGTCTCGCACTTGGCGTGGTGCTTGCGGTGGATCGCGGCCCATTCCTTGGTCACCTGGGCGGTCGTGAGCCACAGCCAGAAACGGAAGAAATGGCTCGGCAAGGCGTGCAGATCGAGCGCGCGGTGGGCTTGGTGGCGATGCAGGTAAATGGTGACGGAAGCGATGGTGATATGGGTGACGGCCAGCGTGTAGAAAAACACTTGCCAGTTCGAGAAACCGGTGATGCCGCTCGAGAGAAAACTGAGCACGTCTTGCAGGGTGACGCTAAACAAATTCATTACTGCTCCAGGGTGGATTGCATGTCCGCGCGCCGGTGTTATCGAAGAAATAATAACCGGTATGGAAGAATGTTATTTTACGCTGTTCCGGCAAAACGCGGCACAACTGATCAACTTGGTAAGGACGGCGGCAGGCCCGCGAGCACCGCGGCGATGCGCGCGTCGATGAAGTCGGTATTGTTGGTGCGCACGAACGGCAAGGTGATCTGTTGTGCCTTGAGCAAGGCATAGATCTTCTTGTTCACATCCGAAATCACACCGCCGCGCCCGTTCTCGGGGTCGTCGATCGAAAAGCCCAATTCGATCACGAAACCCTCGGGCGCGAACTTGTTGAGCGCCACGCTGGGCGGCGGCTCGGCCAGCACCCGCGGCACCCCGACCGGCAATTGTTCGAGCAAGGGGAACAGCACGTCGAGGTCGCACTCGTGCGACAGCGTCAGCACGGTCGACAGGCGCACCATGGGGCTCGAGAGCGACTGGTTCTGGACCGCGCCCGAGACCAGCATTTCGTTCGGCAACACCGTCTCGACACCGTCGAGTCCCTGCATGACCGTATAGCGCGCATTGATGTGGCTGACCTTGCCCGAATACTTATCGACCGAAATCATGTCGCCGATCGACAGGCTGCGTTCGAGCAAAATCACGATGCCCGACACATAGTTGCTCGCGATCTTTTGCATGCCGAGGCCGAGGCCGACGCCGAAGGCGCCGCCGAACACCGACAGCACGGTCAGGTCGATGCCCACCAGCGACAAACTGACGAGCACCGCGACCACCACGAGCACCGCGCGGCTCATGCGCGCCATCACGACCCGCAGCGAGCTGTGCAGGCCCTGCACGCCCATCAGGCGCTCCTCGAGCGCGGCGCCGGCCCACAGCGCCACCATCAGCAGGAACAACACCGACACGCCCGCCTGCATGATGGTCGCGAGAGACACCTTGTTTTTGCCCAGCGGCAGCGTGGTGGCCTCGAGGTAGGCGAACACCTCGCTCCACAGGCCCGTCAAGTACAGGCACACGCCGATCCAGACCAGCAGCGCCAGCACGCGCTCGAACGTCAAAATGGCAGAGCCGAGCACGCCCTGGCGCGCGAACACCCGGTGCAGCAGGTAAAACATGAGGCGGATCACGGCCAGCGAGACGAACAGCGGCACTGCCACGCGCAGCAGGTTGACCTGGGTGAGAAAGCGCGGCAACACCAGCGTGGCGAGCCCGAGGAAGGCGACCATCAAGAGCGGGCTAAACACCCGCAGAAAGCTGCCCGAACCGATCAGCTCGACGCCGGTGCGGCCGGAGCGCCGCAGCCAGAAGGTGCGCAACAGGCGCGACAGCACCCAGCCCAGCAAGATGCAGGCGACCAGCACCACGATTTGCCAGACCATGCCCGGGTCGCGTCTATCGGTGATCAGGTCGTCAATCAGGTTGGACAGGAGCATGGGCGGGTCGGTGGCGGGTTGGTCGTCTGCTTGCTGGTCTGCTGGGATTTACACGTCGGCTATTACGCCTCGGCGTCGTCGGCCGCATCGGCATCGGCCTTCGGCGCGCGCGGCGGCAACGGCTTGCGTTCGAGCACGGCGGCGAAGAAGCCGTCGGTCTGGTGCTTGTGCGGCAACAGCTTGAGGTAGTCGCCCATTTCCAGGTCGATCTTTTGCTCGGCCAAAACCTGGCTCATCGGCACGAGGAAGAACTCGGGATGGGCGGCGAGAAATTGGTCGACGATGAAATCGTTCTCTTCGTCAAGCAGGCTGCAAGTCGCGTACACGAGCCGGCCGCCGCCCTTGAGCAGGCGCGCCGCGCCGTCGAGGATCGAGGCTTGCTTGACCTGCATCTCGGCGACCGCCTCGACCTTTTGGCGCCACTTGACGTCCGGATTGCGGCGCAGGGTGCCCAGGCCGCTGCACGGCGCGTCGACCAGCACGCGGTCGATCTTGCCGGCGAGGCGCTTGATCTTGGCGTCGCGCTCATGCGCGATCTGCACCGGGTGCACGTTCGACAAGCCGCTGCGCGCCATGCGCGGCTTGAGCTTGGCGAGGCGCTTTTCGGAAATGTCGAAGGCGTACAAACGGCCCGTGTTGCGCATCGACGCACCCAGCGCGAGCGTCTTGCCGCCGGCGCCGGCGCAGAAGTCGACGACCATCTCGCCGCGCTTGGCGCCGACGATTTGCGACAGCAACTGGCTGCCCTCGTCCTGCACCTCGATCGAACCGTTCTTGAACAGGTCGAGGTTCTGCAGGTTAGGCTTGCGCAGCACGCGCAGGCCGAGCGGCGCGAACGGGGTCGGCACTGCCGCCACCGGAGCGAGCGCGAGCGCGGCGATCACGTCCTCGCGCGTGGCCTTGATCGAATTGACGCGCAGGTCGAGCGGGGCCGGCTTGTTGAGGGCGTCGGCCAGCGCGAGCGTCTCGGCTTCGCCGTATTGCGCCACGAATTTGTCGAACAACCACTTCGGCAGGTTCGAGCGCATCTGCGGCGGCATCAGGTTGCGGTCGATGCCGGCGATGCGGGTCAGGAATTCGGTCTCCTCCTCGGTCAGGCCGCCGAGCGAATCGGCGCCCATGGCCTCGGCCAGGCCGAGAATGGTCAGGCGGCGCATGGTCGGGTTGGTGCCGGCTTCGGCGAAGTCGGTGAAGAAGGACTTGTTGCGCAAGATGGCATAGATGCCTTCGGCGACGGCGCCGCGCTCGCGCGTGCCAAGGCGCGGGTGGTCCTTGAAGTAGCGCGACAAGGTGGTGTCGGCGGGCGCTGAAAAGCGCAAAATCTCGCGCAACACTTCTTCAGTATTGCCGAGTATCGCTGGAGGCAATCTCATGGTATTCCTTAGTGGGTATTTTTTTAGGTGTCGGCAGGGCCGTGCTCGTTGCTGAGCCGCCCGTCGAGGAACAGGCGGATCGCGTGCGGATACAAGACATGCTCTTGCGCCAGCACGCGCGCGCTCAAGCTTTCCTCGGTGTCGCCCGGCAGCACGGGGACCCTTGCCTGCGCGACGGCCGGACCGTGGTCCAGCTCGGCAGTGACGAAATGCACCGTCGCGCCGTGCTCGGCCACGCCGGCGTCGAGCGCGCGCCGGTGCGTGTCGAGGCCCGGAAAATCGGGCAGCAGCGAAGGATGGATGTTCAAAATGCGTCCGGCATAGTGCTCGACGAACGGCGGCGTGAGGATCCGCATAAATCCGGCCAGCACGACCAGGTCGGGCGAAAAACCATCGATCACTTCGCGCAAAGCGGCGTCGAACGCCTCGCGGCTGGCGTAGTCCCGGTTCGCCACGACGGCGGTCGGAATGCCGTGTTCCTGCGCGAAAACGAGGCCCTTGGCGTCGGCCTTGTTGCTGATGACGGCGCTAAAACGCACCGGCCATTGCTCGGCCCGTGCCACGCGCACGATCGCTTCCATGTTGCTGCCACGCCCGGAAAGGAGGATCACAATGTTTTTCATAAGGGCGCATTGTACCCTGAGCGGCAGGCCGGACCAAGAAAGCGCAGGAAATATGTTGCAGCGCAGCACCCGCCGCACGGGCCGGACTGGGCGCCCCGCAGCGCCGTGAACGGCGACTCGGGGGACGCCGGCGCGCCTATTCGAACGAGTAGAAAACGCGGAACGGGACCTTCTTTTCGGCCCAGTAGTCGGCCGCGTCGCGGAACACGTCGAGCAGCGTCTCGCGCGCTTCCTTGTCGAATTTCTGGGTGTTGGGCAATTGCTCGAGCACGACGAGGAAGCCGGGCTGGGTGCCGGCGTTGTTGATGGTCTCGGTCAGCGACGCCCTGAGGGCCTCGAAATTCTTGCTCGACGGCTTGGGGAAATAGAATTTTTCGCCGATGCGGGCGCAAACCTGCTGCTTGGTCAGGGTGTCGGCGCAATGGGCGTACAGGAAATGCTGCCCGAGACGGGCGGCCTCCTCCTGCAATTCCACGACGCGGAATGCACGAATGGACTGGACCAGGTTGGGCGGCACGGTTATCAACAAACTCATTTTTCCCTCAAGTCGACCGGTCATGATGGAGTGCCAGCATTTCATTGCCACGCGCCAATATAACCCTGAATACAGTAAGGGTAACGTTTTGTGGTAACTGAATCAACCCGAATATGGCATCAAGCGCAAGTTTTGTTATAAAACAGAAGTTTGCCTCTAGAAACTGCGGTTAATCGCGTCCAGCACAAGGTGTTCGCGCCACGGCTGTTACAAATTGTTGCCTTGCCCGGTAAGAGGCGCTGCGGTGGCGGATTAATATAGAGCCATCGCCACGCGGCGCCCACCAATTGAACATTAACCTCGAGGTAGCCATGAACATTAAAGTCAAACTGATCATTTCCGCGCTCGGCATCGGGCTCTTGCCGGTCGCCCAGGCGGCCGAGTTTGCCGATTACGGGCGCGTGCTGCGGGTAGAGCCGCGCACCGAGCAATACCGCCAACCGCGCGAGGAATGCCGGACCGAGTACGTGCAGGTGCCGGTGCAGCAGGCGCAGCCTCAGCGCAGCGCGGGCGGCGCGATCATCGGCGGCATCACGGGTGCGATTCTGGGCAACCAGGTCGGCGGCGGCAGCGGGCGCGCGGCGGCGACGGCGGCCGGCGCGATCGCGGGCGCGATGGTGGGCGACAACATCGACAACCGCGGCCGCGCGGTGCAAGGCGGCTACCAGCCGCAGTCGCAGGAGCAAGCAGTGCGCCAATGCCGGATGGTCGAAGCGTACGAATCGCGCACGGTCGGCTACGACGTGACGTACGACTACCGCGGCCAGACCTACACGACCATGATGTCGCGCGACCCGGGCAAGCGCGTGCGGCTGCGCGTGTCGGTGGAGCCGGATCAGCAGCAGTACTAAGCGCGAAACCAGGCCCGCTGATCCGTCCAATTGTGCAAAGGCGTAAGTTCGCTGCCAATTACGTCGTCATCAGAACCTGTAAACGCTTCAGAAATCGTATCGAAAAAACCAAAGAAACATAAACCAACATCGTCCTCGCGAAGGCGGGGACCCATAGAACAGTTGCTATACGCGAACGTTCTATGGGTCCCCGCCTGCGCGAGGACGATGTTGGTTCCGGTTTTGAGTACCGGCCACATCGCGATTTCTGCCATATCAAACCAAGCACGCACTTGAATGCTCCCCTTTCTCCGCTTGCAATAGCGCAAGCCCCCAAACGATAATAGGCCGATCGAACCAGGTCCCCTATGCTCATCAAACGAAAATCCATCGAACAAGTCGAATCATCGCGCCGCCCCGCGCGCAAACCCAAATTCGCCCCCGTGACGCTGTCCGAACAGGACGGCGTGCGCTACCTCCACTTCGGCACCGAATGGGTCCAGGGCGCGATGCGCCTGCGCAAACCCGACTGGCCCGAGCTCGAATACGCCCAACAGATGATGGCCTGGATGCTCTACCTCACCGCGCCGCGCGCCATCGCCCAGCTCGGCCTGGGCACGGCCACCCTGACCAAGTTCTGCTACCGCAACTTCCCCGAAGCGAGCGTGACCGCGGTCGAACTGAACCCGTCCGTGATCGCCATCTGCGCCTCGATGTTCAAGCTGCCGCCCGAAGACGAGCGCCTGTCGGTGCTCGAAATGGACGCCCTCGACTTCGTCATGGACCCCGACAACCTCGGCCGCTTCGACGTGCTCCAGTGCGACCTGTACGACGCCACCGCTCGAGGCCCCGTGCTCGACACGCCCGAGTTCTACCGGGACTGCAGCGCCTGCCTGACGCCGGACGGCATCATGACCGTCAACCTGTTCGGCGACCACCCCAGCTTCGCCAAGAACATCAAAGCCATGAAATTCGGCTTCGACCATGTAATTTGCCTGCCAGAAGTGCATGATGGTAATGTTGTGGCGCTTTGCTTCAACCGCCGCCGCGAGCTCGACGCCACCGCGCTCGGCGCCCGCGCCGCCGAAATCGTCGCCGCGACCAAATTGCCGGCCAAGGCATGGGTCAAGGGCATCATGGCGGCCGACCAATAAACTTGCGACACCAATCACCCACGGGAGCGACGCCTTGAGCGCACAACCAGCAGCAACACCTGCAGCGCCCGGCGCGACGCCGAGGCCCGCGCGCGTGTACGCACTCGACCTGCAAGCGATCTTCACCTGGCTGCTGGCCGACGGCATGGTCGACAAGGACGAAGTCAAGGCCCAGTTCGCGCAAGCCCAGGGCGTGATGCGCAACACGCCCGGCGCCAGGATGCACCCGCTGTCGGCCGTGGCGCAATGCAAACTGATCTCGAGACAGCCACCGAGCCGCCTGCTCACGCTCGATCTGCTGTGCGAATGGGCCGCCGGCAAGATGGACCTGTCCTTCATCCGCATCGACCCGCTCAAGATCGACTTCACGCGCGTGGCCGACGTGATGTCGGCCGACTACGCCGCGCGCTTCAATATTCTGCCAGTCGAGCTGACCGGCACCCAGATCGTCATCGCCACCGCCGACCCGTTCAACAAGGACTGGGAAAAGGAGATCGCCAAGATCGCGCGGCGCGACATCAAGCTCGTGTTCGCCAACCCGCTCGACATCGCCCAGTACATCAGCCAGTTCTTCAGCCTGGCCAAGTCGATCCACAGCGCCAAGAAAACCAAGGGCCAGGACGTCGCCCTGCGCAATAACTTCGAGCAACTGGTAGAACTGGGCAAGTCGAACAAGCTCGACGCCAACGACCAGCACGTGGTCAACATCGTCGATTGGCTGTGGCAATACGCGTTCGAACAGCGCGCCTCCGACATCCACCTCGAGCCCAAGCGCGACGTCGCTGCGATCCGTTTCCGCATCGACGGCATCTTGCACCAGGTCTACCAGGTGCCCTCGGTCGTCATGCTCGCCATGACCGCGCGCATCAAGCTGCTTGGGCGCATGGACGTGATCGAAAAGCGGCGCCCGCAGGACGGCCGCATCAAGACCCGCACCGTGACCGGGCAGGAGGTCGAGCTGCGCCTGTCGACGCTGCCGACCGCGTTCGGCGAAAAGCTCGTGATGCGTATTTTCGACCCCGAGGTCGTGGTCAAGACGCTGCCCGAACTCGGCTTCCCGCTCGACGACGCGCGCCGCTGGGATTACCTCACGTCGCGTCCGCACGGCATCATCCTCGTGACGGGCCCGACCGGCTCGGGCAAGACCACTACCCTGTACACCACGCTCAAAGCGCTGGCGACCTCGGAGGTCAATGTGTGCACGGTGGAAGACCCGATCGAGATGGTCGAACCGTCCTTTAACCAGATGCAGGTGACGGCGTCGATCGACCTGAGCTTCGCCGACGGCGTCAAGGCGCTGATGCGGCAAGACCCGGACATCATCATGGTCGGCGAGATCCGCGACCTCGTAACGGCCGAGATGGCGATCCAGGCGGCGCTGACAGGCCACCTGGTGCTGTCGACGCTGCACACCAACGACGCGCCGTCAGCTGTGATGCGCCTGCTAGAGCTTGGCGTGCCCTACTACCTGCTCGAGGCAACCCTGATCGGCATCCTGGCCCAGCGCCTCGTGCGCACGCTGTGCGTGCATTGCAAGTCGCCTGACGGCGAGATCCTCGACGACGTGTGGCACGGCATCGGCGGCTCGTGGAAGATTCCCAAGCCGACGACTGTGTACCGCCCGGTGGGTTGCCCGGAGTGCAGGCAGACCGGCTTCCGGGGCCGCACGGGACTGTACGAGTTGCTGACCGTGTCCGAGGAGTTCACCAAGCTGATCCGGGAAGAGACCGAGCTGTCGGCGCTGCGCCAGCAAAGCGTCTCCGAGGGCATGAAGCCGCTGCGCATCGCCGGCGCGCTCAAGATCATCGAGGGCGTGACCACTGCCGAAGAGGTGCTCAAGGTGACGACCGCGCTGCGGGCCTGAAAATAATATACGCACTTCCCTAGCGGAAATGAAAACCATCGGCTATAATTCTGCCTCTTCGGGTCGTTAGCTCAGCTGGTAGAGCAGCGGACTTTTAATCCGTTGGTCGCAGGTTCGAATCCCGCACGGCCTACCACGAATACCCAAAAAGCCCACGAATCTAGGTTCGTGGGCTTTTTTGTTTTGAGAACCCCGAAGCGAAGCCCCCCAACACCAGCAAACCACCTCAAACGATATCTCTCCCTGCTAGCAACCTTATTCGTTCTATGACGACCACGTCTAATTTTTTCGCCACTGGCATGTATTTTATCGGCAGCTGATTTTCCAGTGCGAGGAACACGCTCACTTGTGGCTGCTTATCAGGGAAATCCATCATCGCTTGGGCCTGAAGCACTGCCTGATATTTTACAACCTGATACAAGCCGCGCTCGTAGTCACGCTCCAGTCCGTCAGAAATTGAAGACTTCACCTCTACCCCAATCCAATGGGCATCTGATTTGAAAAAGACATCAATCTCATCTCCGGACCGCAATACATACTCGTTGGACGCAAACCATGACGCTTCCGCTCCGACGAGTTCCGGGTGATTCTTTACAAACAGTTTTAACGCCTTATGTTCATCGGACTCTCCACCGCCCCAACCTCCACGGTTTTTTTCAGTACCCTCTACGTCGGCAACGGTGCTCATTCCCAGCCGCTCAAGTACTTCGTTCCACCGACTGCCGAAGTCGATGATTTTTTCATGTTCTTTAGTTAGCTTCGACCGCTTCTCCGGCGTCGACAGCTGCTCATAACCCAGCCATTTTTCCTTTACACCATCTCCTGGTAGTCCCTTGCTGGCCCCCTGACCTGCCACGACTATTGTCGTGAGGTATGGCGCACGTTCGGACCACGGCAAATCAACACCCTCTATTATCGAAGTCACTTTACTGAGGACATGCCCAAGGCCTCTCGCCCATGGTTTGCCGTTCTTGTTGAGCCGGCCTAACCTTGCGGCAAGCTCCTTGTACGTCAGCGTCTCCATCAAATGATCTTTTTGCCCAAAGACATGGGCGATCAAAAGGGGGATACAACGTCGTGCGTAGTCCTCTGTAGACGCCTTTTCATTCTCACCTTCAGCGAATAATGCGTGTCCATCATCATCATCATCAACATCAACATCATAATCCCCGCTGGGTTCCTCGAGAAGTGGCGTTTCAATTTCTGATAGTGGCGCCCCCAGCGCCTTCGCCATATTGGGAAAATCACCGCGCGGGCTAACTAACTCATACAAATACGCGGGGTGAATGGCCTGTTCCTTCCTCCTCCCGCTAAAAGCTTCCGCCACTTTTAACCTCTCCAACATTGCCGTGTCAGAAAAATCAAACACTCGTTTCAGCTCGTGGGCCCGTTCTAAATAAAAATGCTTGACGCTCCTAGCATCCGGCTCATCCTTGTGGAAGCGAGGCTCAGCTTCGTAGCCAACGACCCGCAGCCTTTTGGTTGCCGCCCTCCGCAAATTTTCGTCCGCTTCGGCGCCATGTTTTACGGCGGGACCTCTCCATACTTTCATTTTCCCACCAATTTTCACGAACTTCCGGAGCTTGGATACGGTCGGATCGAAAATGCTGACAATGTCATCTGTCCAGAGCGTACATACCAGAACATCATCAGCGGTAAAGGCGTTCCAAGGCGTATCAAGTTGCGCATGCCCCTTTCCACGCGCATGTGTATCCAGGCCGCACGACATAAGCCAAAACGTATGGCAGCTCTTTTCAATACGTTCATTCACGCGGCGTACTCCAAAGTTGTTTTGAAAATATTACTCACTATGGCACGCCTTTCGGTACCGAAGCAACCGCTGAAATGTCCGCCGGGGCACCTTAGCTCTCCAACGATATGACATTCATGATGCTTTGGTAAAGCATTGCAAGTAAGATATGATCGCCCCATGTGAAATTGAACTAGCGTTTTAAAGGACGATGCTAATGATTGATAAAAAAAGTCTCTCCGAACGCGACATTTGCACAAAATACATTACGCCGGCCATCGTCGCTGCGGGGTGGGATATTCATACGCAGGTTCGTGAGGAAGTGAGCTTCACCAAGGGCCGCGTCATCGTTCGTGGAAAACTTCATACGCGTGGGGTACAGAAGCGTGCCGACTACATTCTGTACTACAAATCCAACATCCCTGTCGCCGTCATCGAAGCCAAGGAAAACGGCCACAGCGTTGGGTCCGGTATGCAGCAGGCGCTGAACTATGCTGAAACGCTGGGCGTACCGTTTGTGTTCAGCTCCAACGGCGACGCCTTCCTGATGCATGACCGCACCGGCTTTGCTGGCGAGGTCGAACGCGAACTGGCACTTGACGCCTTCCCCTCGCCTACTGAACTTTGGCAACGCTATTGCCACTGGAAGGGACTTGAAACCGCAGAAGCGCGCCATACGGTTGAGATGCCGTACTACGACGACGGTAGCGGACGCGCCCCGCGCTACTACCAAGCGAATGCCATCAACAATACTGTGGAAGCGGTCGCCAAAGGTCAGCAGCGCATCCTGCTGGTCATGGCTACCGGCACAGGCAAGACCTACACCGCGTTCCAGATCATCTGGCGCTTGTGGAAGTCCGGCACCAAAAAACGCATCTTGTTCCTGGCTGACCGCAATATTCTGGTGGATCAAACCAAGAACAACGACTTCAAGCCGTTCGGCGCGGCGATGACCAAGATTAGCAAACGCCAGATCGACAAGAGCTACGAAATCTACCTGTCGCTGTATCAGGCCGTCACCGGCAGCGAGGAAGAACAAAACATCTATAAGCAGTTCTCGCCGGATTTCTTCGATCTGATCGTGATCGATGAGTGCCATCGCGGCAGCGCTGCGGAAGACTCGGCTTGGCGCGAAATCCTGGCCTATTTTTCTTCGGCCACGCATGTCGGCTTGACGGCGACACCGAAGGAAACCAAGGACGTGTCGAGCATCGTGTATTTTGGCGAACCGGTCTACAGCTACACGCTTAAGCAAGGCATCGAAGACGGCTTCCTCGCGCCATACAAAGTCGTGCGGATCGACATCGACAGGGACGTGCAGGGCTGGCGTCCCAGCAAGGGCCAGGTTGACGACAAAGGCCAACCGATAGAAGACCGCGTGTACAACCAGATCGACATGGACCGTTCGCTCATCCTCAAGCAACGCACCGAATTGGTCGCCAAGAAGATCACAGAATTTCTGACGGCAACTGATCCGTTCGCCAAGACGATCGTATTCTGCGACGACATAGATCACGCTGAGCGCATGCGCCAAGCCTTGGTCAACCTCAATCCAGAACGGGTCAAGGAAAGCCGCAAATACGTCATGCGCATCACCGGCGACGAGATCGAAGGCAAGGCAGAGCTGGACAACTTCATCAACCCCGAAGAACGCTACCCGGTAATCGCCACCACATCGAAGCTGATGACAACGGGTGTCGATGCGCAGACCTGCAAGCTGGTGGTGCTGGATCAGCACATTAAGTCAATGACCGAGTTCAAGCAGATGATCGGGCGCGGCACGCGCATTAACGAGGACTACGGCAAATTCTGGTTCACCATCATGGACTTCAAGAAAGCCACCGAGCTGTTTGCCGATCCCGCGTTCGATGGCGAGCCCGTGATCATCTACGAGCCCAAGGGCGTTGAGCCCCCCGTACCGCCGGAGAATGATCCAGACGAAGTAGTCATTGGCGAAGACGGCCAGCCTATACCGCCGGGCGGCGCTGACACCGGCATTACAACCGCAGGGCCAGGCGAAGGTGGCGACCCCGGCCCCGGCCGAGTCAAATACGTGCTCGGCGACGTGACAGTGTATGTCGTCGCCGAACGTGTCCAGTATTACGGCCCTGAAGGCAAGTTGATCACCGAATCGCTCAAGGACTACACCCGCCGGACCGTCCGCAAGGACTACTCATCCCTTGATGACTTCCTGCGCCGCTGGGACAAAACCGCGCGCAAAGCCGCGATCCTACGCGAACTGGAAGAGCATGGCGTCCTGCTCGAACCGCTGGCCGAAGAAGTCGGCAAGCATTTCGACGCCTTCGATCTGATCTGCCACGTCGCCTTCGACCAGCCGCCACTGACCCGCCGCGAACGTGCCGACAACGTCAAAAAGCGCAACTACTTTGCCAAATACGGCGAGCAGGCGCGCAAGGTGCTCGAAACGCTGCTCGAAAAATACGCCGACACCGGCATCGAGAACATCGAAGACATCAAGATCCTTACGCTCGATCCCTTCAAGAACATGGGGACCGCCAGCGAACTTGTATCGGCCTTCGGTGGCAAGCAGGGCTATACTACCGCCCTGCACGAGCTAGAGAAGCATCTCTACGCATAGTTGTCAGTTTTCCTCCTTACCCATTACCGCAAAGCAGTCTATTTCATGAGTATTTCCAGCACCATCAAATCCATCCAAGACATCATGCGCAAGGATGTCGGCGTCGATGGCGACGCCCAGCGTCTCAGCCAACTGGTCTGGATGCTTTTCCTGAAAATTTTTGACGACCGCGAGAGCGAATGGGAACTGCTGCAAGACAACTACAAATCACCATTGCCGGAAAAATACCGCTGGCGCAACTGGGCTGCCGACGCCGAAGGCATGACCGGCGAAGCGCTCAAGCAGTTTCTCGACAACGACATGTTCCCCGCCCTTCAACAGCTGGAAGCAAAGGGTGGCGACCAGCGCGCCTACGTGATCCGCTCCGTGTTCGAGGATGCCTACAACTACATGAAGTCCGGCCAGCTGATCCGACAAGTCGTGAACAAGATTCAAGAAGGCGTTGACTTCAACAAGGCGCAGGAGCGCCACCTGTTCGGCGATATGTACGAGCAATTACTCCGCGACCTGCAGGCCGCAGGCAACGCAGGCGAGTTCTACACGCCGCGCGCCGTGACCGAATTCATGGTCCGCATGGTGAACCCGCGCCTTGGCGAAAAGGTGATGGACCCGGCTTGTGGCACGGGCGGTTTCCTGACCTGCTCGATTGAGCACATCCGCAAGCAGGATGTAAAGACCGTCGAAGATGAAGGCCGACTGCAATCTAGCATTCATGGCATCGAGAAGAAGCCGATGCCTCACTTGCTTTGCACCACCAACATGATCCTGCACGGCATCGACGTACCGATCAATATCCGTCACGACAACACCTTATCCTATCCGCTGATCAGCTGGGGGCCAAAGGAGCGCGTCGATGTCATCGTCACCAATCCTCCGTTCGGCGGCATGGAAGAAGACGGCATCGAAACCAATTTCCCCGCCGCTTTCCGCACCAGAGAAACCGCCGACCTGTTCCTGGTCTTGATCATGCAAATGCTCAAAGCAGGTGGCCGGGCCGCACTGGTTTTGCCGGACGGTTTCCTGTTCGGCGAAGGCATCAAGACCCGTATCAAGGAAAAGCTGCTGGAAGACTGCAACCTGCACACCATCGTCCGCCTGCCAAATGGCGTATTCGCCCCGTACACGGGCATCAAGACCAACCTGCTGTTCTTCAGCAAAGGCACGCCAACCCAGCACATCTGGTTCTACGAGCACCCCTACCCTCCCGGCGTAAAGAGCTACAACAAAACCAAACCGATGAAGATCGAAGAATTCGATACCGAGGCAGCGTGGTGGGGCACGGAGTCGGACGGCTTCAAGCATCGGGTCGAGAACGAACAGGCGTGGCAGGTCAGCCTGGACGAAATTAAGGCACGCAACTACAACCTCGATTGCAAGAACCCGCACATCGGCGAGCAGGAAATCCACGACCCCGATCTGCTACTGGAGCAATACAAGTCCATGCAGGATGACATCGCGATGCTGCGCGGACAACTCAAAGACGTACTAGCCGAGGCCCTGCGCCGCGAGGTCAAGGCATGAACGCAGTTCAGCAATTACTGATCGATCATATCGAAATCTGGACAGCAGCAGAAACTGAGAAGAAATCAGGCCGGGGCCGTGCATCCGGTAGCGCGGCGAATGTGTACGGTATCAAGAAGCTGCGTGAATTGATTCTGGACCTTGCGGTACGCGGGAAGCTGGTGCCACAAGATGCTAACGACGAACCAGCAAGAGAATTGCTCGAGCGCATTCAAACCGAAAGAGCCAGACTTGTCGCCGAAAAGATAACTAGAAAAGGCCAACCGTTACCACCGATAGACAACCAAGAAAAAACATTCGACCTACCTTGCGGATGGGAATGGGTAAGGCTTGGCCTTATTGGGGATTGGGGTGCTGGAGCAACACCGTTACGAAGCAAGTCTAGCTATTACGGTGGAACAACCCCTTGGTTCAAGTCCGGTGAGCTGATAGCAGATTTTATAGACAATTCCGAAGAGACCGTCACTCACCTTGCGTTACAGGAATGTTCACTGCGATTAAATCAACCTGGAGATGTGTTAATCGCCATGTATGGGGCAACCATCGGAAAAACGGCCATCTTAAAAATCGCAGGAACAACTAACCAAGCCGTTTGTGCTTGCACTCCGAACACAGGAGTTCTTAATTTATACATGCTAGTTTTGCTGAAGGCTATGAGGTCGAATTTTATTGGTCAAGGGGCTGGTGGTGCTCAACCGAATATTTCACGTGAAAAAATCATCGCAACGGTTATTGCATTACCTTCAACTGAAGAACAGCACCGCATCGTCGCCAAAGTCGATGAACTGATGGCCCTGTGCGACCAACTGGAAGCCCAGCACAGCGACGCCAACGACGCCCACGAACAACTCGTCAGCAACCTCTTAGGCACGCTCACGCAATCGCCAAGCGCAGCAGACTTCAACACCAACTGGCAACGCATCGCCGCGCATTTCGACGCCTTGTTCACCACTAGAGCAAGCATCGACGCTCTCAAGCAAACCTTGCTGCAACTGGCAGTCATGGGGAAACTGGTAGCACAAGATGGCAACGACGAGCCAGCCAGAGAATTCCTCGAACGCCAAAAAATTTCTAGTGAAATGAATGCTATCGATGGATGGTCTTCGGTTCCTCTTGGAAAATTAGGCGTCATTTTCAGTGGCGCGACCCCAAGTAAAGCGAAATCAGAATACTGGACTGGAAATATCCCATGGATATCGCCAAAAGATATGAAACGCTTATACATTGGCGACGCCGAAGATAACGTTAGCGACGACGCTATACGTGAGACCTCGCTTAAATTAATCCCGTCTGGAAGTATTTTAGTTGTTGTTAGGGGAATGATTCTTGCGCACTCGTTTCCCGTAGCGTTGACGACGGACAAAGTTACGATTAATCAAGATTTGAAAGCATTAGTACTTCCAGAAGAAATCAAGGAATATGTACTCCTTTACTTGCGGGCAATGAAAAATTACTTTGTATCTATTGTTGATAGATCCAGCCATGGAACATGTAAGCTCCTTTCCGAGAAACTTTGGCCAACAATAATTGCGATTCCACCGCTATCAGAACAACTTCGCATTGTCACCAAAGTCAATGAACTGATGGCGCTGTGCGACCACCTTAGATCTAGCATCGCCGGCGCCAACCATCAACAGAAAAAATTGGCGGATGTATTAATTGATCATGCTGTCATGGGGTGATACAGCGCACTAAGTCGAGTGTATCGGCACCTGTTCGACGATGAATAAATGGCACTGCCGTTCAGTGTAAGAGACTTCGCAGCTCTTCTAAATCTGATATGCAAGGTGTGCAAATTTTCGGCGAACACGTCATCAACAACACGTTGTCGCTCATCGGCAAACCGGACGCGACCAGTAGCATTAAAAAGCGCCGTCTGCCCGCTCTCTGGTCGGGGCCAGATACATCAGGGTCAAGCGGCATCCAACTCCGTCAAGTTCGGGTTGGGTGGAATAAAATATGTCTAGAATGTAAGATGCATACTAAACGCAATAATCAAATTAACAATCGGCTCAATTGACCGTTGTGGGAGATATTCGTGTCGGCAACAAAAACTAATGTACTCAAAAAAATCAATCCGAATGCAAGCAAGGCTGCTGTGTTCAGTGCAGATTTATCCGATGAAAAATGCTATCCAAGATTAATCGAAGGGATTCAGTTTTCTGATTTTCGCCATATTAATGATTTATCTCTGACCTTCAAAACCCCGGTTAGCGTGATATCAGGAGCAAATAAATCCGGAAAGACAACCGTCTTGCTTTCGATTGCGTGTAGCCACTTCGAATTCAAGAAGCGAGACTATACAAACGGAAAATCTGCCCGACACACATGGAGTGACGTTTTAAAATTTACGCTTCACGATATCCAAGCCTCAGATTGGACATATCATCTCTCAATTAAGACGGGAGCGAAAACAGAAACGCGCCGTGGGCAACGAAAAGCCACCACAAAAAAGTGGAACGGCGTAGGTAAGAAAGAATCCCAAATCAAAGGGGTTGAGGTCGTTTATGTTGACCTAGATAGAATCTTGCCTGCCCGGTATTATTCGTCGACGCTTCACAAGAAATCGCAGTCCGCAATAGCAACCAACGTTTCGGCAAAAAATCAAATCTTCATTGAAGAATGTATTTCCTATATTTTTCAAAATAGTTATTCGTTACAGAAAATTGCCAACCATATGGGTGAAGATGTGCTGGGCTTCACGGGAGAAAATAATCAATATTCTAGCTACAATTGCGCATCGGGCGAGGACGTGCTCTCACGAATCCTTATAGATAGTATTGAAGCCCCTCAATACTCATTAATACTTATTGATGAAATCGAGTTAGGATTACATCCGGGAATTCAGCGCCGATTAATGGATATAATTTTCGAAATATCCACACGAGATCAGAAACAATTCATCATTACGACTCACAGCGCAACGATAATATCGAGCGTGCCAGAACACGCACGTATATTCATCGATAGAAAAGGCCTGAATCACGAATCAATTAGTCCGATAAGCATAAATGCCGCCCTGTCCAAGATGGACTCGGCCAACTATCCACTGATCGATCTATTTTGCGAAGACGATATCGCAGAAAGAATTTGCCATAAAGCATTGCAACGAATTAACAGTGCGAATATTCCAGGCATCTCCTCAAAACTTATAAATATTGTTGTATCTGGAAGCGCCGATATCACGTATATAAATTTCCAGTCAAGAAAGAGAACGTTTAATCAGGTCAAGATTAAGAGTGGGCATAGTTGCGTTCTCGACGGCGATATGCGAACCAAGCGAAATAAAGATAGTGCGCCGCTTTACCCGCCACAGGACGGCCTGCACTTCCTTCCAGGGACAGCTGCCCCAGAGAAATTACTGTGTGATTTCTACGAGAAAAAATTCAACAATACGGAACTGCGATACCATATCGATAAATCCAATGTACATTGCCTCTTGGAAAAAATGATTGAATTCGCTGGATTTTCCACAAAAGAAGCCGCATTCGAAGCCTCGTGGGCGTGCTTACTTGAAGATGCCCCACTAGCAACCGAATTTGACGCATTTGTCGAATTTCTAGTCAATGAATGTCGCCGATATTCACCAGACTTATAGACAAAATTTACCAAGCAGGAGATATGTAATTAATAATGACCCCGATTCCCGTTGGCGGGCCGCCACGCACTTGATCCTCCGAAGCTGTCCCAGTGTCCATATGCGCGGCCAAAACTCGCGGCTCTTCCAACGCTGGTGTGCATGGTGTGCAAATCTCGGTGCGCACATCGTTCGACGCAGCCCCCACCAGCAGACCAGACGCCGTCAGCATCATCAGAAGCCGCGTCTGGTCGCTCTCTGGTCGGAACCAGATACATCAAGGTCAAGCGGAATTCATCACCGTCAAGGTCGGGTCGAACGGAATAAAATCGCGACGGTCGGTAATAATTCAGGCGCGGCAAGGAAGTCCCTGCGGCGATGGATTCGAAGGCGCCAAGGAACGGCAAGGCAAAATAGGCGGATCCAGGAACTTTTAATCCGTTGGTCGCAGGTTCGAATCCCGCACGGCCTACCACGAATACCCAAAAAGCCCACGAATTTACGTTTGTGGGCTTTTTGCATTCCGCCGACTGCCGCTCATGCGAGTTCGCCAGAGCTATAAGTAGATTCTCCTTCGTATGGAACCTTTAGTTGAAAGTGAATCGGGAAGACTTGATGATCCTCGCGACGCAATAGGCGTGCAACGCGCTTGCGTTCACGTGGCTCATCTGCATCGGGCACGTTCAGATAACGTCCCTCGAAAATTAATACAGCAACAGGGTATTGCGAAATACGATCGTCGTTGATCGAGATATGCCCAGGGACGCGGAATCCATCTGCAAGGATCAGATCAGCTGCCACGAACAGACTTGCCTGATCGAGCGGTATAAAATTCGACAGGACAGGTCGGACAAACGACTCGTCCTGCTCTGGATTTTCGCCTTCGTCGCCAATGAACTGCCAGATCGGGTAACGGTCCAAATCCTCCGCAGTAAGAGATGTTATCGACTTGCGTTGAGTACCAATCAATCCCATTTGTACGCTTCCAATCAAAAATAGACGTGCAACTGCTGTCAATAGGATAAAGGCACGGGGACTGGTCCGTAATTCGGACATCAGCGAAACCACCCGAAGCGCGGTTGTCGCCACATTCTCCCGCCGGAGAGCACTGCCATGTCATTCGGATATCGCGAATTGGTTACTTTCTCTATTCCATCCTGATGGGTACGACGACATCACAGATGCTGAAATCTGCTGCTTTTTTATGCCGGACCTTATCAATAACCGCGCTCAAGGCCTTGCCGGTCACAGTCACAGGGGCAGGTCTGTCATTCGGACAATGGCGAACTTTCCGAAGCACTGGTTGTCGCCGCAGGTCCGTTACCGAGCCACGGGGTCAGGTCTGTCATTCGGACATCGGCGAACCATTCGAAGCACTGGTTGTCGTCGCATTCTCGCGCAGAGCCGCAAGCTCCGATTGCTTTCGCTATTCCATCCTGACGGGGACGACGACGTCACAGATGCTGAAATCTGCTGCAATCTTGTGCCGGACCTTATCGATAAACTCGCTCAACGCCTTGCCGCTCATGATACTAACCCTGGGCCGCTCGGCTGCCGGCATATCGGCCAGCATGCGCGCTGATTGCATGATGTCCGGATTTGCGGGAGGCTCGCCCTGCTTTAGCGCCCGTAATATGTCCATTCCGACGACCACGCGTCCAACCACGGTGTAATCACGGTCCATGTCGCGGGCGGCCCCGAGCATGAAATAGAACTCGCTGTTCGCCGAGTCCAAAGCCTTGTCCCGCCCCATTCCCATGACGCCGGCGCAATGCGCACCCCACGCGGGCAAGGCTTGCTCTTTCGCGGAAGTCGGGAAGGACTGAAATGGCACGCTGCCCAAGAAACCGCTGGCCGCGTCGCTGGCTTTGCTGGCCCAGACCTCGCTGGGATTGCGCTGATGCTTGAACTTCATTTCAGGCGCCAAGTTTGGATAGGCAGTTTTGCCGCCATCCTTATTGTTTGGATTGCCGGTTTGTGCAACGAAGTCTGCGATGACGCGATGGAACTGCAACCCGTTATAGATTTTTTCGCGCGCCAGCATCTTCACCCGTTCGACGGATTTGGGCGCCATTTCTGGGCGCATTTCGATGATCAATCGCCCCTTGGTGGTATCGATAACGAGCGTATTCTCAGGATCGAGCGAGCGCCAAGTTTGCTGGGCGTTGCAAATCGGACTAATGCCGATGGCTACGAGCCATACGATGGCGCTACGTTTACAAAAAATTCGCATGAATGCCTGCTCTCTCGTGTTGACCTTCATTGCTCGTTTGGATTTCTCAAGCGATCTTAGCATGGTGGTTTCAGCGGCCCTTAGCAAGTCGCGGGACGGCGCTTTGCCGTATTCCCTTTGCCTAAATACCGCCCGCAGATCCTTGCACCGCAGAGATCAACTGCCGACTCAACTCCTCATTGTCACCACCAAATTTGTCGCCGTTATGCAGGGTTACCGCGACTATGCCCGAATCGATATCCATTTCGAGCTGGCTATAGAAATTGAAAATGTAGCCGCCGTGTCCGACTAAGCGCTTTCCATTCACCGTTCGGACCCATGTTCCAAGACCGTAGCCCGTCGCCACGCCACTTGGCAATACGTAGCTGGTGTTCATACGTTTTACACTCGCCGGTGGCACGATTTTGCCGCCCTGTAGGGACAACATGAAGGTGGCCAAATCGTCCACTGTGCTCACCAAGCCGCCGGCCGCATGCAGGTTGCTGTTGGCGAGCGGCCAGGCAGGTGTCGGACCGTTTCGGTAGCCAGTAACCAAACCCGGAATCAGCTGCTTGTCATTGCTCTCCCGCGTGTACTTAAGTCCCAACGGCTTGACAATACGCTGGTCCACGAACGCGAAGTAATCGATCCCAGACACCTTCTCGATCACCATCCCAAGCAAGTTGAAACCAGTGTTGTTGTAAGCGAATTTCGTCCCCGGCACGAAGTCCAGTGGCCGCGCGCGCACCGGTGCGATCAATTCCTCAAGCGTATGGTCAATCCGTGCAGTCGTGCGCCAATAGCCCGAGTCCATCGAGAGGTTCGGAATGCCACTTGTGTGGATCAACAGGTGCTCGATTGTTACCGCCTCCCAATGTCGCGGCGCCCCGCTAATGTAACGGGTGATCGGGGCGTCAAGCGACAACTTACCCTCTTCCACCAGCAGCATGACGGCTGTCGCCGTAAAAAGCTTGGTGGTCGATCCGATGCGGAATACATGTTCGGGTCGGAGCGGAACGTTCAGCTCGACATTCGCCAGACCATATGCCTTGCGCAGAATCGGACGCCCGTCCTTTACAATCAGCGCGGCAACGCCGGGTAACTCCGGCTTGAAGCGCGCAGCAATAATGGTGTCAAGCGATTGCGCCAATTTGGCAGTCCCGCCCGGCGCGGCCATGACCGTCAACGGGAAACAGAGCATTAACACCAGACGCTTCATGGACAACCCTAATGGAAAATTGGTCAGACCTCGAGCGTATCAGATCTGCAAGCATGCATGCAGGATCGAAGAGATTCCCGCCCGGCGGCCGCGAAGCTATTGCGCGGACCCCGGGTCAGGACGACAATCTCCGAGAAGGTCCCGTGTTTTCAGCTTTCGTTTCCGACCGCCCCGCCTTGGCCATCCGATACAATCCCGGCCACACCGAGTCACTTCAACTAATCATGCCGATCGTTAGAGCATCTGAAAAAAAATGACATCCAACAAATTGCGCTCGCTTCGCCCTTGGCACTTTTTTATGTTGAGCGCCGCTATGTTGTTGGCCGGTTGTGCGGACCTACCCGCATGGATGATGCTGCAGCGGCAGTCGGCCATAACGGATTATCGTCATTTCCAGAACGCGCCGATCGTGCGTGCGACGGACGCGTCATCTCTGCCGTCCGCGGCTGGTAGGCAGGTGCGGCTACCCGATTTCCGCGGCGAGCCATTCGATGCGGTAATGGCGCGCACCGGTACGGTGGCGATTGTGATCGTTAAGGATGGAAAAGTTCTTTTAGAGCGCTACTACAACGGTCACCAGCGCGAAAGTATCGTCACTTCCTTCTCCGTCGCCAAGTCGTTTGTATCGGCCTTGGTCGGCGTTGCAATCCGCGACGGTCACATCGCGGGTGTCGATGAACCAATCACGCGCTATTTGTCGGAATTGGCAGTCAGGGACCAGCGCTTTACGCGCATCACAATACGCCACCTCTTGGAAATGCGTAGTGGCATCCTGTTCGATGAAGGCTACGGCGCCCCTTGGTCGGACGCTGCCAAATTCTACTTAGCACCGGACTTGGTGAATAAGTTGAATGGCTTGACCATCGAACGCGCGCCCGATGAGCAGTACCATTACAGCAGCGGCGACACCCAACTATTGGGCACGATTATCCAACGCGCGACGGGCGCGCCGCTGCCGCGGTATTTGCAAGAAAAAATTTGGCAACCGATGGGTGCTGCCTATGACGCTAGCTGGAGCATCGACAGTCAGGAGGGCCGCCAGCCCAAGGCTTTCTGCTGCATCAACGCGCGCGCCCTCGACTTCGCGCGCTTCGGCCTCGTATATTTAAACGATGGAAAGTTCAACGGCAATGAGATCGTGCCCGCCGATTGGGTCAGGCAAAGCACGCAAGTGCGTGAGCATCCTGGCGCCACCCCGGCCGCCCGATGGAATGTTGAAGCGCCGAACCGGCATTCCGCAGCGTATTACACGTGGCAATGGCGGCGTGCGCCTGACGTCGATAAAACCTCAGAAATCGGCGTCAAGCCGGGCCAAGACTTCTACGCACAAGGCCACCTCGGCCAGTTCATTTACGTTGCCCCAGCCGAGCAGATGGTGATCGTCCGTGTCGGCAAGCAGTACGGAAATGCATGGTGGCCTGGCGTGCTCAAGCAGATCGCACGCTTGAATCCATAGCGCCAGTACCTGCCGCGGCAGAGGCAGGATTTTCAATCCTATAAGTCTGATTTCACAGTAGGTAAATGAGCAAAGAAAATAGCTCTCCGATCCTATCTGGACGTGTTGAGAAGCTGTTCCGGAAGGAGCGGCATGGCGAGGCAACAGTCGAGTTGCGACCAGGTGACACGCTTGAATGCATCGCCGGACTTGGCATTAGCGGGGACGTGCACGCCAACCGACTTAGCCCGCGACAAATTCTGCTTACCCTTCAATCGGAACTCGATGAATTGGAGATTGCCGCCGGCGCCCTGCACGAGAACTTGGTCATTTCAACGAGTTCGCGTGAATTTTTTCAGCCGGGTACTGCCCTGACGACAAACAACGGCGTCGAGATCAGGTTGACCATGTTCTGCGAGCCCTGCAAGAGAATATCCCCAGTCGTTCGCGATTTAGTATCGATGGTCAACCGCCGCGGGATTCTAGGCCAAATTGAGAAAGGCGGGATCATTCAGGTAGGCGACACGATCAACCTTCACCCAAATCGATATGCTGCACTTCCTGAATCGACCTATCAAAAATTCCTGGATTTCGTACCTACGATCCCCGTGGGGAAAGTCGTTCGCCTCTTGGACGTAACGATTGCGATTGGCGTGGCAGATAGTTTCGTACGCGCTGTGCCAGGATACATTAAGCGTAGTGTTGGGTATGACATCCCGCTACATCGCATAGTTAATGCCCAAGGCAAGCTGCTAGCCTATGTTCCAAACCAGGCTGAAAAATTGTCCCAAGAGGGAATCGATGTAGAAATCAAAACGGAGCGCTATCCGCTGGGCGCCGTGGAATTGAAGTCACATCTATGGCAGGGATAGCGTAGCCAAGCTTGAGAGACATCATCTTTTAGCGACCATGAATGCCAGGCACCGCGTCACGCATACAAACGTTCATCGAATAATCTGCCTGGCTTTGTCGAAATCCGCTCCCCTCGTTCGTCGTCACTATGTAGACTAGTTTGCCGCGCGCCCACGACGCGTAACGCGGCACATCTGCGCGCCGCTTCATTGGTACACAACAGACGACTGAAAGGAATCAACATGGCAGCTGAAGACGTAGTTAAAGGTCCCGCATCTTATTTTCCATCCATCGAGAAAAAATATGGAAAGCCCATCGACCACTGGATGCAGGTCTTGACGCAGGCGGGTCCGCTCAAGCACATGGAGCTTGTTGGCCACCTCAAGACCGAGCATCAGTTGGGCCACGGCCACGCAAACGCTCTTGTGGCCTGGTTCCTCGCCAAGAAGTAGCTCAAAGCCATTTCCGGTCGGTTTCCCTGCACCGTATCGGTTTGCTGGTCAGGTCTTTAAGTCGCGTGGTCGAATTAGCAGCTCATCGAAACCGGTCGCGGGGTCCAGTTCGCGCGTCATGTTCCATTCGGGAAGGAAGACGAGCACGGCTTCCACCGTCGTCCTGACGATGGTTCCAAATCCGACGTGGCCACCGACAACTTGCCCCTTGCAATCTGAAACGGCAATGTGCAAGTGAGCACCTGCTAGCGTCACGCTACCGCTGATGCTGATAATTTCCAGTGGGCCAGGGATGATTGTTTCGGCAGCTTCGCCAGCAAAGCGCAGCCGGGCGTCAACCAGACTACCGATCCCGGAAACGACGAACGCCGGACCGGCGCCGCGCCCCGCGACTAGCTGCACAAGTGCATGCCGCAAATCGTCGCCCGGATGCAAGCGTATCGGCTGCAGGTCGACCGCCATTCCTTAGCGGCGCCTATCCACGAAACAACTGCAGCGTGCCCGCCTTGCGCGGCATATCCGGAAACAGCTGCGCCAACTGCCGGTCCGGCAGACGCAAATGGCGCTCGGCTACCTGCGCCAGCACGGTACGAAAATCGGTCGTCACCGGCAGGTCGCGCCCCTCGTTCAAGGCGGCGTCGCCCACGCCCTTCCAGTCGCCGAGCACCTTGCCGCCCGCCACTTGTCCGCCCAGCAGCCACATCGCATTGCCGTGCCCATGATCGGTGCCGCCGTTGCCGTTTTCGCGCGCGGTGCGGCCAAATTCCGACATCACCACGATCGTCGTGTCGTCGAACATGGGACCGAGCCGTTCGGCCAGCGTGGCCAGCCCAAGCCCGAGCGGCGCGAGCCGGCCCGCCAACTGCCCGGTCGCCGCGCCTTGGCGCGCATGCGTATCCCAACCACCGAGCGCAACGAAGGCCAGCTGGATCTTCGGATTGTTGCGCATCATTGTGGCCAGCCTGTCCGCGTCGGCCGGAAAGCCGTTGGGCAGCGGAGCGCCATTGTCCGCGGCCTGCATCTCGCTGCTCATCGCCGACTGCATCACGTCGCGGTGCGCCTCGCGCCCGTCCTGCCAGGCACGCCCAAAACGCGCGTGGCCCGCATACATCTGGTCGAATGCCGAGCCCACCGCCGGCCGGTCGAGGACGTCGGCGCGCGTGCCCGCCGGCCCGCTGGGCAGGTTGACCGCCGCCGCCGCGCCCGACAGGATGCGCGGCATCAGCGGGCCGATCGAGAGCGCGCGGCTGGGCGTGGAGGCGCCAGGCAGCAAGCCGACCAGCCGGTTCATCCAGCCGTCCGGCGTGCTTTTGCGTCCCGGCGTGGCCGACTCCATATAGTCCTGCGCGTCGAAGTGCGAACGCGTGGCGTCGGGCGAGCCGCTGGCGTGCACGAAGGCGAGCTTTTTTTGCTGCCACAGCGGCAGCAAGGGAGCGAGCGCCGGATGCAGGCCAAAGTAGCCGTCCAGGTCCAGCGCCCCGCCCTCTTGGCCGGGCGCCGCGAGGCCGATCGTCGGGCGCAGCCTGGCGTAGTTGGCGTCGCCCACGGGCGCCACCACGTTCATGCCGTCGACCGCGCCGCGCAGCATGACGACAACCAATTTTTGGCGCGTGGGCGCCGCGCCCGTGGCGGCCCAGGCGTTGGCCCCGACCGGCAGCAACAGGCTCGCGCCCATGAGGAAATCCCTGCGTTGCATATAGTCTCCTTAGCGCTGCATGAAGTCGGGACTGCCGAGCAGCATCGCGGCGCGCAGCGGTTCCGGATTAGCGGCCACCTGCGCGCGCGTGCGTGGCGATATCGCCGCGCCGAGGGCGACGTCGAGCTGCGCGGCATCGAGCCTGGCGCCGGCCGCAGTGGCAAACACGATGCGCCGCGTGAGCGCGCCCGGATTGAGCCAGGCGGCCTCGGTATTTTTGTAGCCGTCCGGCGTGGTGCAGCCATACAGCGGCATGCCCAATTGGGTCAGCGACTGCACCAGTTGGCCGACATTGCCCAGCGGGGCGCCGCTTGCGCGCGCGGCCGACACCACGTACTGGTAAGGCGTCTTGAACTTGGCGCCGATGCTGGCCGGCGCCAAAAATTCGTCGCTAGCCAACAGCGTGCGCAGCACCGCGCGGATGTCGCCATCGCTGGCCTGCCAGGTGCCCGCCATGCGCGCCACCAGCGCAGTCGGCGGCTCGTCCTGCACGAAATACTGGGCCAGCTTGTAGCTGATGTGGCGCGCGGTCGACGGATGGCGCGCCAGCACGTCGAGCGCAAACTCGCCTTCGCCCTGGCCGCGCTGCGCCACCGCGCTGCCGAGCCAGGTCTTGGTCCCCTGGTCGTGGCGCTGCGCGTCGAAGCGGAATCCTTCGTCCTTGCGCATCAGCGCGCGCGGCGCGAACGACCAGCCGGTCAGCATGCGCGCCAGCTCGGTGACATCCTTTTGCTTGTAGCCGCCGTCCACGCCGAGCGTGTGCAGCTCCATCAATTCACGCGCGTAGTTCTCGTTGAGCGCGCCCGAGCGCGACAGCTGGTTGTCCAGATAGACCAGCATCGCCGGGTGCTTCGCGCTCGCGCCAAGCAAGGTGCGGAACTTCCCGAACACATAGGGGCGGATGGCGTCGCGCTCGTAACTGGCCACCATCGCACGCGCGCTCCCCTTGCCGGAGAAGACATTGAAATGGTTGTACCAGAAGTCGACCATGACTTCCTCGAGCTGGCGCGGGCTGTGGACGGCGCGCAGCAGGCGCGCCTCGTCGGCCTCGAGCACCATCGCCCGGTAGCCAGCGGCGCGGCGCTGCTTTGCGCCGGGCTCCTCCTCGCGCACGTCGCGCCGCAACTCGTTGAACTGGGCCAGGGCGTCGCCGGCGCTCAGGTTGGCCAGCTCCAGCGCGGCCAGCCGGTCGACGAGCGGCGCGGGATAGGCCAGCGCGGCCGGTTCAAGCTGGGCGTCGATGTAGCGCTTCACGCCCATCTGCTGCACGCGCGCAACGTCGCCCGGCGTGGGCCCGTAGGCGATGCGGTTGAGCACATGCAGCGCCTGTTGCTCGGCGCTCGGCGCAGCGGCATGCGCGGGCAAAGCCAGCATGCCGAGAAATGCGAGTAAATACACTCTCATGAACTTACCTCGAAGAAGGTGCGACCGGAAAATCCAGCCCATCCTTATATTGCCGCAATGTCCCGAGAAAGTTCCCGAGTTCTCGAACTATTTATTGGAATTTTTCGCGCTCCAGCTCGCCAGGCCGAGACCAATCGCCGCAGCCATGAGACGGCGGGCCAATCCCCAACCGTCCAGCAAGTCTGCGACGGGAGTGTCATAGTTAAAGAATGATTCCGCCAGCTCGATGAGCTGAAATGTGACAAAAACAGCGACGACATATAGAAAACGCTGCTGAACGGGAGCGGCTAAGCGCCAAAAAAGGACCGAGCTGACGATGACAGATACAAGCCGCCGAACTACGCGAGCATTTGCTATGGCTACCTCAAAGGTATCGCCATAAATTTGCCAGTAGGCCAGGCTCAGGCCGCTAGCAAAGCCGACAACATGGGCGGCTGCGTATATCAAAGCAGTCCACACAATTACTCTTTGCCACCTGAAAGACTCGAGGACGTGAGGAGGAAGCGCTTGGGTTGGGGAATGGTATGGGTTGGTCATTTGTTTTAGCATTACGCTGCGCCCCAGGCTGCAGGGGATGTTTGTCCCGATAAGCCGTGGATTTTTAACAAAAATAGGCTATGCGAACGCAGGCAAGCAGCGCAGAGCCAAAGAGAGCGCTTCAAATTCCGCCAGTCTGGCCTTCAGTTCATTCATGGACGATGTCAGTAGCCCGTTGCAGTGCGAACGGCGGCGCAATCGTCTCCAACGCCAGCTCGGCGCTGTTAAGCGCGCCCTCGACAAAGCCCTGGTAATCCGAGTAAGCCTCGCCGACGATGTGCACATTCTTGGCGCCGCTGCCAAAGTCGAACGCCTTGAACGCCTCCATCACCTTCCACGAGCGCACGCCCGGCTGCCAGCCGTGGTTGGCCGCGCCATACGGCGCGCGCGCCCAGTCGCGGATGCCATACGTGATGATCGAATTGCGGATATAGGCGGTCGCCTCGTCCAGCGTCTGCGCGCGGAACACCGCCTTCGAATGCGCGTTCAGCTTCAGGTGCTGGTCGTTCGTCTCGAGCAGGCGCTTGACGTCGCGCGCGACGAACACGGCGAAGGCGTCGACGATACGCGCGTCCTGGTCCACCTCGGCGCGGTCATGCCGGTCCGGGTCGCTCAGGTAGTGGCGCCAGAATTCGGTCGACGGCCGGTCCATGTACAGCAGCACCATGCCGTGGCCGTCGTGGTCCTGGTCCTGCGGGCGCCGGAAGTAATGCACCTCGCGCGTGGGCAGGCAGTTCGCGTACTGCTGCGGCGGCTGGTCGTAGTCCCACCACGGCGCATTGCTGACGAAGAAAATCTTCAGCATCGGGAAGCCGTTGACGGCGTCCAGATGGCCGGCGATGTGTTCGGGCAGGTGCGGCGCGAGCTTGAGCAGCGGCAGGCGCGGCATCGCGAGGATCAGGCGCGCCGCCTGCAGCTTGATGGTGCCGTTCTTCGAGCGCACGTCGAGCTCCATCGACGACTGGCCCAGCCCCGTCGGCCGAAAGCCGAGCAGCGTGTGGCCGCCCGCGAGCGTGATGTTGGGCAGGCTGTGGATCTTCGCCATCAAGCCGTCGGTGAGCTTGGCCGAGCCGCCTTCGATGCTGGCCAGTTTCTGGCCCACGGTTTTGAGGGCGCGCAGCCACCAGATGATCCATTCGATGGCGTTCAGGTTCTCCGGGATCATGTGATAAAAGGTGCCGGTGTCGCGCAGCTTGACGAGCGCGCGGTGGCTCAGCACCCCGTGCGCCGACATCGCGTTCCAGAACCCGGTCGCCCACAGCGGTTGGCCGTGCATTTGCGCGTGCTTGCGCAGGCGCTGGTAATCCGCCTCGGTCAGGCCGTCTATCCAAGTTTGGTCGGACGGGTCGCGCCCCATGATCAGCATGATGCCGCGCTTGAGCAGCAGCAGCGAATTGAGGCCCTGCTCCTCCGCCGGCAGGTCCTCGTCCGGCGCGTTGATGGCGTCTGCCGACGGCCCGGAAAAATCGACCAGGCGCACGCCCAGTTCCTCGCACAGCCTGGCGAAGCGCGGCTGCAGCGTGGGCTCGAAGCGCATCGGGCCGTATTCGGCGATGAAGCCGTCCATGTCTTCGGTCTCGATGCGTCCGCCCCAGCGGTCCGACGAGGTTTCGAGGATCAGCACCGGGTGGCCCGCCTCGGCCAGGCGCACCGCGCAGTACAGGCCGGACACGCCGCCGCCGACGATGACGATTTGTTGATCTTGCATGGGAATGGCTGCCTTTCAGTCCCGCGCCGGCGCGCCGGGTGGGAAAATGATCGCTTAGGGCGGGTTGCCTCCAAGCTGAAGCTGGACGCCCGCGCTTCTGGCAGGGGCGCATCGATATAGAATCCTTAGCATTGCCAGTGCCAGCCATATGCAAGTTTTGGCCTTGCTTGGCGACCCCGACATGGGTGTCCGCATTTTAAGTGATTAGTTCCAATAAAGACATGCACCGGCGAAAACCACATCGTCCTCGCGCATGGGCTTGTCGCAAAACTTAAAATGAGCCGCTTGATTTGAGACTCCAATAACTCAAACCAACATCGTCCTCGCGCATGAGGGTGTCGCGAAAGGGCTGCAGCGCGCTAAATTGGCGTTTAAGACGCATCAGAAACCGCGTCGCAAAATATTAAATATCCAAAACCAACATCGTCCTCGCGGAGGCGGGGACCCATAGAACA
>JAZKIN010000096.1:0-22068 GCA_040384885.1 Pseudomonadota bacterium | reverse complement strand
AATCAAGCGGCTCAATTTGCGTTTTGCGACAGCCTCATTCGCGAGGACGATGTGGTTTTAAGGTTTTCTCGACACGATTTCTGCATCAGTAAAACGAGGCGCGTGGCTGGCTTTAGTTCTTTTTGGCTTGCTCGTAAAGCGGCATCACCCTTTGCGCATAAACCGTCAAATCGCTGAGCCGGTCCTCGCGCGGGGGATGCTTGGCGAAGAACTTAGGCGGGCCGGCTGATGCCGATTTCGAACATTCATTTTTGCACCTCATGCTGTGCTTGACATCCGACCGCGCCTAATGCCCCAGTATCTGCGCACGCGCCTGCGCAACGCCCGCGTATTCTTCTTTGCTTAGCGAAAATCGTTCGAGCGCCTGCAAGGCGCTGCCCCGGACATCCTTGCTTTCCTGGGTGTTGAGGACGACCGCCATCAAGCCAGACTTTAACGCGTCCGAGCGTGCGCCCGTTTGGGCGATGGCAAAAATCGCGGCCTGCCGCACGTCGGGCGCGCGGTCGGTCAAGCCCTGCAGCAGGCGCTCGGCGCCCTCGCCCTTCTTGTCCCATTGCCCGAGTTGCGCCAGGCTCTGGCTGCGCACGGCCGGATCGGCATGTTGCGACAGGGTCTTCAATTGCGCGACGATCTGGTCCGATTCTTCGGGCGACGCGATCCCGGATCTGAGCGTGGCGAGCGCCTGCACCAGCACTTCGGGCGACTGCTCGTTTGCGAGCGTGCGTTTGACGAGGCTGCGCACCTCGGGCGAATCGGGCGCCAGGCTTTGCAACATCTCGAAACCGTATTTTCGTTCGGCCATATTGCTGCTGCTTGCCAGGCGCGTGGAGAAGGCGATCACTTCGGGCGTCTGGACGGTCGCCAGTATCGACTTGAGCAACTCGCGCGCCTGCGCCGTCTGGTTGTTGTCGTAACGCTGGAGCAGGCTGCGCAGCGCGACCGGATTGCTCTGGGCCAGCTTGCGCAAGCGGTCCTCGGCATCGTAGCCGTTTGCCTGCGTGCCTTGCGGTGCGAGTGCCCTCGTCCACAGCTCGTCGACCGAAGCATTGTCGGGCAGCGCGGTGGTGCGCGCGGCCGGCGCCTGAGCGGCGACGGCAGGGCCGGCCGGCGTCGTTGCTTGGGTCGGCAGCACGACAGCGGAAGCGGCGATCTCGGGTTCAGCTTGCGGCGCGCGGATGGTCCAGGCCAGGCCGAAGCCCAGCGCGAAACTAACGCCGACACTAGTTAGCCATCGCGGCAACGTAGAATTGTTCAAGGACTCACCTTTTTTGTTGGCACAGGATATGCCGGACGAGGCGCCCTCGTCCAGCCGCGCCCCAGCTTAGTTCATGATCAGGTCCGATTGCCTGCTCGTGGTCATGCCGACGAGTCCGAAATGACCGAGCGCGTAATCGTAACTCGTGTTCTGCAAATCGATATTGCTGGTGTGCCACCCGTACACATAGCAGCTGCCGATACACACAAGTTCGTCCATCCAGCTCTTGATCGAATACATCTTGGTGCCATAGCGTTTGCCGCGCACCGAGGTGATCAGGGGACTGTCGATCGACAGGCCGTTTGCCCCGCAGGTGGCGCTGAACACATTGAACGGATAGACGCCGCAGGAATTCAAACCGTGCTGCGCGCCCGCGATCCCGACGAAGGAATTGACATAGCCCGCGTACCCGAGCTCGTTGATCGCCTTCATCGCCAGCGTGACGCCCATCGAATGGCCGATCACGTCGATCTTGCCGGTGCAGGAGGCGGCCCGCGCCGATTGCAGCGCGCTTTTGACGACATTGGTATTGGTGGCGCCGTGGTCGTTGCTGCCGGCATTCGTCTTCGAGCCCCAGTTCGGCAGGTAGAGTTGGCTCCCGAGGTATCCCCTGCCTTTGAGCGCGGTGACCGTGGTGTTCCAATGGGATGGGTCGCCGGTGTTGCCATGCACCAGCACGACATTGTCGAGGCAAGCGGCTTGTGCGCCGCCGGCGCCGCTGGCCCCGATTGCGAGGGATGCGCAGACCAGCAGGCGCTTTACTGAAAACGACTTCAAAAACATGGTGTCTCCTCCGTGTTATTGGTTTTTAACGGGCGCTTATGGTTGTTATGACGCCCGCTTGACTACCGCCGGAGTGCGCTTCGACTGCGCGAGGAGCGCTCCATGGGATAAGCCGACTCTAGAGGTAAGCCTTGCTCTGCGCCACTCCCTGTTCGGAGAGTCGCGTAATGGCTTCAGGCCCTGCAGGCGGCCAGGTCGCGTCCCTTGGCGACGGCCTGGGCACGGCTGCGGACCTCGAGTTTGAGGAAAATCTGGTCGATGTGGTACTTCACGTTGAGCTCGGACAGGTTCAATATCTTCGCGATTTCCCAGTTGGTTTTGCCCTCGTGCAGCCAGTGCAGGATCTCGCGCTGGCGTTCGCTGAGCGCCTTCCGGGTCCTGCCGAGCTTGCCCTGGTACTCCTCGACCGTCGTCAGCACACGCGCGAGCGCGAAATGCAAATGCGGGGTCAGCAGCTTCAGGAGGAAGGCGTGGTCGGGACCGATTTCGCCGGGGATCCGCGAGACGATGAAAAAGCTCGAGAACACGCCGCCGACATCGAGCACGCCGTCGGCGATCGTGTTGCGCAGGTCGTATTTATTGAACAGCCGTACCCAGTCGTCCGGATACGCGTGGTCGTCGCGTCCGCTTTGAAAGAACTGCGGCTCCTGCGTTTCGCGCCACCGTTTCATGAGCGGACTGTCGAGCCGCCCCTCGCCGTCGCGCAGGGGCTCGAAATATTCGAGCGGATAATTGAAGTTGAGGATCTTGCGGATGTGGTTGCCCTGCCGGCTGATCCCGCCTATCCCGCAGAGCATCATTTCGTGCGGGAGCACGGCGCGGAACGATCCTTCGACGACGCGGCCGAAATCGGCGGCATCGCGCACGCCCGTGCATTCGACCAGCACGGCCATGATGCGCTTGTCGAGATCGACCTGCCGCGCGGCGTTCATCGTGCGCGGGCCCGCACGGCGCCACCTGCGCTGCACTGGAACAAAAGCGGTCGAATGGCTGCGTGCGGCATTGGCAAGTCCTGTTAGTGGAAACCGGGCCCGCCAATGGTATATGCAAAAATTATTTCTAGGCAATCTAAATGCGCGGCGCGCCAGCGCATTTGATGCGGACGATGACGTCCACCGACTGCGCCAGCTTGAGCAAGTCGATGCCGATCGGTTCGCTGCGCTCCTTGGGACGCGGTGTCGGCGACGAGCGGAAGTCGGACGGCACCAGGCCCATCGCGTTGCCCAGGTTTTTGAGCGGCGTCATCGAAACCGCCCGGACCTCGCCCACGCGTTTGCCAAATCCCGCGGCCAGCGCTTCGGCCTTGCGCAGCGCCTCCTTGACCGCCTGGCCGAGCAACTCCCTGTCGACCTGGGCACGGGTGCTCGAACCGAACTCGTGGTCGAATGGTGGCAAATGAACGGACGCTGTCCGGTCGTTAAAACAGAACAGCGGTTTTTGCTTGACCGACAAGGCGGTGGCGCATGACGCTAGCGCTTGAACGCGGCGCTCTCGGGCCGGAAAAACGCGGCCCGGATCTGCACCGCGAGCGCGTCGAAGGCGCGCTCGGCCATGACGGCATACACCTGGCTGTCGGCAGGACCGGTGTTCACGGCCCCTTCGGGCAGCTGATAGTTGATCGTGAAGTTATCCGGTGGCACCACCTGCATGTCGAAACGCCACGGGGCGACCGCCGGGCCGACCTCGAGCGAGGACTGGAAGCGCGCCACCAGGCCGACGAAGGCGCGCTCCCTGTTCTTGCCGGCGGAGTAGACCGCGCCCGACGGCGCGATCTGATACCGGATGGCGAGCCGCGGCATGTGCGTGTCGCCCTCGGGCCGCACGACAAGGTTCAGCACGTCGCTGGCGAAGATGGTGCCAAACGCGGCCTGCAGCCCTTGCGCGATCCTCGCCTCGCGCGGGGCGGCGCTGTCGTTGCCGAAGTGGGCGGAGGCCGGGCTGATCTTGGTGCCGGCCTCGCGTTCGCTCTGCTCGATCGAGGCGTCGAGTTCGCCGAGCTGGGCGCTGTCGGGGCGCGTGAAATGGATCGCCACGAGCGGATTGCCGTTTTTCTCTAGTACCTGCAGCAACTTCTCCATCGACGCCAGCAGGGCCGGATCCGAGGTCGTGGCCTGTGCCGTGAACTTGACGAGCGCACTCGCATAAAGGGCGTGGATCGCCTCGCCGACGTCGGCCTGCAGGCCGTCGCTCGGATAGCGCCTGAGCAGGCCGCGCAGGCGCGCAACCGATTTTTGCGGGATGATTTCGGCCAGCGCGACGCGCGGCACCGCGGCGCGCATCTCGCGCACATGGAAGCAGCCATTGCGGATATACGCCGCATACGCGCTTTCGGTGTTGAGGCGCTTCGCCTCGGCCTCGACCGCAAGGTCGGCGGCGGCATTCCTGGCCGCCCACACCAGCGGCGCGAACACCAGCGTCAACGCGAATGCCGCGACCACCGGGTTGGCCACGGCGGGGTGGGCCAGCAACACGCGCAAGGCGCCGCGCTTTGGCGCGGGGCCGCTGTCGGGAAGCGCCCAGCCTTGGCGGCGAATTTCGAGGAAGGGATCGAGGCGCAGCATAGTGGCCACGTCGTTGCGCGCACCGGCGCCGCGCACCGTGTCTTGCAGCACCGCAAGCTTGGCCCCAAATTGTTCGGCGCGCATCTTATTGGCGATCTTCCAGGTGCGGCGGGGTGCATCCGGGAACGAAAACTCGAACGTCGTATGGCTGTACGCGCCGTTCATGTTGTGCTCGACCGCCTGGATGGAGCGGACCTGGGTCAGGTCGAAAACCTCGAGCCGCGCCCTGCGCGCATCGATCATGGTGAACGGAAACAGGTATTGGCCCGGCGCGAAGTTGAACAGTTTGTTGAGGACGAAGCGGCGGCGCACGACCAGCACGAGGTAGGCGATGATGGCGACAAACAGCGCGTAGCCGATAATCGTGTCCTTGTTGCTCCACAGCTCATCGCGCTCGGGATCGCCGAAGGGATTGGACAGCAAGCTCCAGAGTATGAATACCGCCAGCAGCAGGCCCAGGCCCCTCACGACGTAAAACAGCGTGTTGTTCGCGCCCTCCTCGCGCAGGTGGTTGGCGCTGTCGGCGATTCCCGTTGCCATCTGCCGTTTGACGCGCTCCGGGAGCCGATGGAAATCGTATGAATAATGGGATGGCAAGGGTGGTCCTGTTCGAGTGGGCTTCAACCGGATTGGCATATTACTAACAACCATCCAGTATTGCCCGGCGCCGCAAAGGCGTCAACCAGAAAGTTTCGCCCCGCGCACGCCGCCGATCAGGCCTTGCTGATGTCGTTCTTGTGGTACGAGAAAATATCCCACAGCGCGATGAACATGGCGGCGACCATCGGCCCGATCACGAAACCGTTCAAGCCGAAAATGGCCATGCCGCCGAGGGTCGAGATCAGCACGAGGTAGTCGGGCATCTTGATGTCCTTGCCGACCAAAATCGGGCGCAGCACGTTGTCGATCATGCCGATCACCAGCACCCCGAACGCGATCAGGGCCACGCCTTGCCAGATCGCCCCCGTGGCCAGCAGATACAGCGCCACCGGGGCCCACACCAGCGCGGCGCCGACGGCCGGCAGCAGCGACAGGAAGGCCATCACCACCGCCCACAGCAGCGCCCCCTGGACCCCGAGCACCCAAAAGGCGAGCCCGCCCATGGCGCCCTGCGCGGCCGCCACCAAAAAATTGCCTTTCACGGTCGCGCGCGTGACGGTGGTGAACTTGTCGAACAAATTCTGTTTGTGTTCGGCGCTGAGCGGGATCGCGCGCTGGATCCGGTGCGCCAGCGCGCTGCCGTCCTTGAGCAGGAAAAACAGCAGGTACAGCATGACGAAGAAGCTGACCACGAAGTCGAACGCGTTCCTGCCGATGTTGAGCACATGCGTGGCGATGAACTTGCTGCCTTGCACCGCGGCCTCCTGCAGCCTGGCCTGCAGCGTGGCGATGCTGTCCATGCCGAAGCGCTCCATGAGCGTGTGCATCCACGCGGGCAAGGCGGTGAAGATGGTGCGCAGCTGGGCGTTCAGGTCGATCTCGCCCGACGCCAGTTTTTGGTACAGCGCGGTGCCCTCCTGCGCCAGCGAGACCGCGATCAGGATCATCGGCAAGATCACCACGACGAGGCAAATGGCGAGCGTAGCCAGCGCCGCGAGCACGCGCCGCCCGCCCAGCTTCGCCAGCACGCGCCGGTGAAACGGCGCAAACAGGATGGCCAGCACGGCGCCCCAGAAGATGGCGCCGAAGAACGGCATCAGGATCCATCCGAAGGCGATGCTGACCAGCGCCAGCAGCAGCAGGAAGGTTTTGGCCTGGAGGTCGGAATGGTTCATGTCGGGCACGATTGGTGGGAATGGAGCGAGGATACAGCAATGCCTTGCCGATTCTTTAACATGCACGCAAAAGATCGACGTGGCCACCTCACCCGTTGGCGGGAAAGGATAAGTGGCGCGGGAGCAGCGCCCTTAAAGCGATCCGGCCGCCGCTGCGCGCGCCGCTTCCAAAGCGGCTCCTGCGTTGCGCGCCACGCTCTCACGAGGGCGCGCCGTCCCTCGCCTTCGCGCAGGGCACAACGCGAGGAGGCCGCTTTGCCGAAACCGGCCGGCTCGCCGATGACATCACCGCGCGCCGCTTTTCCAGCCCTGGCTCACTATTGGTGTCGATGTCATCGCGTGGGCGGCAGACATTTTCGGGTACCGCCGCTCAAAGTCAAACTTTGCCGAGCTGCTGCGGTCGACAAAGACGATGCCGTATTTTCTCGAACCCGGGTTCACTTCGATGTCGATGTCGCCGATATAGCTCACGCGCGACTCCTTGCAATCGAATGCGTACGGGTTGCCCTGGTAGCCGCGCACAGTCGCATAGCCAAAAGCGCCCAATTCCAGGCGGCTCCAATAATACTGCCCCACGCTCAGCGTCACGGCGTGAAAGTCGTCCCCCACGACGAACGGAAAGGATCCGTAGCTCGCCGTCCCCTGCTCCGCGCCGATGATGATCGCCGCCGTACTCTCGATCAGCGCCCTAAACTGCGCGCTGGCGGTGGTCGTCGAGAAGTCCGTACCCGACATCACACTGCGCAGATTGGTGCGGGCAATGACGATGCAAGTGCCCTTCTTTATTTCCACAACGTCGGGCGCTTCGGGCATCCTCGTGTTCCCGAATGTCGTCCCCGGCGCGGTGGCACACCCGGCCAAGCCTAGGCTGGCTAGCAACAGCAAACAATTCTTCATATCGGCGACCATAAAAAGTGTACGAGCCCGGCCAGCAGCAGGCCCAGGCGCCTAAAGACGTAAAAAAGCGTGTTGGTCGGGCCTTCTTCCCGCACGTGGTTCGCGCCGTCGGCGATGCCCTTGGCCAGTTGCCGTTTGAGGCGCTCCGGAAGCCGGTGGAAATCGTATGAATGATGGGATGGCAAGGGAGGTCCAGTTCCAAGGGGCGTCGCGCCGCTTGGCATATTACTAACGATCATCTAGTATTGCCCGCGCGCCTAGAGTGCGTCAATCACAAAGTCGCGCCACGCGAAACAGCACCCGCGGCCGCCGACCCGCCCTTTCGCTCATCGCCCAATGGGCCATTTCTCGCGCATGGGGTGGTTTCGTCGCATGCTTGCCGGGCGATACCCAACGCCGCTTTGTGATGCCACCGGAAATGCAGGCGGCGGTCAATGGCGCTGCAAGCCGATGTGAGCGGACGGCCATACATTTATGTATTGCAGGTCCATCCGCTATGCAAATATGAATACCTGCCCCGCCCCGCGCGAGTCCTAGAAATCGCAAGCACTACCCGCGTTATTGTGATGGACGGCGAGCGCGGCGTTGGCCTAGCATCCATTATCCTGCCCGCCAACCCAAGCAAAGCCCATCGTGCGCCCTCACTTTCCCATTTTGTCCTGCCTGCCCCCGTTGCTGATGGGGTTGACCATGCTGACCGGCGCCGCCGGCGCCCACGCCGCCCCAGCTCACGCCGCTACGCGCGCCCCGGTCGACTGGGTCGACCCGTTCATCGGCACCAGCGGCGAGGGCAACGTCTTCCCCGGCGCCACCCTGCCCTTCGGCTTCATCCAAGTCAGCCCCGACACCGGGCCGGGCAGCGGCGCCGGCGGCTACAAGCGCGACCGCCAGATCGACGGCTTCTCGCAGCAGCACATCTCCGGCATGGGCGGCCCGCTCTACGGGCATATCTCGCTGATGCCGGCCGCCGGGCCGATCACCGAGCCCTGGCAGCTGGTCTCGAGCGCCAAGAGCGACGAACGGGCCTCGCCCGGCTATTACACGGTGCGTATGGCGCCATGGGACGTCGAGGTCGAGCTTGCGGCCACCCGCCACGTCGCGCTGCACCGCCACACCTTCCACGGCGCCGGCCAGCCGCGCGTGGTGCTCGACGCCAGCCACGTGCTGTACGGCACCGACGCCTCGTGGAATTCGGCGATGCCGCAGGACGGCGAGGTCGCGATCGACCGCGCGCGGCGCGAGGTCAGCGGCAAGATGAGCTTCATCGGCGCGCGCGACAAGGGGCGCAGCTGGACCGTGTATTTTGTGGCCCGCTTCGACCAGCCGTTCGCCGCGGCCGAACCATGGCAGCACGGCAAACGCCGCGGCGCGACCCTCGACTTCGCCCAAGGCGCCGACGGCAAGCCGGCCCGCGTGCAGTCGCGCGTGGCGCTGTCGTACCACAGCGTCGAGCAGGCGCGCGCCTATCTGCAGAGCGAAACGCCGGACTGGGATTTCGAGGCGGCGCACGCGGCCGCGCGGCGCGCCTGGGGCGAGGCGCTCGGCAAGATCGAGGTCGAGGGCGGCAGCGCCAGCCAGCGCACCCAGTTCTACACCGCGCTGTACCGCGCCCACGTCACGCCCAACGACTGGACCGGCGAGGCGCCGGCGCGCTACGGCCAGCGGCCGTACTACGAGAACATCCTCTGCATGTGGGACACCTTCCGCACTGTCAATCCACTGCTGACATTGATCCAGCCGCGCGTGCAGGCCGGGATCGTCAACACCATGCTCGACTACTACCGCACCGACGGCTGGACCGGCGACGCCCACAGCGCCTGGCACTTCGAACACGTGCAGAACGGCTCGAGCGCCGACGTGATCGTCGCCGACGGCTATGCCAAGGGACTGCCCGGCGTCGACTGGAAGCTGGCCTACGAGGCGATCCGCAAAAACGCGTTCGTCGACGCCGATCCGGGCGCGGACCGGCGCCCCAAGCACGGACGCTTCCGGCTCACCGACTACCTCGGCCACAAGTACCTGCCGACCGACGCCTCGGCCACCTACCGCGACGTGCAAGCCGTCTCGCGCACGCTCGAATACGTCCACAACGATTTCGCCGTGCTGTCGCTGGCACGCCGCTTCGGCACGCCGGCCGACGTCGCCGCGCTCGAGGAGCGCCAGCACTGGTACGCCAAGCAGTGGGACGCCGGCACCGGCTTCATGCGCGGACGCCTGCGCAGCGGCGACTGGTACGCCCCGTTCGACCCGCTCAAGGCCGAGACCGGGCGCCAATACTACGAAGGCCATGCCTGGACTTGGAGCTGGTACGTCCCGCACGACAACCAGGGCCTGATCGCGCTCAACGGCGGGCGCGCCGCCTTCACCGACAAGCTGACCACGGCGGTCGAGAAATACTACGAGGCCTACAACGAACCGGGCATGCTGCAGACCTACCTGTTCACCCATGCGGGCCGCCCCGACCGCACCCAGCACTACGTGCGCAAGGCGCTGTCGCACTTTTCCGCCGCCAGCGACGGCCTGCCCGGCAACGACGACAGCGGCACCACCTCGGCCTGGCTGGTGTGGTCGATGCTGGGCATCTATCCGCACGCGGGCGAAGACTATTACTATGTCGGCAGCCCGGTGTTCAGCAAGGCCACCATCAAGCTCGACAACGGCCGCCGCTTCGTGCTCGAGGCGCCGGCCAGCAGCGACAAGGCGCTGCACGTGCGCGCCGCGCGCCTGGACGGCAAGCCCTTCAACCAGGCCTGGCTGCGCCACGCCGACATCATGCGCGGCGCCACGCTGCGCCTCGACATGGCGGAGCAGGCCGGCGCCTGGGCCCGCGACGGCAAGCTGCCGCCGTCGGTGTCGAAAGTGGCGCGTTGATGCGCGCGGCACAGCGCTGGCGCAGCGCCGCCGGATGCGCGTGGCGCAGCATGTCCGGCTGCAAGCCGGCTCAAACTTGTGATTGTTTGTTGGAAAGTCGATTGGCGGACAGGCTTGCCCGACTTTCATAGGATAAAACTGCCAGAATGATGCTTTTATTTTCTTCCCTGTTTGTAACTATGAAAATGCAAAGCTCACAAGGAATGCGCCGATGACGCCATCGACCGCCGCCGTCATCACGGGCGCCAGTGCCGGCATGGGCGAACGCTGCGCCCAACTGCTGCTCGAGCGCGGCATCAGCGTCATCACGCTGCAGCGTTCGGCGCCGCGCCTTGCGCACCCCAACCTGCATTTTTATTCCTGCGACCTGGCCGACCTGGAGGCCACCAGGGCAGTGGCGCTGGAGGTGGCGGCGCGTTTTCCAGTGCGCTACCTGGTCAACAATGCCGGCGCCACCCGGCCCGCAATGCTGGAACAAGCCACCATCGACGATATGCACTACCTGTCGGCGGTGACGCTGGGCGCGGCCATGGTGCTGATCCAGGCTTTTGTGCCCGCCATGCGCGCCGCGCAGTTTGGCCGCATCGTCAACATCTCGTCGCGCGCCATGCTGGGCAAGGCGGGGCGCATGGTGTATTCCACCATGAAGGCCGGGGTGATCGGCATGACGCGCACGGCGGCCATCGAAACCGGCGCCGACGGCATCACCGTCAATGCGGTGGTGCCGGGACCCATCGCCAGCGACATGTTCGATCGCGGGCATCCGCCTGGCAGCGACAAGCGCCAGGCGGTCGTCGATGGCATTTTGGTCAAGCGCCTGGGCACCCTGGACGATGTGGCGCGCGCCGTGCTGTTTTTGCTCGATCAGGACAATGGCTTCATTACCGGCCAGGCCTTGTTCGTCTGCGGCGGGACCAGCGTGACCGGCACCGGCGGCGCCTGAGTTCATTGGTGGTCCTGCTGCGCGCCACTCGATGCGCCGGTTGAAGCGGTTTTTACGCGTGGGGCAGCCACGGCCAGCGCGTCAAGCGCCCGGATCTGACAGCGACTTTACGTTGCGGGTGGCCAGGCGCTGCCCGCCCGCTGGCAACTGGACGCGCTCCAGGCTGGCCCCGTCCACATGGTGCAGCACCAGGCCCGGACGCAGGTCGGGCGCCATGCTGTGCACGGTGACCTGCGAGAGCGCCAGGTTGCGCACATGGCGCGCGAACAAGGCGTGCGCCGAAGTCACTCCGAACATGCTCGGCTCCGGGTAGCTCGCTTCATTGTCAGGCATTTCGCGTTCTGCGTCGGCGCGGGTGCCGCCCCCGCGGTGCACGACCGTCAGGTTGCTGATGCGGATATCCTCCACCGGATGGCCCACGATGCCGCTCACGCTGGACGCAAAGCGCGCGTCCGCGTTGTGCACCACCACATTGCTGATATTGATGTGCCGGATCGCGCCGATCGGCGTGCCTTCCGGTGCGCGCATGCGCCGGCCCAGGCGGATGAACAGCGGGGCGCTGGTCAGGTCGCGCATGGCTAGGTTGTCCACGGTGATGTTTTCGATCACGCCGCCATCGACCGATTCAATCGCCAGGCCGCGGCAGCGTTCAAATACGCAATTCGATATCGTGATGTTGCGGAAACCGCCGTTCGATTCCGTGCCCATCTTGATACGCCCGGTTACGCCATCCATGTCCGGCGCCTTTTGCTGGGTGCGCTTGAAAGTGCCGTCCAGATAGCTGCCCAGGTCAAAGCCCGACACGTGGCAATTGACGATCGTGACATTTTCCGTGAAGCGCGGCGCGCCCAGCGCGTAGGAACTCTTGAGGCAAATGGCATCGTCATTCGGGGTGTTGATGCCGCAGTTGGAAATGCGCACGTGGCGGCAGCAGTCGATATCGAAGCCGTCGCGGTCGCTGTCGACGCGTAGGTTGTCGATCGTCATGTGATCGACCCCGGTGGCGAGCAGGGCGAAGTGCCCACCGTTGAAGATGCTGAAATCGCGCAGCAGCACGTTGCGGCAATTCTTCAGGCCAATGGCCTTGTTACCCTTGCCAATCATCTCGACGCCAAATTCCTTGACCACGACTTTTTCATTGTGCGGATCGGCACCGTTCAGGCTGAGCGGCATGTCGCCGGGCTTGAAGGGCCGGCGCGGACCGGGTCCGCCATGGGTCAGTCCGCGCCCGTAGATACGGCCCGGTCCGGTGATACCGATGTCGTCCAGGTTCTCGCCCCAAATCAGGCTGTTGTGCCAATGGCTGTGGCCGAAGTCCTGGTAGGCATCCCAGGGGTTCGGTTCGGCCAGGTCGTAGCTGCCCTTGTCCACGGCCGGATCGGCGCCGATCAGGGTCGCGCCCGCGCCCAGGTGCAGGATCACGCGGCTTTGCAGGCGGATGGAAAAACTCAGGTACTGGCCGGCCGGGAACACCACGGTGCCGCCGCCGGCCGCGGCTGCGGCGCCGATGGCGCGGTTGATGGCATCCGTATCGAGGCTGCGCCCATCGCCCTTGGCGCCATGGCTGCGCACATCGAAGTGGGGATTGGCCAGTGCCCTCAGGGGCAGGGGAAGGCACAGGGCGGCGCCGACGCGCAGAAGCTGGCGGCGGGCCAGGGGCGGTAGAAACATGATCGCTTCCTTCGTTGAAAAATAGTCATTGAGGCTATCACCAAATGCATCGGTCTTGCGGCGCCGGACGCGCAACTTGCTGAGCAATTCGCCCGCAAGCCCGTGTCCGTTTGAGGGCATTGACTGCGCCGCCCCCGGCTTTTTTAAGAGATCAGATCGGCAGCGCGCTACGCCGTCGTGCCCAGCATCGAAGGGGGAAAGCGGCTCATCAGAGCACGGATGGAATGATATATTTTGTCAGCAGGTTTCTGCCCTGAATCGCCTTGTTCGAATCGTAGTTCTCGCCGGTGAACACGGCGACCAGGTCGAGCTCGGGGACCACGAAGATCGATTGGCCGCCATTGCCGCTCGCGTATTGGACCTCGACCGTGCGCCCCTTGTAGGGAATCGACACGATCCACCACAGGTAGCCATACCTGGCGGTGTTCTCGTAGCGCGTGTGTTCGCTGGTCGACTGCGCGATCCATGCCTCGGACACGAGTTGCGCGCCATTCCACTTTCCCTTTTGCAGCACGAGTTGGCCGATCTTTGCCATATCGCGCGGACGCAGGTGCAAGTGTCCGCCGGTATCGGTCTGGCGGCGCTCGTCAAACTCCTCCCAACGCGCGCCGGCCACCTGCAAGGGTCCGAACAGGAATGCGTCGGCAAAATCGGGCACCTTGCGCTTGCTCGCCTCCGAAACCACGCGCCCCAATGCAACCACGCCGCCGGTGCAATACGAGGTCTTGCTGCCGGGCGCCGCGAGCGCGGGCAGGTTCAGGAAGAACTGGACCCAGTCGCGGCTCTGGTACATCTTGCTTTCGTGGCCCGGCGAGTTGGCGTCGCTGTCATTGCACGAAAGTCCGCTGTTCATCGTCAACAGGTGCCTGAGCGTGATGTTGTGTTGCAGCGCGGGCGCCCCGGGGTAGCTCGCGGCAAGATGCGTGCCGATGGGCTGGTCGACGCCGCCGAGCATACCTTTGTCGATGGCGATCCCCACCATCAACGAAGTGATGCTCTTGGTCGCCGAACGCATATCGTGCAGGCTGTCCTTGGTGTAGCCGTTCCAGTATTTTTCAAGGACCGGTTTTCCGTGGCGTAGCACCAGCATGCTCGCCAGAAGGTGCTCCCCGGGCGCCGGCAGCGACGCTTCGGCGCCCTCGAGCACGGCGCCATCCATCCCCACCTGCGCCGCCGGCACGATCGTGAATTGTTCGTTGGGGGGCGGCGGCACCGTCTCACCGGGCGGCCGGGCGCCGCCCGCCCCGCCCCCGCCGCACCCTTGCAACAGCGCCGCACACAGGCCGTACACCGCCACCGCCACCAGCTTCTTCATTTGCGCATCCCCCAAAAATCGAATGCCCCGATCATACGCAGGCGAAGCTGTGGCTTAGCTTAAGGCCAAGGTTTCAAGCGGCCGCGGCTATAATCGGCCGATGCACATACTAATGATCGAAGACGACCTGGACCTGGGACTGGCCTTGCAAAGGGCCTTGAAGGCGGCGGGCCTGAGCAGCGAGTGGATACGCAGCATCGCCGGTGTCGCCGAACCGTTCAATATGCAAAGTTTCGATTGCGTACTGCTCGACTTGACCCTGCCTGACGGCATGGGAATGGACTTGCTCAAACGCTGGCGCCGCGCCGGCATGGCGGTCCCCGTCATCGTGATCACCGCCAAGGCATTGCTCGAGGACCGGCTGGCCGGACTCGACGAAGGCGCCGACGATTTCATCGTCAAGCCGTTTGCCACGTCCGAACTGGTGGCGCGGGTGCGCGCGGTCCTGCGCCGCTACGCCCAGCAGGCGAGCAATGTCTGGGCGCTCGGCGAGCTCGAGATCGAACCGCGCAAATTCGAGGCCAGGCTCAACGGCGCCAAGCTCGACCTGTCCCCGCGCGAGTTCCACCTGATCCTCGAACTGGCGCGCGAACCGGGCGCGGTGGTGCCCAAGTGCGAGCTGTCGCAGCGCCTCGAGCCCTTGGGCGACCCGGTCGATTTCGGCGCGATCGAAGTCCATGTGTTCAACCTGCGGCGCAAGATCGGCGCCGAACGGATCCAGACCGTGCGCGGCATCGGCTACCTGCTCGCCGTATGAAGGCATGGTTCCAGCCGACCCTGCTCCGGCGCGTGTTCCTGTCGCTGCTCGCGGCGTCGTGCGTGATCTGGGTCGCCGCGATGTCGGTCATCCTTCTCGACAACCTTGGCCACGGCAAAACCGGCGAGGAGCTCACCAACCTGAGCGGCTATCTGGTCGACGGCCTGGCCGAGATCGACGATCCGGTCGCCGCGCGCGCGTTCGTGCTCGGCGCCATCGGCGAGACGCGTCGCGACGCCTACAACTGGCGCAATTTCAAATTCATCAAGATGCAACTCACCGACCGCGGCGGACGCGTCCTGCTGTCGAACCTGCGCAAGGGCCAGCCGCCGCTGGCCGGCAAAGTGGGCCGCATCGACAGCATCGAGCACGACCGCATGCTGGTCGCGCGCGGCGACACGGCGCGCTGGACGATCCACATTGCCTTGCCATTGCACGATTTCAGGGGGATCTTGCGCGACGACTGGCTGGCCCTGACCCTCAATATCCTGATCGCCTTCCCGTTCATTTTCATCCCCGTGTGGCTGGCGATCGCGACCGGCCTGCGGCCGCTGCGGCGCATGTCGGAACGGATCGCCGCGCGCGGCGCCGACGACCTGTCGCCACTCGGCCTCGACCCCAAGTATGCGGAGTTGAAGCCGCTGGCCGCCTCGATCGACAGCCTGTTGCTGCAGCTGCGTAACAAGATCAGCCGCGAACAGGCCTTCGTCCAGGATGCCGCGCATGAACTGCGCACACCGATCGCCGTCATCTCGGCGCAAACCCACGTGATGAGCATGGCGAGCAGCGACCAGGACCGGCGCGAAGCGGAGCAGCAGATGGACCAGGCGATCGCCCGCTCGGCGCACCTGATCACCCAGTTGCTGGACCTCGCCAAACTCGACGGCAAGCCGGCGCAGCCCGCTGTCGCGCTCGACCTGTCACGGTTGCTGCGCCAGGATCTGGCGCAGCGCGCCCCGCTCGCACTGGCAAGAAAAATCAGTTTGTCGCTCGACGCGCCCGACGCCCTGTCGGCGCGGCTCGAGCCGCAGGCGCTGCGCTCGGTGCTGCACAACCTGGTCGACAATGCGCTGCGCTACGTCCAGGTCGGCGGACGGGTAGCGGTCACCCTGCGCCAATCGGAGGGCGTCTTGATGCTGTCGGTCGAGGACGATGGCCCCGGCATCGCGCCGGACTTGCATGAATTGGTGTTCGAGCGCTTTTACCGCTGCGCCGGGCATGATGTTTCCGGCGCCGGCCTGGGGCTGGCGATCGCGCGCCGGGCCGCAGCGAGCTTGAATGGAACATTGCAACTTTCAGCCGGGTGCGGGGGGCGGGGATGCCGGTTCACGCTGACGATCTGAGGACGCCCGCAGAGACAAGGGCGGCCAGAAAACGGCGCGTTTGCCGCGCCGTTTGCCGCCGCGGCGGCGCCGGCCTCCCTACGCCGAGCGGCATCGGGAGCCCGTTTGCACACTAGCCCTGGACCCGCGTATCGCTAAACTGCGCGTCGATCCCCAGTGCGTATGCCGTCACATTCGCCTGGGAACTGTGCCCGCCGGTGTCCTTCTGATAGACGACCCAATCGGTTGGTGTCGACGGTTTGCTGCACTGGAGCAAATTGCCCCAGCCGGTCGCGTCTTCGATGTTGCAGCCGCCGCTCGCCACGTTCACCTGTGACAGGGACGCGGTTGTCGCGCCGTACTCTTGGCGGTACGCCGATTGATTGATGATGGTCGAGGTGATGGTCAGGTTGGCCGAGGCGAGCGGGGCCAGCGAGACGCCGATCGCGTAGACCGTGAGCACGACGCCGGAAGAAGGCGTTTCGTAATCGCGCGTCGCGGCGCTCCACTCGGTGTCCGATGATGGAAAGCAACCCAGTATGTACCGCGGACCGTTGGACTGCCACCGGCTCGACACCCCGCCGCCGGTGAGGATATCGGTCACTTGTGCGGCCGCCTTGTCCGGCCCGCTGCCGGGATTGCTCCCGCTGCCCTGGACGACCTGCACGCTCAGCAGATTGGCAGGATCGTAGACCGCAACCGCGTAGGCGGTCAGGATGTCGGTCGCCGGATTGGCATTCACATCGATATCGTAGCAACCGGCGGTCCAGCCCTCGATCACGGCGTGGCTGTCGATCGAAGGACAGCTTTGGGTGAGGAAATTGTTCGGTCCCGTCACGGCGGCGCCGCCCGCGATGATCTTGTAGCCCGCCGGGACGGTCGCCTCGACCTTGTTTTCGACCGATGGATAAACCGGCGCGGACTTCGAAAAATACGATGGATTATTGATCGACTGGCGCAGTGTGATCATGCCGATATACGTCTGTAAAAAGACTTTCGCCTGGCCGCTGGCGAGCGCCATGATTTCGATGGTTTCCGCCACCGCGCACACGGTGTCTTTGGTGCACGAGCTGGTCCAGCCCGTGAATGTGGCCGGGGTATTCGGATCGATCTGGCTGGCCATCTGCGGATCGCCGCCGCTCGCGGTCACCGTTTGCGTCAGGCTCGATGACTGGTATTTGCTGGCGATTTTCGACATCGCCGACGCCGTCGCCGAGACGCTGACCGCGGCGCTGTAGGCCGCTTTAATCTCGGCGCTCATGGTTTGCTCGCTCGATTCGCTGTCCGCGGTGGCAACGATGCTGATGTAGAGCGAGCCGCCCTGGGTCACCCGCAGGATCAGGTGGGTGCCGTAAGTGGCGGTGAAATCCGATGCCGCGGCAACGCTGCTGATCGCATCCAAGGCCGAGACCATTTCGGTGCTCAGGCATTGGCGGATGGCTTGCACATTGCTGGCCTGGGCAAAACTGGTGGCGCCCATGGTCAGCGTGGCGTTGTAGCCATAGTTGTAGCTGGTCGCGGTCTGGATTTGTTTGGTCTCGTACGAGGCCTGGGCCGAGGCGCTAAAAAAGCCGTAACTGCCGGAGATCCCCACTTTTGCCGCAAAATCACGACTCGTTTCTTCAGCGCTCGAAAAGGACGAGCCCTCGCCGCGGAAACTGTTTTCCGACAAACTTTGCAGCTGATCGGCGGTCAGCGGTGCGCGCAGCACGTCGTTTGTGTAATCGAGCACTTTTTCAGGCGATTGGGCAATTTCGTCCTGGAACGCATTGAAGGATTGCAAAATGTAGTCGGACGGGAGGGAGTTCGGGTTCATGAATATCCTTAGGGTTTTCGCTCGGATTTCGTGCGTGGAATTCAATCTTATCGCCAACACAACAAGCCGTACTACTAAAAGTTTTCTCCCGGACACAAAAATGAGACGGCGGATCGCCGCGCAAGGGCGCGTTTTCAACGCTGGAAAGGTAGCGCTCGGATGGTGCCATGTGAATCGACGAGAAAGATTGGTACTTAGCCAACACGCGCTCGATAAATTGTATCTCGCTGGTCAAATTTAAAAAAACTGGCGCTTTCTTAACAAGAAAAATAGCCTAAGTGTCAAGCCGGAAATTTGTCCGATTGCGTCGAGGCGGGGCAAAATTACAGCACCAAACTGTTGATGCTGTTCGATTTGCCCGCCGTGCGCAGTACCTTGCCGTCGACCTCGAACACGAACTCGCGCTCGCTCCAGCCGACATTGCTGAAGACGATGACGAGCTTGCCATCGGGGTTGCGGAAGGCCAGCACGTCGTTTCGGGCGGGCACGTCGATCAGCTTCGCGCCCGGTTTGACGAGGCCGGAAATGTGCTTGAACACGTAGTACTCGAAGTTGTAGGCGACCTTGCGCGTCTTGCGGTCGACCGTCACCAGCGAATTTTGCTGCCATCCCCAGGTGCTGGGCCCTTTCGGGTCGAGCACCATATTCCAGTACACATAGCCGTTGGCGCCATCGCGCAGGTAGCGGTGGATCAGCGAGAAGGTGTAAAAGCCGGCCGCCACGTCGTTCGAGCCGTCACCGCATTCCGATTCGGTCTGGTAGATGCGCACCTTGGGAAAGCGCTTGCGCGTGTCGGCCACCGCGTACTTGCCGTCCCACTGGTAGCCGACGCCGGCGACGTGCCTGGCCAGCTCCGGGTCCGAGAACACCGGTTCGGCATAGGCCTGGTAGTTGGTGTGCGTGATGGTGCTGAGCCATTGCTCGGTATCGAGGCCGGCGGCCTTGAAGGCCGGCACCAGGTAATGCTTCATGAAGCTGGCCAGTTGCGCGCCGGTCCACACCGACGAAGGGAAAATCTGGCATGCGGTGACTTCGTTTTGTACGTGAATGGCTTTGATCGGCACGCCCGTTTGCGCATACGCCTTGACGTAGCGGACGAAGTAATCGGCATAGGCGGTCTGGGTCCGGTCGTCGAACACCAGGTGGCCCTTCCCGGGATCGGAATGGCAGTCGTAGCGCGCGTTGGCCTTCATCCACGCCGGCGGGCTCCACGGCGAGGCGAATATCTCGAGCTTCGGCTGGATCGCCAGCGCGGCCTTCAGGTAGGGCAGCAGATAACGTTCGTCGCGCTTGATGCTGAAGCTCTGGTTGGCGTAGTCGCCCGGCGTCTCGTTGTAACTGTAGGCGTCGAAGGCATAGTCGCTGGCGCCGACCGGCGTGCGTGCGATCGTGAAGTTCAGGCCCGCGCCGGGGGCGAACAGATTCTTGATCACTGCCTCGCGCTCGGCCGCGGGCAGGCTGTCGAGCGCGTCCCAGCCGCGCTCGTTGAAGGTGCCGCCAAAACCCTCGATGACCTGGCGCGTTTGCGCGCGGTCGATGCGGATGACGCTGGCGCCGGCCGGCGGCGCGCCCGCGGCCTCGACGTCCGCCTCCTTGACCCAGTTGTTGGTGCCGTCCGAGCTGTAGCGTTGTGCGGCTTGGGCGCGGGCGTCCATCGGTGCGAGGGCGCAGGCAAGACTGGTCAGCAGCACCAGCGCTGCGGGCGGGACGGCAAACGGCATATCAAGCACTCCAGTGTGAAATGGAATCAGCTTAACAATGCGGGCGACGTAATGGCATTACGATTTTTGGTAGTTGGCCGTTTGAACAACAGACAGCATGCGGCGTTCAACGGCCGTCGAACTGGGCGTGCTGAACCGCGTATTTGATCAATTCGGCCCTGCCCTCGATGCCGAGTTTATGTTTGATATTGAGCCGGTGCGATTCGACCGTCCGCACCGACAAGTCGAGTGCGCGCGCGATCTCTTTATTCGATTGGCCGTCGGCCAGGTGCAGCAATACTTCGTGCTCGCGCACGCTCAACTGCTTGTCCTGCACCAGTGGCCGGGCCAACTGCCGCGCCAACTGGCCGCTGTAGTAGATGCCCCCGCTCATCACGGTTTCGATCGCGAGCACGATGTCCTTGCCCGGCGCATCCTTGAGCACATAGCCGCTGGCGCCGGCCTGCATCGCCTGCGTGACGTATTCAAGCTTGTCGTGCATCGACAGAATCAGCACGGCGATGCCCGGATGGCGCTGCCGGAAACGCGCCGTCGCTTCGATCCCGTTCACGCCGCGCATATTGATGTCCATCAGCACCAGGTCGATGGCGCACTGGTCGGCCTGGCGCAGCGCCTCTTCGGCGCCATCGGCCTCGGCCGCGATGCGGAAATTCGGGACCGCCTCGAGGCGGGCGCGCAGGCCGTCGCGCACCAAAGGGTGGTCGTCCACCAGCAAGATGTTGATCATTTTGCCGTCAAGCTCCTTGTCAACTTTGTTGATCACTTCGTTTGTCATGGGATCGGGGGCTAAAGGTTGACCGCGGCCTGGACCGATGTGCCCGACGGCGACGACTTCATCTCGAGTGCCCCGCCGATCGCGTCCATGCGTTCCATCATGTTGCGCAGGCCGATGCCGCGCTTGGGATGCAGCGCGATGTCGACCGGGTCGAAGCCGCAGCCGTCGTCGGCCACCGTCAGCGTCAGCCGGCGCGCCGTGCGCACCAGCGTGATATCGACCGCATGCGCGCCGGCGTGGCGTTCGACGTTGGTCAGCGCCTCCTGCGCGATCCGAAACAGTGCCGTGTTGACGACTTGGTCGAGTCCGTCGATGCCGCCTTCGGAGGCGAAGCGCACCGGCAGCGCCCAAGCGGCGGTCGATTCGTGCGCCAGATGGTCGAGCGCGGCGGCCAGGCCCAGGTCGTCGAGGATCGCCGGGCGCAGATCGTGCGAAATGCGGCGCACGTCGGCCAGCAGCTCGGTCAGTTGCCCGGCCGTGTGCTCGAAGGCCGCGCGCGCCGCCTCCTGCTGGACCGCATTGCCGGCCAGCCGGACCAGGCCCGCCTCGATCTGCAGCTTGATCGACACCAGGCATTGGCTGATGCCGTCGTGCAGGTCGCGCGACAGGCGCGCCCGTTCGGTCTCCTGCGATTCGACCACGCGCTGCGCCAGCGACTTGAGCTTGGCGTCGGCCACGCGCAGCTCGCTGATGTTGAGCGCCAGTCCGCACAGCGCCACCAGCAGCGCGCTCAGGATCGCGAGGCCGGCGATCCACAGCATGGTGCTTTCGATATTGTAGGACTGCTGGGCGTCGATCTTGGCCAGCGCGGCATCGACGTCGTCGAGGTAGATTCCGGTGCCGAGTACCCAGCCCCAGCGCTGCATCGGGACCACGTAGCCGAGTTTGGCCGCGGTCTTTTTGGACGAGGGCTTGGCCCAGGCGTAGCGGTGGAAACCGCCGCCCTCGCGTGCGCGCGCGATCAGGCGCTGCAGCACCGGCTCGCCGCCGATGCGCAGCTCCCACAGGTTGCGGCCGATGAGCTCGGGCTGGCGTGGATGCATCAGGTTCACGCCTTGCAGGTTGTAGACGAAGAAGTAGCCGTCCTTGCCGTAGCTAAGCGTCGACAGGATGCGCTTGGCCTCGGCCAGCGTGGCAGGGTCCGAGCGGCCGGACTGGTAGAGGTGCTCGACCGACCGCATGGCCAGCGCGACATAGTGCTTGAGCTCGGACTCTTTGCTGGCCAGGTAGGCCTGCTGGATGGTGTCGCGCTGCTGCTGGGCCAGCGTGATGGCCTGGTGCCGCACGAACAGGGCGAGCGCGCACAGCACCAGGATCAGTGGCGTGATCGCGAGGAATATCACCTTTTGTCTGAGCTTCATGCGCGGTTCTTATTCGAATGGGGCGGGCCGCCGGCTGTCTGCCGCCGTCATCCAGATGATGCGCGATATGTGCCTTGGAAGCTTTCATGTTTTCCGGTTCTTCGTTATCAGAAGATGTAATAAGTCGCGTCGGACGTACCCGCCATATAGCAGAAATCGCGACATGACAAGTTTTTAATAGCTCAAACCAACATCGTCCTCGCGAAGGCGGGGACCCATAGAACAGTGGCTCAAAGCAACTGTTC
>JAZKIN010000095.1:0-16517 GCA_040384885.1 Pseudomonadota bacterium | reverse complement strand
GGCGGCCGTCGGCGCCGTACATCTTGCCGCCGGCGCGGATCATGGCCGGCATCGATGCGTCGACGATCACGTCGTTCGGCGAATGGAAGTTGGTGATGCCCTTGGCCGAGTCGACCATGGCGAGTGCCGGACGGTGTTCCTGGCAGGCGTGCAGGTCGCGGATGATTTCTTCGCGTTGCGATGCCGGCAGGCTGGCGATCTTGCTGTGCAGGTCGGCCATGCCGTTGTTGACGTTCACGTCCAGGCTGTCGAACAGTGCCTGGTGCTTCTCGAACGCTTCCTTGTAGAACATGCGCACGCAGTGGCCGAACACGATCGGGTGCGACACCTTCATCATGGTGGCCTTGACGTGCAGCGAGAACAACACGCCGGTCTTGTGCGCGTCTTCGATCTGCGCTTCGTAGAACGCCAGCAGCGCCTTGCGGCTCATGAACATCGAATCGATGATCTCGCCGTCGAGCAGCGAAACCTTCGACTTCAGGACGATCGTTTTGCCGCTTTTGGTGATCAGTTCCATCTTCACGTCGCGCGCGGCGTCGATGGTCATCGATTTTTCGCCGTGGTAGAAGTCGCCGTTGGTCATGTGCGACACGTGGGTGCGCGACGCCTGCGACCATTCGCCCATCGAATGGGGGCTCTTTTTGGCAGCCTCTTTGACGGCGCGCGGGGCGCGGCGGTCGGAGTTGCCTTCACGCAGAACCGGGTTCACGGACGAGCCGATGCAGCTACCGTAGCGCAGCTTGATGGCTTTCTGTTCGTCGTTTTCCGGATCGTCCGGGTAGTCGGGGATGGCGTAGCCTTTTTCCTGCAGTTCCTTGATGGCCGCTTTCAATTGCGACACGGACGCGCTGATGTTCGGCAGCTTGATGATGTTCGCCTCGGGCCGCAGCGTCAGCTTGCCCAGCTCGATCATCGAGTCGGTCACGCGCTGTTCGGCGGTGAGGTTTTCCGGGAACGCGGCCAGGACGCGTGCCGCGACCGAAATATCGCTCGCTTCGACGCTAATGCCGGCCGGCTTGGCGAATGCCGTGACAACCGGCAGGAAGGCGTGGGTCGCCAACAGCGGCGCCTCGTCGGTCAGCGTGTAAATGATGGTTTGATCATTGCTCATGGGCTTTTGCTCGGTTCTAGCGAATCGATGATTCGCAGTATTGGGAAGTTATTCGGCTGCCCGTCTTGCGGCCAGTACGAAATCTTTGGGGCCGGCGAACGGCCACTCTGAACCGGAATGATATCGCAGATAGGACAGAATTGAATCACATTATGAAATTTCATTGCACGATACGCCGGATGAATGGCTTGTTTCGGCGCGCTCGCGCGGATGGCTGCAGATGAGCAGCGTGAGCGGTAGGTAGGAATAATTGGAACCGCGATGGGGGAAACCTCGGGCGAAGACCTAGACCAACATCGTCCTCGCGCATGCGGGGACCCATAGAACGTTAGCGCATAGCAACCGTTCTTTGGGTCCCCGCATTCGCGAGGACGATGTTAGCTTTTTAATTTTCCGTTATATCTGCAGCGATTTCGGACGTGGCCCGATGGCAGGAGCTACACATGCATTTCCACCTAGCGCTTCCGCACTTACAGACGTAAAAAAACCCAGATTCCCCTGCGAACAAGGTTTTTCTGGGTTTTTCAACTTACAACTAAAGCTAATCTTGGTGCCGTTGGCCGGAATCGAACTGGCGACCTTCACATTACGAATGTGCTGCTCTACCAACTGAGCTACAACGGCGAAGACGCGTATTCTAGCAAACAATGCTGCGACTTTGCTAGTGCGAATCCGCATTCTCGCGTTTTTTTGTCATTTCAACAAAAACGCGGGGGAAATTTCTTTACTCGTCGTGGTAGCTTGTGACGCGCTCGACTTCTGCCTTGGAGCCCAGGAACACCGGCACGCGCTGGTGCAGCTTCTGCGGCGCGATGTCGAGGATGCGGCCGCGGCCGTCCGTCGCCGCCCCGCCCGCCTGCTCGACGATCAGCGCCATCGGGTTCGCTTCGTACATCAGGCGCAGCTTGCCCGGCATCGCCGTGTCGCGCATGTCGGCCGGATACATGAAGATGCCGCCGCGGTTCAGGATGCGGTGCACGTCGGCCACCATCGAGGCGATCCAGCGCATATTGAAATCCTTGTCGCGCGGACCCGACGCGCCGGCCAGCAGCTCGTTGACATAGCGCTGCACCGGCGGGTGCCAGTGGCGCTGGTTCGACATATTGATCGCGAATTCCTTGGTTGCCTCGGGAATCATCATGTGTTGCTGGGTCAGCACCCACGAGCCCATTTCGCGGTCGAGCGTGAAGCAGTTGACGCCATTGCCGGTGGTGAGCACGAGCATCGTTTGCGGGCCGTACACGGCGTAGCCCGCGGCCACTTGCTTGCTGCCCTCTTGCATGAAGTCGGCCTCGGTCGGCTCGCCCATGCCGTCCGGCGCCTTGAGCACCGAGAAGATGGTGCCGATCGACACGTTGACGTCGATGTTCGACGAGCCGTCGAGCGGATCGAACAGCAACATGTATTCGCCCTTGGGGTAGCGGTTCGGAATCGGGTGGATCGATTCCATTTCTTCCGACGCCATCGCGGCGAGGTGGCCGCCCCACTCGTTTGCCTCGAGCAGGATTTCGTTCGAAATCACGTCGAGCTTTTTCTGCACTTCGCCCTGGATATTCTCGGTGTGCGCGCTGCCGAGGATGTCGCCGAGGGCGCCCTTGCCCACCGAGTGGCTGATGGTCTTGCAGGCGCGCGCGACCACTTCGATCAGCAGGCGCAGTTCGGCCGGAATGGAATTGTGCAGACGTTGTTCTTCAACCAGGTGTTGCGTGAGACTGACGCGTTTCATGACTTCCTTTGGTAGTTTATTGATTCTTTATTGTTGCTATGGTTAGTTCGTGAGCGCCTTGCTGACCACTTCGCGCACATCGTTCGACAGTTTCTTCCCTTTCGCCACTTGCTGCAGCGCCTTTTTCATTGGCAGCTGGAGCGCCGGCGCGTAGCGGCGCCAGCGGTCCATCGAGCGCGCGAGCCGGCTCGCCACCTGCGGGTTGAGCGCGTCGAGCGCGCCCACCTGCTCGGCCCAGAACGCATAGCCGCTGCCGTCGGCGGCGTGGAACTGCGCCGGGTTGCCCGCGCAGAAAGCGAACACGAGGCTGCGTACGCGGTTCGGGTTTTTGATATTGAACGCGGGATGGAGCATCAGTTCGCGCACGGCGGCCACGTCGGTGCCGGGCGCGGCGGCCTGCATCGAGAACCATTTGTCGACCACCAGCGCCTCGTGTTCGAAGTCGTCGTAGAAGCGCGCGAGCGCGTCGGTTGCGTACTCGGCCTCGGCGTGGATCAGGGCGACGAGCGCGGCGACGCGGTCGGTCATGTTGCCGGCGGTGTCGAATTGCATTTTTGCGAGCGCGTTGTTGGCCGGGCTTGGCGCCGCGGCAAGGTAGGCCAACGCCAGGTTTTTAAGGCCGCGCCGCCCGGCCGAGCCGGCGTCGGGGCTGTACGGCCCCGGCGTCTGGTTGGCGTCGTACTGGGCGAACAGGTCGGCCCGCAGCTCGTTGCCGATGGTGCGCCGCATGAATTGGCGCGCCAGGTGGATCGCCTGCGGATTGACCGTCTCCAACTGGTCGGCAATCATGCTTTCGGACGGAAGCAGCAAGGCTTGCTCGCGGAAAGCGGCGTCGAGCGAGGAGTCGGCCAGCATCTTGCGCAGCGCGTTAATGAAGGTTTCGTCGAGTTCGAGCTTGCCGCCGGCGGCGACGCTGGCCGTGAGCTTGAGCAGGCGCGCCATCGCGAGCCGCTGGCCCGCCTCCCAGCGGTTGACGGGGTCGCTGTCGTGGCTGAACAAATGCAGCAGTTCGGCGTCGCTGTAGTCGTATTCGAGAACGATGGGCGCGGAGAAATCGCGCAGCAGCGACGGCGTGGGCGCCTCGGCCACGTCGCTGAACACGAAGCGTTGCTGGGCGTCGACCAACTCGAGCACCGCGCTCGTGCCGTGCGCGGCGCCGTCGATGGTCAGCGGCAGGTCGCGGCCGTCGGCGCCAAGCAGGCCGACCGCGAACGGAATGTGGAACGGCAATTTGCTTTGCTGGCCCGGCGTTGGCGGGCAGCTTTGCGATAATGTCAGCGTGTAGGTCCTGGCTTCGGCGTCGTAGCTGGTCTCGGCGCGCACCACGGGCGTGCCGGCCTGGCTGTACCAGAGCTCGAACTGGGCCAGGTCGCGCCCGTTGGCGTCGGCCATGGCGCGGCGGAAATCGTCGCATTCGACGGCTTGGCCGTCGTGGCGCGCGAAATACAGGTCCATGCCCTTGCGGAAGCCCTCGCGTCCGACCAGGGTCTGGATCATGCGCACCACTTCCGCGCCTTTTTCGTACACGGTGACGGTGTAGAAATTGTTGATCTCGACGAAGGAGTCGGGCCGCACCGGATGCGCCATCGGACCCGCGTCCTCGGGGAACTGGGCCTGGCGCAAGGTACGGACTTGCTCGATGCGTGTCACGGCGCGGCCGCTGTCGGTGCCGATCATGTCGGCCGAGAACTCCTGGTCGCGGAACACGGTCAGGCCTTCTTTTAGCGAAAGCTGGAACCAGTCGCGGCAGGTCACGCGGTTGCCGGTCCAGTTATGGAAGTATTCGTGGCCGACCACCGCCTCGATGCCGGCATAGTCGGTGTCGGTGGCCACGCGCGGGTTGGCCAGCACGTATTTTGTGTTGAAGATGTTGAGACCCTTGTTTTCCATCGCGCCCATATTAAAGTCGCCCACGGCGACGATCATGAAGCGGTCGAGGTCGAGCTCTAGCCCGTAGCGCTGCTCGTCCCAGCGGATGCTGTTCTTGAGCGACTGCATCGCGTAATTGGTCTTGTCGAGGTTGCCCTCCTCGACCCACACCTGCAGCAAGGCCTCGCGCCCGTCGGCCAGCCCGAACGTCTCCTCCTGGCATTCGAGGCGCGCGGCCACGAGCGCGAACAGGTATGAAGGCTTCTTGAACGGGTCTTCCCATTTGGCGAAGTGGCGTCCGTCGTCCAGATCGCCCTCCTCGATCAAATTGCCGTTTGACAACAGCACCGGGTAGCGCTGCTTGTCCGCCCGCAGCATCACCGTGAACTTGGCCATGACGTCGGGACGGTCGGGGAAATAGGTGATGTGGCGGAAGCCCTCGGCCTCGCACTGCGTGAAAAAGTTGCCGTTCGAGACGTAGAGGCCGTTCAGCGTGGTGTTTTGCTGCGGCGCGGTCAGGGTCTCGATCTCGAGCGTGGCTAGCTCGGGGGCGTTGGCGATGCGTAAGGTTTTGCCGTCAACGCTGTAGTCGCGCTTGCCCAGCGTCTTGCCGTTCATGCGCAAGGCGACCAGTTCGAGGTTTTCGCCGCAGAGCACGATCGCGCGCTCGGCGCTGTCGGGGTTGCGCCGCATGGTCAGCCGGCTGGCAACGATGGTGCGGGCCGGATCGAGGTCGAAACCGAGCTCCACGGTGTCCACCAGGTAGCTTGGCGGCAGGTAGTCTTGCCGATAAATGGTCGCAGGCGTGTCGGTTCGCATAGGGAGTTTGAGTGGGACGAGGATCGGGCGCCTATTTTACCAATCCATGCCTTCGCCCGTGCGATTTGCAGGGTTTGAGGCCCGGTTTGTTTCCAGCGAGCGGCTTAGCGTAACATTCTGTAAGATTTCTGCGAAAATGCATTGCTGCCCGTAGACTTGAAACTAGCCGAGAGTCCGCGCTGCGAAGGAGAAAACAATGAAACGCCAAATTTTGATTGCCATGGGTGCCCTGACGCTGCTGCTCAGTGGCTGTGCCTCGACCATCCGCAGCGACGTGACCGCCTTCCACGAGTGGCCGGCCGAGCTGCCGAACAAGACCTATGTGTTCGAGGCCTTGCCGGCGCAGGAAGACACGCTCGAATTGCGCAGCTACCAGAACCTCGTGCGCGCCGAGCTCGCCAAAATGGGCTTCGAGGATGCGGCGGCCGGCGCCGCGCCCGCGCTCCGGGTGGCGCTCAAGGTCAACACGACCGACGTCGCCACGCGCGTGATGCAGGTGAGCGATCCGTTTTTTTCACCGTTTTACTCGCCGTTCTATGGCTCGTTCTATCGTTCGGCCCGCTTCGGCCAGATGCACGGGTTTCCGATGCGCCATTACGGTTACGGCTACCGTTTCTCCCCGTTCTACAGCTCGTACATGTTCGGCATGCCCCAATACGAGGAATCGATCCGCCACACCTACAAGCGCGAGCTCAACGTGGCGATCCGCTCGGCCGCCAACGGCAAGCCGATGTTCGACGTGACGGTGCAAAACAGCAGCCGCCAGCGCTCGACACCGAAAATCATGCCGGCACTCGTGCGCAGCGCCTTCGAGGGCTTTCCCGGCCCCAGCGGTGTGGCCCGGCGGGTCGACCTGAAGCTGGCCGAGGCGCCCACACCCGCCGCCAAGCAATAGAACACGGGGGAGGCTTGGCTCCAGCGGCCTCCCGTTCAGCAGCCTTCCCTTCCCTTTCCTTCAGCAGCCCCCTTCGGTGGCCTCGCCTTCAGCGTCCGCCGAGCAATGCCTCGGACGCCAGGGTGATGCCGCCCACCAGCATCACCGCCAGCACCAACACCACGAGCAGGCGCCCGAATTTGGGCGAGCCGTCGTCGGTGGCCCCGGCCGGTTCCACCGGCTCGTGGTCGGGAAGCGGGCCCTCGCTCATGGCAGCAACACCGACGAACCCGTCGTTTCGCGCGCCTCCAGCGCGCGGTGCATCTCGGCGGCCTCGGCCAGCTTATAGCGCTGCCGGACATCGACCTTGACCGCCCCCGACGCGACCATCGCGAACAAATCGGCCGACATCGCCTCGAGCTCGGCCCGGCCGGACGCGTACGCGAACAGGGTCGGGCGCGTGATGAACAGTGAGCCGCGCGAGGCCAGCTCGTTGAGGTTGAACGGCGGCACCTGCCCCGAGGCGCTGCCGAAGCTGACCATCATGCCGAGCGGGCGCAGGCAGTCGAGCGAGGCAGTAAAAGTGTCTTTGCCGATCGAATCGTAGACCACCGACACCTTTTTGCCACCGGTCAGTTCGAGCACGCGCTCGACGATGTTCTCGGTGTTGTAATTGATCACCTCGGCGCAGCCATGCGCGCGCGCCAGCTCGGCCTTGGCGTCGGAGCCGACCGTGCCGATCATGCGCACCCCGAGCGCGCGCGCCCATTGGCAGGCGATCAGGCCGACACCGCCGGCGGCCGCGTGGAACAGGATGGTGTCGCCCTTTTGCAATTTGACGGTGCGATTGAACAGGTATTGCACGGTCAGCCCCTGCAGCATCATGGCCGCGCCGGTCTCGAACGAAATGGCGTCGGGCAGCTTCACGAGGATGGCGGCGGGCATGTTGCGCACGTCGCAATAGGCGCCGTTGGGGTGGCCCGCGTAGACCACGCGGTCGCCGACGTGCACATGGGTCACGTCGGGCCCGACCGCCTCGACCACGCCGGCACCCTCCATGCCAAGCCCGTTGGGCAGGGCCTGCGGGTACAGCCCGCTGCGGAAATACACATCGATGAAATTGACGCCGATGGACTCGTGCCGGACGCGCGCCTGGCCCGGGCCGGGCTCGCCGACCTCGACGTCGACGTATTCCATGACTTCCGGTCCGCCCGTGCGGTGCATGACGATTGCTTTTGCCATTTGTTTGTCCCTGTCTGATGATTGGTTTGACCACGCCGGCCGGGTTTTAATTCGCGGTCGCGGACGCGCCGCTTGATGTCGCGCCAAGCAAGCGCGCCCGACCGGCTATGCCGCTTTCCTGGCCTCGCCCTGCAACTGCGACAACACCAGGTGCGCGCTCGCCACATTGGTCGCGCAGGCCACATTGTGGACGTCGCAGGCGCGCACGAGCGCATTGATGTCGGGCTCGTGCGGCTGCGGCGTCATCGGGTCGCGCAGGAAGATCACGCAGTCGATGTTGCCTTCGACCAGCTGCGCGCCGATCTGCAGGTCGCCCCCGAACGGCCCGGACTGCTTGCGGTCGACGGTCAGGCCCAGTTCGTTGATCAGGCGCCCCCCGGTGGTGCCGGTGGCCATGAGCTCGCAGCCCTGCAGAAAAGTAAGGTATTGCGCCGCCAGCGTGATCATGTCGTCTTTTTTCTTGTCGTGGGCGATGAGTGCGATACGTGGTTTCATGTTGTCGAAGTCCGGTTCGGGTTAAACGGCTGATTTTTTAATTGAGAGCATGTAAATCCCTGCGAGCACGAGCGCGGTGCCGGCCATTTGCACCGCCGTCACGGGCTCGCCGAGCACGAGGGCGCCGAGGAACAGCGTCGAGACCGGCCCGATCATGCCCGCCTGCGAGGTGGTGGCGGCGCCGATGCGCTGGACCGCGGCCATCGTCATGAACACGGGCAGGATGGTACAGAATACCGCGTTCACCAGCGAAAGCCAGTACACCGGCATCGGCTGGATCAGCAGGGCGGCCGGGCGCAGCACGAAAAATTGGACGATGCAGGCGGCGCTGGCCACGCACATCGCATACGCGACCAGGCGCACCGAGCCGACCCGCTTGACCAGCTCGCCCGAGAACAACAGGTAGAGCGCGTACGCGAACGCGGCGCCGGGCACCAGCAGCGCGCCGGTGGCCACTCGCGGGCCGCCGCCGGCCAGGTCGTGCGCGAACACGAGCACGATGCCGCCATACGAGGCCGCCAGCGCGAACCACTGGCTGCGGCTGATGTGGCGTTTGAGGACGAAGGTAGTCATGAGCAACACGAAGGTCGGCGTCAGGAACAGCAACAGGCGTTCGAGGCCGACCGAGATATATTGCAGGCCCAAAAAGTCGAGCATGCTCGAAATGTAGTAGCCGACCAGGCCGAGCCCGAGGATGCGCCAGCGGTCGCGCGCCGCGAGCGGCGGCTTGGACCGCATCTGCCACAGCGCCACCGCGCCGAACACGGGCACCGACAACAACATGCGGAAGGCGATCAGGGTGACGGCGTCGATCTGGTAGCGGTACAACAGTTTGGCCACGACCGCCTTGGCCGAAAACAGCACCGCGCCGCCGATGGCGATCGCGAGGCCGGCCGCAAACGCCGGGCGCGGAGGGTTGTGTTGGGGGGCGGGGCCGACGTTTTGACTCATGGCAAGATTGTAAGGCGAATTCGGAAAGCGGGTGCGGCGCGGCCCGAGAGGGGGCCGGATCGCGCGACGCCCTATGGTAAAATGTTGGCCATTCGTGCACACCGTCTAAGGAAGATTCGACATGGCTGGACATAGCAAATGGGCCAACATCAAGCATAAAAAGGCCGCGACGGACGCCAAGCGCGGCAAGGTCTGGACGCGCCTGATCAAGGAGATCACGGTCGGCGCGCGCATGGGCGGCCCCGACATCGCGACCAACCCGCGGCTGCGCCTCGCGGTCGACAAGGCGGCCGACGCGAACATGCCGAAAGAAAACGTCACCCGCGCGATCCAGCGCGGCTCGGGCGGGCTCGAGGGCGTCAACTACGAGGAAGTGCGCTACGAGGGCTACGGCATCGGCGGCGCCGCGATCATCGTCGACTGCATGACCGACAACCGGGTGCGCACGGTGGCCGAGGTGCGCCACGCCTTCAACAAGCACGGCGGCAACATGGGCAACGAAGGCTCGGTCGCGTTCATGTTCCAGCACTGCGGCCAGTTTTTATTCCCGCCGGGCGTGGACGAAGACAAGCTGATGGAGGCGGCGCTCGAAGCCGGCGCCGACGACGTCATCACCGACGACGAGGGCGGCATGGAAGTATTGTGCGACCCGTTCGCCTTTGCTGGCGTCAAGGAAAAACTCGAGGCGGCCGGCTTCAAGGCCGAAGTGGCAGAAATCATCATGAAACCGGCGACCGAAACCGTGATCGAAGGTGAAGACGGCGTCCGGATGCAGAAGATCCTCGACGCGCTCGAGAACCTCGACGATGTGCAAGAAGTTTACACCAACGCCCTGATCGAAGAATAAGCCTATGAAAATCCTGGTAGTCGGCTCCGGCGGCCGCGAACACGCCCTGGCCTGGAAACTGGCCCAATCCGAACGCATCCAGCTCATCTATGTCGCGCCCGGCAACGGCGGCACCGAGCGCGATTCGCGCCTGGTCAACATCGAGATCACCGACCCGGCCGCGCTGGCCGACTTCGTGGTGCAGGAACACATCGCGCTCACCGTGGTCGGCCCCGAGACGCCGCTCGCGGCCGGCATCGTCGACCTGTTCCGCGCGCGCGGCCTGAAGATCTTCGGCCCCACGCGCGAGGCGGCGCAACTCGAAAGCTCGAAGGATTTCGCCAAGGCATTCATGCAGCGGCACGGCATCCCGACCGCTGCGTACCAGACCTTTTCCGACGTGACCCAGGCGCACGCCTACATCGACGCGCAGGGCGCGCCGATCGTCATCAAGGCCGACGGCCTGGCCGCCGGCAAGGGCGTGGTCGTGGCGATGAGCCTCGACGAGGCGCACCAGGCGGTCGACCACATGCTGGCCGACAACCGCTTCGGCGACGCCGGCGCGCGCATCGTGATCGAAGAATTCCTGAGCGGCGAAGAGGCGAGCTTCATCATCATGTGCGACGGCAAGAACATCCTGCCGCTGGCTACCAGCCAGGACCACAAGCGCCTCGGCGACCACGACGAGGGGCCGAACACGGGCGGCATGGGCGCGTATTCGCCGGCGCCGATCGTCACGCCGGCGCTGCACGCGCGCGTGATGCGCGAGATCATCAACCCGACCATCGCCGGCATGGCCAAGGACGGCATCGTGTTCACGGGCTTTTTGTACGCGGGCCTGATGATCGACGAAAAGGGTGGCCTCAAGACGCTCGAATTCAACTGCCGCATGGGCGACCCGGAGACGCAGCCGATCATGGCGCGCCTCAAGAGCGACCTCGTGACGGTGATGGAGCACGCCGTCAACGGCACGCTCGACACCGTCGAACTCGACTGGGACCGGCGCACGGCGGTCGGCGTGGTGATGGCCGCGGCCGGCTACCCGGACAGCCCGGTCAAGGGCGACGTCATCGACGGCATCCCGGCGGAGACGGCCGAGTGCGTGGTGTTCCATGCGGGCACCGTCCTGTCTGGTGGCAGGCTGCTGACCAACGGCGGGCGCGTGCTGTGCGTGGTCGGCCTTGGCGACAGCGTCAAGATGGCGCAAAAGCAGGCTTACGAGACGGTCGACAAGATCCATTTCAACGGCGCGCAGTTCCGCCGCGACATTGGCTGGCGCGGGTTGAAACACTAGGCGTCGCAAATTTGCGCGTACGATGGCGGTTCGGCACAGTGCGTGCCGTGCCACCTTGTTTTTGCGCGTAAGCATCGCAGCTATGGGGCCAACTCCGGCCTACGTTGGTGAACTGCGCAGTTCTGAGCTCTGCGCTGTGCGATCGTGGCAACTTGAACGGCAAGGCTTCGTTAAGGGTTCTAGCCGGTGCTAATGTGACCTCCCGGCTTCGGTAAATTTTTTGCCCGATTCTATCATCGCGGATAATGGCAAGCACGAATGTGGGCGTTGTTCGCGGCATCAGTTTCTGCGGCGTCGGCACCGCGCTTCGTGGCAAGTTTATGCGCCCAGTCCAACCAGTCCAACCCGGCGCTTGTTCGGATTGGCAAAATCCTGCGCGGTTTATTTTTCAATTTGCTGACCACCATCCGAACAACTCGACTTTGGGAGCCACATGGGTTTTCCTAAGATTTATTGCAAAGACTGTGTACAGATCTGGACTCGTTTGAAGTGAGTCCAGGGATTTAGGAAAAATCACATCATGCGGGGAATCTGGAACACCCACCCAGACCGTGTTCTAATGATCAAGGATGCTGATTCTCTGCGTTAGGTGCCTCCTTCTCACATTTATTTACACATTAGGATAGAAATGAAGCCCGTAAAAATATTCGTTGCTGCACTTGTTTCGGTACTTTCTCTTGCGGGCTGTGCATCAGGCGGCCCAAAGACCATCCTTATAGAAAATAGCATGGCACCGGAAAAGGCCGCCATCCTCCATCCTACGACAGTTCCAGGCGGGCTAATGTTGATTCGCCAAGTCGATGGAAGGAGCACATACGCGCTTTCCATTGGTTACTTCGGTTCTCTCTATGTTCCGCCCGGTGAGCGTCAATTTGAAGTTGAAGTAAGTCATAGTTTCACAATTCAAGATGCGGGAGGTCCCGCCTGGACTGCGCCCCAAGGCGCAAATATTTCGCCGGTCGTTGGCGAACATGGCGGAGGGTTGCTCGTGGTTAAAGGGGTATCAAAACCCAAGGGAAAAGTGCTGCCCGGAAAAATTTATGAGATCAAGTTTGGCTTTGATAGAAGTATTCAAGATAAGCCAGTGCCTGTTACGTGGGTATCAGAAGTATCCGGCACCTAACACGGTAGCCAACCGTAAACCCAAATGCTGCCATTTGGGTTCGCTTCGCTGGCGCACCGGTGCCGGCTACTTACACGCCGGGGCTGTTTGCGATATGCAACTCTTCGTAAGCGATCCATCAACCCCAGCCTGTTCAGGAAGGCGGGGCGCTGGTTAAATCGGGGGTATGCAAATCATTCATATTCCACGGCAGCCGCGCTACTTCCGCATAAGCATCTTGGCTGCGCTCATGTTTGGTGCCGGTGGTAACTTTCACGGCGCGACTTAGTTAAACGTTTTGGCCGGTGGCTATTCGGTCGCCCGGCTTCAGTATATTTTTTTGGCCGGTGGTAGCATCGCGGATAAAGGCAAGCACAGGCGTTGTTGCTGTTGGCAGCATCACTTTCGACGGCTTCGGTGGCGCGGTTCGTGGCTAGTTCATGCGCCCGGTCCAACATAGCGCTCGTGCAGACTGGCCGGATATGGCGCTGTTCATTGTTTAATTCGCTGGCGGCCAGCCGCACAGCTCTACGTTGGGGATCTGAATGAGCTTGCGCGCCGACTTCTTTGTTGCTGAACGAGCTGCGGTCTTTGCCTACGAGGCTTTTTCGCGCGGTGAAGGAGAACGTCCGAATCTGAATGGCATCTTCGAAACTGGGAATCTGACGTGCGTCGAAATCTCAACGCTCTGGGCCATTCTTGAGAAGGTCGAATGGAACTCTGAACGCCATGTCCTCCCGGAAATGCTCGGTGACGGTGATGGCGAGTCCTGGCTTCACGAATTCCCTCCCGAGCTTGCCGGGCTCCTTTCAGCACTGGGTGAATCCGAGATCGTGGAGGTGGCTTCTGATTGGGCAAAAACCGAGGAGCTACGTTGTTCGCCCTCTGATCTTATGCCAGGCCTAAATGAGCTGTCGCGACTTGCTCGCGTAGCCCAAGCCGAGGGACGTCAAATCTATCTGTGGGGCTCGCTGTGAAAAGCCCCAACAATGCGGTCAACTGGACTGCCTCCACGCTGCGCGTTCCGGCAGCCAGTTACCTTGGACGTTGGCCGCGCTTTGATTATCTGTTCGAATATCGTGGCTACGTTCGGCGTTGGGTGCCGGTAGCAACGTGAGCAGCGCGGCTTCGCGTTGCGTTTTGGTCGCCGGTAAGTTGGTCGCGTCGCTTCGGCAAATTGTTTGTCCGTGGTTCATAGCTGATAATGGCAAGCGCAGGCGTTGGTGCCGCTGGCGACTTCGCGGTCGCTGGCTTCGGGAGCGCGGTTCGTTGCAAGTTCACGCGCGCGTTCCAACCAGGCACTCGAGTCGGACGGCCGGGAACGGCGCAGTTCATTATTTAATTCACTGGCGGCCGCCGCTCAGTTCTACGTTGGGCAGCTTAGGAGCATATGGATTCAAAACAGAAAATTCATGAGGTGCACTACGTCCTAAGTTTCTTTGGACATTTGCTTAACGAAACTGAAAAAATCGCCGTTGGCGCGGTCGCGATGTCGGTAGTTGATAAAAATGGGCTGAAATTCCAGAGCATTTCACTTCGAGGTGGCACGGAGCCGAGCCCGGAAGTGCGTGCTCTGCTGGCCGATGGAATGCAGCCGCTTCGATTTCGATTGGCCGAACGACTTCTTGCCCAACACCGGGATTTGATTTTTGAAAATGCCTGTAAGAATTGCGGCCAACTTCCGGCCACGCCTAAGGCAAAGCAGTGCTTAAATTGTGGCCACTCCTGGCGAGACTTGTAGGTTTTGCCCAACCCGGCACTCAAGGCGGACTGGCCGGATGCGGCGCAGTTCATAATTAATCTACGGGCGGCCAGCCGCTTAGTTTGAACGTTAGCGCCACGATGAACGTGACTGTTCGACGAATCATAATTATTGCTGGGATGGCGGGTGCGACGGGAGTGTGCACCGGCATTTTGATGGATCGTGCCAAATTGCAAATTATCGCCGCAAGCGATCTGTTGCTTGGCTGGACAGTACTCGGTTTAATTTTCGCAACCGCTGGCCTCGTCCTTTTTTGGGCGCTCCCTACGTTGGTCGTTCGTATTTTGACGAGATTTTTTTGACCAAATTTGGCGCTAACATGGCACTCGAGTGGACAGGCCGGTACGCGCTGCCGTCCGTCATTTAATTCGCTGGCGGCCTGCCTCTCAGCTCTACGTTAGCCGATCAATATGGCGTCAATTACAGAAATTGAAAAATGCATCGAAGATTGGTACAGCGGCGCCGCAACGCGAGCCGATGTAATTTATATCCTTCATGGATTTCCTACTCTGTCAGATAAAATTGAACTATTGTCGCGACTTCCGGAATTTGTCCAGGATGCAAAGGAATCTGTTGCTATCCTCCCGAAGGACAGTGACGAATGGCGGCCTGGCGCTCATATTCCACGGACTGATTGCCCACCGCCTACGCCAGAACAGCTGAAAATTTGGAAGCAACATAGTGACGATCATCTTAGTGGACTGTGGGAACTTCGTGACTACCTATTCGGCTAACCTGGCAGTCAACTGGACTGCCTCCACGCTGCGCGTTCCGGCAGCCAGTTACTTTGTACGTTGGCCGCGCTTTGATTTTCTGTTCGAATATCGTGGCTACGTTCGGCGTTGGGTGCCGGTAGCAACGTGAGCAGCGCGGCTTCGCGTTGCGTTTTGGTCGCCGGTAAGTTGGTCGCGTCGCTTCGGCAAATTGTTTGTCCGTGGTTCATAGCTGATAATGGCAAGCGCAGGCGTTGGTGCCGCTGGCGACTTCGCGGTCGCTGGCTTCGGGAGCGCGGTTCGTTGCAAGTTCACGCGCGCGTTCCAACCAGGCACTCGAGTCGGACGGCCGGGAACGGCGCAGTTCATTATTTAATTCACTGGCGGCCGCCGCTCAGTTCTACGTTGGACCGTGCTTTGTTCTCATGCATTAACATCGTGGCTGAGCGCGCGTTTGGTGCCGGTGGTAACTTTGCATTGCGCGGCTTAATCAAGCGTTTGGTCCGGTGGCAACCCGGGTGCGCAGCATCGGTATATTTTTGGCCGGTGGCTGCATCGCGGGTAGTGGCAAGCACAGGCGCTGGTGCTGTCGGCAGCGTCACTCTCGGCGGCTTCGGTGGCGCGGTTAGTGGCAAGCTCATGCGCCCGGTCCAACATGGCGCTCGTTCGGACTGGCCGGATAAGGCGCAGTTCATTGTTTAATTCGCTGGCGGCCAGCCGCACAGCTCTACGTTGGGCGGCGAATGGTTACCGTGCAAATTGAAATGAAGGGGATCCACGGCCACCTGGTTTACCGCGGTGCGGCCGGTGACTATCGAATCCCGATTGAGCACACAGGGGACTACAAGCGTGGGCTCTTGGTGTTCTTTGCCAACATCGCGCCTTCGATTCCTGACCAGGCCAAGATGAATGTACTAGGCCAAATTCGTAGGGACCTTCAGTTATGGGCAAAGCAAAATGCGCAGCCACTTTGCTGGTGAGCCCAGCCTCTCAATCAACCCGGACGCGCTAAAGCGCGCCGGTTATCGCAAACGTTGGACAAAATGAATATCGAAGATCCACAAAATCCATCGATGCGTCGCGCCTATTGCATGAGGCCACGCCCGCAGCTTGCTCACCGCATGGAAACCCTTGGCCTTGCCGAAGACTTTGATTTCATTGGTCAACCCGTAGTCGTGATGACCGAAACGTTACCTTTTGAGGGTAAACTTGAAGGGTATCGAGCTTTGATTCTTCGAAGATGCAAGGAGGCCTTTCTGCAGGAATTCTTTGAGGACGGCCCATTGTCGGACTTGTCCTTGCGCGAAACATTGCTCGGCGAGGATCTAGTATTAGCGGAGGCATTTGACCTCTGGTGGACCGCCGAGGAAGTCGAAACGTTGGAAATTAAGACAACATGGTAACTTTGCTGACGCATTTGCCCAACCTGGCGCTCGAGTGGACTGGCCGGCAAGCGTCGCGTCCGTTAATTAATTCGCTGGCGGCCTTCCCCTCAGCTCTACGTTAGGCTTCTCATGTCATCACCAACCGTTGTGCTGCTCGACTCATGGCCACAACCAAGCACATCGCCGGAAGCAATTGTGTTTGCCACGGAGACGCAGCTGTTTTTGCGTTACGCCACTGCCGATGATGAAATTGCGGTGATCCAGTTTCCTTTGGTTAAGACCTTCAAGTTTGGGTAAGCGTTCAGCCCAGCCATCTGTAGTTTGAGTCAGTAGCGGAGCATCCTTGTT
>JAZKIN010000094.1:0-13975 GCA_040384885.1 Pseudomonadota bacterium | reverse complement strand
CTCATAGCAACCGTTCCATGGGTCCCCGCATGCGCGAGGACGATGTTGGTTTAGGTCTCGACTGGAGTTCTCGAGCAGATCAATTTCTACCGCCTCAAAACGACTGATTCAAAAGCAAAACGCCCGGTGCAGCGCACCGGGCGTTCAAACTACCTACTACTCCAATCAGCGGTTGGCGCAGAACCCAATATTATTCGACACCGCGCCTGCCGCCAAATCGGCATCCCAGCTTGGACCGCTCACCAGCATATTGGCGCCGGTTTGCACATACTGGCCATTCCACAGCGAAGTCACCTGCCCTTGAACCGGCAGCGTCACCGACCATTTAACCGCGGTCGTGCTGCCGCCGTTGGTCACCTTCACCGTCGCGCAATAACCCGCTGTCCAATCACTGGTGATGATGACCGCGCCGGTCAGCGTGCCTGGCGTAGGCGCTGGCGGCGGCGTAGGCGCTGGCGGTGGCGGAGGCGGTGGCGGAGGCGGAGGCGGCGGCGGCGGTGCCGTCACCGCGCGGCTTGCGCAAAATCCCACTTCGCGCGGCTCGCCCATGTACACCATCTTGTTCCATTCATGGCCTTTAAGGTTGAGCTTGCCGCCGCTAACCGTGTACACCCCATTCCACAGCGACGTCACCGTCGCATCGAACGGCACGCTGACGTTCCACACGCCCGGCGTGGCGCTGTTGTTGGTCACACGGACGGTCGCGCAGAAGCCGCTACCCCAGTCGTTCCCCGGCACCAGCAGCGTGCTGATGTCGGCCGGTGGCGGCGGTGGCGGCGGTGGCGGCGGAGGTGGAGGTGGCACCTCGGGCCCCGGCTCGGTCGCCTCGGGATCGATGAACGCGCGCTTGACGGCCGCGAGCAATGGATTGTTGACGCCGTTGGTGGTGCCGTAATTGACCAGCCAGATGATGGTGCCGGCGGCGCCCTCGCCCGGTGCCGTGCTCATGGTCCAGGCGCCCTTGGCGGCGATGCTGGCCGGATCCTCGTAGCTGATGTAGCCGGCGCTGCCGCGGCCCGGTGGCGTGTAGCCGCCGGCGTAGGTGCGGTAGCTGGTCTGGCTCGCGGCGTCCCACACATAGGTGCCGTTGCTCAGGTAACCGTGCTTGTGCAGCATCGCGTAGTTCCAGGTGACGTCGTTCGGGTCCCAGTAGCTCATGTCGTAGCCGTCGGTCGACTGGCCCGGATGGGTGAACGGCGGCTTGTAGGTCATGCCGTAAAAGCCGATGCCCATGCCGATCTTGCTGCGCGGGATGCCTGCGTTGACGTAGGCCTGGATGGTGCTGGCGATGTCCATCGGACGGCTCGGCGTGTGGCCGGTGATGCCGGCGAACACCGAACTTTGCCAGCCCGAGCCGAACCAGCTGGTTGCGTAGCTCATGATATTGAACTGGTCGACCAGGCCGGCCACGCGCACGAGGTGCGACGAGACATGGTCGATGTTCATGTTAAGCATGCCGGCCGGGAAGGTGATGATCACCGGATTGCCCTGGTAGCGCGGACGCGCATTGGCGGCCGCGCGCAGTTCGACGATCAGGGCCTCGAGCTGGGCCTGGTCGGCCGCCGTGAAGCTGCCCTCCCAGTCGAGGTCGATGCCGTCGTAGTCGTGCAAGACCATGTAGTCGACCAGGTTCTTGACGAACACGGGGCGCACCGCCGCCGTCGTCGAGACGCGGAAGCCGTAGGCGTCGCCGGCGCCGCCGAGCATGATGATGGCCTTGGTGCCGACCGCGTGCGCGCGCGAAATCATGTAGTCCTCGACCGTCTGGGTCGGCGCGCCGGGGCCGACCAGGCGGTTCGATTGGGCGGTGCCGCCGCCGGGCATGATCTGGCCCGGGTTGCCGCCCGAAATGCCGCCGCCGGGGCCGATGCGCGCGAACACGAAGTGCGTCATGGCCGTCATGTCGACGTGCTGCGGCGCCTGGTAGTCGGGCACGTCCCAGAAATAGGAACCGTAGTAGCCGGTGACCCACTTGCCGGACGGCGCGCCCGCTAGGGCGGTGGTGGTGGTGGCGCACAGCAGCGTCCATAAAAGGAATGCCATGCCGCGTCTGAGGTGTTTCATCATGAGATGACCCTGTCGTAGAAAGGTGGTTGTTGTCGGGCGACGTTGTCGGTCGCTGCGAGGGAAGCCGGGCCCCGGCGGCCGCAAACGGGACGCCGGAAGCACGAAAATTCCAGGTGGCAACAGTAGCTTCGGGGGCATTACAGATGGACTACGGATTCTTGCGGGATGTGCCGGAAAGACAACTTTACGGAATCTAGAGACGATTGATTACATTTGGCGGTAAAGCGCATCAGGAATCGCGACACAAAAAACTCAAAATCAAAAACCAACATCGTCCTCGCGCATGCGGTGGCGCATGCGCCACCCCCATAGAACAGTTGCTTAGAGCCAGCGTTCTATGGGTCCCCGCCTGCGCGAGGACGATGTGGGTTTGAATTTTGGGTCAACGCTGCTGCGAGCGGGACTTACTCGAGCGGACCGGCCAGCGGCAGACTGATGGTGAAGCAAGTACCGCTGCCCAGCGTCGAGCGCACCGAAATCGTCCCCTCGTGCTTCTCGATAATCCCAAACGAAATCGACAAGCCCAGCCCCGTGCCCGCCCCCACATCCTTGGTCGTAAAAAACGGATCGAACACGCGCCCCAGCTCGTGCGCCGGGATACCCGCCCCGCTGTCCTCGAACTCGAAAATCAAACGGTCGCCCTCGATCCGGTTGCGGATGCTCAGCACCCCCGGCTCGCCCCAGCCGCTGGCCGCCTGCTTGGCCTCGATCGCCTGGCAGGCGTTGACGACCAGGTTCATGAAAACCTGGTTGAGCAGCGCCGGCCAGCAACGCAGCTCGGGATTGGCCGTCAGCGCGCACTCGAAGCGCACATGCTCGGCGTACTGCATGCGCACCAGGTTGATGGTCGAATCGAGGCTGTCGGCGATGCGCACAGACTTCTTCTCGGCCTCGCCGAGCCGCGTGAAGGTGCGCAGGTCGCGCACCAGGTCGCGGATGCGCAGCGTGCCCTCGGTGATGATGTCGACCTGGCCCGTCAAGCCGTCGATCTGCCGGTTCAGCCGCGCGAGGACCTCGGTGTCGGCGTCGTCGCCAGCCAGCTTGAGCAAAAAGGCGCGGAACTGCTCGAGCGAGCTCTTGAGCGTCTGCGCGCCCGCGTGGGCGAAGTTGGCCGGATTGTTGATCTCGTGCGCGATGCCGGCCGTCAGGGTGCCGATCGAGGCCATCTTTTCCTGGAACAGCATCTGGCGCTGGGTCGCTTGCAGCTCGCCCATCGCCGCCTCGACCGCGCCGGTGCGCTCCTGCACCCGCTGCTCGAGCTCATGGTAGAGCGAGGCGTTGTCGATCGAAATGCCGGCCTGCGAGATCAACAGCTCGAGCACCGCGAGCCGGTCGCGCGTGAACACGCCCGCGCTGTGCTTGTTCTCGAAGTACGCCAGGCCGTACAGGCGCCCGTGGTGCATGATCGGCAGGCACAGCACCGACTTCGGCCGCGCGCGCTCGACGTAGGTGTCGCCCGCGAAGCGCGGGTCGGTCCCGGCCTCGTCGAGCACGAGCGTCTCGCGCGTGCGCCGCACGTAGTTGACGACGCCGTGCACGAGGTCCGGGAACTGCGCCAGCGCGATCCCGATCAGGGACGAGGCGCGCATGTCGGCGTCGATCTCGACGACCGGCGCGTCGTTGCGCTCGAGGATCAGCAGGCCCCGTTCGGCGCCCGCGTTCTCCATCAGGATCGACATCAGCGTCAGCAGCAGCTTCTCGTGCACGATCTCGCCCGAGATCGTGCGCGCCGCCTTCATCAGGGTCGCCAGATCGAGTCCGTTGTGGGTCAAGCCGTCGGCGGCGCCCCCGGCGGCGGCCGGAGCGGCGGCCGGAGCGGCGCGCCGGTGCAGCAGCAGCTTGCCGTATTCGGCCTCGAGCTGCGCCGTCTTGGCGTGCGCGCCCCAGCGTTCGTAGGCGTAGTAGGCGTCCGTCAGGTAGACCTGGGCGATGCGCTGGCGGCCCTGGCCCAGATAGAAATGGGCCGCGCACTCGAGCGCGAGCGCCTCGTCGTTGGTGAAGCCGCCGGCGGCGGCGTTGCCGATACTCAAGTCGTACAGCGGCGCCGCCTCGGCCGCCCTGCCCGCGCGGCGCGCGCGCTCGGCGCACATGAGCTGGTGGCGGTGCAGGAAGTTCGGCGCGCAATGGGCCGACCACAGGGCGAACTTGGCCTCGTTGCGCTCGAGCAGCGCCTCGCGCGCCGCGTGCCGGGCCGGGTTGGGCGCCGGATCGCAGGCCAGGATCGCCAGCGACTGGTAGAAATAGTGGTTGGTCGCGGCCCACTGCCCGTAGTCGAGCGGGATGATCCGCTCGAGCGCGGCCGCGGTCGCGAGCGCGCCGTCGAACTGACGCATATGCACCTGCAGGCCGAGCTTGAAGGCGCGGAACCACAGCAGCCCGCCGTGGAACTGGCGCTCCTCGAAGTAGCGCACGTGGGCCGCCTCGCTGAAGGTGTCGCTGTCGAGCCCGCCGGGTTCGCCGGTCCGCCCCTGCAGGCACAACAATATCTGGCGGTGCAGCGCGAAGGCGTTGATGATGTTGCCGTCGCGCGTGTCATGCACGAACTTGGCGTAGGCGTCGGCGTCCTTGACAACCTCGGCCAGGTTGTCGCCCTTCATGCTCCTGGCCATGAAGCGGAATTGCACCGCCCACAGGCCCCAGAAGATATCGCCGACCTGGGCCCCGACCACATAGCTTTGCTCGTAGTACGGCAGGCCCGTGGCCAGGTGGTTGAGGTAGGGATTGATCGAATTGGCGAACATATTGTTCACCTTGGGCGTGTAGACCGGATTGGGCAGCGGCCCCGCGTTCAAGGCCAGGCCCAGTTTGCCGAACGCGTGGGCGCGCGGGTAGTCGCCCGCGCCGGCCAGCTGCATGCCGTGCAGCACATAGCCCATCGCCGAGGCGTCGGCGTTGCCGTGCTCGAGCGAGATCGACACCATCCAGTACACGACCAGTTTGCTCAACTCGCGGTCGCCCGCGAAGTACACCGCGGCCCAGACCGGCACGAGCAGGTCGAGCGTGACTTTTTTGTCGGGGTCGCTGAGCACGGGCAGGTCGATCAGCGCGGCCAGTTCGCGCCCCTCGAGGCGCGCGTTGATGCGGGCCAGCTCGCGCGCGCACGCGGCCGCCTTGTCGGCCTCGCCGTGCGGCACCACGAAGCCGCGCAGCGCGAGGATGGTGCGCGCCGTCTCGAGCGCCTTGGGGAATTCGGCGCCCGTCATGAACAGCTGGATCCGGGTCGCGTGGCCGGCCACGCAATCTTGCGCGTTGCGGGCGCGGCTCACGGCCTCCATGCTCAGCGCGTCCGAGTGCTTGAAGTTGCCCAGCAAATAGTGGGACTCGGCCAGGCTTTGGTAGAGCTCGAAGGCGAGCGCGTAGTGGCGCTCCCAGGCGTCGGCGCCGACCAGTTCGAGCGCGACCGACATGTGCTCGACCACGGCGCGGGTCGCCGCCGCCGACTTGGCGCGCCGGCCCGCGCGCAGGTTCAGTTGCGCCACGGCGAGCCGCTCGGCCTCGCCGTCGAGCAGTTCGAGCGCGAGGTTGAAATGCTTGGCGACCTCGAACACGGCCGCGTCCGGGTGCTCCTGCCCGGCCTCGCGCGCGAGCAGCAGGCGGCCGATGCGCAGGTGCTCGGCCTTGCGCTGAGCCGGCGCGATCGATTCGTAGGAGGCCTGGCGCACGCGGTCGTGCGAAAAGCGGTAGCGCGGGTTCGACTGGCCCGCGTCGATCTTGCGCCGCAGCAGTGCGTCGAGCTCGTCCCGGACGGCGTCGGCGCCGCCCGCCGCGGCCGGCGCGCGCGCCGGTGCATAGGTGTCGGCCACCGGCACGATCAGGCCCTCGGCCAGCGCCGGCCAGATCACGCCGGCCGCCTGCGCGGTCGGCACGCCCGAGAGCGTGGCCAGCAGCGCGAGCTCGAAGGTCGAGCCGATGCACGAGGCGACCTTGAGTAGACCCTCGCAGGCCGGCGGCAGGCGCCCGATGCGCTGGGTCATCAGTTCGACGATGTTGTCGGTGATCGCCGTCGCGCCCAGCTCGCCGATGTCCCAGCGCCAGGCGTTGCTGTCGTGGTCCACGGTCAAAAGCTTGCTCTCGTACAGCGAGTGCATCAGCTGGATCAGGAAGAACGGGTTGCCGCCGGTTTTCTGGTACAGCAGCTCGGTCAGCGGCAGCGCCTGTTCGGGCGTGCGGCGCACGGTTTCGGCCACGAGCGCGCCGACATCGTCGCGCGTGAGCGCCTGCAGCGCCAGCGCGTGGACCGGGCGCTGCGATGTGCGGATCCGCTCGACGGCCTGCATGAACGGGTGCGCCTCGCCGACCTCGTTGTCGCGGTAGGCCGCGACCAGCAGCAGGTGGGTCAGGTCGCTGCGTTCGAGCAGTCCCTCGAGCAGCACCAGCGAGGGATAATCGATCCACTGCAAGTCGTCGAGGAACAGCACCAGCGGGTGTTCGGCCTGCGCGAAGCCGCTGACGAAATCCTGGAACACGCGGTTGAAGCGGCTCTGGGCGTCGGCCGGGGCCAGCGCCGGCACCGCCGGCTGCGGGCCGATCAGTTGTTCGAGCGCGGGGATCACCTCGGCGACCACGCGCCCGTTCGGACCGAGCGCGGCGGCGATGTTGGCGCGCCAGCGCTCGAGCCGGGCCGGGGCCTCGGTCAGGATCGTGTGGACCAGCGCGCTGAACGCCTGCGTGAGCGCGAAGTACGGCACGCTGCGCTCGAACTGGTCGCACTTGCCGGCCGCGAAATAGCCGCCGCGGCGCACCACCGGTTTGTGCAACTCGCCCACGAGGGCCGACTTGCCCACGCCCGAATAGCCGCCCACGAGCAGCAATTCGGCGCCGCCGGCGGCGGCGCGCTCGAACGCCTGCGCCAGCATGCGCCCTTCGCGCGCGCGGCCGACCATCTGGCGCGGCAGCTCGAAGCGCGCCGCGACGTCGCGCGTGGCCAGCGCGAACGGGGCGCCGTCGGCGCCGAGCCGGCGCCGACATTCCTGCAGGTCGTGCAGCAGGCCCTGCGCGCTCTGGTAGCGCCGCTCGACCGACTTGGCCATGAGCTTGGCGACGATCGCGGCAAGCACCTCCGGGATGCCGGGGCGCAGCTCGGCCAGCGGGCGCGCCTCGCGGGCGAGGTGGGCGTGCACCAGCTCCATCGCGTCGGCGGCGGCGAACGGGGCGACCCCGGCCAGCAGGTGGTAGAAGGTCGCGCCCAGCGAATACAGGTCGCTGCGGAAGTCGGGCGCGCGCTTGGTGCGGCCGGTTTGCTCGGGCGAGATGTAGCCCAGGGTGCCGTCGAGGGTGTCGGCGTGGCGCGCTGCGCCGTGCTCGGGCAGCAGGTAGCTGGCGACGCCGAAGTCGATGATTTTCACGGCGCCGCTGGCGCGCTCGAACAGGATGTTGTCGGGGGAGATGTTCTTGTGGATGACGTTGCGCGCGTGGATCGCGGCCAGGCCCTCGGCGGCGGCGGCGGCGATGTCGAGGAAGTCGGCCAGCGGCAGCGGGGCGGCGCACAGGCGGGCCAGCGGTTCGCCGCCGTCCTCGAGCACGAGCAGCATGCGGTTGTGGACGCGCTCGAAGCCGAGGGCGCGCGCCACGCGCGGCGATTGGATGTGGTGCAGGATGTCGAATTCGTTGCGCAGGCGCGCCGACAGCTTGAACGCGGGATACTCGTCGCAGGAATATTTGATGACCACGGGGAGCCGGTCGGCCAGGCGCAGCGCGCGCACCACGACGATTGCCTTGTTGCGGTGGATCTCCTGCGCCGCTGAATAGCCCGGCAACTCGATCATGCAAAAACCTCCCCGGTGGAATGGATGCGCGCGCGCTGCGCGGGCGGGCTAATTATAAATTAGCGCCGGAGGTGCTGCGTGGTGGAAATCCGCGCGCTTTGAACAGAGCAGAATTCGCGAACTAAACTGAAACGCAAAGCAAAACCACATCGTCCTCGCGAAGGCGGCGGCGCATGCGCCGCCCCCATAGAACGCATGCAATTGCTCAGCGCAACCATTCTATGGGGGCGAGGCATGCCTCGCCGCCTCCGCGAGGACGATGTGGTGGGTTTTTGAGGTTTCGACTATTGCTCGCAGTTCCCCCGCCTAAATCCCGATCGGGAACAAGCCCTCCGTATGCGCCGACCACACATTGCCGCTGCGGAAAAACGGCTCGGTCTTCATCAGGTTGAAGCTGCTGCCGATCACATCCCAGCCGTAGCGGTCGACCTCGACCCGGTCGTGGCTGACCCGCAGCACATTGAAGGAATTGACCTCGCCGCGGCCGCGGGTCGAGGTAGCGGTGCCGGCCTGCACCACGAGGGCCGCGTACTCGCTCATCTGGTAGCGCTCGGCGGTGCTGCCCGCGTGGCTCGCGTGCAGGTGCCCGGCGAGCAGCAGGTCGACCCCGCATTCGGCGAACGCGCGCATCGCCATCGGCGCGCGGTCGACGAGGTCGTCGTCGTCGAAGGTCTCGGGCAGGTCGAACGGATGGTGCGTGACGACGATGCGCGTGATCGATTTGTCGAGGTGGCACAATTTGCCGCGGATGTCCTCGATCTGCTCCTTGTTGACGCGCCCGTCCTTGAAGGTCAGCGAGCGCGCCGTGTTCACGCCGAGGATCGCGATCTCGTCGTCGACGTACATCGGGTCGAGGTCGTCGGTCACGTGCCGCTTGTAGCGCTTGAGCGGCTGCACGAAGCGGCGAAACACATTGTAGAGCGAGATGTCGTGGTTGCCCGGCACGATGATCTGCGGCCCGGGCAAGGTGTCGAGCCAGGCCTTGGCCTCGATGAACTGCTCGCTCTTGGCGCGCTGGGTCAGGTCGCCCGAGACGACGACCGCGTCGGGCGCGATTTTGTGCACCAGATCGCGCAGCGGCGCGAGCAGGGCCGGGTCGACGCGGCCGAAATGCAGGTCTGACAAATGAACGATCGTGCGCATGCGGTGCTCCTCAGGCAGGGACGATCACCGTCAGCGCGCCCGGCCTGGTCCGGTAGCGCAAGGGTGTCGCCATGACGGTGACTTCACCGTCGGTTGCCACGCGCAAGCGTTTGCGGTGGGTCGTGATATCCATTTTTTCGGCCAGCAGCACGTCGAAGTCGCGCTCCTGGGCCAGCCGCCCGCACAGGGCCAGCACGGCGAAGCGCAGCAGCGCCAGGCGGCCCGGGTGCTGCGCCACGTACAGGCTCAGGGTGCCGGCGTCGAGCCGCGCGCGCGCGCCGATGTCGAAGCCTTCCATCGTGTAGGCGTTGTTGCCGATGAAGACGAACGGGGTGCGCCGCGCCTGCGCCAGGGCGGTGTCGCCGACCGCCACGCGCACGCTCAGGAACGGATAGCGGCGCAGCACCGCGAGCGAGGCCCACAGCGCGGCGAGCCATTTGCCGCGCCCGAGCCGGCTCTGCTGCTTCTCGCGGTCGCGCACCATGTCGGGATACAGGCCGAGGCTCGAATTGTTGAGGAAAATGCGCTCGTTGACCTCGCCCACGTCGACGCTCGCGCGGCGCCCCTCGGCCACGTTGCGGACCGCCGCCTCGAGCGCGAGCGGGATGCCGAGGTCCTTGGCGAAGTGGTTCAAGGTGCCCAGCGGCAGCACGCCGAACGCGACCTTGGTGTCGACCATGACCGAGGCGACCGCGTTGATGGTGCCGTCGCCGCCGCCGGCGACCACGATCTGGACGCCGCGCGCGAGGGCGGCGCGGGCCGCGCCGATCATCTCGGCGCCGTCGTGGGCCAGCGTGACCGCGGCGTCAAGGCCGTGCCCGGCGAAGGCGGCGCGCAGTTGCTGCGCCAGTTGCGGGGCGTGGCCGGCGCCGGCGCCGGCGTTGATGATGACTGCGATCGGTGTCAGGGTGTTTCTCCATTGGGTGGATCGGATCGTGCGGCATTGCTGGCGCCATTGCGGGCGGCGCGCCGGCGCAGGGTCGCGCCGGCGGTGATGCAGATCGCGAGCCACGCGGCGCCCTCGGCCACGCCGGCCAGCACGTCGCTCAGGTAATGCACGCCGAGCACCATGCGGCTCAGGCCGACCAGCGCCACCATCGCGCAGGCGGCGGCCACGACCAGCACACGCCGCGGCCAGCTGCGCGACCCGCACACGAGCCACGCGGCCAGCACGCCGTACAGAACGGTCGCGCCGACCGTGTGCCCGCTCGGAAAACTGTAGGTCGACAGGCTCAGCAGGGGATCGGTGAACTCGGGGCGCGCGCGCCGGAACGTGTACTTTAGCACCACATTTAGAAGCATGCCGCCCGGTACCGCCGCGGCCAGCGTGAGCAGCCAGTAATGCGCGCGGCGCCGGTAAAAATAGGCGCCCAGCAGCAGCGCGAGCACGGTGATCCCGGGCTGGCTGTGGAGGTGGGTGACGACCAGCATGGTGCGGGTGAAGCCGTCGTGGGCCGGCCGGTGCAGCCAGTGCGCGAGCTCGACGTCGAGCAGCGTGATCGGCCTGCCGGCGACGACGTCGGCGGCGATCACGCCGAACACCGCGGCGGCGAGCAGCATCAGCACGAAGCCGACCGTCAGGTGCAGGCCGAAGGTTGCGGTCGGCGAGAAGCGGGCGGCGAGATGGCGCTGCAGGCGCGGGCGCGGTCGGGATTTTTTCATGGCAGCCATTGTCGCTCAAAAGCACGCGCGGGAGCCGTTCCGGCCGCCGCCGGCCGCGCTCGAAAGCTTGCTATCATGGTCATCCCGGGCGCCCGCCCCGTCCCCAGGAGAGCGCCATGTCCGAACCGCAGCAAACCGCGCCGTGCAAGCGCCCCCTCGCGCGCCGCCCCGCACGCAGCCGCAGCTGACCATGGTCCGGCTGCTGCTGCACCTGTGCGTCCACGCGGGACTGTTCTACCTGGCCTACCGCCTGTATGGAGCGACCCCGCCGGAAAGCAAAAAATACGTGCTGGTCGCGCTGCTGCTGTGCGCGCCGCTGTGGGCGCGCAGCGTGACGCCCTTCGTGTTCGCGATTTTTCCGGCCATCAACCGCAAGGCGCGGCACGACGCGCACGCGGCCTGGAACGGGCGCTACTACGCGTTCGAGGGCCGGCAACTGCGCTTCGTCATGCTCGACGCGGTGATCTGGGTCGCCGCCGACGACCTCGACGCGCTGCTGCTGCCGCCGCCGGACGGGCGCGAACGGCGCATCCTCGGCGCCGACTACGCGACCATGCCCGGCTACCGGCTCAAGGGCTACAGCGAGAACGGGATCCGGCGCGTGCTCGCCGCGCGCACCACCGCGCGCACTTCCAAGCCGCAGATGATCAAGCTGCGCCACTGGCTCGAGCACGAAGCGCTGCCCAACCTGCGCCGCCTGCCCGGCTCCGCCGCGAACCATTAGGGCATGCACCACCAAGCCATGGCAAAAAAACCACAGATCTAAAAAAAGCTGTTTATTCATACAGTAGCTGTGGATTCATACAGTAGTTGTGCTATTCTGGACTCTCCTGATCAACACAGCCAAAAAGGAATTTGTCATGACCAACTTGAATAGCACTTTCGGCATGGAATACGCTCCGACCCCCTTCATGCTGCGCCTCGGCCGGCGCGAGGTCCTCGTCACGCGCGATTTCCGCAAGCGCTACTATCCGGTCAACCCGCTGATCGAGTGCGACACCGGCGTCGAGCCGGGCCATGTCGAGGTGCTGCTCATGCGCCGCTGGTTGCTGATCCTGTCCAAGGCGCACTGATAAAAAACGCATATGGATAGCTGAAACGATTCGTTCTCTTTCGGCCGGCGTGCCCGTAAGCTCAGGCTTCCGCACACCGCCAACGAAAGCGCTCCATATGTTGCTCAAGAAATTAAGCCAAGTCCTCGTCGCGCTGCCCCTGCTGGCCCTGGCCGCTTCCGCGGCCGCCGCCGACGTCACGCTGCTCAATGTCTCGTACGACCCGACGCGCGAGCTCTACCAGGACTACAACGCCGCCTTCGCCAAGCACTGGAAGGCCACCGCCGGCGACAAGGTCACCGTGCGCCAGTCGCACGGCGGCTCGGGCAAGCAGGCGCGCACCGTGATCGACGGCCTGCAGGCCGACGTCGTCACGCTCGCGCTGGCCTACGACATCGACGCCGTCGCCGAACGCGGCCTGCTCGCGCGCGACTGGCAAAAGCGGCTGCCGCATGGCAGCGTGCCCTACTCCTCGACCATCGTGTTCCTGGTCCGCAAGGGCAATCCGAAAGGCATCAAGGACTGGGGCGACCTGGTGCGGCCCGGCATCGCCGTGATCACGCCCAACCCGAAGACCTCGGGCGGGGCGCGCTGGAACCACCTCGCGGCCTGGGGCTACGCGCTGCGGCTGCCCGGCGGCACCGAGGCCAGCGCCAAGGCCTTCGTCTCCAAGCTGTACAAAAACGTGCCCGTGCTCGACACCGGCGCGCGCGGGGCGACCACCACCTTCGTCGAGCGCGGCATCGGCGACGTGCTGCTGGCCTGGGAGAACGAGGCGCTGCTCGCGCTGCGCGAACTCGGTCCCGACAAGGTCGACATCGTCGCGCCGTCGGTCAGCATCCTGGCCGCGCCGCCGGTCGCCGTGGTCGACAAGGTGGTCGACCAGCGCGGCACGCGCAAGCTCGCGCAGGCCTACCTGAATTATCTGTACAGCCCCGAGGGCCAGGAGATCGCGGCCAAAAACTACTACCGCCCGATCGACGAGAAGGTCGCCAAAAAATACGCGGCGCAGTATCCGAAGGTCAAGCTGTTCACGCTCGAGCAGGTCGCCGGCGACTGGACGCGCGCGCAAAAGGCGCACTTCGCCGACGGCGGCCTGTTCGACCAGATCTACCAGCCGAGCAAGTAAATACGGGGTTTTCCCCGGCACGCGCGCGGGCGCAAAACGTGGTATTTTTTGTCATCCGCGGCGGCCGACCTGGCCGCGCGAGGTGCAAACAGACCCTACGAGGAGCGTGTATGAAGCGTGCAGCAGCGAGCGATTTTGATCCCGAAGTACTGAAACTGTTCGACCAGTATGTCCATGGCGCGCTGTCGCGGCGCGACTTCATGTCGGCCGCGGGCCGTTACGCGGTCGGCGGCGCGACCGGCGCGAGCTTGCTCGCGGCGCTGTCGCCGAGCTTCGCGGCGCAGCAGGTCGCGCCCGACGACGCGCGCATCGTCGCCAAGTTCGTCGAGTATCCATCGCCGCAGGGTTATGGCACGCTGCGCGGCTACCTCGTGCAGCCGGCCAAGGCCAAGGGCAAGTTGCCGGCGGTGCTAGTGGTGCACGAGAACCGCGGGCTCAATCCGCACATCGAGGACATCGCGCGCCGCGTCGCGCTCGAGGGCATTATCGCGTTCGCGCCCGACGCGCTGTTTCCGCTGGGAGGCTATCCGGGCGACGAGGACAAGGCGCGCGCGCTGTTCGGCAAGCTCGACCAGAACAAGTCGCGCGCCGATTTCGTCGCCGCGGCCGCGCTGCTCAAGGGCATGGCGGGGGCCAACGGCAAGGTCGGCGTGGTCGGGTTTTGCTACGGCGGCGGGATGGCCAATTACCTGGCGACGGCGGTGCCCGAGCTGAACGCGGCGGTCGCGTTTTACGGCGGCCAGGCGCCGGCCGACAAGGTGCCGGCGATCAACGCCCCGTTGATGATCCACGACGCCGAGAACGACGCGAGGATCCGCGCGGGCTGGCCGGCGTACGAGGCGGCGCTCAAGGCGGCGGGCAAGCGCTATCAATACTTTTTGTACGCCAAGACCGAGCACGGGTTCAACAACGACACGACGCCGCGCTATGACGAGCCGGCGGCGCGGCTCGCTTGGCGGCGCACGGTGGCGTTTTTCAAGACCGAGCTCGCGTAGAGGGCGCAGCGGTTAGTTCGGCGCTGAGGTGCACTAAATCCGGCGATGCGGTGCACTAAGCAAGGCGTAGCGCAGCGTATCAGAAATCGCGAAACTAAAAACATCAACCACAAAAAACCAACATCGTCCTCGCGCAGGTGAACTAGCCCCTTTTTGTTGGAC
>JAZKIN010000093.1:0-1880 GCA_040384885.1 Pseudomonadota bacterium | reverse complement strand
TCAGAAAGGGTAATGCCGCGGCGTGGTCTGGATCGTGATCCAGCGCAGTTCGGTGAACTCGGCCACCCCCGCTTTGCCGCCAAAGCGCCCGATCCCGCTGCCCTTGACGCCGCCAAAAGGCATCTGCGCCTCGTCGTGCACCGTCGGGCCGTTGACGTGGCAGATACCGGAGTCGATGCGTTGCGCCACACCGAAGGCGCGGGCGATGTCGCCGCCGAAGACGGCGGCCGAGAGCCCGTATTCGTTGTCGTTGGCGCAGGCCACCGCTTCCTCGACGCCGCTGACACGCACCACACATTTGACCGGGCCAAAGGTTTCCTCATGGTAGATGCGCATGGCCGGCGTCACGTGGTCCAGCACGGTGGCGGGCATCAGGGTGTTCTCGGACTTGCCGCCGCACATCAGTTTGGCGCCCTTGGCGAGCGCGTCGTCGATCAGCGCGTTGCAGTGCTCCACTGTGCCCATGCCAATGACCGAGCCCAGCACCACCGGATCGGGCTTGCGCGGATCGCCCAGCGGCAGGGCTTTGGCCTTGGCGGCGAAACGCTTGACAAACTCGTCGGCAATTTTTTTGTCCACGATGATGCGTTCGGTCGACATGCAGATCTGCCCGCTGTTGGCGAAGCAGCCAAAAGCCGCGCCATTGACCGCGTCGTCAATGTTGGCGTCGTCGAGGATCACCAGCGGCGCCTTGCCGCCGAGTTCGAGCACAACAGGCTTCAGGTATTTCGCACACGTCATCGCGATGATGCGGCCGACTTTGGTCGAACCGGTGAAGTTGATGCGCCGCACCGCCGGGTGCGCAACGATCGCCTCGACCACTGCGCCCGCGTCAAGCGGCGCGTTGGTGATGTAGTTGACCACGCCCGGTGGAAAGCCGGCGTCTTCAAACGCCTCGACGATCAGCTGATGCGTGCGCGGGCAGTTCTCCGAACCCTTGAAGATCACCGTGTTGCCGCAGGCCAGCGGCGTGGCAATCGCGCGCACGCCGAGGATGATGGGCGCGTTCCACGGGGCGATACCCAGCACCACGCCGGCCGGTTGCCGCACACCCATCGCCAGGCTGCCGGGCACGTCGGAGGGGATGACCTCGCCGCTGATCTGCGTGGTCAGCGACGCCGCCTCGCGGATCATGCCGGCGGCCAGCATCACATTGAAGCCGGCCCACATGCCGGACGCACCGGTCTCGGCGGCCACCGCCTCAATGAACTGCGGCGTTTTCGCCTCCAGTGCATCGGCGGCCTTGAGCAGCAAGGCACGGCGCGCCGACGGGCCGGTCTGGCTCCAGCTCTTGAAGGCCTCGGCGGCCGCGTCAGCGGCCATCACCGCGTCGGCAGGTGAGGCGGCCGGCGCGCGCGTGGCGACGCTGCCGTCCAGCGGGTTGCGGCGCTCAAACGTGGCGCCCTTTTCTGCGGTGACCTTGAGGCCGTTGATCAGCATGGACATGTCGGACATGGAAATACTCCTTGAAAACGATGAATTCGGTTCGGGGCAGCCGGTCAAACGGCTTCGGCGGGCTCAGCCCGAACGGTGGTTTTTGTGGCGCTTGCTGGCCTGGCTGGGGTGGCAGCGGCACCGGCACCGAGGTAGGCCTCGCGGATCACGGCCGAGCGCGCCAGCAGCGCCGCCGGCCCGCTGGCCACCAGCGTGCCGCGCTCCAGCACATAGCCGCGGTCAGCCACGGCGAGCGCCTTCTTCACGTTTTGCTCGACCATCAGCACCGTGGTACCGGCATCGGCAATGCGTCGTGTGATTGCCAGCAGCTCATCGACCATGCGCGGCGCCAGTCCCAGCGAGGGCTCGTCCAGCATCAGCAAACGCGGCGCGCTCATCATGGCGCGGGCCACGGCCACCATCTGCTGCTCGCCGCCGCTCATGGT
>JAZKIN010000092.1:3446-15097 GCA_040384885.1 Pseudomonadota bacterium | reverse complement strand
TGATCATCAACCGCGAATGGGGCCTGGCCAAGAACGAGAACCCGAACCAGGGTTCGTTCATCATCGACGAACTGACCGACATGGTCGAAGAGGCGGTGCTGCAGGAGTTCGAGCGCATCGCCGAGCGCGGCGGCGTGCTTGGGGCGATGGAGACGGGCTACCAGCGCGGCAAGATCCAGGAGGAGTCGATGCTGTACGAGCACCAGAAGCACGACGGCACGCTGCCCATCATCGGCGTCAACACCTTCCGCAATCCGAAGGCCAACGACACCCCGCAAAAGATCGAGCTGGCGCGGTCGACCGACGACGAGAAGCAGTCGCAGCTGACCCGACTCGACGAGTTCCACCAGCGCCACGCGGGCAGCAGCGCAAAGGTGCTGGCGGACCTGCAGCAGGCCGCGATCGACAACGAGAACGTGTTCGAGAAGCTGATGGAGGCGGTGCGCGTCTGCTCGCTCGGCCAGATCACGACCGCGCTGTTCGAAGTCGGCGGCCAATACCGGCGCAATATGTAAACGTTATAAAAATCGTGAAATAAGCCTCACGCCACATCAAACCAACATCGTCCTCGCGAAGGCGGGGACCCATAGATCGTAAGCGTTCTATGGGTCCCCGCCTTCGCGAGGACGATGTTGGTTTTTCATGCCTCAACATCCCTGCAAACGCCGGATGTCGCTCAGCGCGAAAACACCTCAACCCGCGCCGGCGGCAAATTCCCCCACACGGTTTCATCGGTGCGCCAGGTCAGCCCCGCATCGCTCCAGGCCGAAGCGCCCCGCGGCGCGTAGGTGAACTGTATCACCTTCGCCTCCGGCCCGATCCCCGCGCACCAGGCCTCGGTCACGCGCGCCACCTGCTCGGCCGACAGCGAGCGCAGGGGCAGCCCCGACACCACGGCGGCCAGCGGAACGCAGTCGGCGATCAGCGCGCTGCCGTCGCAAGCGTCGCCCAAAATCACGCGCACCTGCGGAAACCTGCTGCGCAAATGCCGCACCAGAAAACGCGAACGCTCGATCACGATCAGCCGTTCCGGCGGCACCCCGTGCCGCAGCAGCGCCGCCGTCACCGCGCCGGTGCCCGCCCCGAGCTCGACGATCCACCCGTCCTGGCTCAGGTCGACCTGGTGCGCGATGCGCGCGGCGAGCCGGTCCGAACTCGGACACAGCGCGCCCATCGCACCCGGATTGCGCAGGAATTCGCGCAGGAACAACCAGGCCGGCCGGCGCGCCTGCGCGCCGGCCTCGGCCGGGCTGCGGGGACGCCCCATCCGATTGATCAGGTAACGAAACATGCGGACCTCTCCGAAGAAGTGAAGATTCATTTCAGCATGGCTTTTGCCAAAGCTGATTGCTTTTCGTCAATAAAGTCCGCTCGACAACATCCTATCCTTGGGAGCCGACCCAAGCAATACTCTCACGTTCGAGGTGCCGCATGTCATCAACCACAAATTCATTTTCGTTCCGCCTGGCCGGACCCCTGCGCTTCGACCAGACCCCGCTAGTCGCGATCGGGGTGCTCGTGGCGCTGGCCGCGCTGGCGACGGTGTGGGCGGGCCAGATCGGCCTCGGCTTCGGCCCGCTCGGCCCCCTGCTGGCCGGATCTGCTGCGCTGCTCGTGATCGGCCTGTGCTACGACACCACGCGGCGCAGCCGGGCGCTAGCCGACGGCGCCTACTACTTCGCACTGTGGGTGAACCTGATGCTCATCGCCTGCATCCTGAGCTACCTGGCCGCGTGGCACGGCGGCGCGCTGTACGACCAGCAGTTCGAGCGGATCGACGCGCTGTTCGGCTTCGCCTGGGAGCCCTGGAACGCCTTTGTCCGCTCGAACCACGCGCTGTACTGGGTCCTGCTGGCCGCCTACGCCAGCGGCGGCCCGCAGATCCTCGCCGCCGTCGTCTACTTCGCCTGCACCGGGCAAAGCCGCTGCAACCAGGAGCTGTGGTGGATTTCGCTGCTCGCGATGCTGCTCACGGTGGCCGTGGCGGCGCTGTTCCCCGCGCTGGGCGCCTTTTACCACTTCCAGCAGAACCTCGACGAGGCGGTCCACCTGCCGCACCTGCTGGCCCTGCGCGACCACAGCGCCGGCTACTTCTCGAGCTTGGAGGGGATCGTCACGCTGCCCTCGTACCATACGGCGCAGGCGCTGCTGTTCATCTACGCGTTCCGCGCGCAGCGCCGCCTGTTCCCGTGGATGTTGGCGCTCAATGTGCTGGTGCTGGTGTCGACGCCGAGCATGGGCGGGCACTACCTGGCCGACATGCTGGCCGGCGCCGCCGTGGCCGCGCTCGCGGTGCTGCTGGTGCGCTGGACGTTGCCGTCAGCCGGAGCAGGGACCGACGCTGGAGCCGGGCAGCAGCACCGGCTGCCATAGCACCTGCAGCGCCGACGGCTGCGCGCCGCCGACGAGCGCGCGCAGCATCTCGATCATCCTGGCCCCGGCCGCGCTGGCGTCGGGCTGGTCGATGGTGGTCACGTTCGAGCCGCTCAGGGTGTCCTCGACGCTGCCCCAGACGATGATCGAGATGTCTTTGCCGATCGCGAGGCCGGCGTCGAGCAGGGCCCTGACCGCGCCCACCCCGGACAGGTGGTTGTCGACGATGACGGCGCTCGGCCGCGGCGAGCAGGCCAGCAACTGCTGCATCGCCTGGTAGCCGCTGCGCCGGTCGAGCGTGTTGTCGACCAAATGGCGCGGATCGACCTCCAGGCCCGCCGCCCGCATGCGCGCGATGAAGCTGTTCTTGCGCTGCAGGGCGAAGTTCAATTCGAGCGGTGCGCTGATCAGCGCGATGCGGCGATGCCCGAGCCCGAGCAGGCGGTCGGCAGCGATGCCGATCCCGGCCTCGTTGTCGTAGTCGAACCACGCATACGGCTGCGCCAGCTCGGTGCGCCCGTGCGCGACGAACGGGAAGCCCTGCTTGATCAGGTAGCCGATGCGCTCGTCGTGCACCAGGGTGCGGCTGACCACCAGGCCGTCCACGCGCCGCCCGCGCACCATCTGCTGGTAAGAGGGCAGCTCGTTCTGCGGCGAGACCGGGGCGATGATCAGGTTCATCTTGCTCTTTTCGAGCGCCGACGCCATGCCGCCGACCACCGACAGGAACATCGGGTCGCCCAGGTCGCTCGGCAGCAGCGGGTAGATGATGCCGAACACATTCGTGCGTCCGACCGCGAGGCTGCGCGCCATCGGGTTGGCCTCGTAACCGGCCTCCTTGGCGGCGGCCAGCACGCGCTCGCGCGTGCGCAGGCTGACCTCGGGGTAGCCGTTGAGCGCGCGGCTGACCGTGGTCTTGGACATGCCGAGTGTGAGGGCGAGACTCTTGAGATTCATGGGCTGGCTTGGTGAAACAATCTTGTCATTGGCTGCGATTATAACAACCGTATCACGCGAACTTGTCGACCTGGCGCTTGAAGAAGAACAGCGTCACCAACACGAGGCTGATCGGCACCAGGGTCAGGTAAAACGCGAACTGGCCGTTGAAGTTCCCGAACACATAGCCGGTCACGAACGAGCCCGTGGTGCCGCCGAGCGCCGAAAAAATCACGAGCAGCCCGGTCATGGACGAGTGCTGGCTCTTGGGCAGGGAGCTGAGCATGACCGAATTGATGCCCGGGTAGATCGGCGCCATGAACAGCCCGATCAGGGGGAACAGGAAGGTGGCCAGCGGCGCGCTGGCCCAGCTCACGTTCGGGTCGAGCACCACGCCGTGCGTCAGCGGCAGCGCCAGCAACACCATCGCGGCCATGCCGAGCACGCAGGCGTTCATCACGGGATACCAGTGCAGCCGGCGCATCACCACGCCGGCTGCCAGGCGGCCGAGCGCGAGGCAGGCGGCGAAGATGCTGGTCACCTGCACGCTCATGGCGATCGGCAGCTTGAGGATCTCGTTGTTAAAGGTGGGCAGCCAGGTGCCGACGCTCTGCTCGATCAACACATACAAAAAGGCGGTCAGCACGAACACGCACACGAGCGGCTTGAAGAACAGCTTGAGCATCGCCAAAAAATCGTCCGTGCGGCTGCGCCCCGGCGGCAGCTGCGCCGCGGCCTCGTCGAAATCGGTGCTCAGCACCAGCACGAAGGTGGTCGCGCACAGCGCCGCGAGCACCCAGTACACCTGCAGCCAGCTGCGCGAGAGCGGGTCGGACGAATCGATGAAGTAGCCGAAGATCCAGTAGGCGCTCAGCACCCCGACCATGAAGCAGCCCTCGAGCGTGTTCATCATGCTGGCGTGGTGGCGGCCGTCGGTGGCGATCAGGCCCAGCGTCGAATACACCGACACCTTGACCAGCGCGAACGCGACGCCCACGCACAGGAACATCAGCTTGGTCGTCAAAAAGGCCGGCACCAGGGGCATCGCGACGCTGGCGGCGGTCACCAGCGCGAGCGCGGCCAGGATCGCGTTCTTGTAGCCGATGCGCGGCAGGAAGGACGCGACCAGGAACGACACGACCGCGATCGGCAGGTCCTTGAACGCCTCGAGGATGCTGGCGCCCGACTTGCTCACACCGTAGTTGTTGATGACCTGGAGGATCACGGTTCCCACGCTGTTGAGCAGGATCGCAAAAACGAAGTAGATCAAGAAAAGGGCAAGCAAAATGCGTCGGTTTTTCACGCTGTCTCCTGTGGTGCTGATTTTTTTATGGCGTTGTTCTGGCGTGTGGGCCAAAGGGTAAGGCTAAAAGTCTGCGAGCGCGAATTTATCGAGCCCCGCTATCACCACGTCCGCTTCCGTGAGCACCTCGGGGCGGCCGACGCCGACCGCGAACATGCCGGCCGCCTTGATCGAGCGCACGCCGGCCACGGCGTCCTCGACCCCGAGGCAATCGGCCGGATCCACGCCCAGCGCGCGCGCGGCCGTCAGGAAGATCTCGGGATGCGGCTTGCTGTTGGCCAGCAGCGCGGCGTCGACCACATAGTCGAAGCAGTCGCGGATGCCGAGCCGCTCGAGCACCGTGAACGCGTTCTTGCTGACCGACGCCAGCCCGATCGCGAGCCCGGCCGCGCGCACCGAGGCCAGCGCCTCGAGCGCGCCCGGCAGCAGGTCGGCCGCCGACATGGTCGTGATCAGGTCCTGGTAGTGGCGGTTCTTGGCGTCGGCCAGCGCCAGCTTTTCAAGCGCCGTATAGCGCCAGCGCGCGCCCGCGAGGATCAGTTCGAGGGAGCCCATGCGGTCGATGCCCTTGAGCTGCTCGTTGAACGCCTCGTCGAACGGCACCCCCTCCGACTCGGCCAGGCGGCGCCACGCCAAAAAGTGGTAGTGGGCGGTGTCGGTGATGACGCCGTCGAGATCGAAAATGACCGCCTTGAACCTGCTCATGCTGCCAACTCCTGTGCGATGGTTGCGTGTGGCGCGCCGGCGCTGAGCGCGACGCGCCGGCCGCGGTGCGTAAAATTGAGCGCTTCGCCGCGCAACAGCGTGTACAGCACCTGCCCGCGCTCGACCCTGACCTGCAGCAGTGCGCCCAGGATGTGGATCTTGAATTGGTAGTGCTGCCACTGCGCCGGCAGGGTCGGCGCGAAACGCAGCGCGCCGTCGCTAAAGCGCATGCCAGCGAAGCCGTAGGCCACGCCCATCCAGGTGCCGGCCATGGCCGCCGTGTGCACGCCGTAGTGGGTGTTGCCGTGGGTGTCGTCGAGGTCGAGCCGCGCCGTCTCCATGAAGTAGGCATAGGCCTTGTCGTGGTAACCGACCTCCGAGGCGATGATGCTGAAGATGCAGGTCGAGAGCGACGAGTCGTGCGTGGTGACCGCCTCGTAGTAGTCGAAGTCGCGCTTCTTGTCCTCGAGCGTGAACTGCTCCGACAGCAGCAGCAGCGCCAGCACCACGTCGGCCTGCTTGCAGACCTGGTGGCGGTAGATCACCATCGGGTGGTAGTTCAGCAGCAGCGGGTAGTTCTGCTTCGGGGTGGCCGCGAAGTCCCACTTTTTCTTCGACAAAAAGCTGTCGTCCTGCTCGTGGATCCCGAGCGCGGCGTCGTAGGGCAGCGCCATGCGGGCGGCGGCGCTTCGCCATTCCGCCGGTTCGGCGCCGAGCAGATCGATCGCCAGTTCGAGGCGCGCAAAGTCGCCGGGCCGTTCGGCGCGCAGCGTATCGACGATGTCGGCCGCGAAGTGCAGGTGCATCTGCGCCATCGCGTTGGTGTAGTAGTTGTTGTTGACCAGCGCCGTGTATTCGTCCGGGCCGGTCACCTCGTTGAGGCAGAAGCGCCCCGCGCGGTCGTAATTGCCGATGCCGGTCCAGATGCGCGCCGTCTCGAGCACGATCTCGGCGCCGGCCTGCGCCATGTAGTCAAGGTCGCCGCTGGCCTCGTAGTAAAGCTTGACCGAATAGGCGATGTCGGCGTTGATGTGGTACTGCGCGGTCCCGGCCGGGAAAAAGGCCGAGCACTCCTCGCCCGCGATCGTGCGCCACGGGTACAGCGCGCCGCGCGTGTGCGACATCTGGCGCGCCCGTGCGCGCGCCGCTTCGAGGCCGCTGTAGCGGTAGTCGAGCAGTTTGCGCGCGATCTCCGGTTTGCTGTACAAGAAAAACGGGAAGATGTAGATCTCCGTGTCCCAGAAGTAGTGGCCCTCGTAGCCCTCGCCCGTGACACCCTTGGCCGCGATGTTGGTCTTGCCGTCGCGCCCGACCGACTGCAGCAAGTGGAACTGGTTGAAGCGCATGCCCTGCTGGAGCGCGTCGTCGCCGGCGATTTCGACGTCGGCCTGGGCCCAAAAATCGTCGAGGTACCGCGCCTGCTGCACGCACAAGGCGTCGAAGCCGGCCGCCTTGGCGCGTGCGAGCGTGTCGAGGGCGCGCCCCGCGAGTTCGCCTTCGGGGTAGTCGCGCGACGAAAAATAGCAGCCGAACTTGGTCAGGCAGACCGGCTCGCCGAGCTTGGCGGCGACCTCGAAGCTCTGGCCCAGGCACTGTTCGAAGCGGTGTGTGTGGGCGCTCACATCGACCGCACCGCCGATGCTGCTTTCGGTCGCGCTGAGCAGAGTGAAGCCGCTGTTGTGGGTGCGCTGGGTCAGGCACGACAGCGCGCTGTCCTGTTCGGCCGCGACCAGGTGCAGCGCCGGGCCCGATACCGCCGAGCCCACGCGCGGGTCGTCGCCGGCCTGCTGGTTGCTGACCTCGCCGTCGAGCTGCGAGGCGATCCGCACGCTGCCCGAAAAATTGAGCGGCGTGAGCGTGTACTCGATCGCGAACAAATGCTTGTGGCCGAAGCTGACCACGCGCCGGCTCACGACCGCCACGCGCCGCCCCTGCGGCGAGGTCCATTCGAACGCGCGCAGCAGCACGCCGGTGCGGAAGTCGAGGCTGCGCTCGTAGTCGGCCAGGCTGCCCGCCAGCAGGTCGAGCCGCTCGCCCCCGAGCCAGACGTCGACCCCCTTCGCGTTGGGCACGTTGAGCATGAACTGGTTGGTCTTGGCGAGCCCGTACGCGGCCTCGGGATAGCTGATCGGCTCGGACTCGTAAAAGCCGTTGAGGTAGCTGCCGTTCAGCGAGCTCCCGGCGGGGCCCGTGTAGGTCTCCTCGTGGCTGCCGCGCAGGCCGATGTAGCCGTTCCCGAGCGCGAACAGGGTCTCGTTCAAAAAATGCGTGGCGGTGTCGAACGCGGTCTCGCGCAGGCACCACGGGTCGAGCGGAAACCGGGGCGGGACGGTCGGGGCGGTGCTGTCAGCTTGCATCAGGCGGGTCCTTAAAACGCGATTTGTTCCGGTTTATGCGATTCAAACCGGTTTGGATTTGAACCGAGTCTATTTCAAATCGGTTTGGAAAGTCAAACGATTTCAGTTCGCGGGGAAAATCCGGGGCGTTTCAGGTCTGGCGGGCGATCAGCAAAGTAGGCAGCATTTCCGACTCGACCGGCTCGCCGTTGATCAGGCCGAGCATTTTTTGGGCGAGCAGCACGCCGCCGTCGCGCAGGTACTGGTGCACGCTGGTCAGCGGCGGCACGAAGCTGGCCGCGCCCGGGGTGTCGTCATAGCCGATCACGGACACGTCGTCGGGAACGCGCAGCATGTTTTCGGTCAGTGCGCGGATCGCGCCCATGGCCAGCAGGTCGCTCGCTGCGAACACGCCGTCGTAGGCGCCGGCCTTCTTTTTAAGCGCCGCCGACATGCTGTCGAAGCCCGATTCGAACGTGAACGCCTTGGGCCGGATGATGTGCACGCTGGCCTGGCCGCCGAGCGCGCCGATGAAGCCGGCGCAGCGCTCCTGCACCTCGGCGTGGTCGACGTCGCCCAAAAAGATCAGCTTTTTGCGCCCGAGCCCGAGGAAGCGCTCGGCCGCGCTGACGCCGCCGGCGCGGTTGTCGCTGCCGACCACGAGGTAGTCGCCGCCGGCCTCGGGCGCGCCCCACACCACCAGCGGCAGCTTGGTCTTTTGCAGCACGCGCACGGCGTCGCCGTGCGAGCCCTGCCCCAGCAAAATCAGGCCGTCGGCGCCCTGAACCGGCGCCGTGTCGAGCAGTTGCTTGGAGGTCAGCACGACGCTGTAGCCCGAGGTCGTGAGCTCCTGGGTGATCCCGCCGAGCAGCTCGAGCGGATACGGGTCGGACATCGGCCGCCCCTTCACGGGCGTCATCTCGACGACCACGGCGACCGAATAACTGCGCCGCATGCGCAGGTTGCGCGCGCTGACATTGAGCCGGTAACCCTGCTCGTCGGCGATGCGGCGGATTTTCTCGCGCGTCTGCTCGGTCACGAGCGGGCTGTCGCGCAGCGCGCGCGAGACCGTGATCGTCGACACGCCGGCCAGGCTGGCGAGGTCCTCCATCGTCAAGCCAGACTCGCTTTTGCGCATTCCGATCTTTGGTGCGGCCATACTCGTGATCTTTTTTTGGTAGGGAAACAACAGTACCTGCGCATTATGACAGGTTTACGCTCTGTTCCGAGCCGGATGACATCGATATCATTTTGATTGACATCGATGTCATTTCTTGTTTCAATGGTACATCTTCACTGCACGGCACCGGTTTTGCGCGCAAGGCGGGCACTGAAGAAGACGAGGGACAGCAGCTAAAGGCACGCGCTGCAACATGCGCTGCCCTGTCCAGGAGACGGACTTGAACGATAAAAAGAGAACTTAACCATCATGAGAACCCAGAAACAATTTTTGCTTTCCGCCGTCACAGTAGGCGTGCTCACGCTGATCAACCAGTCCGCCGCGCTGGCCCAGAGCGCCGACGCCGCGCCCGCCGCCCAGCCGAAGGACGGCGTCGCCGCCGAGATGCAAACCATCGTCGTCACCGGCACCGCGTCCGGCAAGGGCGTGCGCAAGATCGACTCCTCGTTCTCGATCACCACCGCCAACGAGGCGCAAATCCGCGAGGCCGCGCCGAGCAGCACGGCCGACCTGCTCAAGATCGTCCCCGGCCTGTTCGCCGAGACCACGGGCGGCGCCAGCGGCGCCAACATCCAGATCCGCGGCTTTCCGTCGGGCGGCGACGCCCCGTTCGTGACGATCCAGATGAACGGCTCGCCGCTGTTCCCGCCGCCGACCCTGTCCTTCCTCGAGAACTCGTCGCTGTTCCGGCTCGACGACTCGGTCGAACGGGTCGAGGTGCTGCGCGGCGGCCCGAGCCCGATCTATTCGAACGGCCAGCCCGGCGCCACCATGAACTTCATCCTTAAAAAGGGCTCGGAGGTGAACGAGGGTTCGCTGCGCGCGACGGTCGGCAACGGCAGCATGCGCCGGGTCGACGGCTTCTTCGGCGGCAAGATCGCCGACGGCTGGTACGGCACCGTCAGCGGCTTCTACCGCACCAGCAAGGGCATCAAGCACACCGAATTCGCGGCCGACAAGGGCGGCCAGATCGGCGGCAGCATCACACGCAAGCTCGACGGCGGCGAACTGACCGTGTACGGCCGCCTCACCGACGACAAGAACGCGTTCTTCACGCCGGTGCCGCTGCACACGCCAGACAACGGACGCACGGTGCAGGCGTTCAAGGGCTTCGACCCGCTGACGGGCGCGCTGGCCGGCAACGAGACGCGCGACATCCGCGTCGACCTCGGCAACGGCAAGGTCATGCAGCGCGACCTCGCCGACGGCCGCGGCATCAAGGTCAATGTGTTCGGCGCCGACTACGAGCAAAAAGTGGGCGGCTGGAACATCAGCAACAAGTTCAACCACCTCGGCGGCGACGCCAACACGCTCGCCATTTTCACGGGCGCGGCGCCAACCACGATGGCGGCGCAAATGAGCGCCTTCATCTCCAGCGCGAACACCGCCGGCAACGGCGTGCAGGCGGCGGCCGGCGGCGTGCCCGCGACCAGCGGCACGGCGACCTACGTCAACGGCGGCGGCACGGTCGACCCGAACCAGCAGGTGCTGGGCGCGGGCAGCTGGGTGGTCGACAAGAAAATCTCCTCGACCACCGACGAATTCCGCATCAGCCGCGAACTGATTCCAAACCACACGGTCACGGCCGGCGCCTACTTCGCCGACTATTCCTCGAAAGACACTTGGTATCTGGGCAACGTCGCGCTGATGACGGCGACCCCGAACGCGCGCCTGATCGACGTCAAGCTCAACAACGGTGCGCTGATGACCAACCGCGGCCAGTACCAGGGCGCGTTCTTCGCCGTCAGCGGCGACTACGACGGCAACAACCGCGCGCTGTTCCTGGCCGACGAATGGAAGATCAGCGAGCGCGTCAAGGTTGACGCGGGCGTGCGGCGCGAGCGCCAGAAGGTGGTCGCGGCGGTCGAGGCCGGCCCGGCCGGGATCGACACCGACAACAACAAGCTGACCGTGTATAACAACACCAACCAGGTGCTCACTGGCGTCAAGAAGCCGATCAAGCAGAGCGATTCGGCGAGCGCGTACACGATCGGCGGCAACCTCAAAATCTCGAACGACTTCGGCATTTTCGCGCGCATGAATTCGGGCTATGCGATGCCGAACTTCGACACCATGCGCGACCAGATCGGCACCGGCCGCCCGGCCGTGGTGGTTAAGATCAAACAGTACGAGATCGGCCTCAAGACGGTCGCGCCGAGCTACAGCGCCTACCTGACGATTTTCCACAACAACTTCACCGGCCTGCAGTTCTCGCAATTTTTGGCCAACGGCACGCAGACCAACGACATCGGCGGCTCGAGCGCGAACGGGGTCGAATTCGAGGCGGCCGTGCGGCCGGTGCGCAACTTGCAGATCGCCCTGACCGGCAACTGGCAGGACGGCAAGTACGAGGGGTTTGAGGGCGTCAACAACCGCGCCAACAACGGCAACATCGTGCAGCGCCAGCCGAAGCTGCAATTCCGCCTGACGCCGAGCTACAAGATCCCGACCGGCTGGGGCTCGGTCAAGCTGTACTCGACGTACACGCATGTGGGCGAGCGTTTTGCCGACATCCAGAACACGCAGCGGCTGCCGAAGTACCACACGCTCGACGCGGGCATCCTGGCGCTGGTCGGCGACAAGCTCGAGTTCCGCTTGTCGGGGACCAACCTGAGTAATCAGTTGGGCATCACCGAGGGCAATGTGTCGGTGATCGGGGCGGGTACAAATGCGGCCGGCGACTTCATGGGGCGTCCGATTTTTGGGCGCACGCTTGAGGCGTCGATGATGTATCGGTTCTAATATAGAAATCGCGCAGCAAGAACATCAATAACAAAAACCCACATCGTCCTCGCGCATGCGGGGACCCATAGAACAG
>JAZKIN010000092.1:0-3436 GCA_040384885.1 Pseudomonadota bacterium | reverse complement strand
CTCATCGCGCACGTTCTATGGGTCCCCGCATGCGCGAGGACGATGTGGTTTGGTTTTTCGTTTCTTGGTTCTTACAGCTTATACAAACGCTCAGCGCACCGTCATCGCGTTCTTAATCGCGACGCAACGCACTTCATCCTCATGCGTATTCTTCAACGCGCGCATGGTCCCGGCCGACAAGTCCTTATGCTGCGCAATCGCCTTCTCCAGCCGCGCCACATTCGCCGGGGAGCAGCCCGACGGGATCATCGAGCCCCCGTAAGTGCGCATGTAAACCGGGTTGGACGCCTTGTCGATCGCCGGCAGATTCGCCAGGCGCTGGTCGGCGCTCGCTTCGGCCAATGCACGCTGCTCGACCGGGAACATGCTCGTCATCGCCGTGCGCAGGCGCGGGAACGGCGTCTCCGTCTTGACGTCCTCGATTTTGGCCAGCCATTCGGCCTTGACCGCCGGGTCGGGCCGCACCACCGTCGCCCGCAACGCCGCCGTCTGGCCGCTGTCGGACTTGTCGCGCGCCAGTTCGGCCGCGATCAGCGCGGCGCTGTTCGGGTGATCGTAGCGGTTGAGCGTGTTGATCAGATTCCAGCGCAGGTCCTGGTTGAGCGGCATGCCCTTGACCACGGTCTCGCCGGAGAGGATCGAGGCCAGCTTGTCGAGTCCCGCCTTGTCGATCGCGGCGGAACGGTACAGCGCGAACCAGCGGCGCGTGAAATCGCTGTTGCTGCCGCTTTCCTGCATGCCCTTCCAAGCGATCTGCTGCAACCGCGTCATGGTCGCGGCCGCGTATTGCGCCTTTTCCGGCATGGCCTTGAGGTATTGGGCGCCATCACCGATTTTTCCGATCGCCTCGCCGAGCAGGGTGTAATCCTTCTCCGCGCCGACGTTGTCCATCGCCGTCTGCATGAAGTCGTTGAGTGGGTACTTGGCGGCGCGCACGCCGTCCCACAGGCTTTGCCACAGCATCGTGCGCAGCAGCGGATCGTCGACCTGGCCGAGCGCCTTGCCGGCGTTGGCGAACGACACCGGATCGAGCTCGACCATCGCAAAGCCCCAGTCCTGGTGGTTCGGGTAGACCAGGTCGGGGCAGGCGCTGCCGACCATGGCCTTGACCGCCGTGTTCGCGCCCTTGTAAGTGACGGGCACGTTCTTGACGAGGCCGAGCTTGCCGTCGCGTATGGCGAAACTGGCGACCTGCACGCGCTGCTCGCGCAGCATCGGGTTGGTCGCGTTGGCAGGCGTCTGCCGCAGATTGAAGCTGGCCACCTTGCCATTGCTGCATGTGAAGTCGGCCGCGATCGTGTTGACGCCTGCTGTGGTCAGCCACTGCTGCTTCCAGCTGCCCAGGTCGCGCCCGGCCGCTTTGCCCAGTTCGCCGATGAAGTCGTCGAGCCTGGCGTTCTTGAACTTGAACTTGACGAGATAGTTGTGCACGCCCTTGCGGAACACCTCCTCGCCCAGCAGGTGGCGCAGCTGCTTGAGGGTGGAGGCGCCCTTCGAATAGGTGATCGCGTCGATGTTGTCGAACGCGTTCGCGGTCGATGGCACCGGGACCTCGATCGGATGGCTGCCGGGACCGGTGTCCTGCAAATAGGCTCCCTGCTTGTCGTCGATGTAGAACGACTGCCACGCGTTCTTGAACTCGCTCGATTCGGCCAGCGCCAGCGAGGCCATGAAGGAGGCAAAGCTTTCGTTGAGCCACAGGCCGTTCCACCAGTCCATCGTGACCATGTCGCCAAACCACTGGTGCGCCATCTCATGCAGGATCACGTGGGCCAGCTGTTGCCGCTGGGCCGTGGTCATCGCGGCCTTGAACACAAAACTGCGCTCGGCGAAGGTGATCGCGGCCGCATTCTCCATCGCCCCGTAATTAAAATCGGGCACGATGATGGTGTCGTATTTTTCGAAGGCGTAGGGAATGCCGAAGTACTTGTCGAAATAAACCAGCCCGGCCTTGGTGTGCTTGAACCACTCCTCGGGCGGCACCTGCGCGGCCAGCGACTGGCGCGCGAACAGGCGCATCGGATACTTGCCGCTCTTGTCCTCCCATACCTTGTACGGCCCGGCGTGCAGCGAGAAGTTATACGCGCTCAGTTTTTTGGTGGCCGGGAAGGTCCAGCGGCGGGTCGCGCCGTTGTCGTCGATCTTCGATTCGCGCATCGTCGACACCACCGACCAGTCGGCGGGCGCGACCACGGTCATCGCGTAGCTCGCCTTCAGGTCGGGCTGGTCGAACAGCGCGAACATCTGGTGGGCGGCGGCCGGCTCGAAGTGCGAATAAGTGTAGACCTTGCCATCGACCGGATCGACCATGCGGTGCAAGCCTTCGCCATTGGTGCTGTGCAGGCGCGTGTAGCTGACGGCCACCGTATTGCGGCCGGCGACCAGGTCCTTGGCCGCGATGGTGATGAACCAATCGTTGTACTGGGGGGTGACGGGCTTGCCGTTGACGGTGAGCGCGCTGATCGTGCCCTTGTTCAGGTCGATCGTAAGCGGCGTGGCCGTGTCTTTGAGGTCGAACGCGATGGCGCTTGTGCCGCTGAAGGTTTCCTTGCCGGTCAGCTCGAACGACAGCGTGTAGGCCACGTTCGAAACGCGGGCCGAGCGTTTCATCGCTTCCTCGTGGCTCAGGTAGGCGTTCTCGGCGCGGGCGCTGCCGGGGGCGGAGGCGGTGGGGGCGGCGGGCGCGGAATTCGGCGCCGCGGTGGCGATCGAAGCAACAGTTGCGCTGGCGAACAGCGTGCCGATGATAGCGGCGGCGCTCAACAGGCGTGGGAAGGGAAGGCTCATGGACACTCCTTTGTTTATATTTGTTAAACGATATCACTAATACTTTTCATGGTGGAAACTTTTGGACAGCCTGATCGTCGACCGGCCAGCACCACCAGCCGGGCAGTAACTGCCCGGCGCTCAAAGGGGTGCTACCCATTCCATGTGAGATATAGTTACTTTTTTGAAATTTCTACTGGAAATATCGCGGTTTTTGACCTAGTCTTATCGTATCTCCAACCAGCAAAACCAAGCCGAGATCGATTGTGGCAACCATTCAACCCGTCAAAACCCAGCAAACCGCGGTCGCCCAGGCGGAGCGGCAAGCCGAATTGCAGGCCGAGCGGCAAGTGCAACGCAGCCAGGCGCAAGCGCGCGAGGACGGCGCGCGGCTCGAGCGCAGCGCGGCGCAGCTCGAGGGCGACCGCCGCGCGCTCGAGGCGGCCGAGGAACGCACCCGCGTGGCGCGGCTGCAAGCGTCGAGCCCGGCACTCGGCGGGCGCATCGACACCTACGCCTGATTGATCCGCCGCGCCCGTATTGGAGACTGTCGCAAAACTTAAAATGAGCCGCTTGATTTGGCAGAAATCGCGAAATCACTAGCTTCTAATACCTTAAACCAACATCGTCCTCGCGCATGCGGGGACCCATAGAACAGTTGCTCTGAGCC
>JAZKIN010000091.1:0-74738 GCA_040384885.1 Pseudomonadota bacterium | reverse complement strand
CGAAGGCGGGGACCCATAGAACAGTTGCTCAGTGCCAGCGTTCTATGGGTCCCCGCCTTCGCGAGGACGATGTGGGTTTAGGTTTTCTTGCGTATCGGCTTTGCGATTCCTGTCGCACCACCCCTGCACCCTCAGCGCCGCTGCCGCAAGGGATCAAGCAAACTGCGCAGCGCATTGTGGTCGAGCTCGTACATCAAGGCCAGCAACTCGCCCAACTCCCCGCGCGGAAATCCCTCGCGCGCGAACCAGCCCAGGTAGTGCCCCGGCAAATCGGCGATCATGCGGCCTTTATATTTCCCATACGGCATTTCACGCGTCAACAGCAGTTGTAGATGTTCAGGTTTCATCCCCGCACTTTAGCACCGGCACGCCAATCCGATCGACATGCGTATAATCGCAACAATACTGATCCACCTTCAACAGAGAACATCATTTATGGCTTCAACCCCCGAAAACATCAGCATGGCCGTATTCTGCGATTTCGAAAACGTCGCCCTCGGCGTGCGCGATGCGAACTACGAAAAATTCGACATCAAACTGGTGCTCGAGCGGCTCCTGCTCAAGGGCAGCATCGTCGTCAAAAAGGCCTACTGCGACTGGGACCGTTACAAAGGCTTCAAGGCCACCATGCACGAAGCGAACTTCGAGCTCATCGAAATCCCGCACGTGCGCCAGTCCGGCAAGAACTCGGCCGACATCCGCCTTGTGGTCGACGCGCTCGACTTGTGCTACACAAAATCGCACGTCAACACCTTCGTCATCATCAGCGGCGACTCCGACTTTTCGCCGCTGGTGTCCAAACTGCGCGAAAACGCCAAGAAGGTGATCGGCGTCGGCGTCAAGCAATCGACCTCCGACCTGCTGGTGGCCAACTGCGACGAATTCATTTTCTACGACGATCTCGTGCGCGAAGTGAAACGCGCCACGGCCCGCCGCGACGAGCGTAAAGAACAGCCGGCGCCGAAGCGTTCGCCCGACGAAGGCAGCCGCCGCAAGGAAGAACTCGACGCGCGCAAGGCGCAGGCGATCGAACTCGTGGTCGAGATGTTCGACGCGCTCGTGTCCGAGCGCGGCGACAGCGGCAAGATCTGGGCCTCGCTGCTCAAGGACACGCTCAAGCGCCGCCGTCCCGATTTCAACGAGTCCTACTACGGCTTCCGCACCTTCGGCAACCTGCTCGAAGAGGCGCAAAAGCGCGGCATGCTCGAATTCGGCCGCGACGAGAAATCGGGCGCCTACGTTTACCGCAGCGACAACGCGCAGTCGGCCATGTCGAACGAGCCGGCGGCTGCGGCCATGCCGGCCACCGACGCCGCCCCCGAACAAGCCGAGGAAACGAACGCGCGTCCGGAACGCAGCCGGCGCGGCCGCGGCGGCCGCAAGCAAACCGACTACCGCAGCGAGCAGCCGGTCCAGCCTGCCGCCGCCGCAGCAGCAGCGGACGAGGTCGACATGGACGAGGAGCCGCCGACCGCGTGGTGGAACGAAACCGAAGCCCCGGCCAAGCCGCAGCGCGCCGACGACGACCAGCCGATCCATGAGGTCGACGACGACGCGGACGAGGATGAGGACGACGAGGACAGCCAACTGGCGCACCTCGGCACCTACGTCGAGGAACAGCATGTCGAGCTCAGCGAGCAAGAGGAAGACGCGCTGTTCCGCCAGGCCGTAGCGACCCTCGACCAGGCCGCGCCCGCAGAAAAAAAGGGCCGCACCCCGCGCGCCGGCGGCCGCAAGCCAGCCGCAAAGCAGGGCGCCAAGCCGGCCGCCAAGGGCGCTGCCAAGCAGCCGGCCAAGCAGGCAGCCAAGCCGACGCCAAAGCAGGGCGCGAAGGCAGCCGCCAAGCCGCCGCGCGCACCGAAGGCAGTCCCGGAAGCGCCGGTCGCGGTCGCATCCGAGCCGCAGGCTGTGCTTGCCGAAGCCAAGGAAAAGCCGGCCCGCAAGAGCGCCGCGCCGCGCCGCGCGGCCAAGCCAAAGGCGAGTTCCGAGCCGGGCTGATAAGGTCCGAGCCGTAACACAAAGGGGAATCCGTGGCGTACATGGATTCCCCTTTTTCACATCGGCCCGCGAACCCACATCGTCCTCGCGGAGGGCTCGGCGCCCCCGCGTTGACCCATAGAACAGCGGCTCAAAGCAACTGTTCTATGGGTCCCCGCATGCGCGAGGACGATGTTGGTTTTTGATGTTTAATATTTTTGCGACGCGGTTTCTGATGCGTCTTAAACGCCAATTGTGCGCGCTGCTGCCCTCTCGCGACAGCCTCACATGCGAGGACGATGTTGGTTTGAGTTATTGGAGGCTGGTGATGTCGCGATTTCCGCCAAATCAAGCGGCTCATTTTAAGTTTTGCGACAACCTCAAACCAAGGTAAATTAGCGCAAACGCAGCACCGGCTTGCAGGTCAAACAAACATCCCGACACTTAACCGCCGTGAAGGAGTTTCATCATGCAAAAGTTATCTGCCGTTGTGCTGGCCGCCGCGTCGGTTTTTGGCGGGCCCGGCGCGCATGCCGCGCCACTCCCGGCCGACCACCCGATCCTCGGCATCTGGCGCCTGACGCTGCCCGACGGCAGCTGCTCCGAGACCTACCGCTTCCGCAGCGACGGCACCACCCTCGTCACCAGCGCCGACGAAATCTCCGAGAGCACCTTCGACATCCCGGTCGAGCCGAGCTCCAGGGGTTACTATCGCCTCGTCGACACCGTGGTCAAAGACAACGGCAAAAAAGACTGCGCCGGGCAAGTCATGCAAGTGGGTAAAAAAATCACGAACTTCGTCGTTTTCCATCCATCGGGCGCTTTGTTCCTCATGTGCGAGGCCGAAGCACTCGATAAATGCATCGGACCGTTTCACCGGGTAAACGGTCTGGGGACGTAGTGCCTATTTTTTTTGAATCTTGTTGTGCACGTCGGTCACGGCCATCAGGCCTGCCGAACTGAAAAACTTGTGATACTCGGCGACCATCTCGCCGTTCACGATCACCGGGTCGGTCTCGACGTAGGTCTTGGCCAGTTCGATGTCGGGCGTGGCAATGATAAACACGCCGCGCCAGCCATCGACGCCGTCGAGCGGACCGGCCACGGCGAGCTTCTTCTCGTTCGCGAGGCGTGTGATGTTTGCGAAATGGCCTTCAAACATTTTCTTGCGTTCAGGGCCGTCCGCCATTTTTTTCGGTCCCGTCTTAAGAATCACCAGCACGTAACTGCGCATGCCGCGGTCGTTGCCGCCGAGTGATTTCGCCAGTTCGGCATCGTATTGGGCTGCCGGCGCCGCCGGCGCGGCCTGCGCGCTTGGCGTGGTGGGGGTAGTTGGCGTAGTCGGCGTGGTCTGCGCCAGGGCCGGGCGCAGGGATAGAAACGCGAGTCCACAGGCGATCAATAGGGCGTTGCGCAACATGGTCATGCTCCTTAAATTTATTGAGGGTTAGCTTCAGGCGGAACTGCCTGAACACTATCACAGCGGCAAGCGCCACCGGCCGAAAACCGCGCAGCCTGTCGCCGCTAGAGTTTGCGTGCTTGCTGCCCCGCCGCGGTGTCGTCGAGCTCGTAGCCAAGCGCGCGTGCCTGAGCACGCAGGCTGTCCGCGTCCGACCAACGGCGCTCGCCGCGCGCGCGCTCGCGCTGTGCCATCAAGGCCGCCAGCGCTGGCGGCACACCGACGACGGCCGGCGTCCAAAGCGCAAGCCGCAAGCCGAATGCCTCGTCGAAGCGCAGGATGGTCGCCTTTTTGGCCGCGTCGGGCAGATCACCTTTGAGCATCTCCCACGCCAACGCAAGCGCGCGCGGAAAATTCAAATCATGCTTGAGTTCGGCATCGAAGCGCGCAAGATAATCGACGTCCGGCAGGCCGGGTTCTCCGAGCCGCGCCACCATCGCCCGCATGCGCTCGAAGCCGCTCGCAGCGCTGTCGAGCGCGTCGTCCGAAAAACTCAATTGGCTGCGGTAATGCGTGGTCAGGCACAGGTAGCGGAAGGCGAGCGGATCGACGCCGCGATCGACGAGTGTCTGCACGCGCACAAACGCGCCCGAGGACTTCGACATTTTCGCCTCGCTGCTTTTTAAAAAGGCGCCGTGCAGCCAAAAATTGGCGAGCCGGGTGCCATAACGCGCTTCGGTCTGCGCGATCTCGTTGCTGTGATGGACCGGCACGTGGTCCTCGCCGCCGCAATGGATATCGAAATACTCGCCGAGGTGGCGTGCCGACATCGCCGAGCACTCGATGTGCCAGCCTGGAAAACCCACGCCCCAGGGGCTGTCCCACTCCATCTGGCGTTGTCCCGCCACGCCGCTCAATTTCCACAGCGCGAAGTCGGTGATCTGTTTTTTGTCGCCGATATCGACGCGTTTACCCGATTGCAAACCGGCCCGGTCGAGCCGCGCGAGATAGCCGTAGTCTGGCTGGCGCGAGGTGTCGAAATAGATGCCGTCATCGGTGCGGTAGGTGAATCCCTTGCGCTCCAGATCGGCGATGAATTCGATCTGGTCGGCGATATGGTCGGTGGCGCGGCACCATGTGACGGGCTCCTGGATATTGAGCGAGGCGAGATCGGCCTTGAAAGCGCGCGTGTATTCCTCGGCGATCTGCCACGCCGTCTTGCCGGTGCGCTGGCTGCCTTTTTCCATTTTGTCTTCGCCGCTGTCCTGGTCGGACGTCAGGTGGCCGACGTCGGTGATGTTCATCACATGGTTGACCTGCAAGCCGCCGTATTCGAGCGCGCGGCGCAGCAGGTCGACAAAAATGTAGGTGCGCAGATTGCCGATATGGGCGTAGTCGTACACGGTGGGGCCGCAGGCGTACAGGCTGATGTGTCCGGGTTTGAGCGGCTGTAGTTCGCGCAGGCTGCGGCTGTAGGTGTCGTACAAATTGAGGGGCATGCTGTGGTCCGGTGTGGGGCGTACAAAAACAAAAAGGGCCACGTGTTTTTCAACAAGTGGCCCTCGAGGATAGGATGATGCGATGGTGCTAAGCGATGCTCTCCCCGAGCGCAGCACGGCAACACTGCGCGAAGGCGGTGAAGGCAACTGGCGGGGTCTTATAAATTTTCATAGCATCAATATTACATGCGCCCGCCGAGGTGTCAAGACAGCACCCGGGGCTGGAGGAATCTTCTTGCATACAATATAATATTTCTTCAGAGCCCCAACCGGCACACGCGGAGTTACCCATGCATCGCAGTTATCAGGCAAGCAGACGGCGGATCAGTCGTGGCACGGTGCGATGCTGAAGTGTGCCGCGCAGGTTTGGGCGATGGCAACGCTGCTCTCAGCCGCGCTATGGTGGCATCCCGCCCAAGCGGCCAGCGCCAACGGTACCTCGTCGCTGGCCGCGCTACCGCCGACCATGCTGTGGGCCTGGGAGCGGCACGAGGACCTGCGCTGGTTGCCGCCCGAGGTCGGTGTCGCCTATGTCGCGACCACGCTCGAGCTGGCGGCCGACCGGGTGCGCACGCGTCCGCGCGCCTACCGCTTGCTGGTGCGGCCGGGCACGGTGGTGGTCCCGGTGGTCCACGTCGACGCCTCGTGGCGCGAGCCGCCCGCGCTCGACGCGGCCCAGCACGAGGCGATCGCCGCCCAGGTGCTCAAGGCGGCGCGGGGCGCGCGCGCGCGCGTGGTCCAACTCGACTTTGAGGTGCGCCGTTCCCAACGCGGCTTTTTGCTCGCCTTGGTGGGCGACCTGCGGCGCCGGCTGCCGGCCGACGTTGCGCTGTCGGTCACCGCGCTCGCTTCGTGGTGCGCCGGCGACTACTGGATCGGCGCACTCGAAGCCGACGAGGTGGTGCCGATGGCCTTTCGCATGGCGCGCGACGATGGCAAGATCCGCGGCCTGCTGCTCGAACAGGGCGGCTTTGCGCGGCCGCGCTGCCGCGGCGCGCTCGGGATGGCGACCGACGAGGCGCCGGTCAAGGCGGGGTCGGCCCGCCGCTACTTTTTTTCGCCGCGTTCCTGGGACCAGGACACGTGGCGCCGCATCCAATGACACACCAACCCGGGACTTTTTCCATGCCTCGATCCACCTTTGTGCGCAATGCCGCTGCCGTGCTCGCCGTCGCCCTGTTTGCCGCATCCAATGTGCTGCAGGCGAGCGGCGACGACGACTTGATCGAGAACGTCTTCATGCCCCAGTACCACGTGCCGGTTCCCGAGCTGCAAGGCTACGCCGCCGGCAAGCTCGGGATCGTCACGCCGGGCTATTGGCGCATCTACCACTATCTGGCGTACCGCGCGCTGACGGGCCGTGCGCTCTCGAAGGACGAACTGGCGCTGTTGGCGGTGGAGGGCCACACGGTCGGTGCGGGCACGGTGGACGAAACCTTGTCGGCGGCCGAGAACTGGCTCAAGGCGCGCGGCGTCGTGCGCGGCGCGCCGGCGGCCGGCGTCGACGTGATGGTCGACGTGGGCGAATTCACCGTGATCGTCAACTGTCCGGACGACGCCTTCGTGCGCGCCGGCGCCACGCTAACCCAGCGCATGCGGCAGGGCGGCCAGCAATGGGCCGCCGTCTGGCTCGCGAACCAGGATGCGGTGTTTGCCAATTGCGGCCCCGAGATCGAGCAGCGCGCGGTGCCGGTGCCGCGCCCGATCACGCTGCCGCCGCCGCTGCCGGCCAAGGCGCCGGCATGGCTGGTCAAGGATTACGCCTACCAGCGCGCCGCCGCCCATTTCTACGCGGGCCGTTTCGACGAGGCGCGCGCCCAGTTCCTCGCCATCGCCAGGGACGCGGGCTCGCCATGGCAGCCATTGGGCCGTTACCTTGCGGCGCGCGCGCTGGTGCGCAGCGCCTCCGCCGTGCCGCAAGCGCTGACGCCCGCACTGACTGCGCGCCTGAGCCAGGCGCGCGCCGAGCTGGCGGCCATCGCGGCCGGCTCCGCGCCGGCGCGCGCGCTGATCACCTGGATCGACATCCGGGTACGCCCTGAGGAACGGCGGCGCGAACTGTCGGCCGTGTTGGCGGCCAAGCCGGTCGACGCAGGCACGCCGCAAATGATGGTCGACTACCTGTTCCTGATGGACGACCTCGAGCCGAACCTGCACGCCGCGGCCGATCCGATGACGGCCTGGATCGGCGCGATGCAAGCCAGTCGCGGCGACAATTACAGCAATGCCAAGGGCACCGAACCATCCAAGCGGCGCCAGGCCGCGTTCGCGCTGGCACGCGCGCATTGGGACAAACGGCACGAGCCGGTGTGGCTGGTGGCGCTGTTGACCAATGCGCGCAGCGGCGACCTTAAACCCGGCGAGTCCAAGGCCGCCGCGGCGCTCAAGCCGGAGTCGCCCGCCTTCGTGTCCCTGCAATACCATCTGGCGCGGCTGGCGCTGGCCGAGGGCCGCGCCAAGGACGCCGATGCCATCGTCTCGGCGCTGCTCGACAAGCCGCAAGCGGTCTCGGTGCGCAACCGGCTGCTGCGCATGAAAATGGTGACGGCCGCCAGCGACAAGGCCGCATTCGCGGCGGCGGTGCGCACGCCGGCCGAGCGCGAGCTGGCCGTGCCGGAGCCAAACGAAGGCGCGCCGCAGGCGTTCGCGCGTTTCGACGACGACTTGCGCACGCATCTGCAACGGCACTTGCCGCTGGCGACGCTGGCGCGCGTCAACTCGCTGCTCCCCGCGCCGGAGCGGGCGTTCGTGGCCGAACTCGCATGGACGCGCGCCGTGCTGCTGGGCCAGCACGCGCTCGCCGACGGCCTCGCCGACGACCTCGCACGCGGACGCGCGAGCACACGCCACCTGTACGAGCGCTACAAAAAAGCGGCGACCCCCGCGGCCAAGCGCGATGCCGCCCTGCTCATCTTCGCCAACACGCCCGAGCTCGACCCGCGGCTGAACCGCGACCAAAGCGGCAAGCATGGCCCGGTCTATTGGTCGTGCGACGGGATCGGCGTCAACGGCAGCGCCGACGACGGCATGGAGCTGGTAGCGCCCGCATTCGTCTCCGCCGCCGAGCGCGCCCAGGTCGACAAGGAAAAAGCCCAACTGAGCACCCTGACCAAGCGTTCGAGCTACCTGATCCCGCGCGTACTCGAATGGGCCAGGAACAACAAGGCCGACCAGGAAGGGCCCAAGGCGCTGCATTTCTTGATCGCCTCGACCCGCAACGAGTGCGGCGTCGGCGCCAAGGGCGTCGCAGGCCGCAATTACTCGAAAGAGGCCTACGAGTTCTTGCACAAGCATTATCCGAAGAGTGAATGGGCCGCGAAGACGCGCTTCTATTACTAGCCAAACCGACTAATCCAGTTCCCGCAACGACGATGAAAACCTTTATTTTTTCGCTGCTGATCCTGTTCAGCGCGGCCGGCGCGAGCGCTGCCGACTATCCCGCCGTGGTCGAGGGCGACTTCGTCTTGAAGGACTTCAAGTTCGCATCAGGCGAAACCTTGCCCGCGCTGCGCATCCATTACCGCACGCTCGGCACGCCGGTGCGCAACGCCGAAGGCAAGGTCAGCAATGCGGTGCTGCTCATCCACAACACCAGCGGCGACGGCGGCATCTTCATCAACCCGCAGTTTGGCGGCGAGCTGTTCGGGCCCGGCGCCGCCCTCGATGCCACGCGCTATTACATCATCGCGCCCGATGCGATAGGGCATGGCCGGTCGGGCAAACCGAGCGATGGCTTGCGTGCGCGTTTTCCGCGCTATGGCTACACCGACATGGTCGATGCGCAGCACCGCTTGCTGGTCGAGGGCCTCGGCGTGCAGCATCTTCGCCTCGTGCTGGGCACCTCGATGGGCGGCATGCATGCGTGGATCTGGGGCGAGCGTTATCCCGCGTTCATGGACGCGCTGATGCCGCTGTCGAGCCTGCCGGTGCAGACGGCGGGCCGAAACCGGGTCTGGCGGCGCGTGCTGATCGATGCCATCCGCAACGACGCCGAGTGGCGCGGCGGCGCCTACACTGCCCAGCCGCCAAGCCTCAAAACGGCGCTGCAACTGCTTTACTTCATGAGCAGCAATCCGATTTTGCGGCAAGAAAAAACGCCGACGCTCGAGGGCACCGACGCCGATCTCGACGCCTTTGTCGGGGCCGGCATGAAGCGCTTCGACGCCACCGACCTGCTGTACCAGCTCGAGGCCTCGCGCGATTACGACCCGGCGCCCGGGCTCGAAAAAATCCGCGCGCCCTTGCTCGCGCTAAACACCGCGGACGACCTCGTCAATCCTCCCGAACTGGGCATCCTCGAGCGTGAAATCAAACGTGTTGCAAAGGGCAGGGCCATACTGCTGCCACTAAGCCCGGCCACGCGCGGCCACGGCGGGCACACCGTCGCGGCGCTGTGGAAAGAACATTTAAAACAATTGATGGCGGATAGCGCGACGACACCCGTATCAAATAAATAGCCACCACAAGATGCGAACCATGACCAACTGCGAAACCACCTGATGGGCGACCTCACGATCGGCCCATTTTCATTCCCCCTCGGCGTGCTCAGCACCTTTGCCGCCGTCATCACGGTGATGTTGATCGGCCACTTCGGCACGCGCCGGGGCGGCCCCGACATCGAGCCAAAATTGTGGTTGGTCATCGGGACGGCCTTGCTGGCCGCGCGGACCGTCTATGTCGTGCGCTTTGGCGACCTGTACCTGGCCGCGCCGCTGAGCATCCTCGACATCCGCGATGGCGGCTTCCACCTCAAAGCCGGCTTGCTCGCCGGCGGGCTGGCGGCGGGGTGGCTGGCATGGCGCGACCAGCCGGGCCGCAAGCGGATCCTCGCGGCAGCCCTGGGTGGCGCCGCAGTGTATTTGGTGGTCGCCATCGTGCAGATTGTGCGCCCCGCGCCGACGCTGCTGCTGCCGCAATTCGCCCTCGAGCGGATCGAGGGCGGCTCCTTGGCCTTGGCCGGTTTGGCCGGCAAACCCGTGGTGCTCAATATTTGGGCAAGCTGGTGCGGGCCGTGCCGCCGCGAAATCCCCGCCCTGCGCCAGGCCCAGCTCGCAAACCCGGAGATCACCTTCGTTTTCGTGAACCAGGGCGAAGCGCCTGAGGTCGTCGGAAAGTTTTTGAGCGGGCAGAACATCACGCTCGCCAATGTCGTGCTCGACCGCCGGCACGCGGTCGCTGGCGCGCTCGGCTCCAAAGCCTTGCCCACGACTTTCTTTTTTGACAGTAAGGGGGCGCTGCAAGCGCGTCGCGCCGGCGAACTGTCGCCCGCCACGCTGTCGGAGAAGATTTCTCTTATCCAACTGCAAAAGCGGACGGACTAACCTTAGCGCGCACCATTGCCGTTATAACGTCGTTCGTTGACGGAATCAGGTGCTTCGTCGTTTTTTGCTACTCGTTTCGTTGAAGCAACGCTAGACTGGGCCTTGATCTTCAGATGGAAGCAGCGTGTCTTTGCCGTGCAGAAAAAATATATGCCGGCATTGGCAATTTGGCCACTTAGTGGTTTTTTGGTTTACAGTGCGTGTTCTACTCCCCGGGTTTTTCCCGACACCTTATTTAATGCTGGAGCTTCAATGTCTTTTAAGCCTATGACCGCCATCCGCAATGGTTTCGTCGCGTTCTGGCACGCGCTCGACGCGACGCGCCGCGCCATCTTCAACATCATCTTGCTCATCATAATCATCATGATCGTGGTCAGCATGGCGACGGGCGGCGTCAAGCCGCTTGAAGAAAAAACCGCACTCGTGCTCGACCTCAAGGGCGACCTCGTCGAGCAGCACGAGGGCGACTTCAGCGAGTCCCTGCAAGCGGCGATGGGCGGGGAAACGCGCCACTCGGTGCAACTGCGCGACCTGATCACCGTGATCGATGCGGCCGCCAAAGACAAAAAAATCACCAGCGTGGTGCTGATGCTCGACGAGCTCGGCAACGCGGGCCAGGCCATGCTGCACGATGTCGGCGCTTCGCTCGACCGCGTGCGCAAGGCCGGCAAGCCGATCGTGGCATGGGGCGGCAGCTACAGCCAGCGCCAATACCTGATGGCCTCGCACGCGAGCGAAATCTATGTGCATCCGATGGGCATGGTCTACATCGAAGGTTTCGGCCGCCACCGCACCTACTACCGCGACGCGCTCGACAAACTCGGCGTGACCGTCAACCTGCTGCGCGTGGGCACCTTCAAGAGCTTCGGCGAGCCTTACATCGCCAACGGCCCGTCGCCCGAGGCGGCCGAGGCGGACTCCTTCCTGTACAACGCGTTGTGGAGCAACTATGTCAGCAGCGTCGAGAAAAACCGCAAGCTGCCCGCCGGCGCGATCATGGCCAACATCAATGCACTGCCCGAGTTGGTGAAAGAAGCCAAGGGCGACATGGCCCAGATCGCCTTGAAGGCCAAGTTCGTCGACGGCCTCAAGACGCGCGACGAAGTGCGCGCGATGATGATCAAGCGCGGCGCGCCCGACGATAAAGGCAAGACCTTCCGCCAAGTGTCGTTCCACGACTACCTCGCGCGCCAGAAGCCGCTCCTGTTCGGCGACGGCATCGGCGTGGTTGTGGCCGCCGGCGGCATCACCGACGGCACGGCCGGCCCGGGCAGCATCGGCGGCCTGTCGACCGCCAACCTGATCCGCAAGGCGCGCGAAGACGACGACATCAAGGCAATCGTGCTGCGCGTCGATTCGCCCGGCGGCAGCGCCTACGGCTCCGAACTGATCCGCCGCGAACTCCAGCTCACGCGCGATGCCGGCAAGCCGGTCGTGGTGTCGATGGGTAACGTTGCCGCATCGGGCGGTTACTGGATCTCGATGGCGGCCGACGAAGTCATCGCCGACGAGTCGACCATCACCGGCTCGATCGGCGTGTTCGCGATGCTGCCGACGGCCGAAAAAACCGTCGAAAAGCTCGGCATCCACACCGCCGGCGTGACCACCACCTGGCTCGCCGACGCCTACAACCCGATGCGTGCGCTCGAGCCGCGTTTTGCCGCCCTGGTGCAAGGTTCGATCGACCATATCTACAGCGAATTCACGACCAAGGCCGCCGCGGCGCGCAAAACCACGGTCGAGAAGATCGACTCGGTCGCGCAGGGCCGCGTCTGGACCGGCGCCCAAGCCAAAGAACGCGGCCTGATCGACCGCGTCGGCAGCTACCAGGACGCGCTCGATTCGGCCGCCAAGCGCGCCAAACTGGGCGACGATTACCGCGTCTCGTACATCGAGCGCGAGGGCAATGCCTTCGAGCGCCTGATCACGGCCATGGGCGGCTCGGCCGCGCAGGCGATCCGCATGGAAGTCAAACTCGGCCTGCTGCCGTCGACCGGCCTGCCGAGCGGCGCGGTCAGCGAAGTGAGCAAGGACTTCCGGTTCCTGTCCGAATTGACCGAGGGGCGTAAGCCGTTCGCGGCCGTCACGCACTGCATGTGCGTCTCGCCATAGGCTTGGCCGAGTTTTTTGTAGCGGCTTTGTAACGGCTTGTAGCAGCGTTCCAAGGCCGAAACCCCGGACGCGTACTTAGGCGCGCGTGCGGGCCGGTAGCCCGATTTCTCCTATGCGGCGGCGCTTCCAAGGCGCCGCCCGCCGCAGCGGCGGCCACTTCACGGTGGTCGCCGCTGTTGCCTTCGGGCGGTCGGTTTCTGCCCCCAACTGTGCGGTATGAAACAAAGAAAATTGCCTTCGCGTGCTAAAGTCAGCCCGTCAATCGTTGTTCTTTTGAGCACTATTGACGGCAGGCGGGACAACGGTTCCGCGGCCGACGGCAATCAAGGAATCGCATGCACGCGCCCAATCCCCCATCGACCATCACGCCCGCGCCGCGCCGCTCCAAAGCGATCGGCATCGCCATCGCCGTTTTCGTCATGGCCGCGCTCGCCGGCCTCGCCTGGTACCTGACCCAGCCGGATGAAGCCGCGCAGGGCGGCCCGGGCGCGCCGGGCGGCGGTGGCGGACGCGGCGGCGGCGGTCGCGGCGGCGCCAGCACGGTCGGCGTGGCCACGGCCCAACTGACCGACATCCCGGTCGTGCTCGACGCGCTCGGCACCGTGACGGCGGCGGCCACTGCCACGGTGCGGCCGCAGGTGTCCGGCATTTTGCAAAAAATTAACTTCAGCGAGGGCCAGTTGGTCAAGGCGGGGCAGGTGCTGGCCGTGATCGATCCGCGCTCGTTCGAGATGGCGCTGTTGCAGGCCTCGGGCCAGCGTCAGCGCAATGCGGCGCAGCTCGAGGCCGCGCGCGTCACGCTCGAACGCTTCCGCACCTTGCTCGCGCAGGACTCGATCGCGCGCCAGGAGGTCGACACCCAGGCCGCGCTGGTCAAGCAGCTCGAGGGCTCGGTGATGACCGACCGCGCCGCCGAGGGCATCGCGCGCCTGAATCTGAGCCACACCCAGATCAAGGCGCCGATCTCGGGCCGCGTCGGCCTGCGCGTGACCGACCTTGGCAACCTTGTCGGCAGCGGCGACGCGAACGGCATCGCCGTCATCACCCAGCTCTCGCCGATCGATGTGGAATTCGCGGTGCCGCAAGACCAGGTGCCGGAACTGCAGCCGAGCATCGCCTCGGGCGCGAGCCTGCCGGCGGTCGCCTTCGACCGCACCCGCACCAGGCAGCTCGAGACGGGCAAATTCGCCGCGCTCGACAACCAGGTCGACACCCAGACCGGCACCGTGCGCGCCAAGGCCCGTTTCGCCAATGCCGCGCAGGCGCTGTTTCCAAGCCAGTTTGTCAACCTGCGGCTCGAAATGCGCACCATCAAGGACGCCGTCGTGGTGCCGGTGGCGGCGCTGCGCCATGGCAGCAGCGGCGATTTTGTGTACGTGCTCAACGCGGCCGAGCGCACGGTGTCTTTGCGGCCGGTTACGCGCGGCCAGGCGGCGGTCGACAAGGTCGAAATCAAGACCGGCCTCAAAGCCGGTGAGCAGGTCATCACCGAGGGCGCCGACCGGCTCAAGGATGGCGCCAAGGTGACGCTGCCGGGCGACAAACCGTCGGCCGGCGGGCGGCGCGGCGAAGGCGGGGCGCGCGGTGAACGCGGCGCCCGGGGCCAGGGCCGCGGCGAAGGACGCCGTGAGCGTGCGCCGGACGCCGCGCCGGCTGCCGCTGCGCCGGTGACGGCTACCCCAGCTCCCGCAACAACACCGGCTTCGGTACCGGCGGCGACACCTGTCCCGGCCGGCGAGGCCGCGGCAGGCGCCGAACGTCCACGCCGCCGCTGGCGCGAGGAGGGCGCGCGCGACGCCGAGGGTGCGCCGGCGGGCGAACGCCCACGCCGCCGGCGCGAAGAAGGGACGCCATGAGCGCTGCACGCCGCATTAATTTGGAACGGCTGCCATGAGCCCGTCCGGTCCGTTCATCCGGCGTCCGGTCGCCACCTCGCTGCTGATGCTGGCGATCGTGCTGGCCGGGCTGGTCGGATTCAAGTTCCTGCCTTTGTCGGCGCTGCCGCAGGTCGATTTTCCGACCATCCAGGTGCAGACGCTGTACCCCGGGGCCAGCCCAGAGGTCATGGCGCGCACGGTCACCGCGCCGCTCGAGCGCCAGTTCGGCCAGATGTCGGGCCTGCAGCGCATGAGTTCGACGAGCGCCGCCGGGGTCTCGGTGGTCACGCTCCAATTCGGCCTCGGGCACACCCTCGACGTCGCCGAGCAGGAGGTGCAGGCCGCGATCAACGCGGGCGGCTCGCTGCTGCCGACCGACCTGCCGGCGCCGCCGGTGTACGCCAAGGTCAACCCGGCCGACGCGCCGGTGCTGACGCTCGCGATCACCTCCGACACGATGCCGCTGACCGAGGTGCAGAACCTCGTCAACACGCGCCTCGCGCTCAAGATCAGCCAGGTCTCCGGCGTGGGCCTGGTGACGCTGAGCGGCGGCCAGCGGCCGGCGGTGCGCATCCAGGCCGACACCGACGCGCTCGCGTCCTACGGGCTAGGCCTCGACACCTTGCGCTCGGCGATTTCAGGCGCCAACGTCAACAGCGCCAAGGGCAGTTTCGACGGCCCCACGCGCTCGTACACGATCAACGCCAACGACCAGCTGCTGGCCGTCGACGACTATAAAAACCTGATCGTCGCCTACCGCAACGGCGCGCCGGTTCGCCTGGCGAACGTGGCGCGGGTGGTCGACAGCGCCGAGAACGTGCGCCTCGGCGCCTGGTCCGGCCTCAAGCCGGCGATCATCCTCAATGTGCAGCGCCAGCCCGGCGCCAACGTGATCGCCACGGTAGACGCGATCAAAAAACGCCTGCCCGAATTGCAGGCCAGCCTGCCGGGCGCGCTCAAGCTCGACGTGCTTAGCGACCGCACCACCGGCATCCGCGCCTCGGTCAAGCACGTCGAGATCGAATTGCTGCTGGCCGTGGTGCTGGTGGTGCTCGTCATTTTTGCGTTCTTGCACAGCCTGCGCGCGACCGTCATCGCGAGCCTGTCGGTGCCGATCTCGCTGATCGGCGCCTGCGGCGCCATGTACCTGCTCGGCTACAGCCTCAACAACCTGAGCCTGATGGCGCTGACCATCGCCACCGGCTTCGTGGTCGACGATGCGATCGTGATGATCGAGAACATCGCCCGCTACATCGAAAAAGGCGAAACGCCGATGGCCGCCGCCATCAAGGGCGCGGCGCAGATCGGCTTTACCATCATTTCGCTGACGGTCTCGCTGATCGCGGTGCTGATCCCGCTGCTGTTCATGGGCGACGTGGTGGGGCGCTTGTTCCGCGAATTCGCGATCACGCTGGCGATCACGATTTTGATTTCGGGCGTGGTCTCGCTCACCTTGGTGCCGATGATGTCGGCGCGCTGGCTCAAGAGCCACGAGGAAGAGAAACCGGGCGCCTTCGCGCGCCGCTCGCAGGCCTTCTTCGACGGCGTGATCGTCAAGTACGACCACTCATTGAACTGGGTGTTGGCACGCCAGGGCCTGACCCTGCTCGTGGCGCTGGGCACGCTGCTGCTGACGGTAGTGCTGTACCTGATGATTCCCAAGGGCCTGTTCCCGACCCAGGACACGGGCCAGTTGCAGGCGCGCGTGGAGACGCGGCAGGGCATCTCGTACGAAGGCATGGCGCAGCTGCAGCAGCAGGCCGCCAAGGCGATCCTGGCCGACCCCGACGTCGCGTCGCTCAGTTCCAACGTGGGCGTCGACGCGGCCAACAACACAATGCTGCACACGGGCCGCATGCTGATCAACCTCAAGGACGGCCGCGGCGACGAGCAGAGCGTGACCATGGAGCGGCTGCGCCGCCGCGTGGCCGAGGTGGCCGGCGTCACGCTGTACCTGCAGCCGACCCAGGACCTGACGATCGACGCCGAGACCGGGCCGACCCAGTACCGGATCTCGCTCGAAGGCGCCGACAACGCCACCGTGACAAGCTGGGCCAACAAGCTGGTGCAACGCCTGCAGAGCGAAAAAGCGGTGCGCAACGTGGTCACCGATGCCGGCGCGACCGGCGCGGCCGCGTTCGTGAGCATCGACCGCGACACTGCGGCGCGCCTGTCGATCACGCCGGCCAATATCGACGACGCGCTCTACAGCGCCTACGGCCAGCGCATCGTGTCGACCATTTTCACCGAGACCAACCAGTATCGCGTGATCCTCGAGGCGCAGCGCGATCCCAAGATGAGCATCGAGGCGCTGGGCCGGCTCCAGCTACGCACCGGCTCGGGCGAGCCGACGCCGCTGTCGGCGGTCGCCACCATCACCGAGCAGCCGGCGCCATTGCAGATCACGCACGTGGCGCAGTATCCGTCGACCACGCTCGGCTTCGACACGGCGCCCGGCGTCTCGCTCGGCCAGTCGGTCGACGCGATCCGCGATGCCGCGCGCGAGATCGCGCTGCCGGCCTCGGTGACGATGACTTTCCTCGGCGCGGCCGGCGCCTACCAGGCCTCGCTGTCGAACCAGCTCTGGCTGATCCTGGCGGCCGTGATCTGCGTCTACATCGTGCTCGGGGTGCTGTACGAGAGCTATATCCACCCGCTCACCATTTTGTCGACCCTGCCTTCGGCCGGCGTGGGCGCCTTGCTCGCGTTGATGATCAGCGGCCAGGGACTCGGCGTGATCGGCATCATCGGCATCATCCTCCTGATCGGCATCGTCAAAAAGAACGCGATCATGATGATCGACTTTGCCATCGTGGCCGAGCGCGACGAGGGCAAGAGCCCGCGCGAGGCGATCCAGCAGGCGGCCCTGCTGCGCTTCCGCCCGATCCTGATGACGACGCTCGCGGCCCTGTTCGCGGCCGTGCCGCTGATGCTCGGCTGGGGCGAGGGCGCCGAATTGCGCCGTCCCTTGGGCCTGGCCATTTTTGGCGGCCTGATCGTGAGCCAGTTGCTGACCTTGTTCACCACGCCGGTGATCTACCTTGGCTTCGACAGCCTGTCGCGCCGCTGGCAGCGCCGTAATGCCGACAATCTGCCCGAGGCGGCCAAGTGAATCTGTCCGAACCGTTCGTCCGGCGCCCGATAGCGACGGTGCTGCTCACGCTGGGCATCGCGCTCGCGGGCATCGGCGCGTTTTTCGCGCTGCCCGTCTCGCCGCTGCCGCAGGTCGACTTTCCGACCATTTCGGTGAGCGCGTCGGTGCCCGGCGCCAGTCCCGACACCATGGCCAGCAGCGTGGCGACGCCGCTCGAGCGGCGCCTCGGCGTGATCTCGGGCGTGAACGAAATGACCTCCTCGAGCAGCGGCGGCTCGACCCGCGTGAGCCTGCAGTTCGACCTGAACCGCAAGATCGACTCGGCCGCGCGCGAGGTGCAGGCGGCGATCAACGCCGCGCGCGCCGACCTGCCGGCGACCCTGCGCAGCAATCCGACCTACCGCAAGGCCAACCCGGCCGACGCCCCGGTCATCATTTTGGCGCTGACCTCGCGCACCAAGTCGCCCGGGCAGATCTACGAGTCGGTCTCGAACCTGGTCCAGCAAAGGCTGGCGCAGGTCAAGGGCGTGGGCGACGTCGAGATCGGCGGCGGCTCGCTGCCGGCGGTGCGGGTCGAACTGCTGCCGTATGCGCTCAACCGCTACGGCGTGTCGATGGAGGACGTGCGCGCCGCGCTCCAAGCCAGCAACGCCAACCGGCCCAAGGGCGCGATCGAGACCAACGGCAGCACGCTGCAGATCTACGCCGAGGGCAACAGCGCCACCGGCGGGCGCAACGCGGCCGACTACCGCAGCCTGGTGGTGGCCTGGCGCGACGGCGCCGCGATCCGGCTCGACGATGTGGCCGAGGTGATCGACGGGGTCGAGAACGTCAATACGCTCGGCCTGTTCAACGGCGACCCGGCCGTGGTGGTGCTGATCACGCGCCAGCCCGACGCCAACGTGATCGAAACGGTCGACTCGATCCGGGCGCTGCTGCCGTCGCTGCAGGCCCAGTTGCCGCAGGACGTCAAGCTGCAGGTGGCCTCCGACAGCACCAATTCGATCCGCTCCTCGCTGGCCGAGATCGAGCTCACCTTGGTGATCTCGATCCTGCTGGTGGTGTTCGTGGTCAGCCTGTTCCTGCGCAGCGTGCGCGCGACGATCATCCCGGCGGTGGCCACCGTGGTGTCCCTGCTGGGCACCTTCGGCGTGATGTATATGCTCGGTTTCAGCCTGAACAACCTGAGCCTGATGGCGCTGACCGTGGCGACCGGCTTCGTGGTCGACGACGCGATCGTGGTGTTGGAAAACACCAGCCGCCACATCGAGCAGGGCATGGACCGCTTCAAGGCGGCGCTGCTCGGCGCGCGCGAGGTCGGCTTTACCGTGCTGTCGATCAGCCTGTCGCTGGTTGCGGTGTTCATCCCGCTGCTGTTCATGGGCGGGCAGGTGGGGCGTTTGTTCCGCGAATTCGCGGTGACGCTGTCGGCCGCCGTCATGATCTCGCTCGTCATATCGCTGACCACGACGCCGATGATGTGCGCCTGGCTGCTCAAGCCGGGCGACCCGCAGCGCAAGCCGGGCCGGCTCGCGCAATGGTCCGAGCGCGGCTTCGACCGCCTGCACAAGACCTATGAACGTTCGCTCGACTGGGCGCTCGCGAGCAAGGGGCTCGTGATGCTGATCCTGGTTTTCGTGGTCGGCCTCAACGTGTATTTGTTCGCGGCCGCGCCCAAGGGCTTTTTCCCGCAGCAGGACACGGGCCAGATCCGCGGCGGCATCCGGGCCGACCAGAGTATCTCGTTCCAGGCGATGCAAGCGAAGCTCAAGCAACTGGTCGACATCATCAAGCGCGACCCGGCGGTCGACACCGTGGTCGGCTTCACGGGCGGCTCGCGTGCCGGCGGCGGCTTCATGTTCGTCAACCTCAAACCCGTATCCGAGCGCGAAGACGGCGGGCAGGCCGTGATCGCCCGCCTGCGACCGCAACTGGCGATGGTGACCGGCGTGTCGCTGTTTCTCAATCCGGTGCAGGACCTGCGCATGGGCGGGCGCCAGAGCAACTCGACCTACCAGTACTCGCTCAAGAGTGACAACAGCGCCGACCTCAAACTGTGGGCAGGCAAGCTGGCCGACGCGATGAAGCGGCAGGACGCGCTGGTCGACGTCGACACCGACCTCGCCGAGAACGGGGTCGAGACCTTCGTCACGGTCGACAAGGACAGCGCCGCGCGCATGGGCGTGAACATGCGCGACGTGAACAACGCGCTCTACAACGGCTTTGGCCAGCGCCAGGTCGCGACCATCTACGACGAGCTCAATCAGTACAAGGTCATCATGGGCGTGGCGCAGCGTTACGCAACCAGCCCCGAGGCGCTGCGCGACGTGTATGTGCCGGCCAGGGCCGGCACGGCCACCCAGGCCAATGCCACGGCCGCGCGCGACCCGGCGAGCGGGCAGGCGCTGAGCAACGCGGCGACGACGATGGTGCCCCTGTCGGCGTTCGCCAGTTTTGCCGAAAGCGCGACCCCGACCTCGGTCAACCATCAGGACGGCGAGCTGGCCACGACCGTGTCGTTCAACCTGGCCGAGGGCAGCAAGCTGGGCGAGGCGCAGGCGGCGGTGAAACAGGCCGAAGCCGACATCGGCATGCCCAACAATGTGCGCGGCAGCTTCGAGGGCATCGCGCGCGCCTCGCAGGAGTCGAGCAAGGAGCAGCCGCTGCTGATCCTGGCGGCGATCGTGGTGATCTATATCGTGCTGGGCATCCTGTACGAGAGCCTGGTGCATCCGATCACGGTGCTGTCGACGCTGCCGTCGGCCGGCATCGGGGCCGTGTTCGCGCTGCTGCTGTTTAAGATGGAGTTCTCGATCATGGCGCTGATCGGGGTGTTCCTATTGATCGGCATCGTCAAGAAAAACGCCATTTTGATCATCGACTTCGCGCTCGAGGCGGAGCGCTCGCGCGGCGCCACGCCGTTCGACGCGGTGCGCGAGGCCTGCCTGCTGCGCTTTCGCCCGATCCTGATGACGACGCTCGCGGCGGCGTTAGGCGCCTTGCCGCTGGCGATCGGCTTCGGCGAAGGCTCCGAGCTACGGCGCCCGCTAGGCATCGCCATCATCGGCGGCCTGATCGCGAGCCAGTTGCTGACCCTTCTGACCACGCCCGTGGTCTATCTCATGCTCGACAAATTGCGCCGGCGCGGAACCGCCGAACACGATTTGAGCCGTCTTTCCACCTCACCGTGAGTGTCCCCATGCGCCCGATCCGATCTCCCCGTCTCTCTATGCTGGCCCTGGCCGCATGCCTGATCGGCGGCTGCGCCGTCGGTCCCGCCTACCAGCGTCCGAGCGTGGCCGAACCGGCCGCCTTCAAGGCGGCGCAGGGCTGGGTCGTCGCGGCGCCGGCCGACACGCTCGAGCGCGGGGCATGGTGGACCTTGTTCAACGATCCAATCCTCAACGAGCTCGCAGTGCGGGTCGAGGTGTCGAACCAAAACGTGGCGGCCGCCGTCGCCGCCTACGCGCAGGCGCGCACGCTGGTGACGCAGCAGCGAGCCTCGCTGTTTCCGACGATCGGGCTCGACGCCAGCGCCAACCGCTCGGGCTCGCGCGACGGGGAATCGGAAAGGCGGTACCGGATCGACATCGGCGGCAGTTGGGAGCCCGACATCTGGGGCCGCCTGCGCACCGGCGTGAGCGGCGCGCAGGCCGGCGCCGATGCCAGTGCGGCCGACCTGGCGGCGGCGCGGCTGTCGGCCCAGGGCGAGCTCGCGGTCAATTATTTTTCGCTGCGCCAGGCCGACGCACAAAGGGCTCTGCTGGCGTCGACCATCGAGGGCTACCAGCGCGTATTGACGATCACGCAGAACCGCTACACGGCCGGGATCGAGGGCAAATCGGCGGTGCTGCAGTCGCAGACGCAACTGGCCAATGCGCGCATCGACGAACTGGCGCTGGCGCGCCAGCGCGCGCAGTACGAGCACGCGATCGCGGTCTTGCTGGGCAAGGCGCCGGCCGATTTTACTTTGGCCAGCGCGCCGTGGGCGGCCGGTGTGCCGGCGATCCCGCCGATGGTGCCCTCGACGCTGCTGCAGCGCCGCCCTGACATCGCCTCGGCCGAGCGCCGCGTGGCCGCCGCCAATTCCGAGATCGGCATCGCGCGCGCCGCCTATTACCCGAGCCTTAATTTGACCGGGTCGATCGGCACCACGGCAAGCGCGGTGTCGGGCTTGTTCAACGCCTCGAACGCGCTTTGGTCGTTTGGCCTGAGCGCGGCGCAAACCTTGTTCAACGCGGGCGCCACGCGCGCGCGGGTGGCCGGCGCCGAAGCGCAGCACGCGGTGACGGTGGCGCGCTACCGCCAGACCGTGCTCGACGCCTTTGCCGACGTCGAGAACGCGCTCACCGCCACCCAGTCGCTCGAGCAGCAGCAGGCCTTGCGGCGGCAGGCCTCCGAGGCGGCCAACCAGGTCGAGGCGCAGATGCTCAACCGGTACAAGGCGGGGCAGGTCGGCTACACCGAGGTGGTGCAGGCGCAGCAGACCGCCCTGTCGGCGCGGCGCGCGCTGGTGCAGTCGCAGGCCGAACGCCAGATCACGGCGGTGGCGCTGATCCAGTCCCTGGGCGGTGGATGGCAGGTGGCGGCCGAATAAACCACGCTTCGCAGGCGGCGGGGGTGAAAACCGTTTCCACGGTTTTCCAACGGAGATATACTCCCGCTTGCATTTATCATCAGGGGTATAACTTGTTTAAATCAATCGCATTACCTATCGCCTTGCTGGGCGCATTCGCTACCGCGAGCGCCGACGAAGGCCAGTGGCAGCCACACCAACTGCCGCAACTGAAGGCCGAACTCAAACGCATCGGGATTACCATCCCCGCCGAAAAGCTCGCCGACCTGAGCAAACACCCGATGAGCGCCATGGTCTCGCTCGGAAACTGCTCGGCCTCGTTCGTTTCCGGCGACGGCCTGGTCGTGACCAACCACCATTGCGCCTACGACGCGGTGCAGCGCAATTCGACCGCCGAGAACAACTACATCGTCAACGGCTTCCTGGCCAAGACGCGCGCGGCGGAACTGCCCGCGGGCCCGAACGCGCGTGTTTACGTGACCGACAAGGTCGAAAACGTGAGCGAGCGCGTGCTCAAGGGCCTGTCGGCCTCGATGTCGGGGCGCGACCGCCACGAAGAAGTCGAGAGCCGCATCAAGGCCTTGATCGCCGAATGCGAGACCGACAAAATGTACCGCTGCTCGGTGCCGGCCTTCCACCGCGGCCTCGAGTATTACCGGATCCGCCAGATGATGGTGCGTGACGTGCGCCTCGTGTACGCGCCGTCCGACAAGATCGGCAACTACGGCGGCGAAGTCGACAACTACGAATGGCCGCGCCACACGGGCGACTTCTCGTTCCTGCGCGCCTACGTCGGCAAGGACGGCCGTCCGGCCGATCCGTCGCCCGACAACGTGCCGTACAAATCGAAGGACTTCCTGGTCGTATCCGCCGAGGGCCTGAAGGTCGGCGATCCGATTTTGCTGGCCGGTTATCCGGGCCGCACCAGCCGTTACAAGCTGCCGGCCGAGATCCGCTTTGCGCGCGAGTTCAGTTTTCCGCAGGGCGTGACCGAGATCACGGCCGACCTCGCGGTCATCGCCGCGGCGGTGGCGGGTAAACCGGCGCTCGACGTGCGCTATGCCAGCGTGGCCAAGAGCCGCAGCAATGTGCTCAAGAAGACCCAGGGCCTGCTCGACGGCTTTGCGCGCAAGGACATCGCGGCCGTCAAGGACGTGCAGGATGCCGAGTTCCGCGCGTGGTACGCGCAGCAGGCGGGCAAGGGCGCCAACCCGAAGACGCTGCTGACCGATCTTGACGCCGTGATCGCAGCCGACATGGCGCTCTCGCAAGAGGAATTCGCCTGGTCGGTCGCCTCCAACAGCGACCTGCTCAAGAGCGCACGTGCGATGTACCGCCTCGCGCTCGAAGGTCAAAAGCCCGACGCCAAGCGCGAAAGCGGGTACCAGGCGCGCGACCTGTCGTTCATCAAGGCGCGCATGAACCGCCTCGAGCAGTCGTATGAGCGCAGCGTCGACCAGGCCCGCTTTGCAGCCGGCCTGAATCGCTATGCCAAGCTGGCCGCGAACATGCACCCGCCGGGCGTCGACGCCTCGCTGCCCGCACCGGACGCCATCGCTGCGCTGTATGCGCAGTCGGAACTTGGCGACACCGCCAAGCGCCTCGCGTGGGTCGGCAAGGACGTCGCGGCATTCACCGCTTCGAACGACGCGTTCATCAAGCTGGCAGTCAAGCTGTTCGACGCCACGATGGCGCTCGAGAACCGGCGCAAGGAAATCGACGGCAATCTGGAACGCGTGATCCCGCAGTACATGGCGGCCGTGATCGCATGGAAGAAAACCCAGGGCAAGCCGGTTTACCCCGATGCCAACAGCACGCTGCGCGTCACTTACGGCACGGTGGCGCCGTATTCGCCGCGCGATGGCTTGTCGAAGGGGCCGTTCACAACGGTTGACGGCATCGCCGAAAAGCACACCGGCGTCGATCCGTTCATCGCGCCGAAGACGCTGCTCGACGCGGTCAAGGGCAAGCAGTTTGGCGTCTACAAGGATCCGGTGCTGGGTACCGTGCCGGTCAACTTCCTGTCGAGCGCAGACACGACCGGCGGCAACTCCGGCTCGGCGATTGTGAACAAGCGTGGCGAACTGGTTGGCCTGAACTTCGATTCGACCTATGAATCGATCACCAAGGACTTCTACTTCGACCCGACGATCACGCGCGCGATCCACGTGGATATTCGTTATATGTTGTGGGTGATGCAGGAAGTCGACCATGCCGACAACCTGCTCAAGGAGATGAGCATCAAGTACCCGCGCAAATAAACGGGCAGGGATGTAAGGAAAGAGCCGCAATCTCAAACGTTGCGGCTTTTTTTATCCACGCCACTTAAAACAGCCACACATCGTCCTCGCGGAGGCGGGGACCCATAGAACGGTTGCTCATCGCTAACGTTCTATGGGTCCCCGCCTGCGCGAGGACGATGTTGTTTTATTCCTTTTAGGTTTTTCCCGATACGATTTCTAACAATGGCAGACGCGAACAAGGGACGCCGCGTTCGGCAGCCTTTTGCATATTTTGACAACTTCCCGCATACTTCGTCGCGCGCGCGGCGAGGCCTTCGCCAGCGATCGCCATCTCTACAGCCCCCGCAGACCATGAACGACCCGATACCTCTACTTGGATTTACAACCAACGCGCCCGAGCTGCTTGCCTTTATCCTCTCGGTGACCATGGTAATCCTTAACATCCGCCAGTCGCACTGGGCCTGGCTGTTCGCGATCGCTGCCTCGGCCACCTACGGTTTCGTCTATTTCGACGCCCGCCTGTACGGCGACACCGGCCTGCAGCTTGTATTTATCGTCGTTTCGCTCTGGGGCTGGTACCAATGGCTGCTCGCGGACGTCAAGCACGTCGCGTTCGTGCCAAGCTGGCTGACCAAAAAAGAATGGCTGTACTACCTCGCTGGCTGGGCCTCCGCCTTTTCGGCCCTTTCGCTGTTCCTCAAGTATTTCACCAATACCGACGTGCCGTTCGCCGACGCCTTCCTGACCGCGGGCAGCCTGGTCGGCACGCTGCTCCTGTCGCGCAAAAAGATCGAAAACTGGATCGTCTGGATCGTCGTCGACCTGCTCTACATCGGCATGTACGTGTTTAAGAACCTGATCCTGACCGCGATTTTGTTCGCCGTGTTTGTCGTCCTTGCGGCCATCGGCCTGCGCGCCTGGCAACTCAGCGCAAGGGCCGCAAAGTCATGACGCGCGTGCTGCGCGTGGCGATCCTGGGCGCGGAATCGTCGGGCAAATCGACCTTGGCGGCGGCCCTGGCCAGCCACTACCAGACCGTGTGGGTGCCGGAATACCTGCGTGAGTTCGTCGAAACGCAAAATCGGGTGCCGTACGAGACCGACCAGTTTCCAATCGCGCGCACCCAACGCGAACGCGAGGACGCGGCCGCGCTACTGGCGACACGCTTTTTGTTTTGCGACACCACGCCCCTGATGACGGCGATTTACAGCGGCGTGTATTGGGGCCGGGTCGACGCGCAACTGGCGGCGCTCGACCGTGTCCACGACTACGCCTACACGCTCGTCACGTCTGCCGAAGGTCCGTGGATTCCCGATGGCTTGCAACGAGAGTCGGCGGAGGTGCGCCAAAGCGTGCACGAAAAGGTATTGAGCACGCTCGACGAGCGTGGCATTGCGTTCACGCTGGTATCGGGCAGCCTGCCGCAGCGCATGCTGCAGGCCGACCGCGTTCTCAATACGCCCCAGCGCGACCTGATCAGGTCAGCCTAGGAGGCAGTCGGACTTAGGGATCCTAAGTCCGACAGTCTCCTAACGTCCCGCATCGAGTGTGGCGAGCGCGCCCGCCACTGCGGCATGCGCGGCCTTCCAGCCGGAAGCGGCCAGCGCGGGCCCGCACTGTTCGCAGGCGATAAACGGATTGCAGTCGTGCGGCAGTTCGAGATAGTTCGCACCGACGACCCGCTTGCCGACATATGAATCGACCTTGCCCGCTTTTTCTTTCGGGGCCGCGCCGGATGCCTTGCCCGGTGCCGCCGGATTGGCGCCCGGGACGATCCAGCGCTCGAATGGGGTGCTGACCGTGCCATCCGGCACGTACCACACTTTGCGTTCCTTATTCCAGCGTGCGCCAAGCGCCTTGGCCTGGTCTTTTTCCGCGTACGGCACCTTTAGAATCATCATTTTGCATTACCGGTTGAAGCGATAGCGCGATTCTAACCTGCGGCATAAAAAAGGGGAGGCGCAAACGCCTCCCCCTTGTCTACGCTGCCGCCATCAGAAGTCGAACTGCGCCGATACAAACATCCTGCGCGGTGCGCCCGGGAGCAGATAGCCGCCCAGTTCCGGGGTCACGTCGCGCCAGTAGAATTTGTCGAACGCATTGTCGACACCTGCGCGCAAGGTCAGCGCCATGCCCGCGACCTTGGTGTCATACGAGGCATGCGCGTCAAACAGGCTAAAGCCAGGCACAAAGGTTTTGTTCTCGACGTCAAAGGCCTTCTTGCCGGCGTATTGCCAGACGCCGCGTACCTTCAGGCCCTGCACCGCCGGAACCGCATACTCGATCAGCGAGGTCGATTTGAATGCCGGTACGTTGGGCACGCGCTTGCCGTCGATGGTCGGATCGTTGGTGCCGCTTTGCTCGGTCTTGAGCGCCATCAGCGACACGCTGTATTTGAGGGCCTTGCTTAAGCTGCCCTGGGCCGCCATTTCGAGGCCGCGATGGGTGCGGTCGCCATTGCTGACGAAGGTCGGTTGAGGCGCGTTGTTGGTGTACTCGTTGCTGCGGTTGATCTGGAACAGCGCCGCGCTGAGGCTCACGTCGTTGTTGACGACGCCCTTGACGCCGAATTCGACCTGCTTCGAGCGGTTTGGATCCAGCGCCCTGAATTGGTTGGACGTCCCCATCGGCGCAATGCCGCCGAGCTCCATGCCGTGTGCGAACGAGCCATACACAGACCAGTTCTTAGCGGGCATATAGACCAGCGCCACGCTTGGCAGGACGAAGTCGCGCTTGGCGTCGACGAAGCCGCCAAGGTCGTCGTCGTATTCGTGGCGATTGATTTCAACGTAGCGCAGGCCGGTGTGCAGTTTGAGCTGGTTGGACAAGGTTACGATGTCTTGCGCGAAGATCGCGTTTTCCTTATTCCTGCGCTGCTCGAACACGGGACCGGTGGTCGGGTTGCCGGGCGCGGGATCGACCGCCACATTGTTATAGATATTGCTCGATCCGGCATAGTCGTACACATACCCGCCGAACCAATCGCTGCGCTTGGCGAGCGAGGCGCCCAGTGTCAGCTTGTGTTGGAATGCGCCCGTCGCAAAGCCGCCTTGCAGCATCGCCTGCGCGCCGAACGGCGATTTTTTCTCGCCGGTGCTCTGGTAATCGTAGACGTCGTAGTCGCCGTTGCTGCAAAAGCCGGGGTAGTAACCATTGCCTTCGTTGCTGCAGCCATAAGGGAAGGCGGCGAAATCGTCACGCTTGAATTTGTGCTTGTTCATATTGACGGTGGCGCGCCAATCGTTCGCGAAGCGGTACTCGAAACGCAGTCCGAAGTTGCTGCTTTTCGTGTCGACCGGTTTGCTCCACGGTTGCGCATTGAGCAGGGCCTTGGCCGAGACGCCGGTTGGCAGCACCTCGTTGCGAATGAGCTGGTAGCCGGGCGCGGTGATTTGCGCTTTGTGCTGGAAGTCGGCGTCGAGTTGCAGCAGTGCGGACGGCGTGATCTGCCAGTCGAATGCGCCCGAGACGAACTGGCGCTCGCCATCGGCACCCTTGACGTAGGCGCGGATTTTTTCAAGCGCGGCATTCATGCGGTAGCCAAAACGCTTGTCCTCGAAGCGCCCGCTCAGGTCGAGCGCGCCGTACAAGGTGCCGCGGTCCGAAATGCCGGTGCTGATCGAACGCTGCACGAGCGCGGTCGGACGCTTGACCGCGTAATTGACGATGCCGCCCGGCGAGGCCATGCCGGCCTGCAGTCCGGCCAGGCCTTTGAGCACTTCGATGCGTTCCTTGTTCTCGAGCGGGATCTGGGTGTCGTTCGGGATCGCGATGCCGTCCTTGCGGTAGCTGCTCGCGTTGTCGAGCGCGAAGCCGCGGATCGAAAACTGTTCGGCATAGCCGACCGCGTTGTAGGAGTCGCTGACGCTGGCTTCGAACTTCATCGCGTCGGTGCTTTGGCGGATGTTCAGTTCCTGCATCCGCTCAAGGCCGATGGCGGTGATCGATGCCGGCGTTTCGAGCAGGGGTTCGTCGGAGAAGCCGCCCACGCTGGCGCTTTTTTGCGCGACCAAGCGGGTCGCGCTGACGACCACTTCGGGCATGGTTTGCTGGCTGCTTTGGGCAAAGGCGGGCGTGGCGAAGGCTTGCAAAATCGCGCAGGCGATCAGGGAGTGCTTAAGGTGTGGAGTTGACATTGTTTGCTCGTGTTACACGCCGCTGAAGCGGTGTGTTGCTTAAAAAAGCCGGAGCCAACGTGGGGAGGAGCATACAAAGGTGGGAACAACTTTGCGCTTTCCTTCGCTGGCATTATCCAGATCAGGTACGAAGGGTATTTCTCACCCAGGACTTTCGTCCCAGGACCCCTAGCGAAGTATGATTTTAACACGAACGCGGCTGCCTCCGCAGCGCGCGGTCGCGACAGCAGGCCCTACAGACTCATTTCGAGCACTTTGCGGCTGACATCGGGCGTGACGTCGCGCCGCTCGCCGAGCTTGACCATGCGATGCGCCTCGAGCGCGCCGATCACCTCGTCGATGTGCCCGGCGTTCAGGCCGTAGTCGCCCAAACGGGTCTTCACGCCCATCTGCTCGAAGAACTGCTCCATGCGCGTGATGGCCGCTTCGATGCGCGTGTCTTCGTCGCCGCCGCGCAGGTCCCACACGCGTTCGGCGAATTGCAGCAGCTTCTCGCGCTTGGCTTCTTTACGCAGGCGCAGCATGTTTGGCAGGATGACCGCCAGCGTCTGCGCATGATCGAGGTTGTACAAGGCGGTCAATTCGTGGCCCACCATATGGGTGGCCCAGTCGTGCGGCACGCCCGAGCCGATCAAGCCGTTCAGGGCAAGCGTGGCGCACCACATCACATTGGCGCGCACGTCGTAGTTATCCGGTTCGGCGAGCGCCTTTGGGCCTTCCTCGATCAGCGTCAGCAGCAGTCCTTCGGCAAAGCGGTCCTGCACCTTGGCGCCGACCGGGTAGGTCAGGTACTGCTCCATCACGTGCGCGAAGGCGTCGACCACGCCGTTTCCGACCTGGCGCGTCGGCAGCGAATAGGTCTTGCTCGGGTCGAGGATCGAAAACGCCGGATACAGCTTGCGGCTGGCGAAGGAGCGCTTCTCGTGGGTCGAACGGCGCGTGACGACGCCGCCGCTGTTCATTTCGGAGCCGGTGGCCGGCAGCGTCAGCACCACGCCGAACGGCAGCGCCGACAAAATGTTGGCCGAGCGCTTGTCGAAGATCGACCATGGGTCGTCGTCGAGCAGGGCGCCGGCGGCGACAAACTTGGTGCCGTCGATGACCGAGCCGCCGCCGACGGCGAGCAGGTAGCCGATGTTTTCTCGCTTGACCAGGTCGATCGCGCGCACCAGCGTTTCGTAGCTCGGGTTCGGCTCGATGCCGGAAAATTCGAGCACCTCGTGGCCCGCGAGCGCGCCCATGACTTCGTCGTAGACGCCGTTTTGCTTGATGCTGCCGCCGCCGTACAACAGGAGCACGCGGGTATCGGCCGGAATGAGCTTGGCGAGCGCGGCGATCTGGCCCTGGCCGAACAGGATCTGGGTCGGATTGTAAAAGTCAAAATTGAGCATCATGGCCTCGGGTTGGTGACATGGCAATCCTCGATTATCTCCCAGCTTACGAATAATTGCGGAAGAAGCCGAATTAATGGCCGTCCGGTGGGCCTTGCACCCGCGCACGACTGCGAACGATGCCTATTTGACTATCGATGCTATGATGATTTTTAACTTGTGCAGGGCAGGGAACCGCCCGCGCCGCATGGCTTACTAAATTGATTTGGAGATCACGATGGCGAACGAAGGCTTTCACGAACCGATAGAAAAACTGTCCACGCTGACCATGGACATGCACCGCGCGATCCAGTCCCTGATGGAGGAACTGGAGGCGGTCGACTGGTATAACCAGCGGTGCGAGGCTTGCACCGATCCCGAATTGCGCGTGCTGCTCGAGCATAATCGCGACGAAGAAAAAGAACACGCGGCGATGCTGCTCGAGTGGATCCGCCGGCGCGATCCGCGGCTCGACAAAGAGCTCAAAGAAAAGCTGTTTAAAGAGGGGCCGATCACCAAGCCCCACGAGTCCGACTGATTATTTTTCGGCCACTTGCTTCATGCTGGCGAGGCCTTTTTCAAAGTCCTTGCCGATCATGCTGTCCATGCTCGTGAAGACACTCATCACTTTAGACGCGAACAGCATCGGTCCGGTCATCGTCCAGGTGACCGTGGTCGACTCGCCGGCTTTGTCGAACTTGAATTCGGTCTGATTGTGCGACTCGAACGGGTCGAGGAAATCGAGCTTGATCTGCACCGCCGCAGGCTGCACGTCGAGCACTTCCATCCGGCCTGCGCCGACATCCGAATTGCCCTTCCATTCGTAAATCGAGCCCTTGCCGTTTGGCGCGCCGGTGATCGTGCGCTGCATGGCGGGATCGAGCTTTTCCCACGGCGACCAGGATTTCCACTGATTGAAGTCGGTGACCAGGCCGATGATTTTTTCGGGCGGCGCCTTGATCGTGATCGTGCGCGTGACCGTGAAGGTGTCCGGCTGCATTAGCGCCAGGGCGAAGATCACGGCGACGACCGCGGCCAGGCCGCCGACGGCGATAGCAAGTTTCTTGAGCATAATTCCCTCTTAAAATGAGATGTTTTGTTCTGCCCCCAGCGGGCAGCGCAAGATTATCACGCTTATCAGGCGTCCAAGCGAAAACGCGCCGGGGCGCTACAGTAGGTGTACGTCATTCTCGGGAGCGTCTCATGGCCTACCAACTCTACTACTGGCCGAGAGGGGACCTTCCGGCATTACCCGGAACTCGATAAGTAGCGCCCGCGGCCGCGTCGCGGCGGTCGAGCCAGCCGGCGAGGGTGGTCAGGGCGAGCGCGCCAAGCACGACCAGCGCGCCGATCCACGGCGTTGCCATCAACCCCATACGGGCTACGATGAGGCCGCCGGCCCAGGCGCCGAGCGCGATCCCGACATTGAATGCCGCGATGTTCAGGCCCGAGGCCACGTCGACCGCCTGCGGCACGTCGCGCTCGGCGCGCTGGACCACATATAGCTGCAGTCCCGGCACGTTGCCAAACGCGACCGCGCCCCAGGCGAGCACGGTCAACAGCACCAAAATCGCATTGGCGGCGCTGAAGGTGAGGATGAACATGACCAGCGCGAGCAAGGCGAACACGATCTGCAGCGCGCGGATCGGACCTATCTTGTCCGCCAATTTTCCGCCCCAGATATTTCCGAACGCAACGGACACGCCATACACAAGCATCACCAGGCCCACGCTCGCGGCCGAAAAGCCTGACACGTCCTGCAAGATCGGCGCCAGGTAGGTAAAGGCGATGAAGGTCCCGCCGTAGCCGAGCGTCGTGATGGCGTACACCAGCAACAGGCGCGGCTGGCGCAACACGGCCAGTTGCTCGACCAGGGCCGACGGCTTGCCGTTGGGGATATTGCCGAGCAGTAGGAAGGCGTTGCCGACGACGGCGATCACGCCGAGCACGGATACGGCCAGGAAGGTCGCTTGCCAGCCGAAGGTCTGCCCGATAAAGGTACCAAGCGGCACGCCCGTGACGAGTGCGACCGTCAGTCCCGAAAACATGAGCGCAATCGCGCTGGCCGCTTTTTCCTTCGGCACGAGGCCGGTCGCGATGGTCGAGCCGATCGAGAAAAAGACGCCGTGGGCAAGTCCCGTGAGCACGCGCGCGGCCATGAGGGCGCCGTAATTGGGCGCCATCCAGGCCACCAGATTGCCGATCGTGAACAGCACCATCAGGCCCAGCAACAATTGCTTGCGCGGCAGGCGTGCGGTGAGCGCGGTCAGCACGGGCGCGCCCACGGCCACGCCGAGCGCGTACATGCTGACCAGCATTCCGGCCGACGGGACTGAGACGCCGAGACTGGCGGCAATCGTCGGGATCAGGCCGACGATCACGAATTCGGTGGTGCCGATGGCAAAAGCGCTCAACATGAGCGCCCAGAGGGCGAGGGGCATACATTTCTCCTTGGATAGCATTCGATGGCATGCAGTGTGCACGCACGCCGCCACAAGAAAAATCCCTTGCCGTACAATATACTTTTGACTCGGAGTCACAAGTGATAAGCGTTGACGCCCTGATTGCATTCGCTGCCGTCATAGATACGGGCTCTTTCTCGGCCGCGGCCGAACGCCTCGGACAAACGCCGTCAGGTGTGAGCCGCACCATTTCGCGGCTAGAGGCGCAACTCGGCATGACATTGATGCACCGGACCACGCGCCGGCTCGACCTGACCGAAGAGGGCGCCTGGCTGCTCGGGCGCGCCCGCAGCGTGTTGTCGGCGCTTGCCGATACCGAAGCCGAAGTCGTGGCGCGGCGGTCGCAACCGTCGGGACTGGTGCGGGTCAATGCGGCCACGCCCGCGCTCGACCATCTGGTGGCGCCGTTGGTGCCGGACTTCCTCGACGCCTACCCGCTTGTGCGGCTCGAATTGACCAGCGGCGAAACCGTGGTCGACCTGATCGAAGAGCGCGCCGACGTGGCGATCAGGATCGGCGCGCTGGCCGACTCCACGCTCAATGCGCGCAAGCTCGGCAGCAGTCGTTTGCGGCTGTTGGCCGCGCCCGAATATTTGCGCCGGCATGGCACGCCGGACAGCCTCGACGCGCTCGCGCAACACCGCCTGCTCGGCTTCACCGCGCCGGCTTCGCTCAACATCTGGCCGTTGGCCCATGCCGGTGGCGAAGGCTGGCCCGCCGCGCCGCGGGTGCTGGCCTCGAGCGGGGAAACCCTGCGCCACCTGGCCATGGCGGGCGCCGGCATCGCGTGCCTGTCGAATTTTCTTACCCACGCTGAACTCGAAGCGGGCAAGCTGGTGCCGGTGCTCGAACCTTTGACGCTGCCGTGGTCGCAGCCGGTCTGGGCGGTGTTCTACAAACAGGGCGCGCTTGCGCCGCGGGTTGCGGCACTGGTCAATTTTTTGGCGGAACGGCTTGCCGGCGGCGTGCTGGACGCCTGACGGGCCGGCCTCAGGCTTGCTGCGCGACCGTGGCGAAACGTGCGCTCAGGAACGCTGCGATCCGTTGCTGCGTGGTTTCGAGGTAGGGGATCGTCAGGTGGTCCGAATCGGGAATGGTTTCGTCGGAATGCAATTGGCCAAGCTGCGCGACAAGCAAGTCGGTATGCGAATGGGGGACCACGTCGTCGGTGGCGGCCCGCAACACGTAGGTGGGCGCCTTGAGTGCGGAGGCGTACTTGATGGATTCGAAACGGTGCCTGAGCACATACTCGACCGGCACCGCCCGGAAGCGGCGCTTGGCGATCGCGAGGATCGAATCGTAAGGCGTGATGAGCACGACCGAATGCGCCGCGCGCGCCATCGCGATCTGGACCGCGACACCCGAGCCCAGGCTGCGGCCGACCACGGCAATGCGGGAAGGATCGACATGGCTGCGCTCGGCCAGCCAGTCGTACAACATGCGGCCGTCGTCGATCATGTGCTGCTCGGCCGGATCGCCCTGCGAATCGCCATAGCCGCGGTAATTGACGGCCAACACGGCCATGCCGGGAAACAGCTTGCCGGCGTCGCGCGCGATCCACGAGACTTCTTCGGAACGGCCGCCGAAATACAGCACCGCGGGATGCGGCCCGACCACCGTCGGCGTCATGAGCCAGCCCGACAGTTTGGTGCCGTCGGCTGCGCGCAGGACGATAGGGCGTGTGCGGTGGCCGCTGCTGCGCGGACGCTCGACCTCGCGCTTGACCTTGGGATTGAACAGCAAGCGGCGTTGGCTCGCCGCCACGGCCGCCGTGAGGCCGAGCCAGAGCACGCTCAGAATGCCGGCGGCGCCCGCCATTTTTTTCGTATGCTTCATATGCCTGAGTCTACAGGTGGGAAACGGTTTTTTGTTCGATGTGGCGCATAAATTTGTTCGCCAGCGTGAGCCGGCTCACATTCCGGCCTTTCTGGCGGGGCCGTTCCGGCGCATGTTGACATTTTGTCCGGGGCCGCATATGGTCAGCTACACATTTTTTATGGAACACGCCATGGCTTCGTTCAAAACTTTATTCAAAATGGCGCTCCCTGTTTTGGCGATGACGGCCCTCCACGCGCATGCGCATCCGCCGCAGGCGGTGCAGGCGCAGGGTGCGTTTTTTGCGCAGCTTGGAAAACTATGCGGCGCCACGTACGAGGGCGCCTCGGTGTTCCCGAGGGACCCGGGCGACAGCTTCGCGGGTAAAAAACTGGTCGCCCATATCGCTTCATGCAAGCCCGAAGAAATCCGCATTCCGTTTTTAGTCGGCGAGGACCGTTCGCGCACTTGGATCATCCGCAATGAACACACTGGATTGACGCTCAAGCACGATCATCGGCACGCCGACGGCACGCCCGACGCGGTCACGATGTACGGCGGAATCGCATCCGATAGCGGCACCACGCTGGCGCAATCGTTTTTGGCCGACGCGCACACCGCCCAACTTATTCCCGCGGCGTCGACCAACGTCTGGACCCTGAGCCTGTCGGCCGACGCCTCGACGATGACCTATTATCTTGAGCGCGACGGCAAGCCGCGCTTCAAAGCCGAATTGCGGCGCGTGGCGGCTGCGAAATAGGCCCGATGAAGCGCTGCGAGTATGAAGTGATTGTGGTTGGCAGTGGTTTTGGCGGCCTGTGCATGGGCGTCAAGCTCAAGCAGGCCGGAATCGACGCCTTCCTCATTCTCGAGAAAGACGCCGAATTCGGCGGCACCTGGTGGGCCAATACCTATCCGGGTTGCGCGGTCGATATCCCCAGTCACTTATATTCGTTTTCGTTCGCGCAGAATGCGGCATGGTCGCGCCGTTTCGCGCATCAGGGCGAATTGCTGGCTTACACGCGTGACGTGGTCGCGCAGTTTGACCTGGCGCCGCATATCCGCACCAATACCGCCTTGCTCGGCGCCCGGTTCGACGAGGCCGATGGTTGCTGGACCGTGCGCACCAGCCAGGGTGAGTTACGTACCAAAACCTTGGTGACGAGTTTGGGTGGGCTGAGCCGGCCATCGATTCCGAGCCTGCCCGGCATCGAAAATTTTTCCGGCAAGGCGTTTCATTCAAGCCGCTGGGATCATGGCATCGATTTGCGGGGCAAGCGCGTGGCGGTGATCGGCACTGGGGCGAGCGCGATCCAGTTCGTGCCCGAAATAGCGCCCGAGGTCGCACAACTCGACCTCTACCAGCGCACGCCACCATGGATCCTGCCTCGTCCCGACCGGATCATTAGCGACACCGAGAAATGGCTGCTTGCGCGCGTGCGGCCCTTGCAGTGGCTGTATCGCGGCGTCGACTATGTGGTATACGAGGCCGGTGCGATCGCGATGGTGTATTTCCCGTCGTTGTTGGGCGCGGTTCAACGGATGGCCAAGCGGCATCTGGCGCGGCAGGTGCCCGATCCCGTGCTTAGGGCAAAGCTGACGCCGGACTACACCTTCGGCTGCAAGCGTGTGCTCTTACAGAACACCTATTATCCGGCGCTGATGCTGCCGCATGTCTCACTGCTGACCGAAGGGATAGGGCATGTCAGCCGCGACGGCATCGTGGGCCGGGATGGTGTCGAGCGGCCCGTCGACGTGATTATTTATGGCACCGGGTTTGACGTCGGGCACGCGATCGGGCCGATCGATGTGCGCGGTCGTGGCGGCAAGAGCTTGCAAGACGCGGCGCGCGATGGTTTACAAGCCTATAAAGGCTGCAGCATCGCGGGCTTCCCGAATTTCTTCATGGTTACCGGACCCAACACGGGGACCGGACACAATTCGATGATTTATATGATCGAGTCCGCGGCCGACTACGTGCTCGAGGCGGTCAAGACCTTGCGGGTGCAAGGCTTGCATTCGGTTGAGGTCAACCAGCACGCTCAAACGGCGTACAACGCGTTGATTCAGCGACGCCTCAAGGGCACGGTGTGGAGCACCGGCTGCAAGAGCTGGTATCTCGATCGCAATGGCAGGAATGGCATTTTGTGGCCGGGCTTCACGTTTGCCTACCGGCGTATCACGCGCCGCTTTGATATCGGCAACTACGCGGTCCGGCGCGGCGATGGGGACGTGAAATGAAGCGATACCTGAAGCCGGTTGCGGGCGCCGCCGCGCTTGGGCTTGTCGCGGCAATGCCGCTGCTGTTCATGCTGATTTTCGTGAAATACCTTCCGCTGGTTGAGAACATCTCCCCAGTGTTTTTCATCGCCCTTTGCCCGCCCTGGGAAATATTGTGGGCTGGTATTGGCGATGCCAATGATACTGCGCTGTGGCTTCGTCTGGGTGGCATGGTCGCCCTGTGTAACGCGCTGTTGTATGCGCCACTCGGCGTAATTTATGTACTGGCTAGTCGCTGGTCGGCGCAGAGACGCTGGCTGGTGCTGACGGTAGCCTATGTGATGCTCCTAGCCTTGGGGCATCTGTTTTTTACGATGTTGGCCTGAGGGCGGGCGCGGCCTAATCGCGCCGCGAACTTTCGTGCGTCAACCGCGATCATAAAGGTCTCGACCGTTCGTTCTGGTCCCACCTGAGATGCGGATTCCACATGAATGCAGAACAGACACGCGAAGCGGCAGGGCGCTTCATCGCCCGCTTGCAACAGCTTGAGCAGGGCCAGGACAATGCAGTCGATGGCGTGGCCGAACTTTTCTCCGGCGACGCCAAGCTGAGCAATCCGATCCTCGAGCGCGAGGGCCGCGAGCGCAGCGGCCGCGATGACATCGCCGCTTTCTGGCGCGCCTACGGCGCCACGTTCGGCACCATCCGCTCGGATTTTTTCGAGGTGACGATCAACGACCATTCGGCCGGCCTGTTCTGGCACTCGCGCGGCACCGGCCCGCACGGGCAGCCGATCGACTACGACGGCGTGACCTTGCTCCAGTTCGACGAAAGCGGGCAGATCGCGCGTTTCAAAAGTTATTTCGACCGCGACCAGGTGCAGCTCAGGGCGGCGCCGCATTAACTATCGAGTCTGCGAGGGCATGTGGAAACCATTGCTGGCATCGACGCGACCTTGCTCGCGCGGATTCAATTCGGCTTCACGGTGGCCTTCCACATCGTTTTCCCGGCGTTTTCGATCGGCTTGTCGGCCTTTATCGCGACGCTCGAAATCATGTGGCTGCGCACGCGGCGCGCCCATTACCATACGCTCGCGCGGTTCTGGACCAAGATCTTCGCGGTCTCGTTCGCCATGGGCGTGGTCTCGGGCATCGTCATGGAATACCAGATCGGCACCAACTGGAGCCGCTTCTCCGAAGTCATCGGCAATACGCTCGGGCCCTTGTTCGCCTACGAGGTATTGACGGCCTTCTTCCTCGAGGCCAGCTTCCTGGGCATCATGCTGTTCGGCTGGAACCGCTTTCCGCCATGGTTGCACACACTCGCGTCGATCGTGGTCGCGTTCGGCACGGCCTTGTCGGGGTTTTGGATTCTCGCCGCAAACAGCTGGATGCACACGCCGGCCGGTTTCGCCATCGAGAACGGCATCACCTATCCGGTGAGCTGGATGCAGATCATTTTCAACCCGAGCTTTCCGTATCGCTTCGCCCACATGATGATCGCGACCTATCTGACGACTTCGCTCGTGGTCGCCGCGACGGGCGCGCGCTATATGCTGAGCCACCGCTTCGAGGCCGAAGCGCGCACCATGCTCGCGATGGGGCTCGGCATGCTGTCCGTGCTGGCCCCGCTACACGCGGTGGTCGGCGACTTGCACGGCCCGAATACACTGAAGTACCAACCGGCAAAAATCGCCGCGATCGAAGCCCACTGGGACGGTGCGCATCCGGCGCCGCTGGTGCTGTTCGCCTGGCCCGATGCGAAGGCGGAACGCAATCTGTACGAATTATCGGTGCCCAATCTGGGCAGCCTGATCGTCACGCACGACTGGAACGGCCGCTTCAAAGGCTTGCGCGATTTCGAGCGCGCCGACCGGCCGCCGGTGGTGCCGGTGTTCTTCATGTTCCGCCTGATGGTCGGGCTCGGGCTGCTCATGATCGCCATCGGCATGGTCGGGGTGCTGCTCATGTGGCGCCGTCGCCTGCCGCAGTCGGCGTGGTTCCTCAAGTGGCTCGCACGTGCCTGGCCGCTCGGCTTCGTCGCCTTGCTGGCCGGCTGGATGGTCACCGAAATCGGCCGCCAGCCATGGATCGCCTACGGCGTGCTGCGTACCGCCGACGCGGTCTCACCGGTCGGCGCCGCGCAGGTGCTCACCTCGCTCGGCCTATTCGTGCTTGTGTATTGCGTCGTGTTCTCGGTCGGCATCTGGTACATCAACAAGATGATCAACAAGGGGCCGCTGCCCTCGCTGCCCGGGCCCGACACCTTGCCCAACCGCCCACTCGCGGGCGGACGGCCCGTGAACGAGGAACCGGTATGAGCGAGCCGTCGATGGTGCTGCCGGTGATTCTCGCCTTGGTGCTCGGCTTTGGCGTCGCCATGTACGTCGTGCTCGACGGCTTCGACCTCGGGATCGGCATCCTGTTTCCGTTTTTTCCCGACGAAGGCGAGCGCGACCAGATCATGAATTCGGTCGCGCCCTTTTGGGACGGCAACGAAACCTGGCTGGTATTGGGTGGCGTGACATTATGGGCCGCCTTTCCAAAGGGCTTTGCGGTGATCATGCCGGCCGTGTACATGCCCGTCATCGTCATGTTGCTGGCGCTCATCTTTCGCGGGGTCGCCTTCGAATTTCGCTGGGTGTCCAAGCCGCACCACCGGGTCTGGGATATGTCGTTCGCGGCCGGCTCGGCCTTGGCGGCATTTTCGCAGGGGCTGATCCTGGGCGGGTTGTTGCAGGGCTTCGAGATCCGCAACGGCCAGTTCGCCGACGCGCCGTTCCACTGGTTCACGCCGTTCTCGCTGATGTGCGGCTTCGCCCTCGTGTCCGGCTACGCCCTGCTCGGGGCGACCTGGCTCATGATGAAGACCGAGGGCGAGATCGAACGCAAGGTGCGTGCGATGGGCCTGCCTTTGCTGCTGGCGCTGCTCGGCTTTATCGCGCTTGTCAGCGTCTGGACGCCGCTGCAATTCACGCGTATCGCCGAGCGCTGGTTCAGCGTGCCGAACATCTTTTTCCTGATTCAGGTGCCGGTCGCGACGGCCTTGCTCGCGTGGCTGTGTTGGCGCGGGATCCGCGGCGGGCGCCATGTGCTGCCGTTCGCGTCGGCGGTCGGCATTTTTTTGCTCGCGTTTGCGGGGCTGGTGCTGTCGAACATCCCGTATCTTGTGCCCGGTGCGATGACCATCTGGCAGGCGGCCGCGCACCCGGGCTCGCAGTTGTTTTTCCTGGTGGGGGTGGCCATTTTGTTGCCGATGATTCTGGCATATACAGTGCTCGTGTTCTGGCTGTTTCGGGGCCAGATCAAGACTGGGGAGGGGTATCACTGATCACGGCCGGCTAAAAAACGGATGGCTTGGAGTTTCTCTTCTTCAAGACCTACAAGCTGCTCTTCCTCGATCCATTTTTGCGCCAATAATTGTGCAAATACAAAAATTAACTGCGAGTAGCGGAAGTCGTACTTGTAATCAATTGCTTTCCGCTGCTCCGTGAGGTAGTCGTTGAGTGCCCAAATATCGTCCGGGCATTCCGCCTTCGAGGCGCGAACTTTGACATTGTCGACCAGCGCGGCGCACTCCTTCACAAGGGCCGCGTCAAACACCCGCCTTGCGATTTTCTTTTCGGCCGCTGACCAAACTCTGTTCATGAATGGGACTCCTGGGTCATGTTCGTTGCCTCATGTCCTGAACAGCGGGAAGCGGCACATCGCGTGCGCCGGCTTTAAGTGAATTCCTTGTAATATTTTACGTCCAGAATCAACTTAACTATGGAGGAAAATGGAGGCAAAAACCACGCAGCACGGCGCGCTTCGACTTGGCTGCGCGGGGGCCTCCATTCCATCCGGGGTGGCGGCGTCGTTCCCGCCGGAGGGCAGCCATTTGGAGCGTTACGCCGCCGTCTTCAACGCGCTTGAAATCAACTCCTCGTTCCACCGACCGCACCGCTTCGAAACCTACGCGCGCTGGGCCGACTCGGTTCCAAGGACGTTCCGGTTCTCGGTGAAGCTGCCGAAAACCATCAGCCACCAATTGCGCCTGTCGCAGTGCGAAGAACCGCTTTTGCAGTTCGCCGCCGAAGCCGCCGGCCTGGACGAAAAGCTTGGGTGCGTGCTGGTCCAATTGGCGCCCAGTCTACAGTTTGACCACGCAGTGGCCGACGCGTTCTTCAAGCTGCTCGCACGGGCGATTCCCTGCGAGCTCGCCTGCGAAGCCAGGCACCCCAGTTGGTTCGGCGAAGCCGCGACCGATTTGCTGAGGGCACATGCGGTCGTGCGTGTGGTAGCCGATCCGCCGAAAGGGCAGCCCGGTGCCCACGTGCCGACAACCGAAACGATCTACGCGCGCCTGCATGGCAGTCCGAGAATTTATTACTCCTCGTATTCTGACGATTATCTGGCCGCCATGGCGCAAGATAGCGCCGTCCACAATGCGGCGGGCAGGACCGTTTGGTGTATTTTCGATAATACGGCGTCCGGGGCGGCGGTTGCCAACGGATTGACGTTGCTACACCACCGCGCATAAACATGCGGCTGCGGTTTTGCACACGTGGACTTTGCGCACACAGCTGTGCGGCAATCGCAGTAGCGTTCTTGCTGGGACGTTCAACGAGGAGAATTCGTTCGTTACGGTGGGACCATTGATCACCTTGAGCGCTACGTCTTCAGGAACGCTTTCAATATTGGTGCGGTCGCCAAACCCCGAGGCAGGATCGCTGGGGGATCATTGCATATTATTTTTACAATAGATTTTAAGAGGAGTCTATGGGGATCAGCCTACGAATTTCGCGAACGCTGCGAGATCGACGTTGCCGCCGCTGATCAGAATCCCGACGCGCTTGCCATCGAGCGGGAGCACGCGGTGCAGCGCGGCGGCCGCGGCCAGGCAGCCGGTCGGCTCGACCACCATCTTCATGCGCTCGGCGAAAAACCGCATTGTCGCCACCAGCTGCGCGTCCGAGACGGTGACGATGTCGTCCACATGGCGCTTGATCACGGCGAAGTTATGCTCGCCCAGATGCGTGACCTTGGCGCCGTCGGCGATCGTGTCGGGCACTGCGATATGCACCACCGCGCCGCTGCGCAGGGACTGGCGGCCATCGTCGCCGGCCTCCGGCTCGACCCCGATCACCTTGCACGATGGGCTCAGCGCGGCCGCCGCCAGCGCGGAGCCGGCCAGCAAGCCGCCACCGCCGAGGCATACCAGCAGCACGTCGAGCGGGCCGACCTCCTCGATCAGCTCCTTGGCCGCCGTGCCCTGGCCGCAAATCACATCCGGATGGTCGTACGGCGGAATCAAGGTCATGCCACGTTCGCGCGCGAGGCGGCGTCCGATTTCTTCGCGGTCTTCGGTGTAGCGGTCGTAGCTGATTACTTCTCCGCCATAGCCCTTGGTGGCGGCGACCTTCAGTGCGGGCGCGTCGTGCGGCATGATGATCGTCGAGCCCATGCCGAGCAGGCTGGCCGACAGCGCGATGGCTTGCGCGTGGTTGCCCGACGAGTAGGTCAGCACCCCGGCGCGGCGTTCGTCGTCGCTGAATTTGGCGAGCGCATTGTAGGCGCCGCGGAATTTGAACGCGCCCATGCGCTGGAAATTCTCGCACTTGAAGAACAGCTGCGCGCCCGCGCTCTGGTCGGCCGTGCGCGAGGTCAGCACGGGGGTGCGGTGGGCCACGCCATGCAGGCGTTCGGCCGCTTTTTCGACTTCGCTGTATTGGAGTCGGTTCATGTCGATTGGGTTCATGTCGATCCGTCGGGGACGGCCTCAGGTAATTGGGTGCATCACGATCTGGACCAGCAGGCCGCCGCCTGCGCGGTTGCGCACGTTCAGTTCGGCATTGTGGCGGCTCACCACGCGTTCGACGATCGCCAGGCCAAGGCCGGCGCCGTTGGCCTGTCCGCGTGCGCTGTCGAGGCGCGTGAACGGTTTGAGCAGTTGTTCGATCTGATCGTCGGGCACGCCGTGGCCGTGGTCCTGCACTTCGATCACCACGCGCTTGCCCTGCGCGAGCGTTTGCACGTGGCAGCGGATGTCGATCTCGCACAGCTCGGTGTCGGGCGTCCTGCCATAGCGGCGCGCGTTCTCGACCAGGTTGTTGAAGACGCGCCGCAGGTCGGTCGCGTTGCCCAGCACGTGCACGTGGTCGGCGATGTCGACCGTGACGCGCACGTCGAGCATGCGCTCGGCCTCGTGCGCGGTGTCGGCCAGCAGTGTGCCGACGTCGACCGGCACAAACGACGACGCTTCGGTCGGCTTGGCGTAGTCGAGGAACTGGCCGATGATCGCATCCATCTGCGCGATGTCGGACTGCATGCCGTCGCGCGCCTCGACCGTCAGCCTGGCCATTTCGACCTCGAGCTGCATGCGCGCCAGCGGCGTGCGCAGGTCGTGCGAGATGCCGGCCAAAATGACGGCGCGGTCGGACTCGACGCGTTGCAGGTCGTCGACCATCTGGTTGAAACTGCGGTTGGCCTCGAGGATCTCCTGCGGGCCTTTTTCGGGCAGCGGGGCGGGACGGCGGCCCTGGGCGATCGCGCGCGCGGCCGCCGTCAGGCGCGCCAGCGGCAGGTTGACGAGGCTCGAAATGATGGCCGCGCCGAGCAGCGAGAGCACGCCGACCAGGCCCGCCCAGCCAAGCCACTGGACCCCGGTCAGGCCCTCGAAGCGCTCGCGTTCGAGCATGAGCCAGTATTCGTCGTCGTCGATTTTAAAGCTGACCCAGAACCCGGCGACGCCGTTGACGCGCGCCGAGAAGCGCGTGTGCTTGCCCAGTTTGGCCTTGACGATGGCCTCGATGTCGTCCATCAGCGGATTGTCGGGCGGCGGGTCGACCGCGTCGGACGGCTCGAGCGGGAAAATGCGGATGCCTTCGTTGCTGACCAGTTCAAACAGCAGCTCGCGCCGCAGTTCGGGCGCCGAGTGCGTCAGCGCGGCGTGCGTGATGGTGACCACCGAGATCACCTGGGCGGCGATCTGCTGCACCTGCGGGCCGCGCTGGACCACGCTGATCATCCCGATCCACGAGGCCATCGACAAGGTGGTCAGGATCCCGAGCAGCAGAAAGGTGCGCCAGAACAGCCCACTCCTGAGCCAGGGCAGGCGGGCGGGCGGGGACGCGGTTGCGGCGGCGCTCTGCACTAGCGTGGCTGGCCTTCAGGGATGAAGACGTAGCCAAGGCCCCAGACGGTCTGGATGTACAGCGGGCTCGATGGATCGGGTTCGATCAGCTTGCGCAGGCGCGAGATCTGGACGTCGAGGCTGCGGTCGAACACTTCGTATTCGCGCCCGCGCGCCAGCTCCATGAGTTTTTCGCGCGAGAGCGGCTGGCGCGCGTGGCGTGCGAACACCTTGAGCACGGAGAATTCACCGGTCGTCAGCGGCACCGTCTCGCCGTTCTTTTTGAGCGTGCGCGTGCCCAGGTCGAGCACGAACTGGCCGAACTCGAACGAGGCCGGGGTTTCGGACGGCGCGCCGGGGATCTCGTCGGGGCCTTTGCGGCGCAGCACGGCGCCGATGCGGGCGACCAGCTCGCGCGGGTTGAACGGCTTGGGCAGGTAGTCGTCGGCGCCCATCTCGAGGCCGACGATGCGGTCGACGTCTTCGCCTTTTGCGGTGAGCATGATGATCGGGGTCTTGTCGCCGGCGCCGCGCAGGCGGCGGCAGATCGAGAGCCCGTCTTCGCCGGGCAGCATCAGGTCGAGCACGAGCAGGTCGTAGCGCTCGCGCAGCCACAGCTTGTTCATCGCGGTCGCGTTCTCGGCCGTGGTGACGGCGAAACCCTGTTCGGTCAGGTAGCGCCGCAACAGGTCGCGCAGGCGCACGTCGTCGTCGACGACCATGATCTTGGAGGCATGGCCGCTCGCGGGCGTGGGCGTTGTATTGCTGCCCGTGTTCTGGTTCGATTGAATGGTCATATCGCTGTCAGGTTTGTCATATGCATGTTGCTATGGTAACGTCTATGCGCGCGCAAGGTGGGGACTCGCTACAGGGCATTACATTGTGTTACAAACTTTACCCAATTGGTCTTATACCTGAAGATGAATGGTCATACACTGGGTCAAAGCGGAACAAGCTTATCTGTTTACTAGGCATCACGGAAGAGGAACACCATGAATATCGCGCTCAATCAAATTACCGCAGTCATCAGCGCAAATTCGCATCGCCGGTTTTCGTTCGTCCGCACCGCCGTGGCGGCTTGTGTGTTTGGCTTCGCCATGGCGTCGGCCGCCGCCGGGCAGTTCGACCGCGAGCGTTTCGCACCGCGCCAGCAGCAAGAGCAGGGGCAGCGCCACGGCAGCGCCGAGCGCCAATCCGAGCCGCGCCAATACGAGCAGCGCCAGTACGAATCGCGCCCGTACGGATCGCGCCAGTACGAATCGCGCCAGTCCGACCAGCGCCAGTATGAACAGCAGCGCCAGTCCGAGCAGCGCCAGTCCGAGCAGCGCCAGTACGACCAGCGCCAGGTCGACAACCAGCGCCAGTACGAACAGCGCCAGAACAACCAGCGCGCCTACGAAGAGCAGCGCCGCGCCCAGGAACAGCAAGGGCAGGGCGCCGACAATGGCCGTAAACCGCGCCTGACGCCAAGCGAACGGGCCGACCTGCGGCGCCAGATCAACGAGGCCGGCCAGGACATCTACGGCAAGCCGCCACGCCGCTGACTGACCTTTAGCACATCATGAACGTTCAGTACCGAAAGGCCCGCCCAGCGCGGGCCTTTTCCATTGGCGCCGCCTGCTAATCGCTGACCTTCGCGCGCAGCGCCTTGGTCTGGCCGTGCGAGGCTTTGCTGTCGAGCCGTTTGCGTTGCGAACTGCGGGTCGGGCGCGTGGGCCGGCGCACCGCCGCGACCACGGCCACGCTGTCGATCAACTCCTGCAGGCGCCGCAGCGCGTCTTCCTTGTTCTGCTCGAGGCTACGCGATTGCTGCGCCTTCAGCACCAGCACGCCGTGGCGCGTGATGCGCTGGTCGGCCAGCGCGAGCAGCCGCTCCTTGAGCTCGTCGGGCAGCGAGGACGCGCCGATGTCGAAGCGCAGGTGCACCGCGCACGAGACCTTGTTGACGTTCTGGCCGCCCGGCCCCTGGGCCCGGATCGCACTGAGCTCGACCTCGGCCGGCACCAGCAGCGTACTCAGCGCAGCCCCCACAATCGACACATCGGCACACCCTTCAGCAGCAAAATTGGACAGCAAAACCGGGACCATTGTACGGCCCGGCGGACGCATTGCCTGGCCAACCATTTCGGCAGGAAATGTTGACGTCAGTCAACGTTAATCGGAGGCTAAGCCCGTAGCATGGAATTTCAGGTGTTTGGCCGCTTCATGACAGACGAAAGGACCATCATGCATGCAGACGCAGTCGACCCAGCGGTTCCCGGCACGAGGAAATTCCTCAGTTTCGAGCTTGGCGGACTCGAGTATGGTCTCGACGCCGAGCGGGTGCGCGAACTGCGCCCGCTCAATGCGCTCGAACGCGTCTCGAACGACGGCCAGATCGTGCATGGCGTGGCGCTCTCGCGCGGCGTGATCATGCCGCTGGTCGACATGCGGATCGCGCTCGGCACGCGCCCGTCGGCGCCGGACCGGCTCACCGACGTCATCATCCTGCAGCTCACGAGCTGCGTGATGGGCATGGTGGTCGACGGTGTCAGCGACGTCGTCGCGCTGCAGTCCGACCAGATCAGCCCGATCGAGCAGCGCGGCGTGCCCGAATACCTGATGGGCCTGGGCCACGTCGACGGACGGCGCCTGATTTTGGTCGACATCGACAAACTGATGTCGGTGCGGCGCGCCGAGGACGCGCGCCAGGCCGCCTAAGCCACCAAGGCGGCGCTTACGCCGTCCGAGTCATTACGGCGGCGGCGCCGCCCAAGTCATCAAAACGGCGCTTACGCCGCCAGCCCTTCGAGCTGCTCCTGCAGCTCGAGCCATTCGGCCTCGAGTTGGGCCAGGTCCTTGCCAAAAAACGACTGGTCGGCCAGCAGCGTCTTGAGCTTGGCCTTGTTGGCCGCGTCGTAGATGCTCGACTCGGCCAGCTTGGCGTCGACTTCGGCCTTCTGGCCGTTGCGCTTGGCGATCTGCACCTCGAGATGCTTGATCTTGACCTCGATCGGCTTCTTTAGCGCGGCGATGCGCTGGCGCTCCTCGGCGTCGGCGCGCTTCTGGTCCTTCTTGTCGACCACCGGGGTCGGCGCGGCGACCGCGGAGGTGGTCGGGAACGCCGTCTTGTTGTCCTTGCCCGCGGCCGGCAGCACGTTGGTGCCTTTGCCCAGCTTGGTCTGGAACAGCCAATCCTTGTAGTCGTCCAGGTCGCCGTCGAAGGGCTGCAGCTTGCCGTCGGCGACGATGATGAACTGGTCGGTCGTGGCGCGCAGCAGGTGGCGATCGTGCGATACCACCACCAGCGTGCCCTCGAACTGGGCCAGCGCCATGGTCAGCGCCTCGCGCGTTTCGAGGTCCAGATGGTTGGTCGGCTCATCGAGCAGCAGCAAATTTGGACGCTGCCAGACGATCAGGGCCAGCGCCAGGCGCGCCTTTTCGCCGCCCGAGAACGGCCGGATCGAGCTCGTGACCATATTGCCCGGGAAGTTGAAGCCGCCCAGGAAGTTGCGCAGCTCCTGCTCGCGCACGGTCGGCGCGATTTTGGCGAGGTGCCACAGCGGCGACTCGTCGTGGCGCAGCATCTCGACCTGGTGCTGGGCGAAGTAGCCGATCGACAGGCCCTTGCCGACGGTCGCGTCGCCCGTCAGCGGCGCCAGTTCGCCGGCGATGGTCTTGATCAGGGTCGATTTGCCGGCGCCGTTGACGCCCAACAGGCCGATGCGCTGGCCGATCTGGAGCGAGAATTTGACGTCGCGCACGATCGCCTTGTCGCCGATGACGTCGCCGTGCTCGTTGAGCAGGTGGTAGCCGCAGTTGACGTCTTCCATGACCAGCAGCGGGTTCGGCGCGGCCAACGGCTCGCGGAACTCGAACGAGAATTCGGCGGCCGCGCGCAGCGGCGCCATTTCTTCCATCTTGGCGAGCGCCTTCATCCGGCTTTGCGCCTGGCGCGCCTTCGAGGCCTGGGCCTTGAAACGGTTCACGAACGACTCGAGGTGGGCCCGCTGGCGCGCCTGCTTCTCCATCATGCCGGCGGCCAGGATCATCTGGGCGGCGCGCTGGCGCTCGAAGCTCGAGTAGTTGCCCGAGTAGCGTTTGAGCTTGCGCTCGTCGATGTGCACGACCACGTTGACGATCTCGTCGAGGAAGTCGCGGTCATGCGAAATGATGACCAGGGTGCCGGTGTAGCGCTTGAGCCAGTCCTCGAGCCAGATGATGGCGTCGAGGTCCAAGTGGTTGGTCGGCTCGTCGAGCAGCAGCAGGTCGGAAGGGCACATCAGCGCCTGCGCCAGGTTCAGGCGCATGCGCCAGCCGCCCGAGAAGCTCACGATCGGCTGCTGCATCTGGTCGAGCGTGAAGCCCAGGCCGAGCAGCAGCTGCTCGCCGCGCGAGGTCACAGTGTAGGCGTCGGCGTCGGCCAGCGCGCTGTAAATGTTACCGATGGCGATGCCGTTTTCGGTCGTCTCGGGCATCGACTCGAGGCGCGCCAGTTCGGCTTCGAGTTTGCGCAGCGTGACGTCGCCGTCGATCGCGTAGTCGAGCGCGCAGCGCTCGAGCGGCGGCGTCTCCTGCGCCACGTAGGCCATGCGCCATTTGCTCGGAAAGTCGATCTCGCCCTGGTCGGCGTGCAGTTCGCCGCGCAGCATGGCGAACAGGCTCGATTTGCCGGCGCCGTTGGCGCCGATCAGACCGATCTTGTCGCCCGGGTTGAGGGTCAGGTCGACGCTCTCGAGCAGGGGCTTGGTGCCGCGCATGAGGCTAACGGAGAGGAAACGTATCATTCTTTTCTTTTCTAGGATGTGCGTGCGGGCGGCAGGCCAAAACGGCCGGTCCGCCCGCGCCATGGCCGAAGCCAGGTCAAGGTTTTTATAACGGTTTTACTGCAACTGGTCGGCGCCGATCATGAACACCATGTCGTCGCCCGCGCTCGTGGTCAGCCAGGTCAGGCCAAGGTCGCCGAAGGCCGCCTCGGCGTATTCGCGCTCGTTGCCGATTTCGATGATGAGCAGGCCGTCCGGGGTCAGGCGTTCGGCCGCGCCGGCGATGATCTGGCGCACCAGGTCCATGCCGTCGGTGCCGCCGCCGAGCGCGATCTGTGGCTCGTGCAGGTACTCGGGCGGCAGCTTGCCCATCGAGTCGCTGTTGACGTAGGGCGGATTGCTCACGATCAGGTCGTATTTTTTGAACGGCACGTTCTGGTACAGGTCGGAGGCGATCGGATTGACCCGGCCTTCGAGCTTGTACTCGCGGATGTTGCGCTCGGCCACGGCCAGCGCGTCCGACGAGATGTCGACCGCGTCGACCACGCTGTTGGGGAAGGCGTCGGCCATCATGATCGCCAGGCAGCCCGAGCCGGTGCACAGTTCGAGGATGTTCTCGACGTTTTCGTAGTCGCCGACCCATGGGCTGAACTGCTGCGGAATGAGTTCGGCGATGAACGAGCGCGGCACGATGACGCGCTCGTCGACGTAGAACGCATAGGTGCCGAGCCAGGCCTGGTTGGTGATGTAGGCGGCCGGCACGCGCGTGACGCAGCGCCGTTCGATCACGGCCAGCACCTGCAGCACCTCGTCTTGCAGCAGGCGGGCGTCGAGGAAGGGCTCGAGCTTGTCGAGCGGCAGGTGCAGCGTGTGCAGGATCAGGTAGGCCGCCTCGTCGAGCGCCTCGGCGCTGCCATGGCCGAAAAACAGCTTGGCCGCGTTGAAACGGGAGACGGCGTAGCGCAGCAGGTCGCGCGGCGTGGTGAAATTAGTCGTAGTCATGGCCAAGGTCTCGGTTGGGCGCGGCGTTATGCCAGCAGATTTTCCAGAGTGCGGCGGTAGATATTCTTGAGCGGATCGATGAAACGCACCTCGATGTGCTCGTCGATCTTGTGGATGCTGGCATTCGGAGGGCCGAATTCTATCACTTGCGGGCAGATCCGCGCGATGAAGCGCCCGTCGCTGGTCCCGCCGGTGGTCGACAATTCGGTGTGCACGCCCGTTTCGTCGGCGATCGCCAGGGCCAGCGCGTCGGACAATTCGCCGCGCGGCGTGAGGAAGGGCAGGCCGTTCAAGGTCCAGTCGAGCGTGTACTCGAGGCCGTGCTTGTCGAGGATCGCATGCACGCGCGCTTCGAGCCCGTCGGCCGTGCTCGCGGTCGAGAAGCGGAAGTTGAAGGCGATCGTCAGCGCACCCGGGATCACGTTGCCGGCGCCGGTGCCGGCGTGGATGTTCGACATCTGCCACGAGGTCGGCAAATAATACTCGTTGCCCTCGTCCCAGCGCTCGGCGACCAGTTCGGCCAGCGCGGCGGCGCCCTGGTGGATCGGGTTGCGCGCCAGTTGCGGGTAGGCGATGTGGCCCTGCACGCCCTTGATCACGAGGGCGCCCGTGAGCGAACCGCGGCGCCCGTTCTTGATCGTGTCGCCCAGGATGTGGGCCGAGGTGGGCTCGCCGACCAGGCAGAAGTCGAGTGTTTCGCCGCGTTCGCGCAGGCGCTCGCAGACGATGACGGTGCCGTCGGTGGCCGGGCCTTCCTCGTCGCTGGTGATCAAAAACGCGATCGAGCCGCGGTGCTGCGGGTGGGCGGCGGTGAATTCCTCGACCGCGACGACCATCGCGGCGATCGAGGTCTTCATGTCGGCGGCGCCGCGTCCGTACAGTTTGCCGTCGCGGACCGTGGGCACGAACGGGTTTGACGCCCATTGCTCGGCCGGGCCGGTCGGCACCACGTCGGTGTGGCCGGCGAACACGAACACGGGCGAGGTGCTGCCGCGGCGCGCCCATAGGTTGGTCACGCCGTTCGATTCGATCGTCTCGCAATTGAAGCCGAGCGGCGCGAGCAGCTCGATCAGGCGCTGCTGGCAGCCCATGTCCGCGGGGGTGATCGAGGACTGGGCCATCAGGGCCTCGGTCAGCGACTGGGTGCGCGATGTGGGCGGGTTGCTCATGCGGCGAAGAGGTCCTGGTATTTGTCGCTCGAAAAGCCGACGCTCAGTTTGCCCGGTCCCTGCAGCACGGGGCGTTTGATCACGGACGGGAATTCGAGCATGAGCGCGAGCGCGCTGTCCTTATCAAGGACGGCGGCCTTGCGCTCGTCGGGCAAATTGCGCCAGGTGGTGCCTTTGCGGTTGACCAGCACTTCCCAGTCGAGTTGTTCGAGCCAGGCGGCGACGGTGGCACTGTCGAGGCCCTGTTTTTTAAAGTCGTGGAAGGCGAATTCGTGGCCTTGCTCGGCCATCCAGGTACGGGCTTTTTTAACGGTGTCGCAGTTGGGGATGCCGTACAGGGTAGTTTTCATGGGTCAAAGTCAGGGTCGATGCGCTGCAGCGCCTGGTCGGGCGCGACATGGGGCGGAAAACACAACGCGGGGGAAGTGCGGAGGATAACATAATGGCGCCCGGGGGCGCCATTCGATGGATATTACAGAGCATCAAAAATCGTATAGAGCGTACTTCGACAGCACCAACCAACATCGTCCTCGCGAAGGCGGGGATCCATAGAACGCCGACTCAGAGCTAACGTTCTATGGGTCCCCGCCTGCGCGAGGACGATGTGGTCTTGGGGTGTCAAACGTTCGAGCAACACGATTTCTGCAGCATCACCCCAGCGTGAATTCCTTGAACGAGCCGCCATCGTCCTCCGGTTTTTCGGGCGCCGCTTCCGGCGCGCCCGGCTTGGCGGCGGTGGCGTTGTTGAGCAGCCACAGCAGGTTGGTCGCCGAGTCCGCATTGGCCAGCGCCTCCTCCTGCGTGACCAAACCGCTCTTGACCAACGCGAGCAGCGCCGATTCGAACGACTGCGAGCCGGGCGACAGGCTTTTCTCCATCGCCTCCTTGATCTGGCCGATCTCGCCCTTTTCGATCAGGTCGGCCACATAGCGCGTGTTGACCATGATCTCGACCGCCGCCTGGCGCGTGCCGCCGGCCGCCGAGCGCACCAGGCGCTGGGAGACGATCGCCTTGACCGCCGACGACAAGTCCTGCAGCAGCGCCGCACGGTTCTCGATCGGGTAGAAGCTGATAATACGGTTGAGCGCGTTGTAGCTGTTGTTCGCGTGCAGCGTGGCGAGCACCAGGTGGCCCGACTGCGCATACGCGAGCGCCGCGGCCATGGTCTCTTTGTCGCGGATCTCGCCGATCAGGATGCAGTCCGGCGCCTGGCGCATCGAGTTGCGCAGCGCCGTGTAGAAGGTGGCCGCGTCGCTGCCGATCTCGCGCTGGTTGACGATCGACTTCTTATTCTTGAACAGGTACTCGATCGGATCTTCGAGCGTGAGGATGTGGCCGGCGCGCAGTTCGTTGCGGTGGTCGAGCATCGAGGCGATCGTGGTCGACTTGCCCGAGCCGGTCGCGCCGACCAGCAGCAGCAGGCCGCGCTTTTCCATGATCAGCTCGGACAGCACGTCCGGCAGACCGAGGTCGGCGAGCGCGGGGATGACGGCCGGCACAAAACGGAACACGGCCGAGATCGAGCCGCGCTGGCGGAACGCCGACAAACGGAAACGCCCCAGATTGGGTACCGAAATACCCATATTGAGTTCGTTCTCGCGTTCGAGTTCTTCCATTTGCTCGGGCGATGCGACCTCGGCGAGCAGGGCACGGATGTTTTCAGGTTCCAATTTTTGTTGATTAATCGGGATAAGGTTCCCGTTCATCTTGATGTGCACAGGTGAATTCACGGCGAAAAACATATCCGACGCGCTCTTTTCCTTCATCAAATGGAACAAGCGATCCATTGCCATCGTGCTCTCCTCACAAACCTATTAGTTTAAATTCCGCGTAGCAGTTCGTTGATGCCCGTCTTGGCGCGCGTTTTGGCGTCGACCCGTTTGACGATCACCGCGCAGTACAGGCTGTAGCTGCCGTCTTCCGATGGCAGGTTGCCCGACACCACGACCGAGCCCGACGGCACCCGTCCGTAGCTGACCTCGCCGGTGGCGCGGTCGTAGATCTTGGTCGACTGGCCGATGTACACGCCCATCGAAATGACCGAGTTTTCCTCGACGATCACGCCTTCGACGATCTCGGAGCGCGCGCCGATGAAGCAGTTGTCTTCGATGATGGTCGGATTGGCCTGCATCGGTTCGAGCACGCCGCCGATGCCGACGCCGCCCGACAGGTGGACGTTCTTGCCGATCTGGGCGCACGAGCCGACCGTGGCCCAGGTGTCGACCATCGCGCCTTCGTCGACGTAGGCGCCGATGTTGACGTAGGACGGCATCAGCACCACGTTCTTGGCGATGAAACTGCCGCGGCGGGCGACCGCCGGCGGCACCACGCGGAAGCCGCCGCGCGCGAAATCGTCGGCCGTGTAGTTGGCGAACTTGGTCGGGACCTTGTCGTAGAACTGCATGGTGCCGTCGGACGTCATGACCGAGTTGTTCTCGAGGCGGAACGAGAGCAGCACCGCCTTTTTGATCCACTGGTTCACAACCCAGTCGGCGCCGGTCTTCTGGGCCACGCGCAGGGTGCCGTCGTCGAGGCCGGCGATCACGTGCGCGACCGCGTCACGCAGTTCGGCGCTGCCGTTGGACGGGGTGATCTCGGCGCGTTGTTCCCAGGCCGTGTCGATGATGGTTTGCAATTGTTGGGTCATGGTCTCTAATGGTGGCGGATATATCGTAAGAAATGTTTATTTGTATCAAATAAATGCGGAATAAACGGAATAAGTCAGGCGGTTTTGCGCAAGGCGTGGCAGAACTGCACGATCCGGGTCGCGGCCTCGAGGCCCTCGTCGACCTCGGCCACGAGCGCCATGCGGATGCGTCCGCTTCCGGGGTTGATCCCGTGGGCTTCGCGCGCAAGATAGCTTCCTGGCAACACAGTCACATTATATTCCGTGTAAAGACGGCGTGCGAACTCCGTGTCCGACAGGCCGCTGCGGCGCACATCGGCCCACAGGTAGAAGCCGGCGTCGGGCAGCTCGACGTCCATCACCTGCTTGAGCAACGGCGTGACGAGATTGAATTTTTCGCGGTATTTGGCGCGGTTCTCCTGCACGTGGGCCTCGTCGCCCCAGGCCGCGATCGAGGCCGCCTGCACCGGCGGCGACATCGCGCCGCCGCTGTAGGTGCGGTAGAGCAGGAATTTTTTGATGATGGCCGGGTCGCCCGCGACGAAGCCCGAGCGCATGCCGGGCACGTTCGAGCGCTTCGACAGGCTCGAGAATACGATCAGGTTCGCGTATGGATGGGCGCCGCCGCTGCGCCCGAGCTGGTGCGCGGCCTCGAGCGCGCCCAGAGGCGGCGCGCTGCCGTGGTAGATCTCGGAATAGCATTCGTCGGCCGCGATCACGAAGCCGTGCTGGTCGGCCAGCGCGAACAACTGCTTCCAGTCGTCCAGCGTGAGCGTGGCGCCGGTCGGATTTCCGGGCGAGCACAGGTACAGCAGCTGCACGCGCGGCCAGACGTCGGCGGGCACGCCGGCGTAGTCGCAGGCGAAATTACGGGCCGGTTCCGAATTGACGAAGTAGGGCTCGGCGCCGGCCAGGTAGGCCGCGCCTTCGTAGATCTGGTAGAACGGGTTCGGGCACATGACGAGCGCCGGCTGCGACGGGTCGCGCGCCGGGTCGATCACGCAATGGGCGATGCCGAACAAGGCCTCGCGCGAACCGTTGACCGGCAGGACCTGGGTCGCCGGGTCGAGCGCGGGCACGCCGTAGCGGCGCTCGAGCCAGCCGGCGATGGCCGCGCGCAAAGGCTCGCCGCCGACCGTGCTCGGATAGCTGCCGAGGCCGGCGATCGCGTGGGTCAGCGCTTTTTCGATGAAAACGGGAGTCGGATGCTTGGGCTCGCCCATGCCGAGGCTGATGGCGGGGTAGGCCGGATTGGGGCTCGCACCGGCAAACAGCTGGCGCAGTTTTTCGAACGGGTAGGGGTGGAGTTTGTCGAGATGTGGATTCACGTCGTAACCATCATAAGCGCATCGGGTACAAAAAAAGACACTACAGCTCCCCTATTATAGCCCCGAAAGTGCATGCTGCGTTGCAGCACGGGCCATTGCCGGAATGGAATCAAGATTGCCGCTCTCGCCACGCGCCCGGGTTCAGCCCCGACCACTCTTTGAATGCGTGCGTGAACGCGCTTTGCTCCTGGTAGCCGAGCAAAAAAGCGATGTCGACCAGCGACAGCCCGGGTTGGCGCAGGTAGTCGAGCGCGAGCGCGTAACGGGCCTTTTCGAGCACCTGCTGGAAGTTGGCGCCGGCCTCGCGCAGTTTGCGCTGCAGGGTGCGCGGCGACAGCCCGAGTTCGGCCGCGATCGGGGCCAGCCGCACGCGGTCGTGCGCGAGGTTGCGGATCACGGCCGCGTGCACCTGCGCCACGATGTCGGCGCCTTCGCGCGCGCGCTGGCCGAGCAGGTGTTCGGCGTGGCGCTGCAGCACCGGGTACAGGCTGACGTCGGCGCCGGGCATCGGAAAGGCCAGCAGCTCGACCGGGAAGCGCGCCGCGTTGCGCGCGCTTGAGAACCGCGGCGCGGCGCCGAACACGCGCTCGTACTCGGCCAGGTCGGCCGCGCGCACATGGGTAAAGCTTAGTTCGGCCGGCGGCAGCGGCGCGCGCGCCAGCCAGGTGCTGAACACGCGGATGCCCGCGAACACGCTCTCGGCCAGGTGCCGGCTCTGGCCCGGGAAATTGCTGATCCATTCGTACTGGGCGCGGTCGCCCTCGAGGTGCAGGGCCGAACGCCCGAGGTCGTGCGCGAGCTGCTCGTAGCGCATGGTCTGTTCGAAGGCCTGGCCGAAATCGCGGCAGGCCAGCAGCACTAGGCCGTACACGCTGTAGGTGCCGAGCTTGACGCGTTCGCCCACATGCAGGCCGAAGTGCGGGTCGTCGGCCAGGCGCGCGCCGGCGTCGAGCAGGCTGACGTAGTCGGCGGCCGCGAGCGAATCGGGCAGCGGCCGCAGCGCGTGCGCGGGCAGGCCCGCCGCCGCGGCCAGGGCGGCGGCATCGACCCCGCGCGCGGCGGCCGCCTCGAGCAGGGGCGCGAGGTAGGAGCCGGTGACCCGGCGCGCCTCAGGCGGGGCCGGTGGCATGTTTGAACAAAACGGTTGTCATAAAAGCGCGAGACGGAAGCGGGGCCGCCGCATTAAGCTTGCGGCTCGGTTTGGGGTAGGCAGAAGTATAACGGCAAGCAGTCTTAGTGGGACCAACAGGGATTAACTGGGAATTTTTTGATGAGACGATGGAACGGATGGGGCGACGACGCCATTGACTTCGCGCTGGCCCCGGCCGCGCTGGCCTTCCTGGGCCGCTTGATCGGGCCGGGCACGCCGATCACCGACGCCACCCATGCCGAGGCCATCGCCGCGGTGCCGCCCGGGCGCCTGCCGCCCCATCCGCTGGTCGACACTGCGCCCGCAGTGCGCGCGGCGAGCGCGCTCGGACAGAGCCTGCCCGACTGGCTCAAGCTGCGCTACGGCCGCATCGGCGCGGTGCCCGACGGCGTCGCGTTTCCCGAGGACGGCGCGCAGGTGCGCCGATTGCTCGACTACGCGGCAGCGCACGACGCCGTCGTGATCCCGTACGGCGGCGGCACCAGCGTGGCCGGGCACCTGAGCGTGCCCGAGGGCGCGCGCCCGGTGTTGTCGGTCAACCTCACGCGCATGCGGGCCATGCGCAACCTCGACCGCGAAGCGCAACTGGCCACCTTCGGCGCCGGCGTGTTCGGGCCCGACCTCGAGGCGCAGCTGCGCGCCCACGGCTACACGCTGGGCCACTTTCCGCAGTCGTTCGAATACTCGACGCTGGGCGGCTGGGTCGTGACGCGCTCGTCGGGCCAGCAGTCGCTGCGCTACGGGCGCATCGAACAGCTGTTCGCGGGCGGGCGCGTCGAAACGCCGGCCGGCACGCTTGATGTCGCCAGCTTTCCGGCGTCGGCGGCCGGCACCGACCTGCGCGAGATGGTGCTCGGCTCCGAGGGGCGGCTCGGCATTTTGACCGAGGCCGTGGTCCGCGTCAGCCGCCTGCCCGAGCACGAGGCCTTCCATGCGGTGTTTTTCCCCGACTGGGACGCCGCCTGCGCGGCGCTGCGCGAGATCGCCCAGGCGCGCCTGCCGCTGTCGATGCTGCGCCTGTCCAACGGTACCGAGACGGTCACCATGCTGGCGCTGGCCGGCCACGCGCGCCTGGTCAAGCTGCTCGAGACCGTGCTGCGCCTGCGCGGCTGCGGCGACGGCAAGTGCATGCTCATGGTCGGCGTCAGCGGCACCCGCGGCGCGGGCAGGGCCGCGCTCAAGGCGGTGCTGGCGCTGGCGCGCACCAAAGGCGGCGTGCACATCGGACGCAAAATGGGCGACAAATGGAAGAGCAACCGCTTCCGCAACGTCTACCTGCGCAACGCCGCCTGGTCGCACGGCTACGCGATCGACACGGTCGAGACGGCGCTCGACTGGAGCGGCGTGACGCCGATGGCCAACGCGATCGAGCAGGCCGCGCGCGACGCCTTTGCGCAGTGCGGTGAGCGGGTGCACGCCTACACCCACTTGTCGCACGTGTATGCGCAGGGCGCGAGTGTGTACAGCACCTTTGTCTACCGACTCTCGGGCGACTACGAGCAGGACCTGGCGCGCTGGCGCACGCTCAAGGGCGCGGTGTCGCAGGCGATCGTCGACAACGGCGGCACCATCAGCCACCAGCACGGGGTCGGCGTCGACCACCTGCCGTATCTGAAGGCGGAGAAGGGCGCGCTGGGCCTGGGCGCGATGCGCGCCTTGTTCCGCCACTTCGACCCCGAGCAGCGCATGAACCCCGGCAAGCTGGTGAGCGCTTGAGCCAGCACTGGGACCGCGGCTGGCGCGCCGCGCTGCCGGCGCAACTGGCGCGCGAGTACGACCTGCTCATCATCGGCGGCGGCATCACGGGCGCCGGCATTTTGCTCGAAGCCTCGCGCCGCGGGCTGAAGGCCTTGCTCGTCGAGCAGCGCGATTTTGCCTGGGGCACCTCGAGCCGCTCGTCGAAGCTGGTGCACGGCGGCCTGCGCTACCTGAAGCAGGGCCGCGTCAAGCTCACGCGCGAGGCGGTGCGCGAACGCCAGGCCCTGCTGCGCGACGCCCCCGGGCTGGTGCAAAACCAGGGTTTCGCCTTTGCCGACCACGCGCTGCGCAAACCGGGGCGAGCGCTGTTTCTGGTCGGGCTCGCGTTGTACGACCTGCTGGCCGGGCGGCGCGAGCGCCACTACTACGGCGCCAATGAATTCCTGATGCTGGCGCCGAATGTGGGCCGCGACGGCCTGCGCGGCGGCATGTGCTACACCGACGCCAAGACCGACGACGCGCGCCTGGTGCTGCGCGTGCTGCAAGAGGCGCGCGCGCACGGCGGCGTGGCGGTCAACTACCTGCGCGCCAAAACGCTGCTGCGCGATGGCGGCAAGGTGTGCGGCGCCATACTCGACGACGTGCACGAAGGTGGGCCAGAGTGCGCGGGGAGAAAATACGAAGTGCGCGCGCGCCTTGTGATCAATGCCACCGGCGCCTGGGCCGATGCGCTGCGCGGCCAGACCGGCGCCGTGGCCGCACTGCGTCCGCTGCGCGGCAGCCACCTGGTGCTGCCGGCGTGGCGCCTGCCGCTGTCGCAAGCGGTCAGCCTGATGCACCCGGCCGACGGCCGGCCCGTGTTCGCGTTCCCGTGGGAGGGCGTTACCCTGGTCGGCACCACCGATGTCGACCATGCCGACGGCCTCGCGAACGAAGCGTCCATCACGCGCGCCGAATTCGACTATTTGCTGGCCGCGCTGCACGCGCAATTTCCGCAGATGGACCTGGGCGAGCACGACGTGATCGCCACATACGCCGGGGTGCGCCCGGTGATCGACAGCGGCGCCGGCGACCCGTCCGAGGCCGGGCGCGAACACGCGCTCTGGCTCGACGACGGCATGCTCACCATCAGCGGCGGCAAGCTGACCACCTTCCGCGTGATCGCGCTCGACGTGCTGCGGCGGGCCATGCCGCTGCTGCCCGGCTGGCACGACGCGCTCAAGCCGCTGCCGATCTTTGGCAAGGCAGCCGCGCCGGTGTCGCGCACGCGCGTGGCGCCATCGCTGTTGCTGCGGCTGCGCGGTCGCCACGGCGCGCAGGCGCGGGCGCTGCTCGACGCGGCCGGCGCGGGCGAACTCGATCCGATCGCCGGCACCGAGACCGTGTGGGCCGAGCTGCGCTGGGCCGCGCGCGCCGAGGCCGTGCTGCGCCTCGAAGACCTGATGCTGCGGCGCACGCGCCTCGGGCTGCAATTGCGCGGCGGCGGGGTCGGGCAACTGGCGCGCATCCGCGCCATCTGCCAGCCCGAACTTGGCTGGGATGACCAACGCTGGGATGCCGAGCAGGCCGCATATCTGGCATTATGGAATGCACATTACGGCCTGCCGCCGCAGGCCTGACCTGTATCGATAAAATCAGCGATAAAAACAACGATAAAAACCATGCCTGAACCGACCATCCTCGCCATCGACAATGGCACCCAGAGCGTGCGCGCCTTGCTGTTCGACTTGAACGGCAATATCGTGGCCAAGTCGCAGATCCAGCTCGAAGCCTATTTTTCGGACCATCCGGGGTGGGCCGAGCACGACCCCGAAGACTACTGGCAGGCGGTGTGCAAGGCGTGCCAGCAGCTTTGGCTGCAACCGGGCGCGGACCGGAGCAGCGTGCGCGGCGTGGCCGTGACGACCCAGCGCGGCACCGTGATCAACCTTGGCGCCGACGGCAAGCCACTGCGTCCGGCCATCACCTGGCTCGACCAGCGCCGCACCGGCGAGGTGCCGCCGATCGGCATGTGGTGGCGCGCCGCGTTCCGGCTCGCGCGCGTGAAGGACACGATCGACTACTTTCGCGGCGAGGCCGAGATCAACTGGATCAAGGCGCACCAGCGCGAGGTGTGGGACAAGACCGACAAGTTCCTGCTGCTGTCCGGTTACCTCAATTACCGCCTGTGCGGGCGCTTCGTCGATTCGGTCGGCTCGCAGGTGGCGTACATCCCGTTCGACTACAAGGGCCAGAAATGGGCCGGCAAGCGTGACTGGAAGTGGCAGGCGCTGGCGCTGCGTCCGTCGATGCTGCCCGAGCTGTTCGCGCCGGGCAGCATGCTCGGCGCGATCGACGCGCGGGCGGCTGCGGCGACCGGCATCGCCGAGGGCACGCCCTTGCTGGCGGCGGCCGCCGACAAGGCCTGCGAAGTGATCGGCGCAGGGTGCCGCGAGCCGCACGTGGGCTGCCTCAGTTACGGCACCACGGCCACCATCAACACCACCACCACACGCTACGTCGAAGTGACGCCGTTCATTCCGCCGTATCCGGCGGCGATCCCGAACGCCTACAGCACCGAGGTGCAGATTTTCCGCGGCTACTGGATGGTGAGCTGGTTCAAGGAGCAGTTCGGCCACCACGAACGGGCGCGCGCGCTCGAAGAAGACGTCGCGCCCGAGCAGTTGTTCGACGAGCTCGCGGCTGCGGTGCCGCCCGGCTCGATGGGGCTGATGCTGCAGCCTTATTGGAGTCCCGGGATCCGCATTCCGGGGCCGGAGGCGAAGGGGGCGATCATCGGGTTTGGCGACGTGCACACGCGTGCGCACGTGTACCGCGCGATTTTAGAAGGGCTGGCCTACGCCCTGCGCGAGGGCAAGGAGCGCATTGAAAAACGCAGCGGGGTGGCGATCACCGAGTTGCGCGTGTCCGGGGGCGGTTCGCAAAGCGACGCCGCCATGCAGCTCACGGCCGATATCTTCGGACTGCCGACGGCGCGTCCGCACATCTACGAAACCTCGGGACTGGGCGCGGCGATCGCGGCGGCGGTGGGCTTGGGTTTGTATCCCGATTTTGCCAGCGCGATCGCGGGCATGACGCGCATCGGGCGCGTGTTCGAGCCGATCGCCGCGAACCACGCGATGTACGAGCGCTTGTACCGCAAGGTGTACGCGAAGATGTATGCGCGCCTGCAGCCGATGTATCAGGAGATCGCGGAAATCACGGGGTATCCGGGGTCCGTGTAGCGCGCAGCGGCCGGCAAACTCAGAGGTGGCGGAGCCATTGTTTGATTATCGCGTCGAACGCGGCGGCCTTGGTTTTGATGTCGTCCAATCCCGTAAATTCAATGGAGGCGCGGTTTTTGCCCAGCCACTTGAGCAACTGGCTTGGATCGTCGAGCGTGATGTCGGTGTCGCTGACCTTGGCGCCGAGGTGGAGAATGATCCCGACCCCGCCCTTCACGCGCAGGTTGGTGGTCGCGAAATACTCGGTGGTGCGGTAGCTCGGTGCATTCCATTTGATACCCTCGCGAATCTCCGGGCTTGCCGCGAGGATCAGCGTGCGCAGCGCCTGGATGGACGCTTTATGAGGATGGTCCGACGCCGCCATGAAGCGCTCGACCGCAGCTGTTGTGTCCGCAGCGCCGCCATGCGGCGTCGTGGTCGGCATCCCTTATTTCTTTTTTTGCAACAAGCGAAATTCTTCCGCCAGCATGAACAGGCCGCCGATCGGCAAGCCATCTGAGCTGCGCAACTCGATCGACACGCTCGCCTTGGTTCCTTCACCGAAAATGCCATCGATACGGTAATCATTGGTCAACAAGGCAAGGTCGTCGACGTTTTGGTCACCGGACAGCGAATACTCAACAAAGTCCTGGCAATAATCGAGGACCTCTTGGTTAACCGACACCAAACGTACGATATCCCCCACGCCAACTTCGTTTCCGTCTATATCTTTCATTACTGCCTCTCAAAAGTTGAGGTGATCGCCGGCCGCCGGTCGACCTAAATGTAACTCGGCGGCACTTAGACATGCTCCTCCTCAATCTTGCATCTGTAAAGTGCAAGTTCGAACCAAGCGATGCGTCGACGCCTAATTGTTGCGCCGGATTAGACAACGTTACTTTACGGGGAGTGGCGGCGTCAAGCCGCGATGCTGAAATGACCTTTGCTTATTGGCAATCGATTGCCTGGATGCTCACAAGTTTGCAACAGTCTGCTGCGCGGTCGGCAGGTGCACCGTGAAGCACGCGCCGCGCCCCGGTTGGCTGCGCACCTCGATCCGGCCGCCGTGCTTGCTCACGATGCCGTACGACAGCGACAGGCCGAGCCCGGTGCCCTGGCCGACCTGTTTGGTGGTGAAGAACGGTTCGAAAATGCGGTGCACGATGTCCGGGTGGATCCCGGCGCCGGTGTCGCAGATCCTGACCCAGACCCAGTCGTCGCCGCTGCGCCCGGTCGTGATGGTGATCGTGCCGAAATTGGCGATCGCGTGCGCCGCATTGACGAGCAGGTTCATGAACACTTGGTTGAGCTGCTGCGGCAGGCAGCTCACCGGCGGCAGCTCGCCATAGTCCTTGACGACCTCGGCCTTGTACTTGATCTCGTTGTTGACGATGTTGAGCGTGCTGTCGAGGCCATGGTGCAGGTCTGCCTGGGCCCAGTTGCGCTCGCCCACGCGCGAAAAATCCTTGAGCGCCTCGACGATGTTCTTGACCCGTTCGAGGCCCTCCATCGATTCCTTCATCAGGGCGCCGATATCAACGCGTAAAAATTCGATGTCGGCCGCTTGCTGGACCGCCGCGACCCGCGCCGCCAGTTCGGCGTTGCCGGGGGCGGCCGCGAGCAGGATCCCGTGGCAGGCGTCGAGCGCGCCGAACAGGGTCCGGAAGTACACCTGCAGGCTGTTCATGTTCGAGTCGACGAAGCCGATCGGGTTGTTGATCTCGTGCGCGATGCCGGCCGCGAGCTGGCCGATCGAGGCCATTTTTTCGGCCTGCAGCAGCTGGTCCTTGGCCTCGTGCAGTTTGGCGATCAGGGCCTGCCGCGCCGTGCCTACGTGGTGCAGCTCGATCTCGGCCTGTTTGCGGGTCGCCACCTCCTGCTGCAGCACCAGGTTCTGCGCGCCCAGCTGGCGCTGCATGGCGCGCAGCGACAGGTGGGTGTTCACACGTGCGAGCACCTCCGCCATCTGGAGTGGCTTGGTCACGTAGTCGACGCCGCCGGCGGCGAAGCCGGCCACCACATTGCCGGTGTCGGTCAGCGCGGTCATGAAAATGACGGGGATGTCGCCGATGGCGGGATCGGCCTTGAGGCGGCGGCAGGTCTCGAAGCCGTCCATCACGGGCATCATGACGTCGAGCAGGACCAGGTCGGGCTTGACCAAGGCGGCGCGCCCGAGGCCCTCCTGGCCGTCCTGCGCGACCACCACCTGCAGGCCCTGGTCTTCAAGGTAGTCGGCCAGCACCGCGATGTTGGCCGGCGTGTCGTCGATGATCAGGATGGTGGCGGGGATCATTCGGCGGTGCTGGGGTTTGCCGTGCCGGGGGCGGCGGTACCTTGGTCGGCGGGGCTTGGATCTGCGGGGCTTGGATCTGTGGTGCCTGGACCGGCCGTGCCTGGACCGGCCGTGCCTGGACCGGCGGTGCCTGGACCGGCGTAGTGCATGACCATATCGAGGATGGCCTTGGACTGGTAGGTGTTGGCGAGCAGCCGCAGTTTGGCCGCGAACGGCGCGTAGCGCGCGTCGTCGGCCGCGATCGCGTCGGCGCGCTTGCGGATGGCGCGCATATTGCCTTCCCTGGCGAGCTGGCACAGCGCCTCGATCTCGGGCGCGGGCGGCACCACCATTTCGGCATCGTCGCCGGCGCCCGCCGTGGGCGCCTCGGCCGCTTCGTCCTCGTAGGCCAGTGTCAGCCCGAGCAGCTCGCCGAGTTTTTCGAGCAGCGGGTTTTGCCTGACCGGTTTGCTCATGAAGGCGTCGACCCCGGCCTCGTAGGTCGCGCCTTCGTCCTCGCGCGAGACGCTGGCCGAAATGGCGATGATGCGCGGCCCGTCGCGCCCGGGCATGGCACGGATCAAGCGGGTCGCTTCCAAGCCGTCCATGACCGGCATGACGATGTCCATCAGGACCGCGTCGGGTTGCCATTCACCGGCCACGCGCACGCCTTCGCGGCCGTTGACGGCCAGCGCGATCTCGAAGCCGACGTGTTCGAGCAGGTCCTTGAGCACCAGGCGGTTGGCGTCGACGTCGTCGACCACCAGGATTTTTTTGCGCGGCCCTTCGTAGCCGACCACGAGGCGCTCGGCGCTGGCCGGCGCCACGCCGGGGCCCGCCAGCGGCGCCTCGATCTCGAACCAGAACGCGCTGCCGGCGCCCACTTCGCTGTGCACTTGCAGCTCGCTGTCCATCAGGCGCACCAACTGGCGGCTGATGGCCAGGCCAAGGCCGGTGCCGCCGGCCTGGCGCTTGACGTCGCCGACCTGCTCGAAATGCCGGAAAATCTGCTCGATCTGGCCGGGTGCGATGCCGATCCCGCTGTCGCGCACCTCGAGCCGCAGGCCGATGCGGCCCTCGGCGGCCGGGCGCCACGTCACGTGCAGGCCCACATGGCCGCTGTCGGTGAACTTGACGGCGTTGCCGAGCAGGTTGAGCAGCACCTGGCGCAGGCGCTTTTCGTCGATCAGCAGCGCCTGCGGCAGGTCGGCGGCGGGCTCGAAGGCGAAGGCGAGGTTTTTCTGTTCGGCCTTGACGCGGATGATGTTGACGATCCCGTTCAGGAACGACTGCAGGTTGACCGGCTCGGGCATGAGGTCGAACTTGCCGGCCTCGATCTTGGCCAGGTCGAGCAGGTCGGTGATGAGCATGAGCAGGTGCTCGCCGCTTTGCTGGATCGTGTTCAGGCCGATGCTCTGGCGCTCGCTGCGCATCTTGTCGCGCTTGAGGATCTGGGCGTAGCCGAGGATCGCGTTGAGCGGCGTGCGCAGCTCGTGCGTCATGCTCGACAGGAAAACGCTCTTGGCCTGGTTGGCGACGTCGGCGCGCTCCTTGGCCGCCTGCAGCTCGACGGTGCGTTCGCGCACGAGCTCCTCGAGGTGGTCGCGGTGGCGCTGCAGTTCCTTCTGGGTCAGCGCGCGCTGCTCGATGTCGCTCTCGAGCATCTTGTTTTTGCTGTTGATCTCGCTAAACAGCGCCTTGAGCGATTGGCGCGTCGATTCGAGGCTCATGCCGAGCTGGCCGAGCTCGTCGGTCGCACGCCATCTAAACGGGGTGTCGAGGTCGCGCGCGGCGAGCCGCCCCGACTCCTGCATCAGGCGCCGGATCGGCACCAGCACGCGGCGCTGCAGCAGGATCACGATCAGGAGCAGGCTCAGCAGGAGCTGGCCGGCCACGGTCCAGCCGAACAGGGCGCGGTCGCGCGCGACTTCCTCGTCGAGTTCGCCGCTGTCCATCTCGACGCTGACGCTGCCGATCACCTCGCCGCGGTAGAGCACCGCCTGCTTGCGCGTGAACAGGCGGCCCGCGCGCCGCTCGGGCTGGCGTCTCGACAGGAAGGTGCCGTTCTTGAGGTCGTGCACGACGATGCCGACGATGCGCTTGTCGCCGAACACCGACTCGAACAGGGGCAGGCCGCCGGCCGGGTCGATGTTCCAGAGCGGCTCCTGCAGGCCGAGCGCGAGGATCGCCGTCATGCGCTTGTGCTCGGTGGACATGCGTTGTTCGAGCGCGTGCTTGCGTTGGTCGAGCGTGAGGAAGCTGCTCACCGATACGGGGATCAGCAGGCCGATGATGACCGTCAGCACGATCGAGGCGCGCAGCCGCAGGTGCATCACGCCGGGCTCCGGCGGGCAAGGGCGTGGCGAGCCGCCCGGTCGACGGTCGGCGCGGCGTGGTGTGATCGGTTCCGTGAAAACTGAAAAAGCATGCTTTTCAATCGGCGATGTTTGCGCTAGATCAACGCAGCATATCAAAATTTAACCTTTTGAGGGGCCGGCGCGCTAGCGTGCGACGCGTGTCACGGTAGTGCATACAAACAACAATTCGCGGCTTGGGAAGGCGACAGCGTGGTAAAGTCAAGTCACATAATTGCCAACAGGCTAAGAAAACAATGAATCCGTTCCGCTTCGGCCGCCAGCACGCGCCCGCACTGCTGTTGTTGCTCGCCGGCGGGTTGGCGCAGGCCGCCAGCTTCGATTGCGCCAAGGCGCGCAGCGACACCGAGAAACGCATCTGCGCCGACCCGGCCGTCTCGCAGCTCGACGGCGAGCTGGCGCTGGCCTACCGCGACACCTTGGCCGCGGCCAGGCACAAGGCCGCGCTCAAAGGCTGGCAAAAGCAATGGCTAGTCGCGGTCCGCGACAACTGCGCCGACGCCGCCTGCCTGAAACGCGCCTACGCAGACCAGATCACCGAATTGCGCGAGCACCGGCAGGCGGTGGCGGCGGGCGGCGGGGTGTCCGGACGCTACGACCGCCAGTACGAAAACAAGGTCGACAAGACCGGCACGATCGAGGTGTTCGCGCTGCTTAACGGCCGCGTGCGGCTGGTGGGGAGCGCGCTCTGGTATGGCATCAATCCGGACAATGTCCACGTCGGCGAGATCAACGGCGTTGCCAGGCTCGACAAGAACGTGTTGCAGTATCGCGATGGGGATGATGAGTACAGTTGCAAGCTGACGATCAGCTTTTCGGCCGACGCGCTGCGTGTGAGCGGCGACAACGGCCATTGCGGCGGACACAACGTGACGTTCGACGACGCGTACCGGCGCGCGGCAGTTAAGTAATGTAAGCGGGTAAGTGCGCGGTGTGATGCCGGCAGGTAGTAACAGTTGGGGCGACCGCCCGAATTGATGACAATAAAAGGAAAACAATATGCGCAATTCAGGCGGAAGTGCCCCAACCAATGTCGTGTGGATCATCTCGCTCGTGCTGTTCATCGTCGCGCTGCTGGCGCAATTCCACATCGTGCGCATCCCGGAGCCGTATGCAACATGGTCTTGGATCGTCGGCTTTGGCTTGCTGCTGATCGCTTGCCGCGTGAAGGGGCTGTAGCGGAGGTATGCATTATTGAATAGTGGCAGCCGCTGCTATTCAATAATGTTTAAGTGACCGCGCCGTCGCGGCCCTTGGGGCGGTGACGGCGCTTTTGCTTTTACGACTGCTGTTTTATAACTGCGACTACAACCGCGATTACAGCTGGGCGGCGATCAGCTTGCCGAGGATGGCGACGCCTTCGCGGATGCGCTCCGGCGACACCGTCACGAACGACAAACGCAAGGTGTTGGTCTCGGGCTCGTTGGCATAGAACGGCGCGCCCGGAACGAAGGCGACCTTGGCCGCGATGGCCTGATCGAGCAATTGCATCGCGTCGATCTGCTTGGGCAGCGTGACCCAGATGAACATGCCGCCCTCAGGTTTTGTCCAGCTGACCGATTTCGGGAAATGCTCGGCCATCGAATCGAGCATGACCTGGCATTGGTTGCCATACAGCGTGCGGATCTTGGGAATGTGGCGCTCGAGGAAGCCGTCCTTGATGACCTCGTGGACGACCATCTGGGTCAGCTGGGCGGTGTGCAAGTCGGCGGCCTGCTTGGCCAGCTCGAGGCGGCGCACCAGCGGCAGCGGCGCCACCACGTAGCCGAGGCGGATGCCCGGCGTGAGCACCTTCGAGAACGAGCCCATGTAGATGACCCCGTCCGGGTTCATATTGAGCATCTTCGGGAACGGCGCGCCGTTGTAGCTCAGGGAACCGTAGGGATCGTCCTCGATCAGCGGCAGGCCGAGGCGCGCGCAGGTCTCGACGAGCTCGATGCGGCGCTCGACCGACAGGCTGCGGCCGGTCGGGTTCTGGAAGTTGGGCAGCGCGTACAGCAGGCGCGCGCCGTCGGCGACCGCCGCGATCGACGACGGCACCAGGCCGTGCTCGTCGGTGGAGACGGACTTGAATTCGGGGCGGTACACCGAGAACGCTTGCAGAGCGCCAAGGTAGCTCGGGGTTTCGACGAGCACGCGGCTGCCTTCGTCGATGAGCACTTTGCCGAGCAGGTCGAGCGCTTGCTGCGAGCCCGAGGTCATCAGCACTTGCTCGGGGGCGATGGTGCAGCCCGGCGTGGACAGCGAATTGGCGACCCATTCGCGCAGTGGCGCGTAGCCGTCGGTCGGACCGTATTGGAGGGCCACTTTGCCGTTTTCGGACAGCACCTTGTCGAAGGCGGCCTTCATCTCGTCGACCGGGAAGGTGGCGGGCGAAGGCAGGCCGCCGGCGAAGGAGATGATGTCGGGACGCTGGGTGATCTTCAGGATTTCGCGGATGAACGAGCTTTGCAGCTGGCTGGCGCGCTCCGAAAACTGCCACTGGATCGGATTTGGATTCTCAATTTTCATGCTGGTCTCACTAGGGATGGGGCCGCGTCGGGTGCTTGGCCAATTATAGGGCACGCCGGGTAGGGTGCCCGGAAAGGGCGGCACTGGGTAAGCGCCGCCCGGGTCGGTGCGATCGGGGGCGGCGAATTAGTCGGCCAGTTCGACGATCATTTCGATTTCGACGCAGGCGCCGCGTGGAATCTGCGCCACGCCGAAGGCCGAGCGCGCGTGCTTGCCGGCATCGCCGAAGACCTCGCCGAGCAGTTCCGAGCAGCCATTGGTGACCAGATGCTGCTCCGTGAAATCGGGTGTCGAATTAACCAGGCTCATGACCTTGACGATGCGCTTGACGCGCTCGAGGTCGCCGCCACAGGCTTCGCGCAGGGTGCCGATGAGATCGATGGCAATGCCGCGCGCGGCGGCCTGGCCCTGCTCGGTCGTCACGTTCTTGCCGAGTTGGCCGACGACGATACCGCCGTTGGCATCCTTGGCGAGGTGGCCCGAGATGAATACGAGCTTGCCCGTCTGAACATACATGACATAGGCGGCGGCCGGAGCGGCTGGCGCGTTGAGGGTGATGTTAAGCGCGGCGAGTTTTTCGTTGACAGTCATGAGGATTCCAGAATTATATAAATAAGCCAGTATTGTACGTCGTGCCGATGTGCCTGCCCATTCAAATCATGCACATGCCCATAGGCACGCCCTATGCCGAGCACTACGGTGCCGCAAGCCCGCCAAGCAACCAAGTCGCGCTTTAATTCCTTAACCGGGGTCTGACCCCGATATCGTCACTTTTCGCCGCAAAGTTGCCAAACCACCGAGATCCTGGGGCTACGCGCCGCGCAAGTTTGTTTAGCGGAAACTTAGTTTCGAAACTGGGGTCAGACCCCGGTTACAAAATGTTGCTTGGTTTCGCAAGCGGGGTCAGACCCGGGTCTGACCCCGGTTGAAAAGAAATGTTTTCGCGGGGCTTGCGTTTTGATCGTGGCGCACGCTAGCGGCGCACTTGCATCGTGCGTCCTGCCGCCACCACGGCGATCACGGCGCCGGCGAAGATGGCGTTGAGCAGGGTCAGCTGTTCGCCCAGGATCACGGCGGCGCCGGCCAGTGTCAAGAAGGGTTGCACCAGTTGTACTTGGCCAACGCGGGCAATGCCGCCGAGCGCGAGGCCTCGGTACCAGAAAAAGAAGCCGATGAACATCGAGAACATGGCGACGTAGGCGAAGCTGCCCCACGCCGCCCAGCTGGCGTTTGCGATCGCCGCGCGGTCCGGCCACGACAGCCCCAGCACCAGCGGTGCCAGCAGCGGCGCCGCCAGCAACAAGGCCCAGCTGATGACTTGCTCGCCGCCCATGCTGCGCGATAGCCGCCCGCCCTCCGCGTAGCCGAGCGCGGCCAGCGCGACCGCGCCCAGCATCAGCAAGTCGGCCGGCTGGAAACCGCCGCCGTTCTGTTGCAGCGCAAAGCCGATCACGAGGCCGGAACCAAGCAGGGCCATGAGCCAGAAGCCGAACGAGGGCTTTTCGTGGCCGCGCACGGCCGCGCACAGCGCCGTCGCCAGCGGCAGGATGCCCACCAGAACCGCCGCGTGGGAGGCGGGCAGGGTTCGCAAGGCGACCGACGTGAGCCATGGAAAGCCGATCACGCAGCCGATCGCCACCATGGAGAGCGGCAGCAGCGCGCTGCGCGGCGGCAAGGGGGCGCGCTTCCACCAGAGATAGGCGCCGGCCAGCACGGCGGCGACGAGCGCGCGCCCGAGCGCGACAAAGACCGGCGGCAGTTCGGCCACCGCGAGCCGGGTGAACGGTAGCGTGAGGCTGAAGATGGCCACGCCCGCCAACCCCAGCAGCATGCCGCGTGCCTCCGTGCTCAGCCCGTTTGCCGCCGGATGGCAATCCTCTACCCTTATCTGTTTGTGCATCAGCTAGCTCCCGTAGTTGCGGGGCGCCGCATTGAGGAGGGCGCCGTCGATGTCCCATCCTAGAGTAAATTGAAAGTACAGTAGGAGTACAGTTGTTCATATAAATCTGAATACTGTATTGATCGATTGGGCAATACACGGGGGGTGTTGGCCAAACTACCCGCAGCACTCGTCGACTTGATGTATTAAAGCCATACTAAAGTCGCACCGGAAACTATATTTCTTGAAAAGCAATTGGCATCCGAGCATAATTAAGTGTTGGCGATAGAATCCGATAGAATCGCGCCCCGGCCACCGGCAGGGTGATTTGTCATTGGAACGATCACGGGATGGAAATGCACGCACGCGTTCGTCACGAAAAAATTGTCTTGATCATAGACGACGACGGTTTCATGCGGCAGGTGGCGCGTGAGGTGTTGGAGGGCATCGGCCTGCGGGTGGTCGAGGCTTGCGACGGGACATCGGGACTTGCCGCGCTGGAAGCGGTACGCCCCGATATCGTGCTGCTCGATATCGACATGCCCGGGCCCGACGGCGTCGAAGTGTGCCGCGCCCTGCGCCTGCACAACGCGGGCCAGGGCATTCCCGTGCTGATGTTCACGGGCCACGATGACGGCGCCACGGTCGACGGCGCGTTCGCCGCCGGCGCCACCGACTACATGTGCAAGCCGGTCAACTGCGCGCTGCTACAGCACCGCGTGCGCATCCTGCTCCAGTCCAGCCCGGTGATGCACGCGCCCGATGCAATCGCGGACGGTGATCCGGCGCAATGCGCGGGTGGCACCGAGGCGCCTACTTTGCTCCTGGTCGATAACGATTCGAATGTGATCAATTCCTTGCGCCGCCTGTTCCGTGCCGACGACTATCGGGTATTGAGCGCGCGCACCGCCGGCGAGGCCTTTGATTTACTCGATAGCCACCAGGTGCAGGTCATGATCGTCGATCAGCGCCTGCCGCAGGTGCACGGCGCCGATTTTCTGTCCAAGGTTAAAGCGCAATATCCCAACGCCGTGCGGATTGTCCTGTCCGGGTACACCCAGGTCGATTCTGTCATCGAGGCCATCAACCACGGTTCGGTATTCCGGTTTTTCACCAAGCCCTGGGACGACCAGGCCGTGCGCGACAGCGTGCGCGAGGCGTTCGAACATCAGCGCAAGGCGCATGGGCGGGGCGCCAAACGGCGCAAGGACGACTTGGTGTTCGAGCGCGAGGCGGTCGACCGGAACCTTGGATTTTCAATCTGAGCGCAGGGCGGCATCGGGTTTAATCCAACGCCCCCGTTCCAAGCGCGTTGGCTAGCCGCGGAAATCCGGCTTCAATTAATCCACCTGCGCCAAGCGGCGCGCGTCCGCGTTTTGAAACTGCTAAGCTGTCGCAGTCATCGGCGGGCAAGCTCTTTGATTCCCCGATCCTATCCTGTGAAACGACACGCTTAAGGTACTAGATGGCAATGTTAAAACTCGCAATCGCCCAATTGAATTACACCGTTGGCGACTTTGCCGGCAATGTCGCGATGACGGTCCGGCATATGCAGCAAGCCAGCGCGCGGGGCGCCGACATGGCGGTGTTTTCCGAATTGTCCTTGTGCGGCTACTATCCTGGCGACCTGCTCGAAGACGCCGCCTTTTTGCAAAAACTCGATGCTGCGCTCAACCAGGTATTGGCCGCCTCGCGCGCGCTGCCCGCACTGGTGACGGTCATTGGCACGGTGCGCCACGGGAGCGGGCCGGGCAAGGCCCTGCGCAACGCGCTGCTCGCCATCTGCGACGGCGAGGTGGTCGCGGAATACTACAAACAACTGCTGCCGACCTATGGCATTTTTGACGAGCGTCGCCATTTTGAGCCCGGGCCGGAAGGCGCGTGCGTGCTCGATGTGGCCGGCCATAAAGTGGGCTTCATGGTGTGCGAAGATGCGTGGAACAACCAGGGCCGTGATTACCTCGTCAATCCATTCGACGCCTTGCGCGACGCCGCGCCGGAACTGATCGTGAGTATCAACGCGAGCCCTTCGGACATTGGCAAGCGCAAGCAACGGCACGAGATATTCAGCGCCTCCGCCGCCCACAGCAAACTTCCGCTGCTGTATGTGAACCAGGTCGGCGGGCAGGATCAACTGGTGTTCGATGGCGCCTCGTTTGCGGTGTCGCCCGAACAGGGCATCGCGTTCGAGGCGGCCCGCTTTACCGAAGACTTCCAGGTGCTCGGCTTCGAATCGGGGCGCTTCATGGCGCTCGACGGCAGTGCACTGCCAACGCCAGATCCGATCGGTCTATCCGTTGTCGAATTCACGCGGCGCCAGATCGTCCTCGGGCTGCAGGACTATGCGCGCCGCTGTAATTTTCAAACGGTGGTGGTCGGCTCCTCGGGCGGCATCGATTCGGCATTGACGCTGGCACTTGCGGTCGAAGCACTCGGCCCCCACAACGTATTTGCGATAACGATGCCTTCGGCCTTTTCGAGCGAAGGTTCGGTATCGGACTCCGTGGCGCTGTGCGATAACCTCGGCATCAAACTCTACACCCATCCGATCCGTGCCTTGGTCGAACAATTCAGCGCCGGCTTCGGGGAAGCGTTCGACGTGCCCTTGCAGGGGCTCCCGCTCGAGAACCTGCAGGCACGCATCCGCGGCACCATCTTGATGGAGTTCTCGAATGCCTTCGGCGCCTTGCTGATCACGACGGGTAACAAGAGCGAGATTTCGGTCGGTTATTGCACCTTATACGGCGACACCAACGGCGGCTTGGGCTTGCTCGGCGACTTGTATAAAACGGAGGTCTATGCGCTGTCGCACCACGTCAATCAAAACGCCGGTCGCGAAATCATTCCCGACGCGGTATTGCGCAAGCCGCCATCGGCCGAATTGGCACCGGGACAGCAGGATACCGACAGCCTGCCGCCCTACGAGGTGCTCGACGAAATTCTGAAATGGCATATCGAGGGTAACCGTCTACCGACGCCCGAAGCGCAATCGGCGAGCCGATTCGTCAGTCGTTTAAGCGAGACGGACGAGGGCAAGGCGCTGGTCAACCGCATCCTCGGCATGGTCGCCCGAAATGAATACAAGCGCCGCCAGGCGCCGCCGATCATCCGGGTGCGCGCGCGCGCATTCGGCAGCGGTCGTCAAATGCCAATCACGGCAAAATACTCAACATAAAAGAAGGTATCCATGATTAACGATGCAGGCGCCGAGCTCGCGGTACTTATCGGCCGCTTCCAGCCGTTCCACAATGGCCACGCCGCGCTGCTGAAGGCGGCATTGGACAGCGCGCCACAGCTCGTGGTGGTGCTTGGTTCGTCGTTTCGCTCACGCAGCGCCAAGAATCCATTTACGTGGGAGGAGCGCGCAGCGATGATCGGAAGCAGCTTGTCCGACGAGGAGCGCGAACGCGTCGAATACCTTCCCGTGCGCGACTACTACAACGACACGCGCTGGGCCGCCGAGGTGCTCGCAGGCGTACAGCGCTTAAAGCCCGACGCGAAGAAGACGGCCTTGGTCGCTTTTTTCAAGGATGCCTCGAGCTATTATCTGAATAATTTCCCTGAGTGGGAACCGCTCAGCGTAAAAGTCGAGGCCGAGATTGATGCGACCCGGATCCGGCGCATCATGTTCGAGGCCGAGGACTTCGAGGTTTCCCTCGGCGTGATCGCGCCATTGGTTCCGACGGCGGTACGCCAATACCTGAAAGCCTGGAGCGTGCTGCCGTATTTTTCAGCCATGGCGCAAGAGCATAAAGCCATCGAGGCGTATAAAGAATCGTGGCACGCCGCGCCGTACCCGCCGATTTTTTCCACGGTCGATGCGGTGGTCAAGACGGCGGGCTACGTCCTGCTGATCCGTCGCAATGACTTTCCCGGCAAAGGCTTATGGGCGCTGCCGGGCGGATTCGTCGAGCAGGGGGAGCGCTTGCTGCAGGCTGCAATGCGTGAACTTAACGAAGAGACCCAACTTGCGGTGTTGATGCCGACCCTGGCGGACGCACTGGCCGATGTCGCCGTGTTCGACCATCCAAACCGTAGCCAGCGGGGCCGGACCATCACCCACGCCCATTTCTTCGACCTCAAGACAGAGCAGTTGCCGGCGATCGAAGGCGCGGACGATGCCGCGCTTGCGACATGGACTCGGATCGACCAACTGCAATCGATGGAAGAGCAGTTTTTCGAAGACCATTTTTACATCCTCGACCACTTCTTAAAGTTGACGGGAGACGCATGATGACGCCAAGCCTGAAAAATCGCTACCGCGGCGCGCTGCTTGGCCTGGCTTGTGGCGATGCGGTCGGAACGACGGTCGAGTTCTCGGCGCGTGGGAGCTTTGCGCCGGTAACCGAGATGGTCGGCGGCGGCCCGTTTGGGCTTAAGCCGGGCCAGTGGACCGACGACACATCGATGGCCTTGTGCCTTGCGGAGAGTCTGTTGACGAAGGGGGCGTTCGACGCCGCCGACCAGATGGTTCGCTATTTGAACTGGTGGAAATGGGGCTACATGAGTTCGACCGGAAATTGCTTCGATATCGGTATGACCGTGAGCGCCGCTTTGGAGAAATTTTCGGTGAACGGCAACCCGTTCAGCGGTTCGACCGATCCCATGACGGGCGGTAACGGTTCGCTCATGCGGCTGGTTCCGGCGGTGCTGTTTGCGTATCCGGATATGCCCTTGGTGCTCGAATACGCGGCCGACAGCTCGCGCACAACGCATGGTGCACCGGAGGCGGTCGAATGCTGCCAGTTGTTTGCCGCGCTCATTTCGGCGGCGCTGGCCGGGCATGACAAGGAGCAGCTATTTGAAAATGTGCATTTCCGTCCGACCCAGCCAAAATTGGTTGAGCTAAGCAGCGGCGCGTTCACTCAAAAGGCCGAGCGCGACATAAGGGGCAGCGGTTATTGTGTCGCTTCGCTGGAGGCGGCGCTCTGGTGCTTCTTCAATACCGATTCCTTCGAAGAAGCCGTTTTGCGCGCGGTGAACCTCGGCGATGATGCCGATACGACCGGTGCAATCGTCGGGCAACTCGCCGGTGCGTTTTATGGCGTCGAGACCATTCCGCAATCGTGGCTCGACCAGCTTAGCTTGAGCGAAGACATCACGCAGATGGCCGACAAACTGCATGAGCGATCCGCAGCCATGCCGACTGGCTAAGGTTTCATTTCACAGGCTCGTAAAAGAGCTTGTGATTCGTGTAGAAATAGCGTTCGGTCATATTGTCTTCATACGTCAAGCAGTCAAACCCTTGAAGCCCGATCAATTCCATCGGCTTCATCCGGGTGGAAGCTTCCCGGCGCTTTTTGCCGTCTCTTTTTAAGTACGAGATCTTTCTCGTCAAGTAATTGATGCTCAGCGTGTCGGCGGTCCCGGCTTGGTCGTCCTTGTTGATTTCCTCTTCCCCAATGAGGGATTCCGAAGTGGGCTAGCTGTGAAATCGGTCCACGAAGCCTCAAAAATCAGAAATCGTATCGAGGAAAACTTCAAAATCATAAACCAACATCGTCCTCGCGCATGAGGGTGTCGCAAAACTCAAATTGAGCCGCTTGATATAGCAGAAATCGCGAAA
>JAZKIN010000090.1:0-15986 GCA_040384885.1 Pseudomonadota bacterium | reverse complement strand
CCGAGACGCCGACGATCCGGTCTCGATTACACGTCAAGCCCGACAGGCTGCTAGGACAAAACATCTTTCTCCAGTTCGCGCGCATCAGAGACCGACCAAGCTGCCGAAGTGCGCGGGATGGCCTTGGAAGGCAACGTGACGGCGCCTTAGCGACGTTCCGACTTATCCGACAGGCGGCGCGACCTGATGGCCGATTGGGCGTTCAAAGACACTCGCTCAGCCCGATTGAACCGGCGCCGTCACCATTCATTTCTGAATGACCGCCTATCGAGCTATACAGAAACGAATAGTGAGCTGTTACTCATCCGGGAACGGAATGACTCTGGCGAGCGACTCGCCGGCGAACACCAGGCCGAGCTTCGATGGCGCCAGCAGCGCCGCCGCCGGGCCCTAATCCAGCTGGTACCAGGCCTGGCCGTCGCGCACAATTGAAGTTTGTTCGATGGCGCGTTGCAGCTGCGCGCCGACGGCGGGCATCGACGCCGCGACAGCCGCGCCGGCCAGCAGCGAAGCGATCAGGGATATTTTTTATGGTGCCTTCAGATAGACTTTATAGGACCAGGGAGCCATGTCCAGCTTGCTATTCTGGTCTAGCGTGACGGCGGCGCCGGTGCCGAATTCGCGGTAGGCGCCGTGCTGCAAGTCGCCCGTAAAGGTCACTTGCTGCGCCTTGGCGGACAGGTTAAACACGGCAAAGACTTTGTCCTTGCTGTTCTGGCGCACAAAACTGAATATCTGTTGCGGGGCGCTGTTGACGACCTGCTCCATGGTTGCGCCCCAGCGGCCGTTCCAGAGCGCGGTGTTGACCGTCTTGAGGGCAAACAGGGTTTTGTACAAGGTCTCGTGCGGCGCCGACTTCCAGACGATCGGATCGCGCTCGAAAAATTTCAGGCGACGCTCGTTGCCGGCTTCCTGGCCGTTGTAAATCATCGGGATACCATCGCTGACGACCGAAAATACGATGGCCGCATCGAGCGCCGGGCCAAAGGTCTCCAATTCGGTTCCTTCCCATGCGTTTTTGTCGTGATTGCTCACGTACAGGAGGCGGTAGGCGTCCTTTGGATAGAACTTCTCGTTCCAGGCGTAATAGCTGTAGAGCGAGGTGGCATCGGCCTTGCCGGCGGCGATGTTGCGCATTGCGTCCCACCACGACCAGGCATAGCTGGCGTCGAAGGCGCGCGTGTGCATGTCGCGGCTTTCCCACTCGGCCAGCAGGAAAACCGGCTTGATGGTGCGCAGATCGGCGGCCACTTCGTCCCAATAGTCTTGCGGCACGAAGCCGGCGGCGTCGAAGCGGTAGCCATCGACGCCCGTTTCCTTGACCCAGAAGCGCAGCGCGCGCGTCATGTAGGCGCGCAAGCCAGGCGAGTTGTAGTCGAGTTCGATAATGTCGTCCCAGTCGAACCACGGGGTCGGGCGTGGCTGGCCCTTGCGGTTTTTGAGGTACCAATCCGGGTGATCCTTGCGAATCACGTTGTCCCAAGCCGTGTGGTTGCCCACCCAGTCGAGGATCACATGCAGGCCGAGCCGGTGCGCCGTGGTGACGAACTGCTTGAAGTCGGCCATGGTGCCCAGTTCGGGATTGACGGCGAAATAATCCTGGACCGCATACGGGCTACCCAGTTCGCCCTTGCGATGTTCCTTGCCGATCGGGTGAATCGGCATGAGCCAGATGATCGTGGTGCCCAGCTCCTTCAGGCGCGGCAATTGGCGCTCCGCCGCGCGCAGCGTGCCTTCCGGCGTGAACTGGCGCGTATTGATTTGGTAAATGCTCGCGTTCTTGCTCCACTCCGCATGCGGGAACGGCGCGGCCTGGGCAGTGGCGAAGCTCAGCGCAAGGAACAAGGCGAGGCAGCTTCGCCAAATGGCGCGGATAGGGTTGCAATTCATAGTGAGTGGCTCTGCGTAATGTGTGACGAAAAGACCCCGCCACCGGCTTGCGCCGGCGAAGGGGTAAGGGAGACGTGGAAAATCTTGGGGCAATACTACTGGTGCAATGACGCCTTTGAAACTGGCGATGTGAACAATCGCCCAATTGAAAAGACAAGCTTAAGACAGCAAAAGATTTGTACTTTTTTTGGCGACAGCAGGCGGGAAGTATTGCTACAAAAATTCAACGCTCACGCACAGACCAATGCCGTGGGACCGACACCCAAGGCGTTCGTGGCCGGTTGCGGCGCGCAGCACGCGCGATGGCAAGGCCAAGGCCACTGCCCGATTCCAATTGCAGCGCGCTGGAACTTCACCCTCGGCGCGCTTGTTGCCTTGGCGCGTAATGCTTGCACCAGGGTCAGGCCGGTGCCTTCACGACACTGGCGCGAAATCGCATCCATTTTTTGTAGCCAAACTCCAAGCAGATTGTCATTGTCGCTAGGACACAACAGTTGGCCCCCGCTGCATTAAGGTTACCTTTTCGTTTTGGCGATGACCGGCAGGGCACGGTTTTTTCGCCACTGAGCCGACGTAATATCACTTCCGACTGGTCGCGGTCGAGCGAAAGCGAAAGCGAAAGCGAACGCGCCAGCACTCGCACCTCGCCGTGCAACTTTCGCAAAAAAATTTAGTATTACTACAACCAACGGAGACACGAAGTGAACAAAAATATGCTTGGAACGCCTGTGCGCGCATCTGAATTTCGTCCTACCCCAGTGGCACTGGCCTGCGCAATACTGGTGAGCCTCAGTGGCGCAGCCATGGCGCAGGACGCCGCCGCCCCGGTGGACACCGTGGCGGCCACCCCCGCCGTCACCACCGTGAGGGTGACCGGGATCCGCAGCGGTATCGAAGCGGCCATCTCGATCAAAAAGAACGCCACCTCCATCATCGAGGCGATCTCGGCGGAAGATATCGGCAAGCTGCCCGACAGCACCGTCGCCGAATCGATCTCGCGCCTGCCCGGCGTGACGTCGCAACGCGACAAAATCACGGGGCGCGCCACCGCGGTGAGCGTGCGCGGCCTGTCGTCCCAGTTTAATGGTTCGCTGCTAAATGGCCGCGAGCAAGCTTCCACCGGCGACGCCCGCAACCCGGAATTCGATCTGTTCCCGGCCGAGCTGACCGGCGCGGTGCTGGTCTACAAAACCCCGGAAGCCACCTTGCTGGGCCAGGGAATGGCCTCGACCATCGACCTGCGCACCGTGCGTCCGCTGGAGTTCGAGAAACGCGTCGTCGCTGTTGGCTTCCGCAAGGAACGCCTGGCCATCGATTCGGGCGGCGAGGAAGGCAGCGGCAAACGCAAGACCTTGTCCTACGTCGACCAGTTTGCCAACCGCACCATCGGCCTGTCCTTGGGCGTTACCTCGTTCAAGCAGGATAACGGTGAAGAACTGCAATTCGACAGCTGGGGCGGCTGGACCCCGACCGTGCCTTACAACGGCCAAGATGTCAAAGTGCCGGGCGGTTTCAAGTCGGACACCAAGCACTCGCACAATGACCGCGACAGCGCCACGGCGACGCTGCAATTCCGTCCAAACGCGAAATTCAAAACCACCCTCGACATGTTCTACTCGTCGGGCGCCGAGAATACCAGCTACGTCGGCCTGGAAGGGGCGATCCCGTTCGGCGCCGGCATCTACGATCCAAACGGCACGCTGACCAACGCCACCATCGTCAACGGCGTCGCCACCGCCGGCACCTTCGACAACTACAAGGGCGACATCCGCAACAACCTGTTCACCAGCAAGGATAAATTCACCTCCATTGGCTGGAACACCGAATTGAAGCTGGACGACTGGCGTCTGCAGGCTGATCTGTCGCACTCGGTCGGAAAGCGCCATTCGGAGAACTACGAGACCACGGCTGGACAGCCGGGCAACATCCCGAACTCCCAGCTGGGCAAGATCTCCTACACCGGTTTTGACGGCACCAATTTTGGCGCTGTCAAATACAGCACCAGCCTTGATTACACCGACCGCTCGATCTTCAAGCTGACCGACATGAACGGCTGGGGCGGCGGACCGGCCACGCCACAGGCGGGCTATGCCGCCATGTTGAATATCCGCGACAAAGTCGACAGCCTGCGCCTGGCCGGCACCCGCGATCTGAGCTGGGGACCGGTCGTCAGTGCGCATGCGGGCATCAATTTCTCCAAGCGCGAAAAATCGCGTCTGGGCGAAGGCGAAGGCCGTCTGGCCATCATCGGCGCCGATGGCTATGCCGCCGCGACCATGCCGGGCACCGCCACCGCCATCGCCGGTCCCGTTGGCATCAAGGTCGCGAAGTGGGATCCGAGCGGCTCGCTGGGCACCATTTACAACCAGGAACGCTGGGTCGACCCGACCGTGCTCTCGCGCGACTGGGTCGTCACCGAGAAGGTCACCACCGCGTACGCGTCGGCCGACCTGGATGGGAAACTGCTCGGCCTGCCATATACCGGCAATGTCGGTGTACAGGTGGTCGACACCAAACAAAGCGCCTCTGGCAACACGGTCGATCAGTCGCAGTGCACGGGCATTACGGTTGCCACGTGCAAATACAACTTCGAGACGATTTCCGATTCGTACGTCAAACTGCTGCCTAGCCTGAATCTGGCGTTTGAACTGGGCAACGACCGGATGATGCGCTTCGGCGCCGGCAAGCAGCTCTCGCGTCCCAACATGGACAATATGCGCGACAGCGTGTCGTTCAACCTGCCAGCCATCAGCGCGCCCGATCCGGTCACCGGGATCATTCCGCCACAACGTCTGACGGGCTTCGTCGGCAACCCCAAGCTGCGTCCGTATGAAGCAAAATCCCTGGACCTGTCGTTCGAGCAGTATTTCGGCAAAAAAGGCATTATCAGCGCCGCGTTCTTTTACAAGAAGATCGACAACTACGTCATCAATTTGTCGCAGCCGTTCGACTTCAAAAATTACGTCAGCCCTACCACGCCCTTGCCCGCCTCGGGTCCGTACAAAAACAGCACGCTCGGCGCGGCCACCCAGCCGGTCAACAGCGACGGCGGTTCGCTCAAGGGGATTGAACTGGCGGCCAGTTTGCCATTCAACCTGATGACCAAGTACCTTGACGGCTTTGGCGCCAACCTGAACTACTCGTACACCACCAGCTCGGTATCGCTGCCAACGTCGGGCTTTATCACCCAGAACAATAGTCCGGTGTTTGTTAACGCCGTGCAGACCCTTGCCCTGCCGGGCTTGTCGAAGAACGTCGCCAGCGTGCGTCTGTACTACGAAAACAAGGGGTTCCAGGTGTCGTACGCCATTCGCAGCCGGTCGACGTACGTGGGCCAGATTCTGGACTACCGCGGCGACCCGCAGTTCACCAACATCAACAAGGAAACGATTGCGGACGTACAGGGTTCGTATGAATTCCAGAGTGGCTATCTGAAAGGACTTTCGGTCTTCTTGCAGGCAAACAATCTGACCAACGCGCCGTTCCAGGAATACATGGTCGATCCAAGCCTGATTACCATCGAGCGCAAATATGGCAAGAGCTTTAACGTCGGTGTGACGTACAAGTTCTAAGCGCTGGCCTCGCTTGAGAGCTTGAACTCTTTGCCTTTGCTCTCCGCGGCTTGCTGCCACGGAGAGCTGTCCAGGCACTGTAATCAGCGACTCAAGTCAAGGCCAGCGTCTTATGCCGGCCTTTGTTTCACTGCTGTGTGCCGTCAACTTCAGTGGCATCCAAAAACTAGTGACAAGTGATCTCAAGCGCTTATGCGAACAGGCCGCTTGCTCAAACGGCTGATACACCTCCAGCTGCGCGACACGAAAAACGGCGAGGACTGGATCGCGCCGACTCATCCCCGGGTGCGCGTGCTGCCCTAGCAGCTTCCCTTCCAAAAAGGCCGCGACTCTTTGCAGAAGCTGATCCGCAGCGCGATGGACGCCACCGGCTTCCAGCACCTGACGCTGCACGTCTTGCGCTACAGCACCGCCGGTAAGCTGATCAACAACAAGGTCGCCCCGTACACGGTCGGCGCCATCTTCGGCCACAATAACGCGCGCACCCCCAAGCGCTACGCTCACCTGGCTGTCCACACCTTGGGAAAGCGAATCGTTCCCTTGACTTTTAACGCGCATCCTGCGGGTCGTTAGGAATAAAGTCGGCGAGAGAGGCTGTTGGGCAGGTTCTAAAATATCGAGATGGCACAAAAGATATGCAGCTTCACGGCATCAGTTCGAGAGTGACGGACGGTTAAGGCGGTTAAGGCGTGTTATATTTTGGCAATATAATCAAAGCATAAAAATTGTTTGAAAACGGATCGTTACTCAACCGCCGAGGTTTGCACTGACAGACGATCCCGATGAACTGAAGTATGAATAAGCATTAGCAAAACGATACCCGGAAATCGCGATCATGGCTATCGAGGAAATCGAGGTTCATCTCAGGTATGGAATTTCCGGTCTAAAATTTGTTGGACGGATTATCGTCGTTTTGCTCGGCCTCATTCTCTGGCGGGTTTGGTAGTGGCTATCGCCCTTATTTACCTACCTAGTTGGAAGTCTGATCGATGGGACTTTGCAGTGCTTGAGTGCTAACCGGGATAACCGAGTACGTCACGGAGAAAGAAAATGACATTTCAAGACCTCGTTGTCAACTGTTCCTTCTGGGGTTCGGGCGTGGGATCAGCGGTAATAGCGGTGAAAAAATTTGATTACGGTCCAATGGCCTCAATGGGTATTGGCGTGATGGTGGCTTTTCTCACGATGATAATCGTCTTGTTATTCTTCGGAATTTTTACCAGACGATAGACGACAAGGCGGCGTAAACAACCGCCAGGCTCACGTCGGTGACAACCTCGGCGACCGGCAAAGATCCTCAGCGGCGTCGCGTAGGTGGCCAGAGTGTTCGCCCATTGGCTGGCATGTTTCGCATTTTTCCAGCTGCCCTTGTGCGCTGCAATGTAGGCCGCGGCACACTTATCGAACGAAATGGCCTTCGCCAAGACGAGCTTGTCGGCCGTGCTCTGGGCGTCGCGCTTGTCGAGGCGGTCGTGCCCCTCCAGCAGTACCGCGCGGCATTCCTTAGCCCTCTCCCGTGCGGCAGAAGGGCTCACCGTGAGCACGGAACCGAGCCCCATTTTACGAGCTCGATGATTCAGGCTGTACCGGGATACCCAGCTTTTGGTTACAGACTTCGACACTTGCAGCCACAGCCCCATACCGTCGCCGTAATGCCCCGGCTTGCTGATCCTGCCAACGCCCAAAGCCGACAGCTTGTGCATCTTCAGCGCCATATCGTACCCACGTTTGTACCCATGTTCCGAATCTGGATTCTAGCGTTGTCCGGCGGAACCTGGTGGACGTCACTTTTGATACTCCCCCTTTGAGGAGGCAAAAAAAAAGCTCCCGTGAGGGAGCTTTTTTCTTACTACTGGCGGAAAGGGTGAGATTCGAACTCACGGTAGGACATAATCCTACGCCGGATTTCGAGTCCGGTGCATTCGACCACTCTGCCACCTTTCCTGAATCGGTCTGTCGCGCTTACGGTGCCTTGCAAGCGAAGCGAGATTATAGCAGGCCTGTAGGAAAACGGAAGGGCCAAAAGTGGGTTTCACCTAATTTTTTTGGCATACATCAATGTGCCCCTTCCTTGTTGCCTATCAGCCCTTCGCCGGGCTCAGGCGCTCGAGGCCGCCCATGTACGGGCGCAGCACTGCGGGGATCTCGACGCTGCCGTCGGCCTGCTGGTAGTTCTCGAGCACGGCGACCAGCGTGCGGCCGACCGCGAGGCCCGAACCATTAAGCGTATGCAACAACTCGGGCTTGCCTTGCGCGTTGCGGAAGCGCGTCTGCATGCGGCGCGCCTGGAACGCTTCGCAGTTCGACAGCGAGGAGATTTCGCGGTAGGTGTTTTGGGCCGGCAGCCACACTTCGAGGTCGTAGGTCTTGCTTGCGCTAAAGCCCATATCGCCCGTGCACAGCGCCATCACGCGGTACGGCAAGCCGAGCGTTTTGAGGATGGTCTCGGCGTGCCCGACCATCTCTTCGAGCGTCGCGTACGAATTGTCGGGATGGACCACTTGCACCAACTCGACCTTGTCGAACTGGTGCTGGCGGATCATGCCGCGCGTGTCGCGTCCGGCGCTGCCCGCTTCCGAGCGGAAGCATGGCGTGTGCGCCGTCATTTTGATCGGCAAGGCGTCGACGGCGATGATTTCGTCGCGCACGATGTTGGTCAGCGACACTTCGGAGGTCGGGATCAGGTACAGTGCGCCGCCCTCGCCGTCCTGGCCGCCCTTCTTGACGGCGAATAGGTCCGCTTCAAACTTGGGCAGCTGGCCAGTGCCGCGCAGCGAATCGGCGTTGACGATGTACGGTGTGTAGCATTCGGTGTAGCCGTGCTCGCCCGTGTGGGTGTCGAGCATGTACTGGGCCAGTGCGCGGTGCAGGCGCGCGATGCCGCCCTTCATGACCGAAAAGCGCGCGCCCGTGATTTTGGCGGCGACGTCAAAGTCGAGTCCGAGCCCGCCGCCGACGTCCACATGATCGCGCACCTCGAAGTCGAAGCTGCGCGGCATGCCGATCTTGCGCACTTCGACGTTGCCTGTTTCGTCGATACCTGCGGGCACGGATTCGTGCGGCAGGTTCGGCAGCGATTCCATGAAGGCGGCAAGCTTGAGCTGCACTTCGCCGAGCGCGCTTTCGTTGCTCTTGAGTGCCTCGCCGAGGCCGCCCACTTCCGTCATCAGCGCCGTCGTGTCTTCGCCCTTACCCTTGAGCATGCCGATTTGCTTCGACAGCGAGTTGCGCTTGCTTTGCAGTTCTTCGGTGCGGGTTTGAATCGCCTTGCGCTCGGCTTCGAGCGCACTGAAACCTGCGACGTCGAGCTCGAACTTGCGGCTGGAGAGGCGGGCCGCAACGGTGGCGATATCTTTACGGAGAAGTTGGATGTCTATCATGGGAGGAGGATTGCCGGTATGTCGAAACCGCAATTGTACCAAGCCGGACACCATTCTCCGCGAGATTTGTCAGGCGCCGCCCTACCCGCGCGCGTCGCTGTCGAGGGCGCGCAGCCAGGCGAGTTTCTCGGCGATCTTCGATTCGATCCCGCGCGGCACCGGTTCGTACCAGCGCGGTTCGGCCATGCCCTCGGGCAGGTAGGTCTCGCCGGCGGCGTAGGCGTTCGGCTCGTCGTGCGCGTAGCGGTATTCGTGGCCGTAGCCGAGCTCTTTCATGAGCTTGGTCGGGGCGTTGCGCAGGTGTACCGGAACCTCGCGCGACTTGTCTTTTTTAACGAACGCGACGGCCCGGTTGTAGGCGTTGTAGCCGGCATTGCTCTTGGCGGCGATCGCGAGGTAGATGACGGCCTGACCCAGCGCAAGTTCGCCCTCGGGCGAGCCGAGCCGCTCGTAGGTCGCGGCCGCCTCGTTGGCGATCTGGATCGCGCGCGGGTCGGCGATGCCGATGTCTTCCCAGGCCATGCGCACGATGCGGCGCATCAGGTATTGCGGGTCGGCCCCGCCGTCGAGCATGCGGCACAGCCAGTACAGGGCGGCGTCGGGATGCGAGCCGCGCACCGACTTGTGCAGCGCCGATATCTGGTCGTAGAAATTGTCGCCGCCCTTGTCGAAGCGGCGCGAATTGAGCGTGAGCGCGTTGTCGACGAACTCGCCCGTGATGGCCGTGATGCCCGAGGTCTCGGCCGAGGTGCGGGTTTGCTCGAGCAGGTTCAGGAAGCGCCGCGCGTCGCCGTCGGCATAGCCGATCAGCGTGGCGACGGCGACGTCGTCGAACGCGAGCCCGCCGAGGCCGTAGTCCTGCGCACGTTTGAGCAAGAGCAGCATTTCGGCGTCGGTCAGCGCCTTGAGCACGTACACCTGCGCGCGCGACAGCAGCGCCGAGTTGACCTCGAACGAGGGGTTTTCGGTGGTCGCGCCGATCAGGGTGACCAGGCCCGATTCGACGAACGGCAGCAAGGCGTCCTGCTGCGATTTGTTGAAGCGGTGGATCTCGTCGATGAACAGGATCGTGTGCTTGCCGCTGGCCAGGAAATGCTCGGCCTGTTCGATGCCGGCGCGGATGTCTTTAACGCCGGACAAGACCGCCGACAAGGCGATGAATTCACAGCCGAAGGCGTTGGCCGTGAGGCGCGCGAGCGTGGTTTTGCCCACGCCCGGCGGCCCCCACAAGATCATCGAATGGGGCCGGCCCGAGCGGAACACGAGGTTGAGCGGCTTGCCCGGACCCAGCAAATGGCTCTGGCCGATGACTTCGTCGATGGTGGCCGGGCGCAAGGCCTCGGCCAGCGGCGCCCGCGGTGCGCTTTTGAACAAATCATCCACGGCAAACCCTCCCGATCGCGGGCAAGGCAAGCGAAGAAATCGCGCAACATTGGCGTGGTGTCATTGGCAACCGATAAGCAAAAAGACGAGAGCGCATAGTCTAGCGCATGCAGACACAAGTGGTTCAAGATATGACCGTTGGCGAACGTGCACAGTTCCCGCCCCGGCGCCGCCGGAGCCCCAAATACAGCGTCGCGAATTCTGTTCCCACGGCAACTTTAGTGCTATCCTCGTTGACACATTAGCGCGTTTCGATCCGAGCGTGCGGAGAAGGAATAGAGATGAAGATCGCCGAAATACTTGATGAGCTCGACCTGTTCCAGGAGTTCACCTATCCTGAGCTGGAGCATTTCGCCCCCTACCTGCAACTAGAGGCGAAGTCGGCCGACGAAGTGATTTTCCGGGAAGGCGACACTGGCAAGGAGTTGTACATCCTCATCAGCGGCAGCACCTCTATCCTCAAAGGCTACGAGCATGGCTGCCAGTTGATGGCGCACGAATTGCGTGGACAAATCATTGGCGAAATGGCCATGATCGACCATGCGACGCGCTCGGCGACCTGCATCGCCGAGACCGATTGCGAGCTGTTGACTTTAACGGCGACCAATATGGACAAATTTGCCAAGGATCACCCCGACCTTGCCTACCGCTTCATGGCCTGCCTGGCGCGCAAATTGTCGCGCCGCCTGCGCCGCGCATCGACCCTGATGGCCGACTTCCTGGGCGCCTAAGTTGCGCGCCTAGTTTTCAAATACATCCGCGCCCTTGGGCATGACGAATTTGAATTGCTGCACGGCTAGCGGCGGATTCTTTTCAAACTTCTTAAACGTCAGCAGCGACGCCTGGCCGAACGCATCGTTGAGTTCCATCGCCTCGGGCTGACCGTTGCGCAGGCCGATGCTGATCTGGGCGAAGGTGCTGTCTTTCGCCTTTGGCACCGCCTTGAGCCATTCGAGGCCGTCGCGCGTGCCCGCTTCGCTGAGCGTGAAATTCTTGTCGAGGTCGTTGCTGCCGAACAGGATCGCGGCCGGCGACGAGCCGAGCGCGTCGCCGAGCTTCTTGACTGTCACCTGGTTCAAGTCCTTGTCGAAAATATACAGCTTGTCGCCGTCGGCCTGCAGTACCTGCTCGTAGGGCTTGACGTACGACCAGATGAACTTGCCCGGGCGCGCGAACAGGAAGGTCCCGCTGGCCGGCGCGGCCACCTTGCTCGTCGGCGTCTTGCGCACCTGGGTCTGGACGAACTCGCCGCGCGCGGCCTTGGTGCTGGCCACGAAGGTCTTGAACTGGTCGAGCGCGGTGGCCTGCGCCATGCCGGAGAACGCCAGCAAGCCCGCGGCCATGAACAAGCCCAGCGTTTTAGTCATTGTGAAGCGCATGTGATTCCTTAAATTAATGTCGTTTATTCTGCGTTGGCAATCGGCACCAGGATGTCGCGGTTGCCGTTCGATTGCATTGGCGAAACCACGCCACTGTTTTCCATCTGTTCGAGCAGGCGCGCGGCCCGGTTGTAGCCGATGCGCAAGTGACGCTGCACGAGCGAGATCGAGGCGCGCCGGTTCTTGAGCACCACCGCGACCGCCTGGTCGTACAGGGCGTCGGCCTCGCCGCCACCCTCGCCTGCCGGCGCGCCACCCTCGGCGGCGCCTTCGCCTTCGAGCGTGCCGCCGTCGAGGATGCCGTCGATGTAATTCGGCTCGCCCAATGTGTGTAAGTATTTCACAACACGGTGAACTTCCTCGTCCGATACGAAAGCGCCGTGCACGCGCACGGGCAAACCTGTGCCCGGCGGCATGTACAACATGTCGCCCATGCCCAGCAGCGCTTCGGCGCCCATCTGGTCAAGAATGGTACGCGAGTCAATCTTCGACGAGACCTGGAACGCGATCCGGGTCGGGATGTTGGCCTTGATCAGGCCGGTGATGACGTCGACCGACGGCCGCTGCGTCGCCAAAATCAGGTGCAGGCCCGCGGCGCGCGCCTTTTGTGCGATGCGGGCGATCAGCTCCTCGACTTTTTTGCCGACGACCATCATCAGGTCGGCCAGTTCGTCGATGATGATGACGATCGTCGGCAGCTTCTCGAGTGGCTCGGGCGAGTCCGGCGTGAGGCTGAACGGATTCGGGATGTGCTCCTCGCGCTTGGCGGCTTCGGCGATTTTCGCGTTGTAGCCGGCCAGGTTGCGCACCCCGAGCTTACTCATGAGCTTGTAGCGGCGTTCCATCTCGTTAACCGCCCAGTTCAGCGCGTGGCCGGCCTGGCGCATGTCGGTCACGACCGGCGCCAGCAGGTGGGGAATGCCCTCGTAGACCGACATTTCGAGCATTTTCGGGTCGATCAGGATCAGGCGCACGTCGGCCGGGTCGCTCTTATATAGCAGCGACAAAATGGTCGCGTTGATGCCGACCGACTTGCCCGAACCGGTGGTGCCGGCCACGAGCAGGTGGGGCATCTTGGCGAGGTCGGCGATCATCGGCTTGCCCGCGATGTCCTTGCCCAGCGCGATCGTCAGGCTCGAGGCGTTGTCGTTGTAGATCTTGGAGCCGACGATCTCCGACAGGCGCACGATCTGGCGCTTGGGGTTGGGCAACTCGAGCGCCATGCAATTTTTGCCCGGGATGGTCTCGACCACGCGGATCGAGGTCAGCGACAGCGACCGCGCGAGGTCGCGCGCAAGGCCGACGATCTGGCTGCCCTTGACGCCGGTGGCCGGTTCGATCTCGTAGCGCGTCACGACCGGGCCCGGATAGGCGGCCACGACCTTGGCTTCGACGCCGAAGTCGGACAGTTTCTTTTCGATCAGGCGGCTCGTGAATTCGAGCGTCTCGACCGAGACCGTCTCTTGCACCGCCTGCGGCTCGTCGAGCAGCGACAGCGGCGGCAGGCCGGAGTCGTTTGGCAGGTCGCGGAACAGCGGCGCCTGGCGCTCCTTCTCGACGCGCTCGGATTTGACCACGACCGCCATCTGCGGCTCGATCTTGACCGGCGGCGCCGCGACGTGCTTTTCAACATGCTTGGCGCGCTCGTGCACGAGCACCTCGTCGCGCTTGACGGCGGCGACCTCGCCCTGGCGCCGGTCTTCGCGGTCCTGGTAGTACAGGCGGAACCAGTCGATCGCGTCCTCGATCGCGCCGCCGATGCGCTCGGCGACGGCGAGCCACGACACCTGGAAGAACAGGCTGAAGCCGAGTCCGAACAGCATCAGCAGCAACAAGGTCGCGCCCGTGAAGCCGAAGGCGACGTCGGCGCCGTGGCCGATCAATTGCCCGAGCACGCCGCCGGGGGCGCGCGGCAGGGCCACGCCGAGGCTGTACATGCGCAGGAATTCGAGGCCCATGCTGCCGGCAAACATGAGCACGAAGCCGGCCCAGCGGATCAGGCCCTCGTGGTGGTGCTCGGGCTCGGCCGCGGGGGTCTGGGCGATGCGCTCGTTGAGCTTGCGGTAACCCTTCCAGACGAGGCGCAGGAAACACATGCACCACCACCAGGCCGAAAAACCGAACATGAACAGCAGGAAGTCCGACAGGTAGGCGCCGGCCTTGCCGCCGAGGTTGCTCACCTTGAGCTTGACGATTTCGTGCGACCAGCCCGGATCGCTCTTGTTGTAGCTGAGCAATATTATGACGAAGTACAGGAACAGCACGGCCAGCGCGATCCAGCGCGCCTCGGTCAGGAGGCGCACTAGGCGGTTCGGCAACGGTTGCCGCGGCTGCGTGGGGTTGCGGGTGTAGGTGGGGGTTTGGCTGGTCTTTGTCATACTCTATGAAACGTTACTAGCAAGCATCCCGGTGGGGCGCGATGCGCTCATTCTAAGCCAAATATTGTCCAGCGCCCCCATTTCAAGCACGTGCGCGCGATCGACTATAATTGTTACCTTGCATTTGTGGCGGCGACGCACTTGATCGTGGCGCAAACGGCCCCAGTTTCACTATAGTTTCCCTATATATACCCTTCGATTAGAAACCTCCCATGACCACACCTAAACACGCCCGCGTCCTCATCCTTGGTTCCGGTCCCGCCGGCTACAGCGCCGCCGTCTACGCCGCGCGCGCCAACCTGCAACCGATGCTCGTGACGGGCGTCGAGCAAGGCGGACAGTTGATGACGACGACCGATGTCGAGAACTGGCCGGCCGATCCGATGGGCGTGCAAGGCCCCGAGCTCATGCAGCGCTTCCTGCAGCACGCCGAACGTTTCAACACCGACATCGTGTTCGACCACATCCACACCGCCAAGCTGCAGGAAACCCCGATCCGCCTGCTCGGCGACACCCATGAGTACACCTGCGACGCCCTGATCATCTCGACCGGCGCCTCGGCCATGTACCTTGGACTGCCTTCGGAGCAGGCGTTCATGGGCAAGGGCGTGTCGGCCTGCGCCACCTGCGACGGCTTCTTCTACCGCAACCGCGAAGTCGCGGTCGTGGGCGGCGGCAACACCGCCGTCGAGGAGGCGCTTTATTTGAGCAACATCGCGAGCAAGGTCACGATCATCCACCGGCGCGACAAGTTCCGCGCCGAGGCAATCCTGATCGACCGCCTCAACGCCAAGGCCGCCGAGGGCAAGATCGTCATCAAATACAACCACACGCTCGACGAAGTAGTCGGCGACAGCACCGGCGTGACGGGCGTGAACATCAAGTCGACGGTCGATGGCACTGTGACCCCGCTGACGGTGCACGGTTTGTTCGTGGCGATCGGCCACAAGCCGAACACGGGCATTTTCGAAGGTCAGCTCGACATGCACAACGGCTACATCAAGACCAAAACCGGTCTCGAGGGCATGGCGACCGCGACCAACATCCCGGGCGTGTTTGCGGCCGGCGACGTGCAGGACCATATTTACCGCCAAGCGATCACGAGCGCGGGCACGGGTTGCATGGCCGCGCTCGATGCCCAGCGTTACCTTGAAAGCCTTGAAGGCTGATTCATGGCATCGATGAAAGACTTCGCCGACCTCAAGTCCTTGCGCGCAACGCTCAAGGACCAGGAGCAGGCGCGCACGCTCGAGAAGGCCGAACGCGAGCGGCACGAGCGCCAGCAAAAGCAGGAGGCGAACCTGTTCCAGGGCGCCGTAGGCGGGGTCAAGCGTATTGCCCAGCCGGACCGGCATGTCGCGCGGCCGGCTGCGGCGCCCGTTCCGGTCCGTGGTCCGGCGCCCAAGGCGCGGACCCAGGCCGAGGACGACGCGCTGGTGTTGCGCGAATCGCTGTCGGACCAGTTCGATGTCGACGGCCTGCTCGACGACGACCCGACGCTGAGCTACTCGCGCCCGGGCGTCGGCAACGACGTCGTGCGCAAGTTGCGCAAGCGGCACTGGCCCGTCCAGGGCGAGCTCGACTTGCATGGGATGGACCGGGATGCGGCGCGCGACCAGGTTGGCGATTTTTTGCGCCGTAGCACGCAGCGCGGACAACGTTGCCTGCGCATCATCCACGGCAAAGGGCTCGGCTCGGCGAACGGGGAACCGGTGCTGCGCTCGATGGTGCACAGCTGGCTGGTGCAAAAAGACGAGGTTGTCGCGTTTTGCGTGGCGAACAAGGCTGACGGGGGTTATGGGGCCTTGATCGTGTTGCTCAAGGCCGCGCTCGAGCAATAATTTGGCATCGGGTCGCTTCAGAATCCGTGCAGATTGAACTTCAAATAGCAAAAACCAACATCGTCCTCGCGCATGCGGGGACCCATAGAACGCTGGCTCATAGCAACTGTTCTATGGGTCCCCGCATGCGAGGGTGTCGCGAAAGGGTCTGAAATTTTATAGA
>JAZKIN010000089.1:0-83396 GCA_040384885.1 Pseudomonadota bacterium | reverse complement strand
CGCCGCCCGCTTGCATCAGCAGGTTGCCCGCCGCGCTCACGCTCGTGCCGTTAACTAGGCCGTCGTTGAGGGTGATGCCGCCTGCGCTCGTGACAAGCACGAGGTTGCCGCCCGATACGAGGTCGGACATCGCTGCGTCGCTGACAAGCGAGGTGGAGCCGTCGGCGTTGACACGCGCCACGCCGATGCTGGCGAGCGCGTCGACGACGATGGCGTTGGCCTCGTCGAGGTACAGGCCGTCCAGGCCGGCCACATTGGCCGCCAGGGTCACCACTGCGATCTGCAGATGTGCTGCCGCAGTGCCAACGCCGTCGCCGGCGCCCGTTCCGGTGGTGACGATGCGCAGCGAGTTGGCGCTGACATCGACGTCAGAGGTACCGGAATCGCTGATGCTCGAGGCGCCGAGGCTGACGCTGCCGCCGGTGCTCAGCGCGCCCAAGGTCAGCATGGTCGCTGCCACGTAGCGGATATTGCCGTTGACCGACATTGCCCTGGCGCCGTCGTCCATGGCGATGCTGCCTGCCGTGGCGTTGACGTCGATGCTGCCGCCGGTGCTGATGGCGCCCTTCTGGCCGATCGCCGTTTGCGCGATCAGGCTGATCGCGCCGGTGCCGCTGCTGATGTCCGTATTGAGCGTCAGTGCGCCCGCGCTGGCCCGCAGCAGGATGTTGCCGCCGCCGTTCGCGCTGACGATGTTGTTGATTGCCACATCGCCGCTGTTGGAAACCAAGACGAGCGAGCCGCCGGCCAGACTGGAGAAGTTGGCCTGTGCCGCGTTGAGCGTGGCGGTGGCCACGCCGCTGGTGCCGACCCGGTTCGCTTGCGCCGTCACCGCGCCAACCGTCAGGCCGTCGCTTTCGATCACGAACAATCCGCCCGCGCCCGTTTGCGCGCTCAGCGTGGCAACGGTGGTCTCGAGCGCGTTGGCGCCGCTACCGATGCCGAAGGCCGCGCTCAGTTGCAGGCTTGAGGCGACGACGTCGACTTCGGTCTCGGCCGGGGCCGCGTCCTCGTCGATGATGCTGCCGATGGTGGCGCGGATGCTGACGCTGCCGCTGCCGGCGGTGAGCTGTTCGATCGTCACGTTGTTGCCTGCGATCAGAACGATATTGCCGTTGCTGGTCGCGGTGGCGCTGCCGTTGCCCATCGTGATGCTACCGACCGCCAACAGGTCGACCGACTTGGCGTCGCCCGTGCCGCCGATGGCCGCGTTCTGGCCGATGTCGCGTCCGGCCTTGAGGCTGGTGTTGCCGCCTGTGTTCAGCACGGACGCGTTGACCACGAGATCCGACGCCGCGCCGCCCGCTTGCAGCAGCATGTTGCCTGCCGCGCTGACGCCCATGCCGTTGGCATTGCCGTCGTTGATCGTGAGGCTGCCGGCGATCGCGACGAGCACGAGGTTGCCGCCCGACACGAGGTCGGACATGCTGGCGTCGCTTAAGGCGAAAGTGTTGCCGCCCGCGTCCACGCGCGCCACACCGATCGCGCCGAGCGCGTCGATGACGATGGCGTTTGCCTCGTTGAGGTACACGCCGCCCAGGCCGGCCACATTGGCCGCCAGGGTGTCCACGTCGATTTGCAGGAACGCCGCGGCAGTGCCGACGCCGTCGCCGGCGCCCATGCCGGTGGTGACGATGCGCAATGCGCTGGCGGTGACATCGCGGTCGGAGCTGCCCGAATCGCTGATGCTCGAGGCGCCGAGGCTGACGTTGGCGCCCGTGCTCAGCGCGCCCAGCGTCAGCGTGGTAGCGGCCACGTAGCGGATGTTGCCACTTGTGGCGACGCTCGTGGTGCCGTCGTTCATCGAGATGCTCGACGCCGTCGAATTGACGTCGATGCTGCCGCTGCCGCCGGTCGTGATGTTGGCTTTCTGCCTGATGGCGCCCTGGGCGATCAGGCTGATCGAACCGGTGCCGCTCGAAATGGCGGTATTGAGCGTCAGGCCGCCGGCGCTTGCCTGCAGCAGGATGTTGCCGCTGCCCAGGGCATTGAGGCTGTTGTTGACGATCAGGTCGCCGCTGTTGGCCACCAGCACGATCGATCCCGACGCGCTGCTGAAGTTGCCCTGCGCCGCGTTGGTGGTCGCCGTGGCGACGCCGCTGGCGTTGACGCGATTGGCCTGCACCGTCACCGCGCCGACCGTCAGGCCGTCGCTTTCGGTGAAGTACATGCCGCCCGTGCCGGCCAACGCGCTGAGCGTGGTGACACTGATTTCGAGCGGGTTGGCGCCGCTGCCGATGCCGTTGCCCGCGTTGAGCAGCAATGCGTTGGCGAAAATGTCGACTTCGGTCTCGGCCGGCGCGCCGTCCTCGTCGAGGATGCTGCCGCTGGTCGCCGTGACGCTGGCGCTGCCGCTGCCGGCATTGAGCAGTTCGAGCGTGACGTTGTTACCAGCCTGCAGCAAGATGTTGCCGTTGTTGGTCGCCGTGGCGCTGCCGTTGCCCATCGTGATGTCGCGCACCGCCAGCAGGTCGACCGTCTTGGCCGCTGCCGTCGTCGAAATCGACGCATTTTGGGCGATGTCGCGACCAGCGTTGATGCTGATGCTGCCGCCGGTGCTAATCAGTGCCGCGTTGAGCATGACGTCCGAGCTCGCGCCGCCGGCCTTGAGCAGCACGTTGCCGGCGGCCGACACGGCGCCGTCGACCGTTGCACTGCCCTGGTTCAGGGTGATCGAACCGGCGCCGGTGACGAGCACCAGGTTGCCGTTTGACTTCAGGTCCGACAGGCTCAGGTCGGTGATCAGCGTGGTGCCGCCGGTGGCGGTCACGCGCGCCACCGCGATGTCGGCCAGCGCATCGATCGTGATGCTGTCGGCTTCGTCGAAGTAGGCGCCGATCTGGCCGGCCACATTGGCCGCCAGGGTGGTCACCGCAATTTGCAGATGCGCATTGCTCTTGCCTGCGCCCTGCCCCGCCTGCGTGCCGGTCGTGACCAGACGCAACTGGTTGGCGCTGACATCGACGTCGGCGCTGCCCGAATCGCTGATGCTCGACGCGCTCAGGCTCACGTTGGCCATGGTGCCGATGGCGCCGAGCGTGATCGTGGTCGCCGCCACGTAGCGGATGTTGCCGTTGACGGCCGTCGTGCTGGTGCCGTCGGCCATCGCGATGCTGGCTGTGGCCGAACGCAAGTCGATGCTGCCGGCGCCGATGGTCGAAATGTTGGCGTTTTGCGAGATCGAATTCAGGCTCGACAGGCTGATGGAGCCGCCGGCGCTGCTGATGGCGGCCGAAATGCCCAAGGCACCGCTATTGGCTTCGAGCAAGATGTTGCCGTTCGCCGTCAGCGGGTTGAGGACCGTGACCGAGCCGGCAACGCTGCCCAAGACCAGGTTGGCGCCCGAGGTCACGCCGGACATGCCGAGGTCGCTGACCGCGGAACTACTGCCATCCGCCGCGAGGCGGTCGACCGAGATCGTGTCGACCGTGCCGAGCACGATGGCATTCGCTTCGTCTAGGTACAGGCCGCCGTTGCCGGTGCCCGCCACGTTCGCCGACAGTGTGGCTACCGCGATTTGCAGATGGGCGGCGCCGGTGCCGGCACCCTCCCCGGCTGCGGTGCCGGTGGTGACCAGACGCAGCGTGGTGGCGCTGACGTCGGTTTCGCCGCTGCCCGAATCGACGATGCTGCCCGCGATCAGGCTCACATTGACGGCGCTGAGGGCGCCGATGCTGAACACGCCGCCGACCTCATAGCGCAGCTTGGTGCCGGCGGTGGTGGTAACGCCGTTGTCCATGGTGACCGCACCGCCGGCGCTCAGTTCGACGCTGGCACCGGCGCTGACGGCCGCCTTCTGGGCGATCGATCCGGCCGCCGACAGCGATACCGAGCCGCCGGTGCTGCTTACCACATTGTTAAGTGTCATCGCGCCGGCGCTTGCCCTGAGCAAGATGCTGCCGGTGATCGCGCGCACGTCGCCGCTGATGGCGAGCGCGCCCGTCAGTGACACGAGCACGATGTTGCCGCCGCCGGTTGCCAGCAAGTCGTCCTGAGCCACATTGGCCGTGGCGCTGCTTGCCGCCTGCGCATCGACGCGGTTGACCTGGACCGTGACGCTGTCGACCGTCAAGTCATCGCTTTGGATCAGGTAGACGCCGCCGTTGCCTGCCCGCGCCGTCAGGGTGGAGACAGCGGTCTCGAGCGCATTGGCGCCCGAGCCGATGGCGTTGCCGACGCTCAGTTGCAGGCCGTTCGCGATGATGTCCACTTCGCCGTCGCCGGCGAGGTCCTGGTCGACGATGTTGCCGCCGGCGATAACGCGCACGCTGCCGGCGCCGGCGGCGATGGTTTCGATCGTCACGTCGCCGCCGGTTTGCACGGAGATGTTGCCGCCGTTGCTCGCCAGGCTGCTGCCGTTGCCCATCGTGATGTTGCCGGTGGCAAGCAGGTCGATCGACTTGCCTGCACCGGATGCCGTGACGCTGCTGTTAACCAGCAGGTCGCGCCCGGCGTTCAGGCTGATGTTGCCGCCCGTACTCACCAGCGCCGCATTGACGGTGATGTCGGATGTCGCGCCGCCCGCTTGCATCAGCAGGTTGCCCGCCGCGCTCACGCTCGTGCCGTTAACCAGGCCGTCGTTGAGGGTGATGCCGCCCGCGCTCGTGACGAGCACGAGGTTGCCGCCCGACACGAGGTCGGACATCGAAGCGTCGCTCACAAGCGAGGTGGAGCCGTCAGCGTTGACACGTGCCACGCCGATGCTGGCGAGCGCGTCGACGACGATGGCGTCGGCTTCGGCGAGGTACATCCCGCCCAGGCCGGCCACGTTCGCCGCCAGGGTTGCCACTGCGATTTGCAGCTGAACAGCCGCCGTGCCGACGCCGTCGCCGGCGCCCGTTCCGGTGGTGACGATACGCAGCGAGCTGGCGCTGACATCGAGGTCCGTGGTGCCCGAATCGCTGATGCTCGTGGCGCCGAGGCTGACGTTGCCGCCCGTGCCAAGCGCGCCCAGCGTCAGCGTGGTGCCTGCCACGTAGCGGATGTTGCCGTTGACTGCGGTTGCCGTCGTGCCATCGTCCATGGCGATGCTGCCTGCCATCGAATTTACATCGATGCTGCCGCTGCCCGCCGTCGTGATGGCAGCCTTCTGGCCGACCGCCGTTTGCGCGATCAGGCTGATCGAACCGGTGCCGCTGCTGATCGCCGTGTTGAGCGCCAAGGCGCCGGTGCTTGCCTGCAGCAGGATGTTGCCGCTGCCGTTTGCGCTGACGATGTTATTGATAATCAAGTCGCCGGTGTTGGAGACCAACACGAGCGAGCCGCCGGCCAGGCTGGAGAAGTTGGCTTGCGCCGCGTTCAGCGTGGCCGTGGCGACGCCATCGGCGCCGACCCGGTTCGCTTGCACCGTCACCGCGCCGACGGTCAGGCCGTCGCTTTCGATGAGGAACGAGCCGCCCGCGCCGGTTTGCGCGCTGAGCGTCGCAACGGTGGTCTCGAGCGCGTTGGCGCCGCTGCCGATGCCGCTCGCGGCGCTCAGTTGCAAGCTTGTGGCGACGATGTCGACCGCAGTCTCGCCTGCGGCCGCGTCCTCGTCGATGATGCCGCCGAGCGTGGCAGTGATGCTCACACTGCCGCTGCCGGCGGTGAGCAGTTCGACCGTCACATTGTTGCCCGCTTGCAGCATGATGTTGCCGCCGTTGGCCGTCAGGCTGGTGCCGTTGGCCATGGTGATGTTGCCAGCGGCGAGCAGGTCGACCGATTTGGCGGCCATGGCTGCGCCGATCGCGGCGTTTTGCACGATGTCGCGGCCGGCGTGTAGGCTGATGTTGCCGCCCGAGCTAAGCAGCGACGAATTGACCGCCAGGTCCGACGACGCACCGCCCGCTTGCAGCAGCAGATTGCCGGCCGCGGTCACGCTCGCGCCGTTGACGAGGCCGTCGTTGAGGGTGATGCCGCCAGCGCCCGTGACAAGCACGAGGTTGCCGCCCGATACGAGGTCGGACATGCTGGCGTCGCTCAAGAGCAAGGTGCCGGCGGCGGCGTTGACACGCCCGACGCCGATGCTGGCGAGCGCGTCGACGACGATGGCGTCGGCTTCGTCGAGGTACAACCCGCCCATGCCGGCCACGTTCGCCGCGAGCGTGCCGACCGCGGTTTGCAGGTGCGCCGTTGCGGTGCCGGCGCCGTCGCCGGCGCCCGTGCCGGTGGTGACGATGCGCAGCGCGTTGGCGCTGACATCGACATCGAGGCTGCCCGAATCGCTGATGCTTGAGGCGCTCAGGCTGACGTTGCCGCCAGTGCTAATCGCGCCCAGGGTCAAGCTGCCAAATGCCGCGTAGCGGATGTTGCCGTTGACGGCCGTGGTCAAGCTACCGTCGTCCATGGCGATGCCGGCGGCAACCGAATTGACGTCGATGCTACCGCTGCCGCCGGTCGAGATGGCGGCCTTTTGGCTCAGCGCCAACTGGGCGATCAGGCTGATCGCGCCCGAGCCGCTGCCGATTGCGCTGTTGAGGGTCAAGGCGCCCGCGCTGGCCTGCAGCAGGATGTTGCCGCCGCCATTCGCGCTGACAACGTTGCTCACCACCACGTCGCCGGTGTTCGAAACGAGCACCAGCGAACCGCCGGCCAGGCTCGAGAAGTTGGCCTGCGCCGCGTTGGCGGTGCTGGTGGCGACGCCGCCGGTGTCGACCCGGTCCGCCTGCACCGTCACCGCGCCGACCGTCAGGCCGTCGGTTTCGGTGACGAACAAGCCGCCCGCGCCGGTTTGCGCGCTCAGTGTCGACACGCCCAGTTCGAGCGCGTTGGCGCCGCTGCCGATGCCGGTGCCGGCGTTCAGTTGCAGGCCCGCAGCCGTGATGTCGACTTCGGTCTCGGCTGGCGCCGCGTCCGCGTCGACGATGCTGCCGAGGGTGGCGCCGATGCTGACGCTGCCGCTGCCGGCCGTGATCAGTTCGATCGTCACATCGGTGCCCGCCTGCAGCACGACGTTGCCGCCGTTGGCCGCGATGCTGGTGCCGCTGGCCATCGTGATGTTGCGCGCAGCCAGCAGGTCGACCGACTTGCCGGTGTTGGCCGCGCTGATCGCGGCGTTTTGCACGATGTCGCGCCCGGCGTTGAGGCTGGTGTTGCCGCCCGCCGCGGTGTTGCTGAGCGCTGCGTTCAGCGTGATGTCGCCGCTCGCCGCCAGCAGCAGGTTGCCGCCGGCCGTGATGGCGCCGTTGGCGGTGCTGGCGATGCTGCCTGCGACCGAACGCAACACGAAGGCGCCGGTGCTGACCATATTCGCTTGCGCGAGGTCGGTCACTTGCGGGCCCGCGATGGTGCCGTTGGCCAGCACGCGGTTGACGCTGAGCGGACCGACCTGGTCGAGCGTGATTTCGCCCGCTTCGCTGACGAACAAGCCGCCGACCGCCGCGCTGAGCGTGGCGGTTTCGGTCTCGAGCAGCTCGCCGCCCGTACCGACGGCGCCGCCCGCGTTCAGGCGCAGCGCGTTGGCGTACAGGTCGACCGCGGCGTCGCCGCCAAGGTCGGCGATCGCGCCGCCCGCGACCAGGCTGACCGAGCCCCAGCCGGCCTGGCCGCTGAGCTGGCCGTCGCCGCGGTTGGCAGCGCTGCGCGCGTCGACCAGGCCGAGCGTGATGCCGCCCGCCGCCTGGAAGCGGATGTTGGCGCCGTTGGTCTGGGCCAGCGCGCCGTCCTGCATGTCGATCGCGCCGCCGCTCGAGGCGAGGTCGATGGTGCCGCCGCTGGTGATCAGGCGGCCGAGGCTGGAGAGGCTGATGGTGCCGCCTGCCAGCACGGTGATGTTGCCGTTGCCGTTGCCGAGCGTGGCATTGAGGGCCAGCGTCCCGGTGACGTCGAGGCGCAGGTTGCCGTTGATGCCGGCGACTAGCGCTTGGTCGACGCTGACGTTGCCGCCGGACGTGAGCGTGACGCCGAACGCGCCGGTGGTCGAGACACCGCTCATGGCGGCGTCGGATACGGTCGCGATGGCGCCGGCGGCGTCGACGCGGTTGACCGCGAGCGGGCCGACCGTGCCGACCGAGAAGCCGTCGGTTTCGAACAGGAAGGCGCTGCCCGAGGCCAGGTTGGCCGCGAGCGTCGAGACCTGGGTCTCGATCACGGCGCCGTCGGCGCCGATGCCGGTGCCCGCGCTCAGGCGCAAGCCGTACGACAGCAGGTTGACGGTGGCGACCGCGGCGTCGTCCAACTGGGCGTCGACGATGGCGGTGGCGGCCGTGATGCTGATGCTGCCGCCGGCCATGCCGGTGCCCGCGTTGACGATGCCGATGGTGCTGCTGCCGGCCGTGCTTTCGAGGCGGATGTTGCCGTTGTTGGCCATCAGTTGGGCCAGGCCCTCCATCCTGATGCTGTCGGCCGCGAGCAGGTCGATGGTCTTGCCGAGCTTGAGCGTGCTCAGGATCGGCGCCGCCGGCGCCAGGTCGTCGAGCACGATGTTGTCGGTCGATGCCAGGCTGATATTGCCGTTGCCCGAGATCAGGTCGGCGCGCACGTCCACATCGGCCGAGGTCGCTTCAACGCTCTCGTTGCTGCGCAGCAGCATGTTGCCGCTGGCGCCAGTGCTGCGCACGGTGCCGAGCACGGTCAGGGCGCCGTCGGTGGTGCTCACGCCGATGTCGCCGTTGCTGCCGGCGAGGTCGACGGCATAGGTGCCGGCGCCCGAGAGGATCAGCGCGGTCGCTTCCTGGATGAACAGGCCGCCGCTGGCGGTGTTGGTCGCCGCCAGGCTCGTGACACGGGTCTGGAGCGCCGCGCCGCTGGCGCCGATGCCGGCCGTGGCCGCCATCGTGACCTGGATGGTCTCGCCGTCGAGGTTGGCGCCGTTGCCGCCGAGGGCGTCGCTGATCGACCCATTTTGGGCGTTGAGGATGATGGCACCGTCGACGTCGAGGATGCTCAGCGCGATCGAGGTGCCGGCCGTCAGGCTGACCGCGCCCGTGTCGCCGAGGTTGACGGAGGTGATCTTTTTGCCGTCGGCCATGGCGATGCCGGTGCCTGCCACCACGGTGACGAGGCCGCCCGACGAATCGATGTCGCCGGCCAGTTCGACGTTGGCCAGGCTCGAAGCGAGGCTGATGGTGCCGCCGGCGGTGCCCAGGCGGCCGTCGTTGATGGCGTTGTCGATCAGGTTCAGGGTGCCTTGCGCGCCCAGGGTGATGCTGCCGGTGGTGGTCTGGACCAGGTCCGCGACCACCAACTGGCTGCCGGCGCCGCCGGCGGCCAGGGTGACCGTTCCCGCCCCCGCCACCAGCACGCCGCTACCGCCGGCATCGACCGTGATGCTGCCCGCGGCCGTGGCCAGGTCGATCGCGCCGGAGCCGGCCGCGTTGCTTTGGCTTAGCGAGAGCACCGTCAGGTCGCCGCCGTTGGCGGTTTCGCGGATCAGGATGTCGCCCGTGGCACCCGTGTTGAGCGCGCTGACCGAAGTCATTTCGGTGAACAGCAGGCTGATCCCGAGGGCGGCCTGGACGTCGAGCGCCGCGCCGCGCAGCGCTTCGCTGCCCGCCGTGTCGGCGAGCGCGTTGGCCTGCGCCACCGCCCCGCCGGCCGAGTACAGGGTCACATTGGCCAGCACGCCGTTGTTGTCGGCCGTGACCTGGTTGAAGATCGCGATGTCGTTGATCGCGTCGAGCTTGATGCTGCCGGTGACCAGCAGGGTCGCCGCCGCGCCGCCGAGGCCGTAGTCGACGACGGTGATGCTGCCGCCGAAGACTTCGAGGTTGTCGCGCAGGGTCGGCACCTGCAGCCCGCTGGCCGCGCCTATGCGCACCGCGCCGGCGCCGGCGCTCGCATGGCCGTCGAGGCCCTGGTGGCCGATGACGATCTTGCTGAAGCCGTCGGCGAAGCGGGAGATGTCGGCGTTGTCGATGTTGAGCGTGTCGAGCGTGATGTTGCCGGCCGGGGAGCCGATCTCGACCGCCATGCCGAGCGTGGCCGGGCGCAGCGTCATGACGCCGCTGCCGATGACGGACTCGCCGCCGCCGGCGAAGGTGATCTCGTCGGCCTCGATGAAGATGTTGCCGCTGCCGACGTTGACGCCGGCGGCGAAGGTGACGCTGGTCGCGCCGAGGATCGTCAGGTTGCCGCCGCTCAGGTTGATGTTGCTGTTGAACACCACGGCGCCCGAGGCGTTGATGATCAGGTTGCCCGCGAGCGTGACCGAGCCCTTGAACGTGATGTCGTTCGGCGTGTTGATGGTGCCGCCGACGTCGACGCCCTCGATGACCAGGTTGGTCATCGCGCCCTTGGCCGCGGTCGTGTTGCCGATGTCGCCCGAAAACTCGATATTGTCCGGGCCGCGCAGGATCACGCTGTCGAGCACGCCTCCCACGACGCCGCGGAAGTACATGCCGCTGTCGTCGCCGAACGACATCTCGCCGCTGCCGTCGCTGCCGGCCGTGATCGTGATGGCCTTGGTGCTGCTGTCGATCTCGACCGCGTCGTGGATCACGATGTCGCCTTCGGCCGACACGCTGTCGGCGTAGGTCATGGTGTGGCCGGAGCCGTACACGATGAGCGAGGCGTTGTCGGTCAGGGTCAGCGCGCTGTTGATGTGGATCTCGCCGCCGAGCACCGGGTTGCGCAGCACCAGCGTGTCGCTCAGGGTGATAGGCGCGTTGGAGCCGGCGGTGCCGATGTTGATCGTGTGGCTGCCGAGGTTGCTGCCGATGACGATCTGGCTGAAGCCGTCCTGCAGCTTGGCCAGTTCGGTGATGTTGATGTTCATGGCGCCGGCGAGGTCGCCGCCGCTGCCGCCGAACACGATCGCGCTGCCGGTGTCGAGCGGCACGAACGAGAGCACCGCGCCGGCGCTGCGCACGGTGCCGTCGATCTGCACGTCGCTGCCGCGGATCGTGATGTCCTTGCCGCTGGCGTCGATCGGGGCCGTCACGATCTGGCTGCCGTTGAGGCTGACCACGTCGGTGGTGCCGCCCTTGGAGCCGCTGTCGACGACGTCCTTGGCGACATCGACCGTGCTGACCGCGAGGATCGAGACGGCCATGCGCGTGCTGCTCGAGGCCGTCAATTTGACGGCATCGACGACGATCGCGAGCGGGCTGACGAGGAAGCCTGCGACCTGTTCGCCGATCTCGTCGCGCGCGGCGATGGTGATGTCGCCACCGCTCGTTTGCAGCATCGCGCCGTTGGCGCTGCGCAGCAGGACGCCGTTGGCGAGGTGCCCGGGTTGCAGGTGGGCCGGCACATTGGCCACCGCGACCGCGCCGTTGGCGGCGTCGACCGTGAACAGGCCCTGGCGCATGGCCCAATGGATATCGCCATGGAAATCGCGTTCGGTGCCGGCGTCGCTGCCGTCGGCCAGCGTCAGCCAGCCGGCCACGCGGGTGGTGGCGCCGACGGTGGTTTCCGCGTGCGAGTTGAGCAGGCCGCCGCGCGGCAGCTTGATCACGATGTCGCCGCCGCCGGCCACGTGCACGCCGGCCGCGAGCACGATGTCGCCGCCTTCGGCCGTCAGGGCCACGCTGACGGTGCCGGCCGCGCTGCCGCTGGTGGCGATGTCGGCATTGAGCGCGATCGCCCCGTTGGCACCGCCCGCGTACAGGGTGACCTTGCCGGCGCCGGCTGTGACGCCGGTGCCGGCCACCTCGATGGCGCCGTTGACGGTCGCGATCGAGACCGCGCCCGCGCCGCCCTGGCTGACCCGGCCCAGCACCAGCGCGTCGAGGTCCTCGAGCGCGATCTCGCCGCTGCCGTTGTTGGTCAGGTCGAGCGCGGCGACTTCGGTGCGCAGCGCCTGGCCGGCGCCGATGCCGCCGTCGGCCAAGGTGGCGCTGGCGATGCCGCCGGTGGCCACAATGACCAGCTTGGCGCCGGCGGCGACGATGTCGGTGCCGCCGTCGGTGACGAGCAGCTTGCCGCCGGCGCTGATGGTCAGGTCGCCGCTGTTGGTGGTGCGCAGCTTGCCCAGCGTGATGTCGCCGGACGCGCTCAGGTGGATCAGGCCGCCGCCCGCGTTGAGGTCGGATTCGGCCGTCATGGTGATTGCGCCGCCCAGCGCGCTCAAGCCCAGGGTGCCGCTGGCCGAGCTCAAATCGGCCAGTTCGGTCAGCGTGATGGCCCCGGCCGCGGCCAGGGTCAGGTCGCCGCCGGCGGTGCGCAGCGCGGCGTTGACGGTGATCGCGCCGGCCGTGGTGCGCAGGCTGACGGTTTCGCCGACCAGCGCGGTGACGGCGCCGTCGAGCACGAGGTCGCCGCCGGCGATCACACCGACCGCCTTGCCGCCGGTGCTTTCGAGGCGGCTGATGCGCACCGCGTCGCTTTCGTAGACGCTGATCTCGCCCTTGGCCACGATGTCGAGCGTGTCGGCCTCGATCGTGGCGGTGGTGCTGCCCAGCGTGACCTTGCCGTTCTTGGCCGACAGCACCACGTTGGCCGCGTTGGCCATGCTGCCGATGGTGATGTCGCCGGTGAGCGAGGTGATCGTCACATTGCCGACCAGGCCGGTGATGGCGCCGATCGTGATGTTGCCGTACACGACCAGGTTGATGTCGCCGCCGCCGTTGGCATCCATCGCGATGGTGCGCATGGTCAAGTCGAGCACGGTGCCCGAATCGGTCTGCAGCACGGTCAGGTCGCTGCCCACCCCGTGGACCACGGCGTCGATGAACCTGACCTGCGAAGTCAGGGTCAAGTCGGCGCCGGCCGTCACGTTGAGTTCGTATGCGGTGACCTTGCCGCCGAGCGTGATGCCCTCGGTCGCGCTCAGGTTGACGATGCCGCTGGTGGTGCCGACGTCGAGCGGCGAGACCACCACCAGCGCTTCGGTGGAGCCGAGCGTGATGACTTCGCCGGCGCGGGTGGGCAGGTTGACCACGGTCAGCGAGCCGGCCACGTTCATGCCGAAATTGCCCTGCGCGCGCGTGGCCATCACGACCACCGTGTCGCCCGGTACATTGAGTACCCGGCCGAGGTCGACGCCGCCGCCGCTGGCGTCGAATCCATCGTTCTTGACCTTGGCCAACAACACCAGCTGGCCGGCGTCGGCCGGGTCGAGCGTGACCGTGGCCGCGGCGGCCGGGTCGAGCGAGGCCTTGTGCGCCAGCGCGCCCAGGATCGAGGCCCAGTCGGCGCTCACGGTGCCGTAGACGGGGATCACATCGCCGGCCTTGACGCTGTAGGTGGCCAGGTCGAGGTCGAGCGAATAGGTCGCGCCGGCGAGCGGCGCGACCGGGTAGGTGGTTCCGGCGACCGGCGCGTCGGCGAACCTGAGCACGGTTTTCTGGATCGCGTCGGCGCCCTTGGTGGCGATCGATTCCTTGGCGGCCGGGTTGGCCAGCGGCGTGTCGAGCACGTAGGTGACGGTTGCGCTATCGACCGTGAACGCGTCGTTGATGGCGTCGGCGGTCAGGGTCAGCCTGTGCTCCTGGGCGCTGACGGTGGTGCCGACCGCGGTCACGGGGCCGGCGTCGATCTTGGCCTTGAGGCCGGCGTAGATCGAGCTCCAGTCGGCGCTCACGCCGTCCTTGCCGGTTTCGACCCGGTAGTGGGTGCCGTCGACGGAGATGTCGAAGGTCTGGCCGTTGGCCAGCACGACGTCGCCGAAGGTGACGGTGTGGACCTCGCGGCGCGACTGCCCGGCGGGCGCCTTCGGCGTCGAACCGCTGTCGAGCACGGCCTCCTTGCGGCTCACCAGGGTGTAGTCGAGCGTGAACGTGGTGGCGCCGACCGGGGTCAGCACCAGGGTGCCGTCGACCGCGTTGACTGCGACGCTGACCACGGGGGTGCGCGCGCCGCCGGCGGTTGCCGGGGGCAGCGCGGTTTCCGCCTCGATCGCGGTTTTCATCTCGCCGAGCAGCTCGGTCCAGGTCTTGAGCGTGACCACCTTGGCGGCGCCGACCTTGTCCGTCGTGGCGAAGGTGAGCGCCCTGCCGTTGACCGACACCGTGATGCTCTCGCCGACGGCGAGGGTGGCGCCGGCGAAGTCGATCGTTTGGCTCTGGGCACCGGTGTTGATCTCGGTGCCGTCGCGCTGGATCCTGTTCTGCGGGGTGACACCCACCGCGTCGACCGAGAAGCCGGTGTTGTTGGCGTCGGCGACGAGGGTGAGCCGTCCTTCGGCCAGATCGGCCGGCACGACACCGACCGTGACCGCCTCGCCGGCGGCGATGCGGGTGGCGAGCGTGCCCAGCACGCTGGCCCAGGTGGCGTCGACGTTGACGCCGCTGTACACGGAGGCACTGTTAGCCGGGTTGATCAGGGCGGCCAGCGCGGTGCCGATCTCGGCCGCGGTGGCGGAGGCGTCCGCGACCACGCGGTACTTGGTGGTGCCGACGGTGAGGGTGTAGGCGCCACCGTTGAGCAAGGCCACGCTGCTCAGATTAAGCATGCGGCCCGCCTCGGTGGTCGTGCCCAATGTTATGTTGTCGTCGCCGGTGTAGGGCGTGAAGCCCGACACCGCGACGATGGCGAGGCCGGCGCCGGCGCTGATCGTGACCACGTTGGTCGCGGCGGTGGCCACGAGGTCGGTCGCGAGGTCGATCTTGGCGGCCAGGCCGGTCGCGATCTTGGCCAGGTCGTCGCCGGTCACCGCCAAATAGGTGTACCGGGTGCCGGCGACGTCGATGTGGTAGCTGCCGCCGACCACGACGGCGGTGCCGGTCATGGTCACGGTGCGCGCGGCGGCCGCGTTGGCGCCGACGGCGCTGACGGCCGAGGCCGCCGCGCCGGTGATGGCGCTCTCGAGCTCGAGGCTGACGACGCCGGTGCCGGTGCCGAGGGCGAGGTTGACGTTGAAGCCGGTCTGCACGGTGTAGGCGTGGTCGTTGACGACGATCGTGTAGTCGGTGGCGGCGACCGGCGGCGCGAGGGCGTTGAAGCGCACCTGCGAGATTTGCTGGCCGACGCTTCCGGCCGCGACGGTGGCGAGCGCGCCCGCGTCGGTCACGCCGTTCAACACGGTGCCCTGCTCGTGCCGCACCGCAGTGACGGCGCCGAGCACGAATGCCGTGTTGTCGGCGACCGCGGTAAGGGTCAAGGTGCGGTATTCGGCGTCGAACGCGACCCTGACCTTGCCGCTGGCCTCGAGTTTGAATTCGAGCGCCTCGAGCACCGAGGTCCAGTCGGCGGTGACGGTCTTGAGGTTGACCACCGTGCCCACGTCGACCGTGTAGGGAACCGAGTCGAGCACAATCTTGTAGCTGACGCCGGCGCCGATGGCGGTGGCGGCGAAGGTGAGCCGGTCGACCTGGGCCACGCTGGTGCCGGGCGCGACGTGCAAGGTCCTTTCGGCCGAGCTGGTGCCGCCGCCGGCGGCGGCCATGTTTTCCTGGGTGACCAGCGAGTCGCCGACGGCAAAACTGCCGGGGCCGCCCAGATAGCGCACCTCGAGCTCGTCGCCGATGCCGCGTTTGGCAGCGTCGAGCATCTCGACGGTGGTGCCGGCGGTCACGCCCAGCAGGGTGACGCGCAAGCCGTAGACGTCGGCCTTGTCGTTGTCGAAACCGGTCGAACCGGCCATCCACTCGAACATCTTGCCGCGCGCGTCGAGCAGCACGTTGCCCGTCAGTTTCTGGGCGCCGGCCAGCACGTTGGCCTCGACGTAATCGACGTACATATTGCCGGCCGAGCGGACCGCGATGTCGTGCCCGGCGGCGAGGTTGCGCACGTCGACGAGGTAGGCGTCGCCGCCAACCTGGATGTCGATCGCGCCGTTGTGCGCGAGCGCCTGGTCGACCACGAGCGCGTCGGCCTCGTTGACCTTGATCTCGCCGGCGATGCTCGATACGGCGCGCAGGTGGCTGACCAGGGTGTTGAGCTGGATCGCGTTGGTGGCCTTGACGTCGAGCGTGTGGGCGATGAAGACGGAGGCGCCGTCGGTGCTGATCGAGGTCGCGCGCAGGTCGAGCTCGCCGCTGGCGGTGTTGGCGGCGACGATGCCGCCGCGCACCGTCAGGGTGCCGTTGATGTCGAGCGAGACATCGCCCGTGTAATCGTAGCCGGTCAGGCCGCCGACGAAGCCGGTCAGCTCCAGGCTCGAGTCGAGGTCGACCACGACCTGGTTCTTGGCGCGCAGCTCGAAGTTGGCGGCAGGCAGGGCCAGGGTGCGGATGTTGATGATGCCGGTGTCGCGGTCGGGCGCGTTTTCGTTGATCGTGTCGTCGAGGTCGCCGTCCTGGTTGTGGTCGAAGCCGGCGACCGACTCCAGGATGACGTCGGTGCGGTCGCCGTCGAGGTTGAAGTCGAAGGACTGATCGACCGTGCGCAAGCCCTTGGCCACGATGGTCAGCTGGCCGATCTTGCTGCCGGCGCTGCCCGCGTCGTAGCGCGCGGCCTTGAGCGCGATGGTGCCCGAGACGTTGACGTCCTCGCCGGCGATCAGCTCGAGCCGGGTGTTGGCGCTCAGCGTGCCGGCGATGCTCAGCGTTTCACCGGTTTCGAGGATCAGGGTGTCGGCGCTGATCAGGGTCGGCAGCAGCTTGCTGTGGGTCGCGCCGAACACGAAGTAGTCGCCGGCGCGGTATTCGATCAGCTCGGGCGCGTTGGCGTTTTCGGCGCCGATGAATTTGTACAGGTCGATCACATGGGCCGCGTTGAAGGCGATCCCGCGCGTGAAGGTGATGGTCTCGCCGCTGGCGCGCGCGCCGACCTGCACATTGCCGGTGCTGCTGACCAGGCGCACGGTGTCGCCCGTGATCGTGGCATCGACGCCCTTGCCGTCGATGATGCCGGCGCGCAAGGTGCCCTCGGCCGTGATGTGGACGAGGCTATGCCCGGTGGCGCTGGTGGCGGTGCTCGCGTTGACGATGATCAGGCCCGGCGTGAACTCGAGCGCGCCGTCAAACTCGCTGAGCTCGATGTCGCCGCCGCCGGTGCTGCGCGCGTCGAGCCTGTTGGCGGCGATCTCGAGGCCGGTGATGCCGCCCTTGGCGCTCAGGGTCAGCAGCGCGGCGACGAGGTCGGCCGCGGCGTCGCTGTGGGTTTCGGCGATCTTGCCCATGCTCGTCGTGAGCGTGATGTTGCCGGCCGAGCTGACCGAGCCGCTCAGCGTGGCCGGCAGGTCGGCCGCGTTCTCGAGGTGGATGCCGGCCGAGGCGTGGCGCACCAGGATGTCGCCGACGGCGGTCACCGCGATGTCGTTGCCAGCCTTGTTCGACGCCAGGCGCACGTCGGCCAGGTCGGCCGCGCCGCCCGCGTTGAGGGTGAAGCCGCCGTTGGCGACGGTGACCTTGTCGAGCACGATGTTGCGCGCGCCCTGCGTCAGGCTGACGCTGCCCTCGCCCGTGCTGTTGAGGTTGAGGCGGTTGACGTTGGTGACCAGCTGCATGGCGCCGGCGCCGGTGAGCACGAGCTCGTCGGCGCTGATCAGCGCGCCCGCCAACTGGAGCACCCTGCCCTGCACCGTCAGTGCGACGTCGCCGCGCCCGCCGGTCGAGACCAGCGCGCCGGCGGCGAGGGTCAGGTCGGACGCGGTCAGGCTCAGGTCGGCGCCGGCCGCGCCCGCGTTGTATGTTGATATATTGATATCATTTCGGTCGCTCGTGCCCAAGGTCTTGAGCGACACGGCCGTGACGTCGCCGAGGGCGGTGACCGCGATCGCGCCGTCGTAGGCGGTGATGCTTTGCAAGGTGACGTCGCGCTGGCTGGTCAGGGCGATGTTGCCCGAACCGGAGGTCGCGAGCGTGACGCTGGCCGCGTTGGCGTTGAGCACGATGCTGTTCTCGGCGTGCGCAGTCAGCACCGCCGCCGTGATCGCTTTGCCGGGCACGGCCACGTCGAGCGTGTGCCAGCCCGGCAGGTTGGTCAGCGGATCGAGCGGGCGCGCCAGCGGCTGGTGCGTGAGCGGATCGATCGGGCTGACCACCATGGCCACCGTTTGCGAAGTTTGCGAAATCGAACCTGCGCTCGCGCTCAGCGCCACCGTGCCGCCGGCCGAGAACAAGGCGCCGTCGAGCGCAATGCTGCCGCCGAAGCTGCCGCTGCTCAGGGTCAGGTTGCCGCCGGCCCTGAGGCTGGTGTCGGCGTCGGCCGTGATGCCGCCGTCGCCGCTGGCGCCGTTGCCGGCCGCGATAGTGATCGCACCCGCGCCGATTTTGCCGCTCAGGGCGATGTTGCGTTCGGCCCCGAGCGCGACCAGCGTCAGGTCGACCCCGGAAGCGGCCGCGATTTCGCCGCCGAGCGCGATGTCGAGCGCGGCGTCGAGCTTGATGGTGCTCGTGAGCGCGGCACCGCTGCCGGTGGCGCGCAGGATCGCCGAGTCGTCGAGCGTGAGCGTGTCCTGGCTGTTGAGTTCGATGTTGCCGCCGGTAAGCACGGCGCCGACCTGCTGGCCCGCCTTGACGTTGCCGACCAGCTCGAGCTGGGTGTTGGCGTCGATCTTGAGCAGCTCGGACGCGCCGAGTTTGCCGCTGATGTGGACCGCGGCGCCGGCGTCGATCGTGATGTTGCCCGCCTTGATCGTTTCGCCGGCGAAGTCGCCGTACGCGCGCAGCGTCTCTTCGGTCGTGGTGGCGACCGTGGTCAGCACCGATTGCGACACGACGATCGGGACGGTCTTCCAGACGTTGACCATTTCCATCGTCACCACGGGCACCAGCACCGTGCTGGTGGTGTAGACCGGCTGCAGGCCGTTGATCGCGCTCGCGTTGGTCTTGACGACGTAGGTGATGGTGTCGCGTTTGTCGGTGATGTTGTGCTGGTCCGAGGTCCAGTTGTATTTGTAGTCGGTGAACAGCTCGCTGACATTGCCGGTGAGGGCGTTGCGCCCGCGCGCCTCGACCCTGAGGTCGTCGCCGCTGCCGCCGTTGGTGGCGCTGCCCGAGAGGTACTCGTTCTTGCCCTGGATCTGCTGGAATTGGGTTTTCCAGATCTCGAAATTGGCGGCGGTAAAATTATTCGGGGCAAAATAGTCGTAGGCGTCGTGGCCGCTGCCGACCACGTTGAGGGTGCCGACCTGGCTCGAGCCGACCACGGTGTTATTGGCCCACAGGTCGGTGAAGCCGAAATGCGGGGTTTCGTCCTCGTCGTCCCACGGTCCCCAGCTGCTGCCGTCGTCGTTGTCGACCCAATGGCCGACCAACGCGGTCCAGTTGTTCCAGTAGTTGTACTGGAAGGCGTCGCCGACCGTGCGCGTCACGGTCGAGCCGGCGACGAGCTCCATGGTCAGGGTGTCGCCCGACAGCGTGGAGACGAATTGCGAGCTCGCATACAGCACGTCGGTGTAGCGCCCGTTGAACTCGGACAGCGCGTTCGACTGGCGCTGGCCGGCCTCGGTGCTGTCGCTGTGGGTGTAATAGTACTGGGCGAAGTTGGTGTTGCCCGCGACCTGGGCGCCCTGCTGCAGGAACCACTCGGGATCGCGGTTGAGCTCGTTGTCGTTGCTGGTGCCGGCGCGGTCGTTGATGGTGAACACGCGGGTGCCGTTGCTGCCGTCGTAACCGACGTTCCAGCGAGCGCGCCCGTCCTCCATGGGGTTGAACGGCTCGTTGTGGCCGAGCACGGTCGGGAAGCCGTTGACCGGGTAGTAGTAGTTCGACTGGTCCTGGACGTAGCTCAGCGTGGCCTTGTCGGTGTAGGTGCCGACCACCTCGGAGCCGACCGTGGTGGTGCCGGGGGTCGCGCTGAGCAGGTCCTGCTGGACGCCGGTCGGCGCGAGGATGTATTTATCCTTCCAGTTGTCGAGCGCGATATGGTAGATCACGAGGGGATTGCCCTCCCAGCTCGGGACCCAGGTTTCGACCGGCAGCGCGGCGCCTTCCTTGAACGAGAAGGTCTTGGCCGTGGCCTTGTCGTAGCTGAACGCGAACAGCGGCATGTAGCCGGTCGCGTTGAGCACGGCCTGGCGCTGGGCGTCGGTGAGGCTGTCGAAATCCGATTTGTTGTTGTAGAAATCGAGCTCGGCGGCCGTGCCGACCTGGCTGATGCTCTTGCCGGGCGAGCTCGCCGTCACGCCGGTCAGGGCCGGCGTGTTGGCGTTGCCGGTCACGCCCCAGAAGGCGGTCTTGTTGATCAGGTTGCCGTTGCCGTCCCTGAGCGTGTCGTCGTTCGAGTAATCGATGCCCTCGATCAGGTATTCGCGGTATTTCTGGCCTTCGGGCGCGTTCGGGTTGTAATAGCCCGTCTGCGTCAGGGTCACCTCCATCTCGTGGTGCAAACTGCCGATCTGGACCAGCGCGTCGCTGGTGTGCTCGTTGATCGTGGTCGGCACGTAGGTGGTCTTCGGCACCGCGACCGTGTCGACGACCACTTCCTGGTAGCCGGTGATCACGTCGGTCAGCTGGTACTTGGTTTCGTAGCTCTGGACCGAGACCGTGCGGGTGCCCGAGACGGCCGTGTCGGCGTCGATCGTGACGTTGCCGCCGGCCTTGACCAGCACCGCCGCGTCGGCCAGCAGCACGCCCTGGCCGTGGATCGTGATGTCGCCGCCGAGCAGCTGGGTGCGGGTGATGGCCTGCTCCATGCGGGAGCGGCTCCAGCCCATGTCGACCCCGGCGTTCAGTTCGATGTTGCCGTCCGACTGCAGGAACGCCGTCAGGTTCAGTTCGCTGCCGGCGTTGACCAGCAGGCGCCCGTTGGCGGCGCCGAGGTGGCTCACGACGCCGTTCGCGTCGGTGCTCGTGATGCCGGCCTGGACGATGCCGTTGAGCACGATCTTCGGCGCGCTCAGGTGGACCAGGGCGTCGGCCCGGATCAGGGCCTCGTCGGCCTCGGCGCCCGGGGTGACGTCCTTGCCCGAGACCAGCAACTGGGTGCGGGCCTGGATGAACACGTCCGAATCCTGGCCCGTGGCATACACCACGGCGCCCGACAGCACGCTGATCTTGCCGCCCGCGAGCACCACATGGTCGCGCACGTTGATGTTGCGCTGGACCACGACGTCGCCGCCGGTCGAGCTGATCGACAGCAGGCCGACCTTGGCCTGGCCGAGGTTGGCGAAGCCGGTCGCGTTCGGGTCGTTCTGGCCGACCACGCCCTGCACCATGACGCTGTCGGTGGCGCTGACCGTGATGGTGCCGCCGGCGGCCGTGTCGAGCGTGCCGCCCGAGACGTATTTGTTGTTGGCGTCGAGCACGAGGATGTCGACCAGCACGCCGAGGCGGCTGGCGTCGGTGCCGCCGGTGATGGCGAGCGTGTCGTCGGCCGTGACGAGGCCGTCGATCCAGACCTGCGAACGCGAGAGCATATTGATGTCGGCGCCCTTGTCGCTGGCGGAAACAACACCCTTGATCTGCACGGCGCCGTCGCCCTGCAGCCCGATGCGGGCGTCGGCGCCGCCTGCGGCCTCGCTCCAGGCGCCGAAGCCGGTGGCGTCGGCCAGCATCGCGCTGGCGCGCGTCATGCTGAAACTGAGGCCGAGCGCGTTCACGCCGGCCTGCACCTGCAGCGCCCCGGTGCTGACCAGGTTGCCGCCGAAGCTGGCGTTGCCGAGCGTGGTTTCGGCGCTGGTGCGGATGTCGATCGCGGCCGACTTGCCGGTGCCGACGTACTTGTTGTTGGGGGCGTCGTAGAAGGCGCCGGCGAGCACGCTGCCGTCGAGCGCGGCGCTGGCGGCGCGCAGCACGATCTGGCTGGCGTCGCCGGTGCTGCGCAAGATCGCGTCCTGGCCGAGGCCGAGCTTGGTGCCGGCCTTGATGTTGAGCATGCCGCTGACGACCAGCGTGGCGCCGCTGTTGGCCGCGCCGCTGCCGCCGATGGCGAGCGCGCCGCCGCTGGTGATGTCGAGGCGCTGGGCCGCGCCCGAGAGCAGCAGGTCGGTGCTGTAGATGTCGATGCGGCCGGCCGCGGCCAGCGCCATCGAACCGGCCACCGCGACCGTCGCGTGCAGGCGCAGGTTGCCCGCCGCGCTCACGCTGACCTCGCGGTCGTAGGTCTGGGGCGTGGCGCCGGTGGTGCTGATGGTGCCGCTGATGTCGACGTTTTTGCCGCTCAACACGAGCGACTCGGCGCTCGCGAGCGCGCCGTCGCGCCCGACCGTCAGGTCGCCGTGCAGCGAGACGATCTTGAGCAGGCCGAGCTGGGCGCTGTGGACCCCGGCGCCGCTGTCGACGACGACGTTGTTCATACCGCTCAGGACGATGCGCCCGCGCAGGTCGACCGACTCGAAGCTGGCCGTGTTGAAGGTCTCGATGCTGGTGTCGCCGGCCAGCTCGGTGCGCCCGGCGTTGATGATGATGTCGCGCTGGGCCTTGAGGGCGCCGTGCAGTTCGATGCCGTCGACGGCGTTGATGATGATGTCGGCGTGGGCGCCGAGGGCGATCAGGTCGCCGCGCAGCACGGCCTTGCCGGCCGGATTGAGCAGCATGCTGCCGCTGAGCGTTTCGAGCACGCTGCCGGGGTTCAGCGTGACGCCGGCGTTGCCGGCGGCCGAAGTGCCCGCGTACATATTGATGCCGCTGTGGGCGCGGATCCAGCCCGACACCACGATCTGGCCGGACGGCGCGTCGGCGCTGCCGAGGTTGACCACCGAGCCGTAGCCGCTGGCGTCGAGCGTGGCCATGCGCGCCGAGGACGTGGCGCCGGACGACGGATTGGCGGCGGCGAGCTGCGTCAGGCCGAGCAGCTCGGCCTGGCCGCCGGCGACGGCCGCCACGCTGAACGCGTGCATGCCGGTCAGCAGCAGGCGGCTGCCGTCGAGACGGATTTTGAGTGTCGATGCGTCGACCACGACGGTGGTGCCGACGGCCGGGGTGCCGGCCAGGCCGCCGCTGGAGGTGACGGTGAACACGGCCGCCTTGATCGCCGCCTGCAGGTCGGCGGCCAGGTCGACCGGCCCGGCGTTGTCCATCGTGGCGGCCTGGTCGAGCGAGACCTCGCCGCGGATGGTGTGGGTGCCGAGGTTGATCGTGAGCGCGAACTTGACGCTCGCGTTGCCGTTGGCGTCGGGCGCGGGCGCGAGGTCGCCGCGGGCGAACTGGGCGAAGCCGTCGGCCAGCAACTGCTGGGTCCAGGCCGGGGTCATGACCTCGAGGTTGGCGGCCGAGGACAGGTTGATGACGCTGTTCTCCTGCAGCGTGGTCAGGCGCACATTGCCGAACATGACGATGCCGTCGGCGCTGCCGGTCGGGCTGGCGCTGCCAGCGCCGGCGCGCACGTCGATCAATTGGCCGGCGACCAGTTCGCGCCCGAGGCGGACCTGGTTGTCGGCCGAGATGCGGATGCTCGAATTGCCGTCGAACATGCGCGTTGTGCTGCCGAGCATCTCGCCGCGCGTGTCGTAGTGGTTGATGATTTCGCCGCCGGCTACGACCAGGCCGAGGATCTCGGCGTCTTGCGCGGCGTCGATGATGATCGCGCCGTCCGGGTTGTTGGTCGCGATGCGCGCGCCGCCCGGCATCTTGACGCCGATGCCGTCGCCGTTGGCGCCCGATCCGCCGTGCAGCGAGATCAGGGCACTCGCGCGCACCGTGCCGCCGATTTCGACCTGGGTGGCCGAGCCGACCACGTCGGTCAGCGCGCCGAGGAACAACTGGCCGCCCGCGTTCAGGTAGACGCTCGAGTTTTCGCCCGACCAGGCGACCGTGGCCCCGTCCTGCTTGCCGTTGGCGTCGAAATGCTGGACCGTGGTGCCGCCCGAGAGGATGCTGCCGCCGACGCTGATCGCGCCGAGGCCGTCGACCCGGACCAGGCCGCCGCTGTGGTCCGAGGTGAGGCCGGCGGCGGTCATGCCGCCGACCGTGGTGACCAGCACCGAATAGCCCTGGTCGTCCGCGCCGAGCACACCGGTGCTCGAGAGCGTGATCGATTTCGACGCCGACAGCGCCGTGTTGACGAGGATCTGCTGGCCCGCGCCGACCACGATGCGGCCGTCGGCGCGGTCGAGGTGCAGGCCGCCGGCGTCAAGCCGGCCGCCGGCCAGCAAGGTGCCGTGCAGCTCGACGTCCTGGCCGCCTTGGACCGTGATGGTGCTGCCGGCCGCGCCGGTCGCCAGTCGCGCGGTCGCCTGCACGTAGACGCTGGTGCCGTCGGCGTTGGCGCCGCCGGCCAAAATGGTGCCGTCGCGCGCGACCCCGCCTTGGAGCGTGATGTCGCCGCCGACGTTGGCGGTGCCTTCCCAGTAGGTGTAGCGGTCGGATTGGATCACGAGGTCGGCGTGGGCCCCGGCCAGCGTGATGTTGCCGCGTACGATGGCGTCGCCGTGGCCGGCGACGACGAAGTCGGCGTTGTCCTGCAGCGTCGTGATCGAACCGGTCAGCAGGAAGCCGAAGCCGCGCTGGCCCAAGAGCGGATGCGGGTCGAGGATCTGGATCTCGTCGATCGTGCCGTTGCCGTCGCCGTCGTAGGCGTACACCACGTAACTGTGGCCGGCGCTGTCGGTGACCAGCCAGCGGTCGTCGTCGGCGGCGCCGGTGCTGCCCCAATCCATGTCGGCGTTGCGGTAGTCGATGCCCTCGACGAAGCCGAGCTTGACGGTGTCGACGCCCTGGCCGGCCAGGTGGTAGACCGGGCTGCCGGCCGCGTATTCGGTGAAGCCGGTCTGCGCGAGCACGCGCGATTTCTGCTCGGCCGAGTAGTCGGCGAAGGCGACGGTGGCGGCGGGGATCGCGACGTCGCTCCAGTGGATCTTGCTGTTCTCGTAGTCGAGGTTGACGCCTTGCGTGAAGCTCAGTTTGTATTGCTCGCCCGGCGCGGCGGCCGCGTCGTGGTAGACCAGGCCGTTGAAGCGCTGGTAGCCGAGCTGCCCGAGCACCTTGTTTTGCTGGGCCAGCGTGAGCAGGTCGAAACCGGCGTTCGCGGCCGGCGCGCCTGCCGCGCCCCAGGTGATCGCGGCGTTCTGGTAGTCGCCGCCGGCGCCCTGCACCAGGGCGGCCAGCACTTGCTTGCCGGCCGCGGCGGCCGGGTTGAAATACACCTGCTGTTCGACCTGCGCGTAGCCGAGCGAGGCGGCCACGATGGCGCGCTGCGCCACGCTGAGCTGCTCGAAGGCGGCGCCGGCGTCGGGCGCGCGCACGCCGCCCCAGTCGATCGTGTCGACGTTGAAGTCGGCGGCCACGGCGGCGAAACCGGTGACCAGGCGCAGGTGCTCGGGCGCGGCCGGGTTGTACCAGCTGCCGCCGGCGACACTGTCGTAGCCGAGCGAGGCGGCGACCACGTGCCGTTGTTCGGGCGAGAGGTCCGCGAACGCGACGTTGGCGCCCGGCTGGCCCGCCGCGCCCCAGTAGATGTTGGCGTTGCTGTAGTCGGTGACCCGGCCTTCGGTAAAGGTGGTCAGGATTTTTTTGCCGGTGTCGGCGTTGTAATTGAAGTAGTTCTTGGCGCCGCTGCCGGTTTCGATGTAGGTGACGACGATGGCTTTTTGCACCGCAGTGAGCTCGGCGTAGGTGGCGTCGGCGCCGGGCCGGGCGATGTCGTCGGCGCTGGTGGCCGGATCGCCGCCCCAGAGCGCGCCCGGCATCGCGTAGTAGTCGAACACATAGCCCATGGCGTTGGCGGCGACCAGCTTTTGCGCGCCCGTCAGCTCGGCGAAGGTCGCGCCGGCGAGCGGCTTGGCGACGCCGGCGCCGGCCCAGTCGACCAGCAGGTTGCTGTAGTCGGCGCTCTGGCCCTGCACGAAGCCGGCGACCAGGCGTGCGGCGTCGGCGTTGTAATAGACCACGCCCGGGTTGTAGGTGTAGCCGGCCTGCGAGGTCGCCTGCAGGCCCTCGGTCAGGACTTCGGTGAAGCGGCCGCTGGCGGCGTTGTAGAACGCGCCGTCGAGGTAGGTCGCATAGCCCTCGCCGGTCGCGACGAGTGCCTTGGCCTCGGCGCTCAGGTCGTTGAACGGGGTGTAGTTGGCCAGCCCGCTGGCGGCCGCGCCCGCGGCCAGCTCGAGCTTGTTGACGGCGAACAGCGCACGCAATTCGGGCGTGATGGAGCCGCCGGCGAGCGCCGTGAGGATCGCGCCGAACGCCGTGCTGTCGGTCAGCCGGCCCAGGGTGCTGCCCGGCAGGTTGTCGAAATACGCGGCGTAGTCGGACTCGGCGTCGCTCGAGGACATGCTCAGGCCCGCGGCCGCGACGACCGTGCCGCCGAGCACGAGCTCGCCGCCTGCGACCAGGCTCATGGTGGCGTCGGCGCCGGTCAGCACCGGCGGCGCGAAGGCCTGGCCCGGCAGCGTGCTGAAGGCGGCGCCGGCGATGATCGCGCCGCCGCCGTTGAGGCGCAGGTGGCCGCCGGCCTGCAGGGTGATCGCGCTGCGCGCGCCCTCGGCCGTGATGGTGCCGCCCTCGAGGATGGTCAGGCCGCCCTCGGCCAGGTTGGCGTTGAGGGCGGTGCCGGCGCGCACGCTGAGCACGGCGTCGGCGCCGCCGGCCTGGATCAGGCCGGCCAGGTGGACCGCCTGCGAGGCGGTGATGGTCAGGCGGCTGCCCGCGTTCAGGGTCACGATGCTGCTGCCCTTGTTGGTGGTCAGGCTGTCGATCGCGCCGACGTAGCTGACCATCGCGGCGCTGCCGGTCAGGCTGCTGGCCGTGATCTCGATGGCGACCAGGTCGGCGCCGCTCAGATAGCCCTGCAGGTTCATTTCCTCGCGCACGTTGAGCAGCAGCGCGCGCGCGCTTATGCCCGTGTCGCGCACGGTCGGCACGCTGTTGGCGGCGATGTCGAGGATGTCGGTGTTGAGCGTGAGCGTGCCCGAGGACTGGACGTCGCCGATGACCACGATGCGCCCCGCGTTGAGGCTGGCGCTGTCGTTCAATTTGGCCGAGAACGTGAAAATGCCGACGGATTTATCCTGCACGTCGCCAATGACCATGTCGACGCCGGCCAGTTGCTGGCCGATCGTGATGCTCGAGAAACCGGTTTTGAGGGCCGACAGGTCGCGCATGCCGAACTCGAACCTGCCGCTCGCGCCGAGGATCGAATAGTCGGCGCCGTCGTTGGCTTGGCCGGCGCCGCCGAGGGCGTAGTCCTGCGCGGCCGAGGCCGCGCGCAGCACGAGCGCGCCGCTGCCGCGGACGCGGTCCATGCCCGAGGCGAAGTCGACGTCGTCGGCCACGAGCGTGATATTGCCGGCGGCCGCGAGGCTGCCCGCGTCGAGCGAGAACAGCGCCTCGGCGCCGGCCAGCCGGACGTCGATCGAACCTTGCAGCGCGACCAGGCCGCCGAGGGTGGCGCCGCGCCCGCCGTCGGAGACGCGCAGGCCGTCGACCTCGAGCACCACGATGTCGCGGTAGAGGGCGCCGGCGGTGCCCAGGTTGAGCACGCTCAACTCGGCGAGCTCGGTTTTGAGCGGACCGCTGAGGCCGGCCGCCTTGATGCTCAGCATCGCGTCGGGCGCGATGAAGCTCGCGCCGTTCACGTCGACCAGGCCGCTCGCCTCGAGCACCATGTCGGTCGCGCCCCAGCTCGCGCCATTGGTGCTCGTGATCGTGGTCAGGGCCGCCGTGTCGGTGATTTCGATGCGGTCGAGCCCGTTGTTGAAGTCGAGCACGCGCGCGTCGATGCGCAATTGGTGCTCGTTGCGCGCGATCGCGGTCGTCGAACTGATCGGCGCCAGGATCAGGCGGTCGTAGCCGCCGCCGGCCGTCACCTTGGTCACGCCCGCGCCCGACAGGTAGATCAGGTTGCTGCCGTCGCCGGTGTCGATCGTGTCGCTGCCGCTCGAATGGATGATGTCGTCGCCGCCGCCGGTGAACAGCACGTTGGCGCCCGCGCCAAGGTCGACGATGTCGTCGGCCGCGTTGCCGACGAAGCGGTCGTCGCCGGCGCCGCCGAAGTAATGCACGCCGTCGGTGATGCCGCCGATGAACTCGTCGTTGCCCTCGCCGCCGCGGATGATGCTGTTGGCGCCGCCGCCGATGATCGTGAAGCGGTCCTTGCCGGCGCCGCCGTCGAACAGCAGGTCGGCAGTGACGGCCGCGCCCACATAGATCGCGTCGTTGCCGGCGCCGCCGTTGGCGACGATCTTCTTGACGCCCGTGAAGGTCGAGGTCACGCCGAGCGAGTTCACGCTCAGCTTGCCGGCGGCGTCCTGGTCGATCTGGTAGGTCTCGTTGGTGGTGCCGTCGTACAGGTCGCCGCCGCCGTAGCGGCCCGAGGTGTCGCCCATGCTCAGGTATAAGGTGTCGCCGACCTGGGTCGCGATCACGGGGTCGGCGCCCCAGCTCCAGAAGTAGTCGCCCGACACGCTCATGCCGGCGATCGTCACGCTCGCGGCGAGGTGGGCGCTGGCGGCGGTCAGTTCGATCTCGCCCGAGAAGCCGGCCAGCGTCTCGCGGATGCTGAACAGGCCGAGGTCGATGTCGAGGTCGAGCGAGCCGTAGACGCTCGCGGCGAACAGCGTGTTGCTCAGCGTGATGGACATGCCCGCTTTCAGCGTCAGCGGGCCCATCCCGATATTCAGTTTTGCCTCGCCCGTGATCGAGAAGTCGCCGTCGGACTCGATGAAGCCGCCGACATCGATCTGCATGAAGCCGAAGAAATCGAGCTTCGCGTCGAGCGAGAGCCGGAAAACGCTACCGTCCAGCTCCATCGCGCCATTGAAGGCGAGGTCGAAGGCGAGGATGTGCAGGTTGCCGTCGAGCGAGAGCTTGAAGTCCCTGCCCGCGGCGACCCCGGCGTACACGCCGGTGTCGCTGGTGTTGATTTCGAGAATTGCGTTGGCCTTGATGCCGACGTCGCCCGTACCCAGCTCGACCTTTGTGGCGAGCTTGAGCGCGAACACGGTGTCGCCGTTGGCCTCGGTGTCGAAGGCGATCGCGCCCTTGACGCCGATGCTGCCCAGGTCGCCCAGATCGAGCGCCAGGTCGGCCGCGGCCGTGAAGCCGCCGTCGTCGATGGTCAGGTCGAGCGCGCCGCTGAGGCTGACGCCACCCGCGACCGTGATCGCGGCGCTGCCGGCCAAGTGCAGCGACTGCGGCTTGAGCACGGCGTCGGTGAAGCCGCCGGCCGCGTTGACCGCGCGCACGGTCTGGTCGCTGCTCGTGGTGTTCAGCTGCAGCAGGAAGCGGCCGGCGACCTCGAAGCCGGGGCCGTCGATGAGGACGGAGTTGGGGCCGGTGCCGGCCACTTCGAACGCGCCGTACAGGCCGCCGGCGACGATGCCGAGGGTGCCGGTGACGTTGAGCGGCTCGAGCACGGGCAGGGTCAGCGTGGCCTCGGCCGACAATTCCATGCCGCTTTGCGAGACGATCACGGCGAACTTGCCCTCGAGCGAGAGGGCGTCGTCGAGCAGGGCCAGCTCGCCCTCGCCGAACAGGGCCACGTACATGCCGGTCCAGGCCGGTTTGCCGGGCGGCGTGCTCGGAATGGTGTATTGATTGTTGGGGAACACGACGACGTCGCGGAACTCCTCGGGCACGGTGTAGACGATCTCCTTGCCCGTCGTGTTGAGCATGAGCTCGAGGCTCGCGTCGAGCCGGGCCGCGGGGCCGAGGTCGATCCCGCGCGTCATCTTCATGCGCATGGCGACGCCGTCGGCGTCGATCGAGAGCAGGCCGGTCGCGTGCGACGTGAGCGCGATGTCGCCCTTGCCGATCTCGGCCTCGACGTCGGCGAACACGGTCAGGCCGGCGGCGCTGGCCTTGATCTCGAAGGCGCCGTCCATCTTGACGAGGTCGAACAGGTCGGCCCTGGCCTTGCCGGCCACGCGCAGGTATTGGCTGTCGTATTGGAGCACGACCGGCTCGAACGGGTTGCCGGTCTCGATCGCGTAGCCCGCGTGCACCACCTTGTCGGGGTCGGTCCAGCTGCTCTTGGAGAAATCGATGGTCGCGAGCGCGAAGCTGGCCGCGGCTTTGTCGTAGGAGACGGCCTTGCCGGAGGCGTCGGTGCTGAAGGTGCCGATCTGGGCGCGCAGGCCCGTGTTCAGTTCGAGCGAGAGGCCGGTCGCCTCCATGGTGGCGCCGGCCACGCCGGTCAGCCGGATCGCGTCGATGTCGGCGTCGGCGGCGATGTACACGCCGACCGTGACGCCGGCGCTGCCGATGATGAGCTCCTTGGCCACGACCAGGCCGAGGTCGAGGTCCTCGATCGCGAGGCCGACCGCGGTTTCGTCGGGCGTGTCGGACTCGTCGATGCGGCCGTCGTTGTTGCTGTCGCGCCAGTACGCGCCGCTGCCGATGAAGCCGTAGCCGTCGTTGATGCCGACCGCGAGCGTGGTGACGGTCGTGGTCACGCCGTTCGACAGCGTGACGCTCTCGGCGCCGCGCTTGGTGAAGGCCATCGAGGCCGACAGCTGGACGAAACCGGCCAGGTTGATCTCGGCGTAGCCGACCTTGGCCTGCACGATCTCCTCGCTGAAGTCGAGGATCACGGCGTTGTTGCCGCCGGCCGGCAGCGCGAAGCCGTTGGCGGCGAGCTTGCCGTCGCCGTCGCGGTCTTCGCCGGCGTCGAGCACGCCGTCGCCGTCGAGGTCCTCGGGCGAGGCCGCGAAGCTGGTCGCGAAGTTGACCGACGGCGGCCCGAACAGCTGCAGCACGGCGTTGCCGACCGCGCCGAGGCCGGGCACGTAGGAGGTGTTGATGTTGACCGAGATGTCCTCGGCCTTGACGCGCATCAGGGACGGATCGACCCCGACCAGCTCGGCTGTGGCGATGTGCGCCTTGGCGGCGATGAACTTGGGCACCAGCGCGGCCGCGCCGGGGATCAGGCCGGCCACGGTCGGGGTCATCATGGCCAGGCCGAAATCGACGTCGTCGATGACGAGTCCGACCGCGCCCTCGTTGATACTGTCGAGCAGGCCGTCGCCGTCGGCGTCGACGCCGTAACGGTACGGCCCGCCGACGCCGGCGAAGCCGCTCAGGTTGGCGCCGCCGAGCGTCATCAGTTCGACCTGGAGCGGCAGCGGGGTGCCCGGGACGTGGCCGGGGCCGCCGATCTCGGTGCCGAGCTCGTCGGCGAGGTTCTGCAGGCCGCCAAGGCTGACGTCGACGATCGCGCGCTCGCCCTTGCGGAACGCGAGCGAGCCGCGCAGGCTCAAAAATTCCGAGACCGTGATCTCGGCCAGGCCGATGTCGAGGCCGAGCAGGTCGACGCCCGTGTGCTGCAGGTAGACCGGGGTGCCGCCCGTCTTGACCTCGAAGCCGGCCGGACGGTTGGTGGCCGGGTCGGCCGCGAAGGTGCTCGCGAAATCGGCCGTCGAGCGCATCACGCCGCCGAACAGCTTGCCGCCCGAGTTGACCTCGATCGTGATGTTCTCGGCCTTGAGCTCGAGCAGGTCGCCGAAGCCGACCGTGCGCAGCGAGTCCGCGTGCGCGTACAGCGAGAAGAAGTTCTGGGCCTCGAAGAAGTCCGGCAACACCGCCTTGAACACCGACAGGCCGACGTCGAGCCCCTCCATCGCGAAGCCGAGCAGCTCGTCCTCGTTGGCGATGACCTTCTTGCCGCTGCCGGCCGGGTCGAGCACGTAGTCGGGGGTGCCGAAGCCGACGAAGGCGTACACGTTCGAGGCGCCGAACGAGACGCCCTTGAAGCCGACGTTGTCGATGCGCGAATAGTCGTCCGAGACGTCGCCGACGAACTTGAGCATGTCGAGCACGGAGCCGTACGGGGCCGGCACCACGGCCTTGAGCAGGTCCTCGACCAGGCCGATCTCGGCCGGCAGGCCCGTGTACATGGTGCCGGTGAAGGTGTCGCCGATGTTGAGGCGGAAGTCGCCGTGCAGGTGCACGAAGTCGCCCAGGCTCAGGCTCAGGTCGGGGAACTCGATGCTGCCGAACAGGCTCAGGCCGAAATCGGGGTCGAAACCGATCGACAGGTCGAAGTTCTTGACGAAGTCGAGCGCGCCCTTGAGGAAGTCGAGGTTCGGCGAGAATTCGGGCAGCAGGTCGCCCAGGCCGGTCAGGCTGATGGTCGGAAAGCCGATGTTCGGCACCGGCGGCAGGTCGAACTCGAAGTCGAACGAGGCGTCGAAATCGAACAGGTCGAACAGGCCGAGGTGGGCGTCGAGGCGGATCCCGATCGTGTTGCTGTCGTACTCGAGCCGCATGCCCTGCCCGCCCGTTCCGGTCGGCACGGTGTAGCCGCCGCCGGCCATCTCGGTCCAGTCGAGGAAGACGCTCGGGGCCGGCTTGCCGTCGATGCTCGCCGCATTGATGTGGAAGGCGATGTCGGTGGCCGACAGCGTCAGGTACGGTTCGGTGCCGACCATCCCGGCCGAGGCGGCGGTGGCGGTGATGCTGTAGAACTCGAAGTCCTTGAGCGAGACGCCGGGCGCCACTTCGGGCTTGACCATCGCCAGCACGAAGTCGAGGTCCTCGATCGCCAGCCCGATCGCATCCTCGTTGAGCGGGTCGAGCTCGTCGATGGCGCCGTCGCCGTTGGTGTCGCTGTGGTAGGGGCCGTTGATGCCGGCGAACGCGTGGACCTTGGTGCCGGCCACGATCAGGGCCGCGCCCTGGCCGATGACCTCGAGGCCGAGCGCGTTGAAGCCGATGTTGTCGAGCGTGCGCTTCTGGAACGCGAAGCCGCCCTGCAAGGTCACGATGCCGGCCACGTTGACGGTCGCGTTGCCGACCGAGGCTTCGAGCATGGTGCTGTGGAAGTCGATCAACTCGCTCGTGCCGTTGCCGGTCGCGACCGCGTAGCCGGCGCTCGCGCCGCCGCTCGTAAAGTCGCCGATCAGGCCCTTCTGGTTCGACAGGTTGATGCCGATCTCGAGGTCGTTGATCTCGAACTCGATGAAGTCGTCGAAGCCGACGAAGCCGACGCCGGCCGCGTGCGCCTTGACGGCCGTGAATTTGGTGTTGGCCGGCACCAGCGGGTTGGCCAGGTCGAAGACGGTGCTGAGCACCGCGATGCCGAAGTCGAGGTCGTCGATGACGAGGCCGATCGCGTCGGGCGAGGCGGTGTCGGCGGCGTCGATCACGCCGTCGCCGTTGCTGTCCCTGAAATACGCGCCGACGCCGACGAAGGCGCGCACGTCGTTGCCGCCGAACTCGATGCTCTTGGCGCGCACATTGTCGAAGCCGACCCCGAGCGGGCCGTTGGCCGAGATCGTGACGTCCTCGCTGCGGCGGAAGGCGAAGTCGCCCATCACCTGCAGGAATTCGGACACCTGCAGCACGGCGTCGTTCAGGCTCGCGGCCATGAAGGCGCCCGGGCCGAAGTCGAGCGTGACCGGTTCGCCCCCGGTCTTGATCGCCAGGCCGCCGGCGAAGCTGGCCGCGTAGTCGATCACGGGACGCTTGCCGGCCACGGCCTGCCAGCCGCCGCTCCAGTTCAGTTCGACGCTGATGTCCTGGCCCGCGAGCGTGAAGTCGGCGCCGCCGCCGACCAGCGCGAACTGGCCCGCGCTCGCCTTGAGCGCGGTGAAACTCGGCAGCGCGAGCGCGGTCTTGACCGCGGTCATGATGTTGAGGCCGACGTCGACGTCGGCCACGGCGATGCCGTAGATGTCGGCCTGGTCCTTGAGCAGCACGTCGGAGTCGAAGTCGGGCACGCCGTAGCCGATGAACAGGTCGACGCCGCTCATGCCGATCGCCAGGCTGTTGACCTCGATGTTGCTGGCGGTGGTGCCGTCCGCCGAGACGTCGGCGCCGGCCAGTTTGAGCTTGGCCAGGGTCGGCAGCGCCGACAGGTCGGTGCTGCGCAGGCCGGTGTCGATCGTGACGTTGTGGCGCTCGCCCTTTTCGAACGCGAAGCCGCCCTGCAGGTGCACGAACTTGTCGATCGCGAGCGTGGCCTTGGCCACCTGCACGCCGGCGGCGCCGTTGTCGAAGTCGATCATGATTGGCTCGTTGCCGGTCGCGATCGCCAGGCCGTCGGGGCCGTAGGTGCTCTTGAAGTCGACGTGGGCGCCGAAGGCCTGGCCGGCCCAGCGCGTGCCCTGGTTCGCGCGCACGCTGATGCCCTCGGCCGACATCGTCAAAAAGTCGATGCCCTCGAGCGACAATTGGTCGGCCGTCGCCGACAGCGCCCACAGGCGCGGCACGATCCGTTTGGCGTCCGTGTACATGACCAGGCCGAGGTCGAGATTCTCCAAGACCAGCCCGACCGCGCCCTCGGCCCGCTCGTCGCTGCCGGCCACGAAATACGGGCCGCTGCCGACGAACAGGTCGACGTTTGAAAAGCCGAGCGTGAACATGCCCATGTCGAGGTCGTTGATGCGCGAGAACTGGCCCGGCACGACCTTGCCGGTGGCCACCAAGGGCGCCAGTTTGGCCGCGCCCTCGAGCGAGGTGTCGGAGAAGCCGGTGACGATGTCGACCTGCTGCATGCCCGATTTTTCGAGCGCGAAGCCGCCCTCGAGGTAGAAGAAATCGTCGATCTTGATCAGCGCGTGCGCGACCGAAAAGCCGAGCAGCGAGCGCGTGAAGTCGAGCTGGACGACGTCGCCGCCGGTGTCGACGGCGAGGCCCTCCGCGCCGAAGCTCGAGACGAAGTCGACCGTCGGGGCGAGCGTGGTGCCGGCCCACTTGGCGCCCCTGTTGACGGCCAGGCTCAGCTCGTTGATCTGGAGCTGCATGAAGCCCCAGTCGGCGTCGAGCGGATTGGCCCAGTCGGCCTTCATGGCGAACATTTTCGGGATCACGCCGCTTGGGTCGACCGTGCGCGAGGCCTTGAGCGTGACGAAGCCGATGTCGATGCCGTCGAGAACGAACAGCGGGTCGGCGAGGTCGCCCACGGTGACGCGAACGTTCGAGGCGCCGAAGCTGATCATGTCGACCGGCAGGTCGGTCAGGGTCGAATTGTCGGCCGACAGGAAGCCGTCGGTTTTGAGCTTGAGCAGGGACGCGTTGAGGCCGGCGGCGGTGCCAATGAGCGCGCTCGGCAGGCCGGTCTGGATGTCGAGCGCCACCCCGGCCGCCTTTTTGAACACGAAGCTGCCCTCGACCTGGAACATGTCGCCCACGTTGAGCAGCGCGTTCTCGAGCGTGACGCCGAGCAGGCGGGTGCTGTAGTCGAACACGATAGGGTCGCCGCCGCCGGTCGGGATCGCGAGGCCGCCGTCGAAGCTGCCCGCGAAGTCGACGTAGGGATGCAGGAAGGCCCTGTTGGCCCACGCCGAGCCGCCGTTGACGTCGAGCGTGAGGCTGTCGATCTGGAATTTGAACAGGTCCATGTCGACGTCGAGGCGGGCGTCCCATTTGACCTGCAGCGCGAAGAAGTTCGGCACCACGAAGCCGGGGTCGGCCGCCTTGGTCGAGTTCATGAGCACGAGCGCGAGGTCGATATTGTCGAGCGTGAAGCCGGTGCGGTCCTCGTTGAGGCTCTCGTCGGCGTCGAGCAGGCCGTTGCCGTTGGTGTCGATGAAGTACGGGCCCGAGCCGGCGAAGATGTCGACGTCGGTCGCGCTCAGCATCAGGGTCGAGACCTGCAGGTTGTCGATCCGCGCATGGTCGCTCGACAGGCCGGCCACGCGCTCGAGGCCGGCCGTGAACGCGGCCGGGGTGCCGACCGGATAGGTCGGCGGCAGGCCCGTGATCACGTCGACCTCGGTGCTGCCGCTCTTTTCGAGGTACAGGCTGCCCGAGATGTAGACGTAGTCCGAGATCGCCAGCGTGGCACGTCCGACCGCGACCGCCAGCAGGGCGCCGCGCGCGCCGTCGAAGTCGATCTGCATGACGGAGTTCGGCCCCGTGGCCAGCGCCAGCGGCGCGGCCGCGAAGTCGATCACGCTGTCGCCGAGGCTGCGGAATTTGTTGATTTCGATGGTCAGGTCGCGCGCGGCCATCGTGAAGCCGTCGATGCCGACGAACGCGGCCGAGCCGGCCTGGGCCTTGAGCGCGGTCCAACTGTGGGTCGGGCTGCCCTGCTCGCTGTACAGCGCGAGCGCGATGTTGACGTCCGTCATGTGCAGGCCGAGCTCGTCGGCGCTGCCGAAGCCGGCGCCGGCGAACACCTCGGCGTCGGCGCTGCCGAAGGTGAGCTGGTTGGTGACGACCTTGCGCCCGTCGGCCAGCGTGACCTCGACCCCGGCCGTGCGGCGCAGCACCAGGTCGCCGCTGGCGTAGGCGAACTCGCCGACCTGCAGCTTGGCGTTGCCGATCGCGACCTCCTTGAGCGAGGCGACCATGCCGTCGCCGAACACGTGGGCCATGCCGGCCGCCGAGATCGCCACGCCGCTGGCGTCGGCGGCGGTGCTGTTGAGGCGCAGCGCGACGCTGTCGGCGGTGAGGCTGATCTCGCCGCCGAGCTGGGCGCTCAGGGCGCCGACCGCCTCCATCACGGTGCCGGCCGCGCTCACGCGCATGCCGAGCGAGGCGTCGCCGACGCTGACGACGAACTCGCCCGCGCCGATGGTGGCATCGACGTGCTGCGCGACGACCAGCATCGAGCCGTCCGTGCTGTTGCGCTCGAACGCGAAGTCGCCGCTGAGCTCGAACATGCCGCCGACCGTCACGTCCAGGCCGACCACGCTGGCCTGCATGCCGACGCTCGCGCCGAGTTCGCCGAAGGTGTATTCGAAGCCGCCCGCGAACGCGAGCGTGCGCCCGCTGAGGTCAACGCCGAGGCGGTTCATGCGCACAGTGGCCAGCTCGGCCGTGGCGGAGGCGAACTCGCCGCCCGTCAGGCTCAGCGCGCCGCTGCCCTCGAAGCCGAAGCCGGTTGGGCCGAACACCATGCCGAAGCTGCCGCCGGCCAGGCCGACCGCGACCCCGCCGCCGCCGAGCGCGGCGTTGACGTTGCTGCCGGCGATCAGGATCTCGCCGCCCTCGAGCGCGAAGCCGATGTCGGCGCTGATCGACAGGCCCTCGAAGGCGAGCTCGACGTGGCCGGACGCGGCCATGTATTGGCCGCGCGCGCCGTCGAAATCGAGCTCGAGCGCCAAATTCGGGCCGGTCGGCACCGCCAGCGGCGCGTGTGAAAAGTCGATCACGGCGTCGCCTACCAGCGAGGCGCGGTTGATCTCGATGGCCAGGTCGCTCGACGACAGCGTCAGGCCGTCCACGCCGACAAAGGCGACCGAGGCGGCATCGGCCTTGAAGGTGGTCCAGCTGTGGGTCGGGCTGCCCTGCTCGGTGAACAGCGCGAGCGCGAGGTTGACGTCGTCGAGCCGCAACCCGGTCTCGTCGGCGGTGCCGGCGCCGGTGCCGGCGAACACGTCGACCTCGCTCGCGCCGAAGGTGAGCTGGTCGGCCGTGAGCTGGCGGCCGTCGGCCAGGGTCAGCGCGACGCCCGAGGTGCGGCGCACCACGAGGTTGCCGCTCGCGTGCGCAAAGCCGCCCACGGTCAGGCTCGCGCCCGTGACCGACACTTCGCGCAGCGAGGCCACGAGGTCGGCGCCGAACACGTACTGCAGGCCGGCCGCCTCGATCGCGAGCGCGCTGGCGTCGGCGGCGGTGCTGTTGTAGCGCACCGTGACCGCGGTCGCGCCGAGCGTGACGCCGCTGTCGCCGAGCGCGGTCGTGAGCGCGCCGCTGGCCTCGAGCACGGTGCCGGCGCTGCTGATGTGCAGGCCGAGCGAGGCCTGGTCGACCCCGACCATGTAGCTGCCCGAGGTCAGGCTCGCGCTCGCGTTTTGCGCGATCGCGCTGACGCTGCCGTCGGCGCTGTTGCGCTCGAAGGCGAAGTCGCCGGCCAGCGCGAAGGCCGAGCCGAGCGTCACGCGCAGGCCGATCAGGCTGGCCGAGACGCCGACATTGGCGCCCAGCGCGCCGAAGGTGTAATCGAAGCCGCCCGCGAACGCGAGCGTGCGCCCGCTGAGGTCGACGCCCGTGTGGTTCATGCGCAGTGTGGCCGAGTCGGCCGTGGCGGCGGCGAAGTCGCCGCCCGTCAGGCTCAGCGCGCCGCCGCCCTCGAACGCGAAGCCGTTGGGGCCGAACACCATGCCGAAGCTGCCGCCGGCCAGGCCGACCGCGACGCCGCCGGCGCCGAAGGCCGCGTTGACGTTGCTGCCGGCGATCAGGATTTCGCCGCCCTCGAGCGCGAAGCCGATGTCGGCGCTGATCGAGAGGCCCTCGAAGGCGAGCTCGGCGTGGCCGGACACGGCCGCGTACTGGCCGCGCGCGCCGTCGAAATCGAATTCGAGCACGGAATTCGGGCCGGTCGGCACCGCCAGCGGCGCGTGTGAAAAGTCGATCACGGCGTCGCCGGCGAGGCCGGCGCGGTTGATCTCGACCGCCAGGTTGCTCGACGACAGCGTCAGGCCGTCGACCCCGACGAAGGCGACCGAGGCGGCGTCGGCCTTGAAGGCGGTCCAGCTGTGGGTCGGGCTGCCCTGCTCGGAAAACAGCGCCAGCGCGAGGTTGACGTCGTCGAGCCGCAGCCCGGTCTCGTCGGCGGTGCCGGCGCCCTTGCCGGCGAAAACATCGACATCGCTCGCGCCGAAGCTGAGCTGGTCGGCCACGACCGCGCGGCCGTCGGCCAGCGTCAGCGCGACGCCCGAGGTCCGGCGCACCACGAGGTTGCCGCTGGCGTAGGCGAAACTGCCGACCGTCAGGCTCGCGCCCGTGACCGACACTTCGCGCAGCGAGGCGACCAGGCCGGCCCCGAACACGTAGCTCAGGCCGGCGGCGTCGATCGCGAGCGCGCTGGCGTCGTCGGCGGTGCTGTTGTAGCGCACCGCGACCGCGGTCGCGCCGAGCGTGACGCCGCTGTCGCCGAGCGCGGTCTTGAGCGCGCCGCTGGCCTCGAGCACGGTGCCGGCGCTCGTGATGCGCATGCCGAGCGAGGCTTGCTCGACCCCGACCATGAAGCCGCCCGCGCCGAGCGTGGCGCTGGCGTTTTGCGCGATCGCGTTCATGCTGCCGTCGTCGCCGTTGCGTTCGAACGCGAAGTCGCCCGACAGAGCGAACACCGAGCCGACGGTCGCGCGCAGGCCGGTCACGCTGGCCTGCATGCCGACGCCGGCGCCCAGGGCGCCGAAGGTGTAGCTCATCGCGCCGGCGAACTGCAGGGTGCGCCCGCTCTGGTCGACGCCGAGCTGGTTGGTGCGCACCGTGACGTCGTCGGCGCTGACGGCGGCGAAGGAGCCGCCCGTCAGGCTCAGCGCGCCGCTGGCCTCGAACGCGTAGCCGCCCGCGCCGAGCACCAGCCCGAAGCTGCCGCCGGCCACGCCGACGCTGACGCCGCCGGCGCCGAGGTCGGCATTGACGTTGGTGCCGGCGAGCAGGACTTCGCCGCCGATCAGCGCGAGCCCGATGTCGGCGCCGATGGCAAGGCCCTCGAAGGCCAGTTCCGCATGGCCCGACACGAGCAGGTATTCGCCGTCGGCGCCGTCGTCGCCGAAGCTGAAGCCGCCGGCCGTGAGCGGACTGGCCGACAGGTTGAGCACTGTGTCGTTGGCCGCCCCGCCCGGCCGCGTGCCGGTGCCGAAGCTCAGGTCGATGCTGAGGTTGGTGGCGCTCATGGTCAGGCCTGGCACGCCGACGATGCCGATGCTGCCGATCACGCCGTGCGCCATGGTCCAGCCGTAGCTCGCGCCCGCGGCGGGCTCGACGAAGGCGATCCCGATGTTGACGTCATGTATGGCCAGGCCGGTGGCGCCGGGCACGTCGGCCGGGCCGCCGATGCCGATGAAGCCCTCGCCGTCGTTGATGCCGATCAGCCAGACGTTGGTTTTGACGAGCTGGCCGGTGACCGGGTCGACCAGGTCCTTGTCGGCGTAGTCGACGGTCAGCGCGCCGTCGACGTAGAGCATGCCGTTGAGGTTCATTTCGCCGTGGAAGGTCAGCGGCGGAATGGTCGTGAAATAGTCGTTGTTGAGGAAGTAGCCGACGCCGTCGGCGACGTCGCCGCCGAGCGTCTCGACCATGCTGTCGGTCAGCGGGTCGAGCGTGTGCGCGATCAGCTTGAGCGAGGTGGCGTCCTGCACCAGTTCGAAGAAGATGTTTTCGCCGGCCTGCACCAGCCCGGTCGCGGTGCTGAACTTGCCGCTGACGGAGCCGAAATGCATGAACTCGAATACCTGGCCGTCGAGCGGCTTGAAGCCGGCCCACAGCGTGACCTCGAGCTTGCCGTCGAGCGAGGACAGGTTGGCGATGTTGAGCTGGTCGTAGCCGGTGCCCGGCGCGGTGCCGCCGAGCTCGATCTGCAGCGTCCCGCTCGCGGTCTGGGTGAACGAGTCGACGTTCTGCATGCCCGGCGAATAGCCCGGCGCGACGATGCCGGTGTTGAGGATCGACACGTTCAGGCTGCCGCTGCCCTTGAGCACATCGTTGGCCGCGATCACCATCTGGCCGTCCATCGCGCCCTGGCTGCGCGCGAGCGCGGCGACGTCGAACAGTTTGGGCTCGGCGCTCAGGTGGGCCGGCACCTGCGCGACCGAGGCCGCGAGCACCTGGTCGACCAGCGCGTAGCCGACGTTGGCGTGGTCGACCCGGCCCGTATGCGTGCCGGTGTAGGCGTCGAGCGCGAGCTGGTCGTAGTCGTAGTCGAGCGGCAAAATCAAATTGGCGACGCCCAAAATGGGGTCGGCGGAAAGGAGAACCCGGGGCTCGAGGGCCTCAACACGAAACGCGTCACGGAGTTTGGCGACGATCTGTTTTTTGAAGATAGGTTTCATGTTTTTTTTCCGCTTGATTTTGTATTATTTGATCCGCCCGGCCAGCAGCGGAATTGCAGTATTTACGCATCGCCTACAAACAACGCGCGCAATTCTGCAACATAGAGCACCAGACCAACATGCTATAGGAAAAGTACGTGCTTGAATTACCCGCAGGTATTAAAATCCGGAAACAATTCAGTCACTTATCCCCATTCCGGCCGGTACTGCGAAAATTGGGCAAAAATGGTATGAAATGTTTCCATGAAGGCATTCAACGCTGAGATTGTTATGACAAAAAAACGACGCATGATTCGCTTGACTGTTTGCGTTAAATCGTATCGCCGTCACAGGCTCGAAAATCGGACGCGGACCAAGCCCGCGCGGCACGGGCAGGCGTGATGCCAGCGGGAGTAAAAATGTTGGTAATCGATGACTATCTGGAGCGCGCGCTGTTCGTGCCGATCAGGGACGCGCTTGCAGCGGACGGCTTTCCGTGGGAGGCAAGCCAGATCCTGTCGTCCACGGCGGCCACGCAGCTGCGCCCGGACGACAACCTGCAATACGTCCACGGTTTTTATCTGAAAAAACCCGGCGTGTTTTTGCGCTCGGAAAAACTCGAACTCATCAGGCCGATCATCGACCGGCTCAATCCGATTTTACTGATCAAGGCGAAGGCCAACCGGACCAGCAGGAAGGCGCGCCATATCGAATACGGCCTGCACGTGGACACGCGGCGGCGCGGCGCGACGACCGCGATTTTCTATTTAAACAGTAACAACGGCTATACACTTTTTGCCGACGGCAGCAAGGTCCACAGCGTAGAAAACCGCCTCGTGTTGTTCGATTCGGCCACGCCGCACACGGGTGCGTCCTGCACCGACGCCGACGAGCGGCTGGTGCTCAACATCAACATGGTGCTGCCCGCGCACGCGCGCGTGGATTAGCGCCGGTAGACGGTATCGCCAACGATCAGCGCGTCGATCTGCGACTCGTGGAACAAGGCGACGGCGTGCCCGGGAACGGCGGCGATCGGCTTGCCCGCCAGGTTCAGGCTCGTGTTCAATAAAACCGGACAGCCAGTCAGCGCAAAAAATTGCGTGAGCAATTGCGCGAATGGCGGATTGGTTTCGTCGACCAGCTGCACGCGGCAGCTGCCGTCGACGTGGGTGATGGCGGCCAATTCGCCGGCTTTCGGCGCGCACGCGTACAACATGAATGGATCTGCGATGCCGGCGAAATATGCGGCGAAATGATCCTTCAAAACGGAGGCGCCGAAGGGCCGGTAATGCTCCCTTTTTTTGACGGTGTTGATGGCTTGTTTGCCATCCTTAAGCCTCGGGTCCATCAGGATCGACCGGTTGCCGAGCGCCCTGGGCCCGATTTCGCCGTTGCCCTGGTACCAGCCGACTATCTTCCCCTGCGCCAGTAATTGGGCGGCAAGCGCGATCGTTCCAGCCGAGGGTGCGGCCACGCCGGTGTCCGATTGCGCCCACGGAAACGCGGGCATGCGCAATGCGGGCAGGCCGTGCTCGCGCCTGAGCCATTCGATGCCGCCCAGGCTGAGCCCCTCGTCGGAGCAATGGGGCGCGATGACCAGGTTCGGGAACGCGCGCTTGAGCAAGGCGTTCCATACGACGTTCTGGGCCACCCCGCCCGAGTACGAAATGTGGTCCTCGCCCGCAGCGAATTGCTTGAAGAAGTCGACCAGCATGACGCCCATTTTTGCATGCACCGTGGCGATCCAGTCCAGGTGCCCGAGTCTGCCCAACAAGGGGTCGTTCTTGTAGGCGTACCAGTGCTCGACGCACCACAGGTCCTTGAGCTGTCCGAAGCCGAATTTGTCGAGGTAGGCGAAGTAGCCCTGGTCGACCTTGCCGTGCGACTGCAAGCCCATGACCTTGCCGGCGATGTCGTTGTAGTGCCCGTACTTGACGTCGAGCAGTTTGCCGGCCTCGCGGATTCCCCAGCCGATCGAACCGTTGCGGATGTTCCCGGCGGCGACCAGCCGTTCATTTTTGTACACGCTCCACGGGCGGCCGTCGCCAAGGCCGTCGATGACGATGCGCACCGCCGGCGCCTGCGCGTCGAGCATCCAGGTGCTCAGGGCATGCGAATAATGGTGGCTGACGAACCAGGCCTTCTCGACGCCCAGGTAAGCGCAAATCGCAGGCGGCAGCCGCTCGGCCTTCGAAGCATCGCGCACCAGCCGCAACAATGCATTCTGCTCGATCCTGAGCGTTGCCGGCAATGCCATCGGGTCGAACGAAAAAACGATATCGTCGACATCGGCAGGGTCGATGTCCCAAATGTCGCGGGCTTCGCGCTTCCAGTCCGGCAAAGACGCGAAATGGAATCGTTTTTCCTGCTTGGTTCTTTCGAGCTTGATGTACCTGACTTCGCGGCCGTCGAAAAACGTCATGTTGACGTCATGCTGCGGCATCGATACCGACAATAGCTTCATCAATTCTCCCTACCCCCGGATTGGTCTCGGCATTGCGAGATCCCGGGCGATTATAGGGCAAAGTGATAAGCACCAGCGAGAAGCACCAGCCAACTTCGCCTCTGGCGCAACGGGCCGGGACGCGCTACGCCTTGCGCGCGGCTGCGGTTTCGGCCTGTGTGAACGTACGCACGACCTTATCGAGCAGCGAAAACAGTATTTCGATGCCATAGCCGAAGACAAACGGGATGAAAAGCGGCGGCAGGCTTTTGAGCGCGGTGTCGGCCCCGGGTGCCAGCAGGCTGCCGAACACGCCCGCGATCGCGCCCAGGCACACCCGCACGATGCTGATACTCGCAGACACCGGCACATAGGTGTGCTCGCGCAACTGGTGGCTCAAGGTCCGCAGGATGAAGGTGAGCGCGCCCAGCACGCCCATGATCATGGCGATCAGATAGGTGCCGATATTGGCCACGATGATCCTGACTTCGGCGGCAATGCTGCGGAAGCGGTCGGCGTCCGCCTTCAGGCGCTGCTGGTCATGCCTGATCGATTCCTCGGCGCTGGCCGCCGCGCGTTCGGTTCTACCGTCCGCGGCCGACGCGGGTGCGTATTTCGCCGGCACCACATCGGTATGCTCCGGCCCGCCCGCCTCGGCACCGCGATCGTGGATCTCGACGGGGCACAGCAGCCTTAGCACGCTCGAGTCGCATACGCCTTGCGCCCGGCTGTGCCACTTGACGAGCAAATGTTCGAGCGGACGGCTGTTGTCATTGACCTTTTCAAGTTCGTCATTGAGCTCGCGATCGCGCATCAGTTTCTCGGCCTGATCGAGCCGCGCCACCCGGATTTCGGCCCTCAGCGTGGCCAGGCGCGCGGCGTCGGGCGCGGATGTCGTTTGCGGCGCGTGAGAAGGCTCCGCCTTGCACGCCGTCGCCACGCAAATTTCGTGGTCCAGATCATCCTGGCGCGCCTTGTTGCGTTGAACCAGGCCCGCGTTGTCGATCATTTTTTGCTGGATCGCGCGTTTTTGGATTTCGATCGCGTCGGCGCGGTCGACCAGTTCTTTGCCGGCCACCCAAAAACCCTGAAGCGACAGGCCGATGAAAAACACGGCGACCGTCAACGCGGCGTTGTGCGCCGTCGGCGTGAATAGATTGAAGGGGAAGCGCAGGCAATTGACCTGCATCGAGGAGCGGATCGAATGCGCGCTCAAGGGCGCCATGTCGACGGCCAGGTCGTCATAGGCGATCCAGAGCGCCGATTTGGCGGCCGGCGGAATCGGCAGGCCGGCCGCTTTGGCGTTGGAGACGGCGGCGGCGGCGTTGATCAAGGCCTCGACTTTTTCGGCACCTATTTTCTTGTAGCTTTGCGCCGCAAATGCCAGCAGGATGTCGATGTCGCGCAGCGCACCGGCGATCGGATCGTCGACCAGGATCGCGGCGGGAATATCGCGCCGTTTGATCAGGTGCGCCCAAAAACGGCCCAATTTTTGCGCCAGGGGATTCGGTGAGGCGTCCATTGTGTTTTCCCGTGAGCTGATTTTCCGGAAATTGATTTTGCGCCCGAATGACTTGCCAAAACCCATGCGGAGCTTATTCGCGCATGGTTGTTTTAATATTACGACAATATAGGCGCCACTTGACGCCGGGGACGACGAAACGGCCTAAGCGGCATCGAGCACGCATCGCTGCGCTAGTTTGATGCGCGTGGTGTAAGGGCGAATAGCGCGACGGGCGTCAGCGCAAATGGCGCAGGATTTGCGCGACCGAATACGGCTTGCAGATCAACTGGAAGTCATCGATTTGCGCATGCCGTTCTTTGAGCGCCGGCGCGGCATGGCCCGACGCCAGGATGATCTTCAGGTCCGGGAACAGGCGCCGCGCGGCATGCCCCAATTCGATCCCGCTCATGCCTGGCATCACCACATCGGAGAACAAGATAGCGATTTGCGGCGTGCGCCGCAGGATCGCCAGCGCCTCGGCCCCATTATTGGCGGCCAGCACATCGTATCCGAGCGTGCGGAACAACTCCACCGCCATGGCGAGCACATCCTCCTGGTCGTCGACCACCAGCGCCTTCTCGCGCGCCACCTCGGCGGCCGCGCCCACCGCGTCGGCGGCCAGTGCGGGAAAATACAGCGACACCGAGGTGCCGGCGCCGGGGCGCGATACGATCGCGATGTCGCCGCCCGACTGCTGCACCAGGCCGTACACCTGGCTCAGGCCGAGGCCGGTCCCTTTGCCGACCGGTTTGGTCGTGAAGAACGGCTCGACGGCGCGGGCGACGACGTCGCCGCCCATGCCCTCCCCCGTGTCCTCGACGCTGAGCATGACATAGGTGCCGGCAGGCAGCGTCCCGATCTGGCCGGCGGACAGGTCGGCCCGCCTGGTGCGCACCGTGATGCTGCCGTCGTCGGGCGTCGCGTCGCTCGCATTGACGATCAGGTTCAGTACGGCCGCCTCGAGCTGCGGCGCGTCGACCAGCACCATCGGCAGGCCGGCGGCCAATTGCACGTCGAAGCCGACGCAAGCGCGTACGGCGCGACGCAATACGGGCTCGAACCCGACGATGACCTCGTTCAAGTCGTGATTTTCCTGCTTGAGCGGCTGCTGGCGCGCGAACGCCAGCAACTGCTGGGTCAGCAAGGCGCCGCGCGCCACGGCCCGTTCCATCGCGTCGAGTACGCGGGTGTCGTCCGAATCGCCGAGACGGTGGCGCAGCACGCCCATGCCGTTCGAAATCACGCTGAGCAGGTTGTTGAAGTCGTGCGCCACGCCGCCCGTGAGCTTGCCGATGGCCTCGAGCTTTTGCGACTGGAACAGCGCCTCCTTCGCTTTTTCGAGCGATGCCGCGGCGAGCATGCGCTCGGTGATGTCGCGCGTGACCTTCGCGAAGCCGATCAGCTCGCCAAGCTGGTCGCGGATCGGATCGATGACCACGTGGGCCCAGAAGCGGCTGCCGTCCTTGCGCAGGCGCCAGCCTTCGTTTTCGAAACGCCCTTCGTGCAAGGCCCTGGACAAGGCCGCCATCGGCAGGCCGCTGGCGGCGTCTTCCTCGGTATAGAAGCGCGAGAAATGGGAGCCGACCACCTCGCCCTGTTCAAAGCCCTTGATGCGGCGCGCGCCCGCATTCCAGTTCGTGATGATGCCGGTGGGCGACAGCATGTAGATCGCGTAGTCGGTCACCCCCTGCACCAGCAGCCGGAACCGCTCTTCGCTCGCGTGCAAGGCTTCGGACGCGCGCTTTTTCTCGGTGATGTCGCGCGTGATTTTCGCAAAGCCGACCAGGGTGCCGTCCGGCTCGCGGATCGGATCGATGACGACGCTGGCCCAGAACAGCGAGCCGTCCTTGCGCACGCGCCAGCCCTCGTCTTCGAAGCGGCCCTCGGTCCGCGCGATCGACAAGGCGCGCTCCGGCAAATGCCGCGCCTGGTCCTCGGCCGAATAAAAGCGCGAGAAATGGCACCCGATGATTTCTTCGCCGGTGTACCCCTTGAACCGCTGCGCCCCCGCGTTCCAGCTGCTGACGATGCCTTGCGGCGATAGCATGTAGATGGCGTAGTCGGTCACGCTGTCGACAAAGAGTCGGAAGCGGCTGTCGTCGACGGCGGGGATGGGGAAACTCTGATTTGTCACGCAAGGGGCCCGGGTCGGTGGCGCCCGCCAAGTTTGGCGAGTCGACGAAAGCCACGACTATAACTCAGCGGCATTGGTTTACCGCCGCACGCTTTAGCTTTGTGGATATTGCTCGGAGTCAACTAGCGTCGGGTGACGCATGCTTTGCCGTATGATGGGGATCATCCGACATCAAAGGGACCACCCCATGCTGCGCAAAACCTGCATCGCAATGTGCATGCTCCTGTCCGCACCCAGCTGGGCCCAGACAGAGGCGACTCCGGCCGCGGTGGCGGCGCCCGAGACCGTGCTCGTGGTCGGCCAGCGTCCCGGGCCCGGGATGTGGAAGATTTCAAAGGGCGACCATGTGCTGTGGGTGTTCGCGACGTATTCGCCGTTGCCGGTCAAGATGCAGTGGCGTTCGCAGCAGGTCGAAGCCGTCGTTTCGAAGTCGCAGCTCTATTTGTCGCCGCCGACGCTTGGCGCCAGCGTCGGCGTGTGGGGCGGCTTGAAGCTGCTGCCCCATATGGTTGGCATGCGTAACAACCCCGGCGGCGCCATGTTGCGCGAGGTCGTCGCGCCCGAGGTGTATGCGCGCTGGCGCGTGCTCAAGGAAAAATATGGCGTTGGCGATGATGCGGAAAGGGAACGTCCGGTCTTCGCCGCCGAGACGCTCTACCGCGCCGGCTTGAAGCATGCCGGCTTTGCGAACGGCGACGAGGTTTCGAAAGCGATCGAAGCGCTGCTGGCCAAGAACAAGGTCAAGGAGATGGCTTCGCACGTACAGCTCGACGTCCCCAATCCCGGTAAAACGCTCAAGCAGTTCAAACAGGAATCGATGGATGACACCGCTTGCTTCAAGGCCACCCTCGAGCGCCTCGAAACGGACATCGATGTGATGCGCGAGCGCGCCAACGCCTGGGCCAAGGGCGACCTCGGCGAGATCCGCAAACTGAGCTTTGCCGACCGCGAAGCGGCCTGCCAGAATGCGATGACAAACAGTCCCGCCTTGCGCGATGGGCTCGGGCTGGTGCAGGCCGAAAAGCGGGTACGCAAATTGTGGCTCGAAGCGGCCGAGCACGCGCTGGCGAGCTATCCCACGAGTTTCGCCATGCTCAAACTGAACAAAGTGCTGCGCAGCGACTACGTGCTGACCGAGTTGAAGGCCAGGGGCTACACGGTTGAGGCGCCCGATTGAAAGTTCAAAAGAACGGGAGTGCAAAAATAAATCACAGAACGCATATATCCTGCCCGTTCCGATTCTATCTACTGATCGATATTCAAGGGTGGCAGTTATAAACGACGCGAAGCGGCGGCACCGGCTTGGGGATCAAGCGCGTTATTCGAGGGCTTAGAATTTCCTGCACCTATTTGACGAGCAAATCAAATTGATTTTTGAGGGCTGAATCGCCTTTGCATGGTTTTCTTTTTGTTTCGGGCGCGTATTTACAATTCGGCCTGCGGCCCTATTGGCAAGCCGCTCCCCTCATTAGGAAACCGTCGCTTCAATTCGATGCCACATCCCCCGCCACATAAACTGTCCGGGAGACGCGGCCGCAGGGGAACGGGTCCCGAATCCGCTTGTATTCTTCTTCAAACGCGTAGCCGATGCCGTTTTATAGACATTTGTTTAATATATGCGTAAGCTAGTGTGAAACCTTAGCTTCGAGACGGCAATATTGCCTCACCACTCGCAGCGACTATTACCGGTGCTTGTTTTCTTTTATCGATTCGTCCGCGACGGCACGCTGCGCCGCGCACGATGACAGGAGCGCTCCTGATTTGAACCTAGACGTTAAACCAGCGATTATCCACCGCGACGCCGCCGAATTTATTGTGACCTTGCCCCCCTGTCTGTCATGTTAATGCGTGCTATCGCAGGCATGCGTGCCGCCCGCGGCCGCTGGCTTGCCCCTTTCGTCGCCGCCCTGCTGCTATTTTGCGGCCAGCGCGCCGCCATCGGCGGCGCGCCCGACCGCTGGCAAGCCCTGGCCACGCCGCTGTTCGAGCACCTCGGCCAGGAGCACGGCCTGCCGCACCCGCTGGCGATGGCGCTGGCGCAGGACGGCGACGGTTTCATCTGGATCGGCACCCAGCGCGGCCTGGCCCGCTGGGACGGCTACCGGATGCGCAACTTCCTGTACGACGCCAGGGATCCAAACTCCCTGCCCGCAGACTTCGTCCAGTCCTTGCATGTCGACCAGCAAGGCCGGCTGTGGGTCGGCACCTCGAACGCCGGGGCGGCCATGTACGACAAGGCCAACGAGCGTTTCGTGCGCTACCCCGCCGGCCCGAAAGGCCTCTCGAGCGCGGCGGTCAATGCCATCGCGAGCGATGGCCACGGCGGAATCTGGTTCGGCACCGCCGACGGCCTCGACTATCTAGACCCGGCGCGCGGCGCGATCGCGCGCCACCCACGTGATGCGGGCCCGGACCCGCGCCACAAGCAAATCCGCGCCTTGCGCATCGACCACCGCGGCAATCTCTGGATCGGTTCGAACGCGGGCCTGGCCCGGCGCGACAGCGCCAGCGGCAAGACCGAGGACGTCGCGCTGCATGCGCGCGCCGGCGGCCACGCCGTCGACGACGCCGTGATCGCCATCGGCGACAACGAACACGGGCAAATCGCCTTCGGCACGCTTAAAAGCGGCATCGGCGTGGTTGACGCCGGCACCAGGCAGGCGCGCATCCTGAGCCTCGACACGGTCAAGGACGCCGCCAGCACCATGGTGCTGGCGCTCGCCCAGGTCGGCCCGGGCCGCTGGTGGGCCACGACCTACGGCGGCGGCATCATCGAGTTCGACCCCGGCAGCGGGCGCAGCCGCCGCATCGTGCACCGGCCGGCGGTGGCGACGAGCCTCGCGCACGACCGCGCGGCGGCGCTGCTGCGCGACCGCAGCGGCCTGGTGTGGGTCTCGAACGAGCGCGGCGTCGACTTTCACAATCCGGCCAACCGCATGGTCGACACCATTTTCGACGGCGAGGGTTTGCCCGAGGTGGCGGTCGCCTCGTTCATGCGCGACTCCGGCGGGCGCGTCTGGGTGGCGCTGGGCGACCATGGCATCGACCTGATCGGCCCGGACGGTGTGCGCAGCGCCGGCCTGCGCCCCGATTCGGCGCGCCCGGAGACAGCCTTGCCGAACCGCATGGTCATCGCCATGACAGAAGCCGAGCCGGGCGAAGCGTGGATCGGCACCCAACTCGGGCTCTACCATACCGAGGCCAAGGGCAGCCGCGTGCGGCGCGTGCCCCTGCCGCGCGCCAATCCGTTTCCCCGCATCGGCGCCTTGCTGCGGCAGGACGGGGCCTTGTGGGTCGGCACCGACGAAGGCCTGGTGCACTTCGATCCCGCGAGCGGCAAGTCGCGCTCCTATGCCCAGGGGCCCGCCGGTACCGGCCTGAGCCACAACCGCATCGTCGCCCTGCTGCCCGGCGCCAACGGGTCGGTGTGGATCGGCACGCGCAAGGGCTTGAACCTGCTCGATCCGGGCACCGGCACGATCGAGCAGATCCTGGCCTCGCCGGAGCGGGCGGCGGGCTTGTCGGAGTCGATGGTGAGCTCCTTGTCGATGGACCGAAGCGGCCGGCTGTGGGTCGGCACCAATGGCGGCGGGGTGAACGTGCTGACCGGACGCGACGGCGGCGGCGCGCCGCTGTTCGCGCGCATCGGCACGGCCCAGGGATTGCCGGGCGACGCCATCTCCGCCCTCGGCCAGGAATACGCCGGCAATATCTGGTCCTCGTCGACCGAGGGCATCGCCGCGATCGACACGAGGACCTTGCGCGCGCGTGCCTTTGGCCGTGCCGACGGCCTTGCCCTGCAGTCCTATTTCGGCGGCGCGGTGCTCAATCTCGGCGAGCAGCTTCTGTTCGGTTCCTCCGGCGGCTATGCCGTGGTGCACATGGACCACATGGCCGAGTGGACTTTCCGCCCCCCCGTCGCGGTCACCTCGATGCGCCTCGATGGGCGCCTCGTGCCCGCCTCGCAATTGCGCTCCGGGAGCGCAGTGGGCCTGCGCATCCCGCCCGGCACCAAGAGTTTCGAAGTCGAGATCGCCGCGCTCGATTTTTCCGCGTCCACGCGCAACCGCTACGCGTTCTGGCTTGAAGGCTACGACAAGGGCTGGGTCGAAGGCGATGCGAGCCGTCGCTTCGCCGCCTACGCCAACCTGTCGCCGGGCCGGTATCGCCTGCGCCTGCGCGGCAGCAACCGCAACGGCGTCTGGAGCGGGCGCGAATTGTCGATACCGGTCACGGTGCTGCCCGCCGCGCACCAGACCGTATGGGCTTACATCGGCTACGCGCTGGCCGCGCTCACGCTCGGCTGGGGCCTGTTCCATTGGCGCGTGCGGCATCTGCGGCGCAGCCGGGCCAGGCTGCAGGCGCTCGTCTATTCGCGCACGCGGCACCTTGAGGAACTCGGCGCCATCGTCAAGGCGGTCAACGAGCACCTCGATTTCGACGCCATGCTCGCCACCGTGTTGCGCGAGTCGGCCATCATCGAAGGGGTCGCATCGGCGTTTGCGCTGGTGCGCGACGGCGGCGCCGAGACGCTGTCCCTGCGCTCCCGATGGGAGCTGCGCGGCGCGCCGCGCGCCTGGCCCGAGATGACGCTGGCCGGGGCGCACGAACGTTTCGTCACGGGCGCGCACAGCTTGACGAGCGACATCTTCCTGCGCGACGAGGGCTGCGCGCAGCTGGTGGTGCGCATCTGTTTCGACCAGCAGGTGCGCGGCTATCTGGTGTTCGAGCACGGCGTGCCGGACAGCCCCTTCAAGGCCGACGACATCGAGCTGCTCAAGGCCCTCAAGGAGCCATTCGTGTCCGCCTTCCAGAAGGCGCATGCGATCGGCGTCATCGAGCAGGCGCGCGCCAGCGCCGAAGCCGCCACACGCGCCAAGAGCGACTTCCTGGCCAATATCAGCCACGAAATCCGCACCCCGATGAACGCCATCCTCGGCTTTGCCGGCCTCGGCGCCCACCTCGCGCTGCCGGCCCAGCCGCTCGAATATTTCCGCAAGATCGGCCGCGCGGGACAAAGCCTGCTTGGCATCATCAACGACGTGCTCGATTTTTCGAAGATCGAATCGGGCAAGCTCGAACTCGAGGCCGTGCCCTTCGACCTGCACGACACGCTCGACCAGGTGGCCGACCTGTTTGCCTGGCGCGCCGCCGAAAAAGGCCTGGAACTGCTGGTCTGGGCCGCGCCCGCGGTCCCGGCCGGCATCATCGGCGATCCGCTGCGGCTGAGCCAGGTGCTGGTCAACCTGGTCGGCAATGCCCTCAAATTCACGGAGCGCGGCGCCATCGAGCTGCGCGTCGAAGTCGTCGACGGCGCGCCCGGCGCCGCGGACGACCCGGCCAACCCGCAGCTCAGCCTGCGCTTCACGGTCGAAGACTCGGGCGTGGGCGTGAGCCCGGAACAACTGGCGCGCCTGTTCCAGGCGTTCGCCCAGGCCGACACCAGCACCACGCGCGTGTACGGCGGCACCGGCCTCGGCCTGGTGATTTCGCAGCAATTGGTCGGCAAGATGGGCAGCGTGATCGAGGTCGACAGCGCGCTCGGCGCCGGCAGCCGCTTCAGCTTCACGGTGGCCCTGCGCACGCCGGCCGTTCCCGCCGTCCCGCACTGGGGCAGCCCGGACGGCGTACGCGGCAAGAAAGTGCTGATCGTCGACGACAGCGCGCCGGTCCGCGAAGTGCTCGAGCTGCAACTGCGCAGTTTCGGCTTTGACACCAGCGCCGTCGACTCGGGCGCCGCCGCGCTGGCCGCGCTGCGCCGGCGCCCCTACGACCTGGTGCTGATGGACTGGAATATGCCCGACATGGACGGCGTCGAGACGACCCGCCGCATCAAGAACGACGCCAGCCTCCAGCGCATGCCAATGATCATCATGGTCACCGCTTTTGCGCGCGAGCAAGTCAAGCTGGCCGCCGAGCAGGCCGGCATCGACGCCTTCCTGATCAAGCCGGTCAGCGCCGCCCAATTGCTGTACAGCGTGCTCGGCACGCTCGGCCTCGAGCCCGGCATGCCGGCCGCGCTGGCCACCGTGCCGCCGTCCGAGGCGGCCCTGCGCATCCGCGGCGCGCGCGTGCTGGTGGTCGACGACAACAGCATCAATCAGGAGGTGGCCAGCGAGATCCTGAAGCGCGCCGGCGTGCAGGTGGCGCTCGCCGGCAGCGGCATCGAGGCCGTCCGCATGGTCGACCAGGCGAACTTCGATGCGGTGCTGATGGATATCCAGATGCCGGACATGGACGGCTACCAGGCCACCGGCATCATCCGCGAAAAGAACCAGCACGCGCGGCTGCCGATCATCGCCATGACCGCGCACGCGGTGGCCGGCTACCGCGAAAGTTGCATGGCGATGGGCATGAGCGACTATGTCAGCAAGCCGATCGAACCCGACACCTTGTATGCGGTGCTGGCCAACTGGGTCGCTGTCGCGCCCGAACGCATGGGCGCGGCCGTGCCCGCGGCCGTCTTCGAAGGCCAACAGCCGCGCCACCGCGAAAGCGGGCCCGTCGCGCAGGGGCAGGACCTGCCGCGCCAAGCCGCCGCGCTGCGCCTGCCGGGCATCGATATCGATGCCGCGCTCGTGCGCCTTGGCGGCAACGCCGCCCTGCTCACACGCCTGCTCGGCATCTTCGTGCAGGACTTCGCGGCCGGCCCCCTGCAGATTCGCCAAGCCGTCACCGGCGCCGACTTTGGGGGCGCCGCGCAATTGGTCCACAAAGTGCGCGGCGCGGCGGGCAACTTGTCGGCCGATGAACTCTACGAAGCGGCGGGCGAACTCGAACAATTGCTCGCCGCCGGCGAACAGGCGGGGCTTGAAGAATCGCTGCTTACGTTTTGCTCACTGTTCGATGCCGCGCTCGCGGCCGCGCGCGCCCATCTGGACCGAGCGGGCGGGCCGAATCCCGCCAAGCTCGTCGAATCATGCTGAAACAGGAAGATTTGTTTCATCACCGCAAATGTGTTGATGTTCCGGAAATCATGTCGTAGCATGGCCCTCGGGCACACCAACTCGGGTGGCCCACCAACCAACTCGCATAAGGGTAAAAAACAATGGCAAAGTATTCCCCGGAAGACATCGACCGTTTGCTTGAAAAACTGGCCACCGACGACGCGTTCCGCGAACTCATGCAAAGTGATCCGGTCAAGGCCATGGACAGCATCGGCATCACGGTCGATCCGGCCGATGTGCCCGACGTGCGCACCCTGCCTTCGAAAGAAAGCATCGCCGCCGACCAGGAGGCGCACCGGGAAAAGCTGGTTGGCAACAGCGAAATGGACGTCTTTAAGCTGTCCGGTTTGGCCTAGGGGGCTGCCGGACTCTAGGACGGGCCCGGATCGCCATAGCGCAATTCGATCGTCGTGCGCGTTGCGGCCGCCGGGCCGCAACCGCAGACGGCCAGCACCGCGTCGGCCAGGTGGTCGAGCGCCAGCGCGCGCTCGATATCGCCCTCGTTGATGGCGGCCGTGACAAAGGCCGGCATGCCCGCCTCGGCCGCAAGCAGGTAGAAGGTTTGCGACAAGTGCCCCGCGTCGAGCGAAATGGCCTTGTACGCCTTCGGATGGTTGCGATACTTCCAAAAATTGCGCACGACTCTGGCCGCCATGACGACCAGCATGGGCGCATCGGCAAACCACTGCTGGTCCGCCACGAATTGCAAGGCCAGCACCCTGGCCTGCGCGCCGTCCATCGTGGTCATGGGCTCGAGTATGTGCGCGACCGGATGGTAGTGGTAGAGGCCGGGCGCGACACCGTCGATCCGCTGCACCAGCACGTAGGCTTCGATCGGGTGCAGGCCGCCGGCCGACGGGCTCAGCTTTTTGAGCGCGGTGGCGCCGGGGCCGATTTCGCGCTGCTCCTGGGCGCCGAAGGTGCGCTGCAGCAGGCGCGCGGCGACGTCGATCGCCAGCACGGCTTGCGGATCGAAGTTGCGGCCCGTATAGCGCGCGAACAAGGTGGCGTCGAGATGTCCGCCAAGCGGGGGCGGCAAGGCGATGGCCTGGCCCTGCTCGCCGTACTCGACCGTGGACGGGGGCGGCGGACCCGACAGCGCAAGCAGTTCCTCGTAGGTCGAAAATTGCACCCCGGCGCCGGCCCGCATACCGCTCCAGCGGCTGAAGGTGTGCGCGAGCAGGGACAAGGGGCGCCATTGCTGTGCGCGCAATTTGTCGTCGCGCCCGCGCATGACGGGCGCGTCCGGCGCGTCGCCGAGCAACAGGCCAAGCGCCAACAGCTGCGCGATCGTGGTCCGACCGAACCGTTCCTCGCAGTCGCCGCGCTCGCTCCAGACCGATTGCGCAATAGCGCCGACGGCGAGCAGCTGCGCATCGCTGAGTTCGACTTCGGCGTCGAGGTGCGGCGCCATCGCGATCCAGCGCATGTTGACGGCCAAGGTGCTGGCGCCGCCGAACAGCGCGGCCAAATCGATGCCGAGTTCTTCACGGGGCTCGAGAAACAGGACGGCGCAACGTCGGATTTTCATGGATGGAACAAGGTGGGCAATGCGGGCAATCGAGCAAAATTGCGCCGCGGCGATGCCGCGGGACAGAAGGCAGCAAAAGAATTATTCGCGTCCGATTATAAACGAGCAGGCTGAGGCACTGATTTTTTATGAATTTTTCAAGCGCTGAACTTCGATCCCATCAAAAATGCCATCAATGATTTGCAAGTCCCGGGTCAGTGCGACTGCGGCGCTGTCCGTAGGACGGGAAACCACCCGACACCCAGGAGCGCGTTTCCGATTGGTCGACGATCAGCGCTTCCAGCATGCACAGGCAGCAACGACAAGCCGAGCAACACGACTATGCGTTCCCGTGCCTGCGCCCGGCGCCAAAGGCCGGGCGATTCATCCCTATACCACTGTCAGCACGGCCGCCTTGAGCTGGACGCTGCTTGGCCCCGCCGACACGGTGAAGGTGCCGGGTTCGACCACCCGCTTCATGTCACTGTCATAAAACCACAAGTCGGACGGCTTGATGTCGAAGCTAACGCTGCGCGTTTCGCCCGGCTGCAAGGTGATGCGCTTGAACGCCTTCAGTTCGAGCACCGGCCGGGTCACCGAGCTGACGTCGTCGCGGATGTAGAGCTGGACCACCTCGTCGCCCGCCACCGCGCCGGTGTTCGAAACCTCGACCGTGGCGGTGGTGCTGTCGGCCACGCCCATGCGGGTGCGCGCCAGGCGCGGCGCCGAGATCGCAAAGCTGGTGTACGACAGGCCGAAGCCGAACGGGTAGAGCGGCGTGGTGACGCCGTCGAGGTAGCCGCGCCGCGCGCTCGGCTTGTGGTTGTAGAAGACCGGCAGTTGGCCGGCATTGCGGGCGATCGACAGCGGCAGCTTGCCGCCCGGGTTGGCGCGGCCGAACAGCAGGTCGGCCACGGCGAAGCCGGTTTCCTGGCCCATGTACCAGCCTTCGATCAGGGCGTCGGCCCGTTCGGCCAGCAGGTTGACCGACAGCGGACGGCCGTTCAGAAGCAGCACGACGGTCGGCTTGCCGAGGTCGAAAATGGCCTTGGCCAGCGCGTTTTGCTGGCCGATCAGGTCCAGGCTCTGGCGGTCGCCCATGTGCTGGTCGGACCAGGCCTCGCGCGAGGTCTGCTCGTTGTCGCCCAGCACCATGACGATGGTATCGGCCGACCTGGCCGCTTCCAACGCTTCGGCCAGCAGCTGCGCATTGACTTCGGGCTTGGTGAAAGTGACCTCGTCACGGCCCCAATCGTGGCCTTCGGTCAGGCGCACGCCTTCGGCATAGGCGAGTGCGAAACCCTTGGCCTTGGCTTCGGCCTGCAGCCCTTCGAGCACCGAGACCACGTGGCGCGGCTCGCCCGAATAACCGCCGATCGGCGTGTCGCGCGCATGGGTGCCGAGCAGCAGCACGCGGCCGACCTTGGCGCCATCGAGCGGCAGCATCCCCTTGCTGTTCTTGAGCAGCACCGCGCTGCGGGTCGCCGCCAGCCGCGCCAGGGCCACCGCGTCGGGCGCGGCGGTGAGGCTGTCGGCGAGCGCGGCGTCGACATACGGATGTTCGAACAGGCCGGCTTCGAACTTCAGGCGCAGCACGCGCCGCACCGCCGTGTCGATATCGGCTTGCGCGACACGCTTGGCGCGCACCAGTGCGACCAGGGTGTGGTAGGACGTCTCGTCGGGCGTCTCGACGTCGACGCCGGCCCTGATGGCGCGCAGCGACGCTTCGGTGATGTCCGGTACCAGCTTGTGGCGCGACACCATCTCGCTGATGCCCCAGTAGTCCGATACCGCGACGCCCTTGAAGCCCCACTCGCCACGCATGACGGTGGTCAGCATCCAGCGGTTGGCGTGCGAAGGTATGCCGTCGATCTCGTTATAGGACGGCATGACGGCGCTCACATTGGTTTCGCGGATGATTTTTTCGAAGGGCGGGAAGAACTCCTCGCGCAAGACCCGTTCGCCGAGCGCGGCCGGGCCGATATTGGTGCCGTTTTCGGGCTGGCCGTGGCCGGTCAGGTGCTTGAGCGTGGCCAGCACCTTGGTCGGGCCGAGCGGCAAGCTGTCGCCCATGAAGCCGCGCACGGCGGCCTTGCCCATTTCACCGGACAGCAGCGGGTCTTCGCCGTAGGTTTCCTCGATCCGTCCCCAGCGCGGATCGCGCGCCACGTCGACCACCGGGGCCAGCGCCAGGTTGGCGCCGCGGGCGCGCATTTCGCGCGCGGCCACGCTGAACACCTGGGTCACGAGCTCGGTATCGAACGACGAAGCGAGGCCGATCGCCTGCGGGAAGCTGGTCGCGTCGCGCGCGGCGTAGCCGTGCAACGCCTCTTCGTGCAGCAGCAGCGGGATGCCGAGGCGGGTCTGCTCGAGCGCCCACTTCTGCGCCGCGTTCACATAATTGGCCGTTTCGAAGGCGGTGCGGTTGCGCACCTCGCCATTGTCGCCGGCGACCTCGGCGCCCTGCCCTTTCTGGCGGTCGGACGGGCGCGCCAGCATACCGATGCCGTTCGGATAGCGCAGCACGGCTTTGTCGGCCGAGAATTCGGTGGCCGCGTCCTGGATCAGCGTCTTTTTTTGCCACACGCATTGGAGCTGCATGACCTTCTCTTCGAGCGTCATGCGCGCGAGCAGGTCTTCGACGCGGGCCGCCATCGGCGCGCGCGCATTCTTGTACAAGGGCCGGGCCTCCGGTTTCGCCTTGCCGGGCAAGGCGCCATACGCGCTAACGGGAAAGGCGGCGAGGCCGGCGAGGCCGCCCACCGACGCGAGAAAGTGCCTGCGCTTGATGCTCATTGATGTGTCTCCTATTTTTTATATTGCTTACGCTGCTGGGAACATTGTCTGTATCACGCCCGGCCACTAGCGCAGCTGGAACCGGACCGTCGACGACGCCAGGCCGTCCGACTTTGCCGTCAAGCTGGCCTCCCCTGCTTCCCCGGTCGATTGCACGATCACCTGCGCCGAGCCGTTGAAAACGCGCCGCTGCCATGGCGCGGCGGGCGAAGTGACCCGCAACACGCCCCATCTGCTGGTTCCCACGGAACGCTCGAACATGCCCTGCACGCCGCCTTCCGGCGTCGCCACCACATAAGCGAGGCTGTTTTCATCTTTCAGCCGCGCCGCCTCCAGGGTCACCATCGCGCCGCCATCAACCTCGGTCGCACCGACCGCGCGCCCGTTCACAAAAATGGCCTGTCCTGCCCCCAGGCGGTCGACGAACAATGCGACACGATCGTCCGGCCCCATCGCGGGCCGGGCAAACAGGCCGCGCAGCAGCACATGCCGCGTCAACGCCGGCTGTGCCTCCGGCGCCAGCCAGGCGCCCGGGTCGCGCCAGGCCGACATATCAACCGTCTCGGCCCGCGCCGCCGGATGCTCCGCACCGTCGACGGCAAGCGCGCGCCAGCCGGTCAAGCCGTGGAAGCTGTGCCGCTCGGCCGGACGGTCCGCTTCGTGCGAACCGGGATCGCCATTGCCGACACCGATGATACGAATCGGCCCCGATGCCTCGAAAGCGACTAGCTCGCCAGCGGTCGGCACGCCCCTGCCGGCCGCGTCGGCGACCTTCACCCAGACCACCGCGACATCGCTGCCGTCGGGCTTCAAGCCGGCCTTGTCGGCACTGAGCAGCACTTGCGAGGCCGCGCCCGTGGTGGCGACTTCACCCAAGGCCACCGGCTTGCCGCCGCGGTAGGCGGTCGCCGTCAACTTACCGGCCCGGTACGGCACCATCCATTCGAGGTGCGAATCCTTGGGCATCGCCTGGCGGCCGCGGGAGCGCCCGTCCTGGAACAGCTCGACCGATTCGGCGTTGCTGTACACGTGCACCTTGATCGGCTCGCCTTCCCTGCCCGCCCAGTTCCAGTGCGGAAGGATGTGCACCATCGGCTCGCGCGTCCACACCGACTTGAGGTAGTACGCCGTGTCTTTGAGCGCCCCGGTCGTGTCGAGCATGCCGAACTGCGAGGAGATCGCAGGCCAGCCGAAGGGCGTGGTCTCGCCGCGGTAATCGAAACCGGTCCAGACAAACATCCCGCCCATCCAGTCGCGCTCCTGCACGCGGCGCCAGCCTTGTTCGATACTCAGGCTGCTCCCGGGCCTGCCCTGGCGGTCGTAGGCGTTCAGGTGGAAGCGCCGCGGCGCGTCGAAATAGATGCCGCGGGTGGTCAGGGTGGAGCCCTCCTCCGTCATCAGCGCCGGCTTGGCGGCCTGGTCGCGATGGAACTTGTCGACATCGTGCTGGGCGCCGTAATTGAAGCCGATCACGTCCGCGCCGAGCGATACCCCTTTGCCCGATCCACTGGCGGCCACGGTCGTGCGGCGGGTCGGATCCATGCTTTGCACGTGCTCGTGCATCTCGCGCGCCAGATGGGCGCCAAGCTCGCTCCACTCCAGCGCCCATTCCTCGTTGCCCACCGACCATAGGATCACGCTGGGATGGTTGCGGTCGCGCCGTATCATCCGTTCGAGCTGCCCGCGCACTTCCGGCGCCGTGCCCATCATGCGGTGCTCGTCGATGACGAGCATGCCCAGGCGGTCGGCCTCGTCCAGCAGTTCGGGTGTCGGCGGGTGGTGCGCGGCGCGGTAGGCATTCACGCCAAACGACTTGAGCTGCTTCAGGCGCCAGCCCTGCAAGCCGTCCGGCAGCGCCACGCCGACGCCGGCGTGATCCTGGTGGTTGTTGGTGCCCCGCAGCTTGAGCGACTTGCCATTCAGGAAAAAGCCCTTGTCCCGATCGAATACCACCGTGCGGATGCCGAACCGGGTGTCATAAGTGTCGAGCACGGCCGCGCCACGCAGCAGCGTCGTTTTCAGTGTGTACAGGCGCGGCTCTTCGAGCGACCACAGACGCGCGGCGGGCACGCTCAGGGCCGCAGTGAATTGGCCCTCGCCCCGGGCGCGCACACTTCGGCCCTGCTGGTCGGCCTGCGTCACCAGCTTGCCATCGGGGTCGTAGACCTGCTGGCGCAAGGTGAACGGCTGCGCGCTCTTGCCGTCGTTGACCACCGTGACGTCAACCTCGATGCGCGCGCGGGCGCCGTCAAGCGCCGTTTTGACGAAGGTTCCCCACTGCGCCACGTGCAGCGGGTCGGTCTTGGTCAGCCACACATGGCGGTAGATGCCGGCGCCTTCATAGAACCAACCCTCCTCCACGGTGGCGTCGGCGCGCACCGCGACCAGGTTGTCGGCGCCGAAATTGAGGTAGTCGGTGATGTCGTAGCGAAAGCCCGAGTAGCCGCTCGGTTCGGTGCCGATGTAGTGCCCGTTGACCCACACCGCGCTATTGCGATAGATGCCGTCGAATTCGAGCGAAACACGGCGGCCTTTGTCGGCGGACGGAATATGAATAAGCTTGCGATACCACCCGACGCTGTTTTCGGGGAAGTTGCGGCCGACGGCGCGCGAACCGTGACCGGTGCTGGCGCGCGCATCGAACGGCAATTCCACAGCCCAATCGTGCGGCAGGTCCAGCTTGCGCCATGCGGCGTCGCTGAATTCGACGCTGGCCGGGCCGTCGCCATAGCCAGCCTTGGCGAAGAAAAATGGACGCAGGCCAAAGCCGAAGTCTTGCTTCGCATCGTAGGCGTGGCCGTGTGCGAAGCGCCAGCCCTTGTCGATATTGATGCGTTCGCGGCCGGCGACGGTTTGCACCTCGGCCGAAGGCGCCGCCCCGGCTTCGGCGCCGGTGGCGCATGCGAGGCACCCGAGGATGATCGCCATCAGGGTGCTGCCCAGTCGACTATTCGGCGCGGTCACGGACGCCGCTCCGGCGCTGCTTGGTGTTGCTTGACGTATTTCATCTCATTGATAAAGGTGTCGACCCAATAGATGTGCGGATGGGCGGCCAGATAGGCGAGCAGGGCCTCGTGCGCCTCGACGGAGACCGCGCCTTGCCCGCCGCCGATGCCATGGAAGGTGAAGTTCGCCATGGTTCCCTGCGCCGCCGCCCGCTTGGCCACGTCGATCAATTGCCGGCCGCTGACGCCGGCGGGGAACTCGACGCCGACCGCGTACGGATCCAGCTTGTCCATGTCGGCGACGACGCCGCCCCCGTTCAGTTTGATGGCCACGAATTTGCCTTTGATGGCGTCGATGTAATTCTTGCCGCCAGCTTCGCGGTCGATGCACGGAGCCGTAAAGGTGCGCTCGCGCTTGCCATCGATCGCATACAGCATGGTGTTGGCCAGCGCCACCTGCTCGCTCATATGGGCGACCGACATCCGGTCCAGATCATGATCGGGGCCGACCCATTCGCGGCCGGGCCGCGCGCGCGCGCACTGGTGGAACAGCGTGTGGTTGGCCAGTTCGTGGCCGTTCGCCGCGGCGGCGCGCCACTCCGGCAGGCGCTGCTCGATGGTCGGGCTGGCGAGCGTCAAATAAAATGTCGCCTTCAGGCCGTACTTGTTCAAGGCCGGGATCGCGTGGTCCAGTTGCGACGCCAGGGCGTCGTCGTAGGCCAGGCTGATGGCCGCCCTTTGCCCGTGCGGCCACGCGAAGGCCGGCGCGTGGTCGGCCGCGTGGGCCGGCGACAGCGGGCACTGGCACAACACCAGCGATAACAGCAAAACCGGATTCTTCATATTGTGGCGCACCAGTGTTGACAGCGACGTTCAAAGGGCCGCCCGGCCCGGCATGGCGCGCATGGCCGCGGCGATCGCCCCGCGCATCGGCTTGGCGCGCAAGTTGCTGTCGAACGGGGTGGGACGTTGGGGCAGCCCGTCGGCGCGTTCGACGCCCTTCCATTCCTGCAGCCAGCTCACATGGTCGGCCATGCCCCAGAGCAGCAGGTCGCGGCACTTGGGGTAGCTGAGCGTGAGATCGAGATAGTCGCGCGCCAGCGCGGCCGCGCCGGCGTCGCGCTCGGCGAAGCCGGCCGGCAGCTCACGGTCGTTGACGTCGAATTCGGTGATCAACAGCGCGTAACCCATGCCGCTGACCTCGTCGAGGAAGGCGCGCCATGCCCGTTCGGCCTGCCTGCCGGCGGCGCCGGCCATCGCGTCGGACGAAGCGATATGGCTTTGCAGGCCGAGCGCGTCGACGGGGGTGCCGCGCGCCTTCAGGCTGGCCAGCAATTCGAGCACGCCGGCGCGGTGCAGGGCGTCGCCGGCGCGCGGGGCCATGTAGTCGTTGTAGACGAGCTGGGCGCCCGGCGCCGCTTCGCGCGCCAGATGGAAGGCCAGGTCGATCTGCTCGAGTGCCCCCATGCGGGCGGCAAACACGTTCCCGATCAGTTTGCCGTCCTGGGGGTTGACCGCTTCATTGATGACGTCGTAGCTGATGATGTCCCTGCCGAAATGGCCGCAAACGGCCTGTATGTGCTGGCGCAACAGGCTTTCGGCGGCGCCCGCCGGCTGCTTCGAAAAATCGAGCGCATTCACCCATTTCGGCAACCATCGCGGCGATTGCCACAGCAGCGTGTGGCCCCGCAGCAGCATGCCTTCGCGCCTGGCCCAGCCGAACATGTCGTCGACGGCGGCGAAGCGGTGCGGGCCCGCCTCGGGCTGCACGGCTTGCCATTTCATTTCATTCTCCGCCACGAGCAAGCCGCATTCGCGCGCCATCAGCGCGCGGTAGGCGGGGTCATAGAAGCGTTGCCTGCGCTTCTCGTCACCCTGCATGCCCATCGCGTTCCCGAAGCGCATGCCTTTGCGTGCGGCGATGGCCTTGAGCGGCTCGTCTTGCGGGTCGGCCCTGCCCCAGGCCAAGGGCGTGCCGATCGCGCCAAGCGCCGCGCCCAGGATCCCTAAAGTGTCGCGTCGTGTTGCCATTGCCGTCTCCTGGCTGTGGTGCTTCGATTGGGTGCGCCGCGCCGGCGCGCATGGGAGTGCCACGGGGTCGGTCGGGGGCGCCCGAAGCGCCGACCCGACTCGGCGTGAACAAGGCGCTCCAGCCGCGTCCAGCATGGCGGTGGCACTTCGCGCATCATCGCAGCGGCCCGCGCGACGGTCGGGTTGAACTGTTGATGATGGCGCCCGGACGGGCGGGCGGCAATTATTAAACTGACCAATATTGGCAATGAAATTGCGTGGGGGCAGAGCCCTGAAAGCCTGCGCTGCCAGGCGCTCACTTGGCGGCCGCCCTGCCCGCCAATCTGAGGCAGGGCCAATCATCGACCACGCTGCTGCCGCGCACGATCAATTCGATCGGCGCGGTTTTTTCCACCGGCTGTTCGTACGGGCCGGCGAGCAGCAATTGCACGCCCAGCGCGCCCAGCGCGTTCTTGTCGATGCGCAGCGTGGTCAAGGGGCGGTGTCCAAGCATTGCGTTCGAAATGTCATCGAAGCCGACGATGGCTACGTCATGCGGCACCTTCAAGCCTTTGGCCAGGCAGCAGCGCATCGCCACCAGCGCCGCGCTGTCGTTGTAGCAGAACACCGCGTCCGGTGGATGGGGCAGCGACAGCAGCGTTTCCATCGCCTCCCAGGCGCCCGACGCCAGGCTCACGCCGTCGGGCAAGCCGGCGTCGTGGCGCGGATCGGCCAGCACGCCGGCGTCGAACATGGCTTGCCGATAGCCGCGCGCCCGCTCGCGTATGCTGTAATGGGCCAGGGGGCCGGAGATCAGGCCCACCCGCGTGCGTCCGATGTCGAGCAGATGCTTGGTGGCCAGGTAGCCGCCCATGAAGTTATCCGGGTTCACCGAGCTATAGCCGCGCAGCTTCATGTCGATCAGCACCAGTTGCTTGCCCGTCGCGCGCAGCGCGCTGAGCGTTTCCGGCTCGAAGAATCCGGCGCACACGATGCCGTCCGGGTTGTGCAGGCGGATCTGGTCGAGCAAGCCGTCCGCCGGGCCGATCGCCATGAACGAGAGCACGATGCCGTGTTGGCGGCAAAATTCCTCGGCCCCGTGCAGCACGGGGGAATAAAAGGGGCTGCTTGAGGCCGTGTCGTGCTGGCGGTGCAGCAAAAAAGTGAGGCGGCGGATGCGTTTGGCCCGCAGCTTGCAAAAATCATAACCAAGCTCGCGCGCCGCCGTCAACACCATCTGGCGCGTCAATTCGGTCAAGCCCGGCTCGTTCTTGAGCGCGCGCGAAATGGTCCCGGTCGAGACCCCGGTCGCGCGGGCGATATCGCGGATCGTGACGTCGCTCATGGCGCCGCCGCGGCGGCCGATTGAAGCTGGTCCATGTCATCTCCTTCTGGTGGGCCGTCGGCGAAGTGCGCGCACACGGCGCCGCCAACGGCGCCAGCGCACTCCGGAGTGGCGCCGGGGGCGCCGTCACGTATTGCGATCGATCACCCCGATCACGGCGTCCGAGATGAGCTTGTCGTCGGCCGTCGAGGGATGCCAATGGCAGCCGCTGAACGCCAAGCCGTTCAGCGCAAGGAATTCGACCCGGTCCTCGCCGTCGGCCTTGAGTCGCGCCACGACGGTCTTGAGCGCTGCTTGAATTTCGCCGCCGGCGCCGTCGGTCGCCCACAGCAGGAAGCGCGCCTGCGGGTTGCGGGCCCGCAGTGCATGGACGAACTTGACATAGCTCGCTTCGTAATCGGCGCGCAAGGCGGCCCGTGTCGCCCACTTTTCGCCGGCATGGAGCGCGGTGGAAAAGTCATTGGTGCCCAGCGAGATCACGATCCATTGGGGCCGCCATGCGGGCGCGGTGTCGAGCGTGGCTTTGTCGAACAGGACGTAGGGATAGGCGAGCGGCAAGGGATCGCCCGCAAAGCCATCGAAGTTGCGCACCACGCCGCGCCCGGAAATGGCATGGACCCGATAGTCGGCGTCGTAGTGGCGCGCGGTCAGCGCGCCGTAGCCTTTGGTATTGTCGGTGCGCGCCCATACCTCGTCGTTACTGCAGTCGCGGGTCGGGGAGATATTGCCGTAACCTACGGTATGCGAGTCGCCGATGAATTCGATCTGGCGTGCGCGCCGCGCCATCGGCAAGGGCGCGCCTGCGTCGGGCAGGGCAAAGCCGCCGAAGGCCTTGGGGCCGGCCTGGTTCTCGCTAACGGCGTCGATCCGGACCGTGTGCGCACCGGCGCCCAGCCCCTCGATCCGGTACCAGCCCGGCGCCGGCTTGAGCATGGGCGCCGCTTGCGCCGCATCGACCCGCACATGCAAAATGAGCTCGCCCGGTTCGATCTTGAAATACAGCCCTTGGCCTTCGAATGCGGCCTCGAAGTAGATGCCGGGCCATTGGAACCGGTAGCCGGCGTCGGCGCCCTCGACGCGCCCGCCCACCGCTGCGGGCAGGGCCCGCAAGGCCGGCGGCGAGGCCACGCCGACGATGCGTATGGGCGCTGGCCCGGCCTGCGCCGAGGTGGCGATCAAGGCGATCAAGGCGACCATCAGTGCCTTCACGAGTCGCAGCGTCCTCATTCGAATTGGATCCGGGTGACGTAGTAGGTACCATAGGCACTCGCCTGCCCCTGCAAGCAGAAGCCGTCGATCATCTTGCCCTCGACGCCGAGTTGCTTGAGCGGCACCTCGACCGTGGCCCAGGTCTTCGCCTTGGGCACGATCTGGAAGTCCGATTCGACCGGTTTGCCATCGACCATAGCTTTGACCAGCAGCGCCTGGCCGCCGACCGCACCGCCGTTGATGGCGAAGGTCAGCTTGCTCAAGCCTTGTGTCGAGAAGGCATCATGGTGCAGCGCCAGCGCGCTCCAGGCTTCGCCCTCGACCTTGATCGGCTTGGCGCCGCCGGCCGGCACGGCCAGTTCGACCTTGGCCCAGCTCCAGTTTTGCCAGCCGTTTTTCAGTCCATCGTCATACACGACCAGCGGCGTGGCGGGCGACTGGGCCCGCCCCGGCACGGCCAGGATCGACGCGGCCAATCCGGCCAGGGTGGAAAAAAATGCGCGACGCGTTTGCATGCTGCTTCTCCAAAAATGTCAGGATGATGTCGAATTGATCGCGCCGCTCCAGCCGGCGCACCTTGGGAGCCGTTGCCTACACCGCCATCCCGGGTATCGGCGGCGCGGCCACGTGCGATTCGATGAACCGCTTATGGCTCGGCATCGCCTGCACCGTCGCCGCGATCTGGTCGCGCAGTTGCGCGAAGTGGCCGTGCACCTCGCGCAGATCGCGCTTGGCCGCGGCCGGGTCGAACGACCTGGGCGTGATCCCCAATCCCATCAGCATGGCCACGAACGACGGTTCCAGGAAGCCGTCGCGGTCGACGATATGCACCTGGCCGCTCTCGCGGAACATCTCGACCTGCTGGGCCAGGGTGTCCGGGATCGGCATGTTGGCGCAATAGCGCCAGAATGGCGAATCGTCGCGTTCGGTCACCTTGTAGTGCAGGATGATGAAGTCGCGCACCGACTCGTAGCGCTTGCCCATGTAGTCATTGAACCGGTCCGCCAGTTCACTGTTGCAATCGCGCTCCGGGAACAGCGTGATCAGCTTGCCGAGCGCGCTTTCGATCAGCGCGATGCTGGTCGACTCGAGCGGCTCGACAAAGCCGGCCGACAGGCCGATCGCCACCACGTTCTTGACCCAGGATTTTTTGCGCCGGCCCGTCACAAAGCGCAGCTGGCGCGGCTCGTCGAGCGCCTTGCCGTCCAGGCCGTCAAGCAGCACCTGACGCGCCGCCTCGTCGGTGGTGAAGTGATTGCTGTAGACATGGCCGTTGCCGGTGCGGTGCTGCAGGGGGATGCGCCAGGTCCAGCCGGCGCTCTTAGCGGTGGCGGTGGTGTACGGCGTCAACACCGGCGCCTTGGCGCACGGCACCGCCAACGCGCTATTGCAGGGCAGGTAGTCGGACCAGTCGTCGTAGCCGGCTTTTAAGGTGCCTTCGATCAGCAAGCCGCGAAAGCCGGAGCAATCGATGAACAGGTCGCCCTCGATGCGGCGCCCGTCCTTGAGCTTGAGCGCGGTGACAAAGCCGGTCTCGGGATGCTGCTCGACCTCGACCACGGTCCCCTCCACGCGTTGCGCGCCACGCGCCACGGCGTAGTCGCGCAGGTAGGCGGCATACAAGCCCGCGTCGAACTGATAGCCATAGGAATAGGCGTTCGAGACGCCCATCTCGCCGGGCGCCGGCGGAATGAATTTTTTCTCGCGCGCCATCACCGAAGGCAGCGACCAGTTCGCGAGCGCGGGCATGTTGTTGAACGATTGCGCCAGGCGCAGCCAGTGGTGGTGCGGAAACACGTCGTCCATCAGGGGGCCATAGGAACCGAAGCCGTGGAAGAAAGCGTTGCCCAGCCTGCCCCAATCATTGAACTGGATGCCGACCTTGAAACTGGCCTGGGTCTTGCGGACAAAGTCGGCCTCATCGATGCCGAGCGAAGCGTTGTAAAAGCGAATCGTCGGCAGCGTCGCTTCGCCAACCCCGATGGTGCCGATCTCGGGCGACTCCACCAGCACGATCTCGCAGCTGGTCCCCATGCGCTGGGCCAGCGGCGCCGCCGCCATCCAGCCGGCCGTGCCGCCGCCGACGATGACGATCTTTTGAATTGCATTCGGGTTCATTGCGGGTCTCCTGGGCGATGCGCCTGGCATCGCCGATCCAATCAATGCGCATCATACTGTGCTGCCGGGCAACAAAAAGCCAAGCCCGGGAGCTTGGCTTTTTGGAGAGGCTTAGAACGAGTATTGTGCCTGGATGACGTAGCGCGGACCGCTCATGAACAACTGGCGGGTGAACATGCCCGCGTGCTGCTCCATGACTTGACGGGTTTTGGCGTTGTTCAGATTCTGCGCCTCCAGACCGACCCGGAACTTCGGGGTGAAGTCGTAGAAGATCGAACCATCGAGCTGGCCGTACGAATCCTGCCACAGTGGCAGACCGTATGCCTGGTCGTTGTTGGGCGTCGGCACCAGATAGGATGGCGAAGCCGGATTGGTGTTCAGACCGTTGTTGCCGCGGCTGCCCCAGGTGTTGACGGCGACCAGGTAACGCGAGCGCCAGTTGTACGCCAGCCGGGTCGACAGACCGTGCTTTTCGTAGATGAGCGCCAAGTTGACCGTGTTCTTCGACAAACCCTGCAGCGGCGTCTTGCCGAACGGACGTGCATCGGTATCGCAGCCGTTGATCGACAGGTTGAAGTTCGATCCGGCGTCGTTACCCGTACACCAGGCCTCGGCCACGGGGTTTTTCAGCGTGCGCTCGCTGGACACGTAGGTCCAGCTTGCCTGGGTGCCGAAGCCCTTGAGCCACGCGGGAACGAAATCATAGTACTGCTGGTGGGCGATTTCGAAGCCGCGCGCAAAGCCATTGGCGCCGTTGGTCGGCCCGGTGATGATGAAGGTCTGCGCTTTGCCGTTCTTGTCGGTGACCGTCTTGGCGTAGTTCTGGGTCAGGACGATGTCCTGGATATCCTTGTTAAATGCCGAGAACGTCAGCGAGCCGGCCGGCGCGAAGTACCATTCCGCGGTCAGGTCGACGTTGGTGGAGGTGGTCGGCTTGAGCATCGGGTTGCCGTCGCTGGTACCGGTCAGGCTGGTGCCGTTGAACACCACGCCGGTCGTTTTGCCGAGGGCATCCTTGGTAAGCGTCGACAGGTGCGTCGCGCTCAGCGTGGTCTGGGCCTGCAACTGGTTGAAGTCGGGACGCGCCATCGACTTGGCCAGGGCGAAGCGGAACTGCAGCTTGTCGGTGTACTTCATGCGCAGGTTCAGGCTCGGCAGCCAGTTGCGGTAGGAGTTGGTGAAAGCCAAGGGGTCGGCGAAGGCCGCGATGTTGATCAGCTTGTCCTGGCCGGTGACGTTCGCGCCGGCCGGTATCTCGAACGCCGCCGGCGGCGTGTACGTCACATAGCCGTTGGCGGTGCCGCTGGTTGACACATAACGCAAGCCGACGCTGCCGTCGATCGGGTACTTCAGGTCGTCGAAGCCGAAGCGCAGTTGGGTGTAGGCCGCGCGGGTTTGCTCGGTCTGCGAGTTGCGCGCCGCCGGCGTGTTGAAGGTCGAGGGCGTCCATGCGTCGCAGCTGCCCCAGCCTTGGGCGGCCGACTGCTCGGCGCACAGGACATCGTGGTAGGCGTGCAGCTTGGTCCACTCTTCCGGGAAGCCGCGCACCGTCGCCTCGCTGGCGAACAGCATCGGTGGGACGTTGACCTTGCCGTCGAAGAAGTTCGGAATCTGATACAGCGTCGAACCCTTCGAGAAACGCGGATCGCCGAGGCGGGCGACGTGCGGAATCTGCCAGCCCTCCATCCACGGGAAGGTGATGCCGGACCAGTTGTAGTACTTCTGGGCACGGTCGTTCTGGCCTTCACGGTCGGCCATGCGCACGCCGAAACGGATGTCGCGCAGCACCGGATTGTCGAAATCGAACTTAATGTCGGATTTCCAGGCCTTCTGCGTGGCGTTCGCTTTGTCGAGCGCCTCCTGGGTGTACGCCCAGTAGTAATTGTTCGGGTCGGCCATGTAGGCGGCCGAACCGAGGCCGATCCGTGGAATCTCGCCCGTCATGTCGACCGTCTGGTTCGGCAGGATGAAACCGGTCGACACGTCGGCGTCGAAACCCTTGGTGGTGGACTTGACGCTCTGAAAGTCGTTGGTCCAGGTCAGCTTGGGGCTCACGCGCCACTGCACGTTGAGCGACAGGTCGCGGGTGCCGGAATCGCGCGCATTGATACGCTGCGAACTGTTGAACGGCGATCCGCCATAGGTCGGGTTCGAGATCGTTCCACTCTGGAACGCGCCTTTGCTGTCGAAGACGGCATCGGCACTGGCCACCTGCTGATACCACTTGTCTTCGGCGGAGGCCACCACGTGCTCGCTCAAATCCTCCTTGTATTTTGTCTTGAAAAACGTCAAGGCGGCCGTGAGGTCGCGGGTCGGGCGCCACTGGAGCGCGGCGTAGTCGCCGTGGCGTTTGCGTTCGAAATCCTGGGAACGGTAGCCCACGCCCAGCGGAATCCATTTGGTCTTGGAGGCGTCGTATTTGGTCGGATCCTGCGAATTGACATGCGGGAAATACGGATCGACGCCGACCGCGTCGGTGCGGGTCGGACTTTCCGACTGGGCCACGTCGACCAGCAAGCCGATTTGACCGAGCGGCGTTTCCCAGCGGTTCGACAGCAGGACGGTGCCGGTGGGCGCTTTCTTCTTGTTGAGCGTGGAGTAGGCTTCCGAAAAGCCGATCGAGCCTTTGAACCCCTTGAAGTCGAACGGCATGGCGGTGCGCAGATTGACCAGGCCGGCGACGGCGCCTTCGATCTGTTCGGCGGAAGGGTTTTTGTAGACGTCGACGCCGGCCATCAGTTCCGGCGCCACGTCGGTGAAGCCGAGCGAGCGGCCACCGCCGGCCGAGAAGGCGTCGCGGCCATTGATTTCGGAACGCACGTAGGTCAGGCCGCGCACCGACACGCCGGAACCTTCGACGGCCTGGCGGTTCGGGTCGCCGGGCATGTTGCGGTCCATCGTGACGCCCGCGATACGCTGCAACACCTCGGTGACCGAGCGGTCGGGCAGTTTGCCGATGTCTTCGGCGACGATCGAGTCGACCACCTCGTCGGCATTTTGTTTGAGCTTTTGTGCCGATTGCAGTGCGGCGCGCTGGCCGGTGACGACCACCACCGCGCTGGGCTCGGCATTCTTGTCGGCGGCGGCCGCCGGCCCGGCCTGGGCCAGCGCGCTGCCGCCCGAGATGAAGGCAATTTGGGCGATCGCCATTGCGATGGCGGTCTTTTTAAACGGTGTCATTGTAGGTCTCCGGATTATTTTAACGATTATTTTATCGAGTTGCCATTTCTACATTTTTACCACCAACATCTCCCCTCCCGGTGGCGGCGCGGCCCGTCGAGCACTTTCTATGAAAACGTTTTCACACGCGCACGTGAAAACGATTTCAAAAATGTTCGTACTTTAGCGCAACAAAGTATCCACGAGCGGCATGCGCCGGTCAATGGGTTTGACTAAACAGCCACAAGTTTAGTGAATGTCATTAAACAACGTGATTGTCAGCGCCAATGCATGATACAACCGTAGGTTTGTTCTACACCGAAGCGCCCGACTCCCGCTCGCGCCTTAAAACGCCGGCAGCCGATCCAGTGTGATCACGTCCGCGTGCTGGTAGACTTTCCGCTTGTGCTCATCGCTGTTGTAGTATTGACCACTCCAGAAGTTGTCAGGACTGGTGGCGCCGGGCGCGCCGGCGCCATCGCTCCAGACCATGAACCACAGCCAGCGCGCGCCATCGGCGGCGAGCTTGTCCGGATCGGGGATATAGCTGTTTTCGCTCAGCGCGATCGGCTTGTTTTCGGACGTCGCTCGGCGCGCTTCCCGATAGGCCTCGATTTGCGAGCGGTAGGTCGGTTTGTCCTTGCTGTCCTTGCTATCGGTGCTGTCGTAGATGTCGACGCTGGTGATATCGACCACGTCGTCGCCGGGGAACCATGCCGGGTCCTGCCCGTTCCAGACCCAGATCAGATTGTGAAGGCCGTGCACCTCGACCAGACGGTGGTACAGATGACGCCACAGCAGGATGTTCGCGAACGCCTGGGGCGCGCCGTCTTGGCGGGTGCGGCCCCACCAAAACCAGCCGTCGCCCTTGGCGCCCGAGGCTTCGTGCAGGGGGCGCCACAGTACGGTCACGCCCGCGTCCGACAGCTTTTTCAGTTCCACCGCGATCAGGTCGATGGCGTCATCGATCTGCCGGTAGGCCGGGCTGCCCTGGTCGAGCGCGCCCTCGGCGAGCGGAATCGTGAACGCGGTGTTTTTGGTCGAATCGGCCTCGCGGGCATAGAACTTGGCGCCGTTGACCCGGGCCGTCTTGAGCAAGGCCGGGTCGCGCCAATGCCAGCTAAATTCGACCAGCCCGCCCCGCTTGGCGAATGCGATCGCCTCCTCGGTCTGGCGCCTGCCCTGCGCCCACTCGGCGCTCATCCCGTAGTTCATGAAATCATAGCCCATCAGCGCGGGATATTTGCCCGTATCGGCATGCACCCGTTCGGCCATGTCGATCGCATCGAGCCAGGTCAAGTCGGACTGTCCGGCGATGATCTTCTTGCCCCATACGCTGAGCAGGTAGGAGTAGAGCGCCCGGGTTTTCCGGTTCGCCTTGGGGTCGACGGGGGTGCTGCGCGTGGCCAGCGTTGGCATGGCGCCGCGGTTGGCGGGGCAGAAGCTGCGCGCGATGCAGTATTTGCCGTTCTCGAAGCCCCAGCCGCCGTCGTCCGTGCCGCACAAGGACCAGGTCTTCCCATTCACGGCGCAGGTTTCGGCCGCGCGCGCGCCAATCGCCGACCAAGCCAGCACGGCGGCCACGACAAACAAGCGCATGCGTGTCGGTTTCAAGTGCTCCATTTGTTCCCTCCATGGGTGGCGCTGAAGCGGCGCGCGACCGATGGCATGGCGCCGCGCCGGCGGGGCCGCCTTCGGTCCGCGCCGCGCCATGCGCGCTATGTTGGCCCGGGGAGGGCCGGGCCGCAACCTGTCGGCGAACGAGGCTCAGCCCAGCAGGCGCTCGATGGCGGCCATCGACGGCGCGCTGGCGCCGGCGGCCTCGCAGGCGGCGGCGCCGGCGGCGACCGCGAAGCGCAAATGGCGCGCCGGCTCGTCCCCATGCGTCATCATGCTGTAGACCAGCGCGGCGACGCTGGCGTCGCCCGCGCCGACCGTGTCGACGACGTCGACGCGCGGCGCCGGCGCATGCCAGCGCTCGGCGCCGATATGCAGCGAGGCGCCCTCGCCGCCCCTGGTGTACAGATAGGTCGCCGCCCGGTTCCAACCGCGCAGCGTGGCGAAGGCGGCGTCGATATCGTCGGTGCGGAACAGGCCCGCCAAGTCCTCCGCCGACACCTTGACGACGTCGGCCAGTTCGGTCATGCGGCGCAGCGTGCCGTCATAGCGCTCATCCATCAGCAGCCGGAAGTTGGGATCGTAGCTGATGCGCACGCCATCGCCCTTGAGTTGCTCGGCCAGCGCCACGAGCTTGCCGGCCAGCGGCTCGCGCGCCAGGCTGATGCCGCCGAAGTGGGCCCACCGGCAACGGCTGCGCCAGCCCGCGGGCAGCGCGGCGGCGTCGAAATGCAGGTCGGCGCTGTCGGCGCCGACGAAGAAATAACTGGGTGGCTCGGCGCGCTGCACGATCGCCAGCAGCGGCGCTTTGCCGACCCGCTGGAGCAAGCGCGTATCGAGGCCGGCGGCCTCGCTGGCGCGCCACAGGGCGTCGCCGAACACGTCCTCGCTGATGGCGCCGGCGAAGCCGCTGGCCACGCCCAGCGCGGCCATGGCGCGCGCCACATTCCAGGTCGAGCCGCCGACCTGGCTGAGCCATTCGGTGTGCGCCGCGTCCTGGGCGATCATGTCGGTCAGCGCCTCGCCCGCCGCGACGAAAAGGGGAAACTCGTTCATCTAGTCTTTCAAGACATTGAGCGCTTCATAGCAGGCGCCCATCGTGTGGTAATCGACCTTGCCGGCCGGGCTTTTCTCATCCGTCAGCTTGCCGTTGTCCGCGCCCAGGATGCGGTACCAGGCGCCGTGCCGGTGGTCGACGAAATGGCGCCAGCTGTACTCCCAGATCCTGTCGTACCAGTCCCAGAAGCGCGCCTCGCCGGTGCGTGCGCCCAGCAGCGCGGCGGTGGCCAGGCTTTCCGCCTGCACCCAGAAGTATTTTAGATCGTCGCAGATGCTCGCGTCCGGCGCGAAGCCGTAGTAGATGCCGCCGTGTTCGGCGTCCCATGCCGTCTCCAAGGCCGCGTCGAACAGCGCGATGGCGCGCGGCAGCAGCCATTCGGCGTCGCCGGCCAGGTGGCCGGCGTGACGCTCGAGCAGCAGCAGCAGCTTGGCCCATTCGGTCAGGTGGCCGGGCTGGTAGCCCCACGGCCGGAAGATGTTGCTCTTGTCGTGGCGGTTGTATTCGCTGTCGACCGACCAGTCGGCGTGATAGTGTTCCCAAATCAAATTGTCGGACAGGGCGGCCTGGCGCAGCGTGATGTTGCGCGCCAGCGTTTCGGCGCGCAGCAGATAGGCGCGTTCGCCGCTCGCTTCGAACGCGGCGATCAAGGCTTCGCAGGCGTGCATATTGGCGTTCTGGCCGCGGTAGCCATCCAGCTGTGACCAGTCGGCGCTGGCCTCGTCGGCATACAGGCCATGGCCGGCGTCCCAGAAGCGCCGCTCCATGAGCGCGAAGGTCTCGTCCATCCACGCGCGCGCCGCCTCTTCGCCTGCCATCAGCGCGTGGCTGTAGGCCAGCAGGACGAAGGCCAGGCCGTAGCAATGGTTGGTGCCGTCGGTGACCCGCTTTTCGCCCTGGTCCCAATGCAGTTGCCAGGCGTAGCCGCCGGTCGACGGTTCACGGTGCGCGTGGCGCAGGAAGTGCAGGCCGTGGCGCAAACGCTGCCGGTCGGCCGCTTCGCCGAACTGGCGCCACGCCATCGCGTGCGTGAAGATGAAGCGCGTGCTGCTCACCAGGTGACGGGTGTGGGCGTCATAGACGGTGCCGTCGTCTTTGTAAAAGTGATAGAAGCCGCCGCTGGGATCGGTGCAACGGCTGTCGTAAAAATTTTTGGTGTGGGCGATGTGCTCGAGCAGGGTCGCGCGGGAGTGGAAATCGGGTGTTATTTTAGGGCTCATTTTTGGTTAAATAAGAAAATTATTGTGTAGGACGCCTGCGCGCGCCGCCCTGGTCGCACGCGGGTGGTTCCCGGTCACGCTGCTGGCGCGGTCGATCGGCGGCAATTGCCCCCCCGCGCCCGGCGCCTTCATGTCGATGTGTGGCGCGGCCGGTGGACGATGTCCCCGGAGCGCATGCGCGATATCGTCGAATCCGACGATGGCCACGTCGTGCGACACCTTGCTGTGACCTCGTGTTCATACAATGACGGACACTCCGACGGCGTGAATGCAGTCTTGCATGCAGCGCATCCGTGGTCAAACGACAGTTGGCGATATGGCCGAAGTTTAGCGTGGTCCAACTAAACTCCGACGGCTTGCCGGGGGCGGCGCGATGGCCCGTCCGGGCCGGACCTCCTGTTTAGCGGACATGGCTAAACTGCGGCAAAAAATCGCTTGTCGTTTGACCGCGACACGGCCGCCATGCAGAATCGCTCAACCATAACAATAGGACCGTCCCGGCGCACCGGCGGCGCGTGATCCACCCTACCCGGAGACAGTCTCATGGTTCAAATCGCAAGGAACGCATTGCCGCCCCACGCCCCCACGCAGCCCCGCTACGCGGACCACGCCTGGCCGATGGCAGTCGTGACGCTGTTGTTCTTCATGTGGGGCCTGCTGACCTCGCTAAACGACGTGCTCATCCCCCACCTCAAATCGATCTACACGCTCAGCTACGGGCAGGCAATGCTGGTGCAGTTCTGCTTTTTCGGCGCGTATTTTGTCGTTTCCCTGCCGGCCGGGATGCTGATCAAGCGCCTCGGCTACCAGCGCGGCGCGGTCGCCGGCCTGGTGGTGGCGGCCATCGGCTGCGCCATGTTCTATCCGGCCTCGACGAACGGCTATGCGCTGTTCCTGCTGGCCCTTTTCGTGCTCGCCGCCGGCATCACCATCTTGCAGGTGTCGGCCAATCCGTATGTGACGGTGCTGGGCGCGCCGGCGACGGCGTCGAGCCGGCTCACGCTCACGCAAGCGTTCAATTCGCTCGGCACGACCATCGGGCCGGCGCTGGGCGGCATGCTGATCCTGTCGGAAGGGGCGCCCGTGGTGGCGAAGCTGGTCAGGACCAAGGCCGAGGAGGCGGCCGCCGTGCAAGGGCCGTATCTTGCGCTGGCCGCGGCGCTGCTGGCGCTGGCCATCCTGTTCGCCATCGTGCGGCTGCCAAAAATCGCTTATGCGCAGGAGCAGGACGGCAGCGCCGATCCGGCCGCGGGCGCGCTCGCACACCGCCATCTGGTGCTGGGCGCGATCGGCATCTTCCTGTATGTCGGGGCCGAGGTGAGCATCGGTAGCTTCCTGATCAACTTCCTGGGCGAGGCGAGCGTGGCCGGCCTGTCCAGCGGCGCCGCCGCCAACTATGTCAGCTACTACTGGGGCATGGCCATGGTGGGCCGTTTCATCGGCTTTGCGCTGATGCGCTTCGTCAGCCCGGGCAAGGCGCTCGCATTCAACGCAATCGCCTCGATCATCCTGATTTTGTGCGCCATTTTCGGCGGCGGCGCGCTGGCCATGTGGTCCATCATCGGGGTCGGCCTGTTCAATTCCATCATGTTCCCGACCATCTTCAGCATGGCGCTGCACAAACTGGGCAAGTTGACGGGGCAAGGTTCGGGCATCCTGTGCATGGCCATTGTCGGCGGCGCCGTGGTGCCGTTTGCCCAGGGCCTGCTGGCCGACGCCGTCGGGGTGCAAACGTCGTTCTTCGTGCCGGCCGCCTGCTACCTCTTCATCCTGTATTTCGGCCTCAAGTACGCCCGCATGTACGTCACACCGACCCCGCATTCGCACTGATTCGCGGCGCGCCGCGCAAAAAAAAATAGAAAGATAGAGACCATGACATTCCAATTCAAACTGCGTCCATTGGCGCTGGCCTGCGCCGCCCTGCTGGCCATCGCCGCCCCGCCCTGCCTGGCCGAGGCGCCGGCGCGGCCTTGGATGGACGCCACCCTGGGCGCCGACCAGCGCGCCGCGCTGGCCTTGAAAGCGATGACGCAGGAAGAAAAACTGCGCTGGGTGCTCGGCCATTTCGGCAGCGATTTCGCGCGCAACAACACCAAGAAGCATCCGGCCGCGCTGCCCGCGTCGGCCGGATATATCGCCGGGGTGCCGCGCCTGGGCCTGCCGGCCCTGTTCGAGACCGACGCCGGGCTTGGCGTGGCGACCCAGGCCACGGCCAAGCCGCGTGAACGCACCTCGCTGCCGTCCGGCCTGGCCACCGCCGCGACCTGGGACCGCCAGTTGGCCCACAGGGGCGGCGCCATGATCGGCGCCGAGGCGCGCGCGTCCGGTTTCAATGTGATGCTGGCCGGCGGCGTCAATTTGCTGCGCGAGCCGCGCAACGGCCGCAATTTCGAGTACGCGGGCGAGGATCCCCTGCTGGCCGGCACCATGGTCGCGCAGCAGGTCAAGGGCATCCAGTCCAACCATCTGATCGCGACCATGAAGCATTTCGCCGTCAACGACCAGGAGACCGGGCGCTTCGTGCTGGACGCGCGCATCGACGACGCGGCCAACCGCAGCTCCGACCTGCTGGCGATGCAACTGGTGCTCGAACAGGCCGATCCCGGCGCCGTGATGTGCTCGTACAACCGCCTGAACGGCGTGTACGCCTGCGAGAACGACTACTTGCTCAACCAGGTCCTGAAGCGGGACTGGGGCTTCAAAGGCTTCGTGATGTCCGACTGGGGCGGCACGCACAGCACCGTGGCGGCGGCCAACGCCGGCCTGGACCAGCAGTCCGGCTGGGAATTCGACAAATCGCAGTATTTCGGCGGCGCGCTCGAGGAAGCGGTCGCCAACGGCCACGTGTCCCAGGCCCGCCTCGACAACATGGCTTACCGTGTGCTGCGCGCCATGTTCGACAAGGGCGTGGTCGACCATCCGGTGGCCGAAGGCGGCGCCATCGACTTCGCCGCGCACAAGCTGGTCAGCCGGACCGCCGCCGAGGATGGCATGGTGCTGCTCAAGAACGCGGGCGGCGTGCTGCCGCTCAAGGGCGGCCTTAAAAAGATCGTCGTCATCGGCTCGCACGCGGACGTGGGCGTGCTGGCCGGCGGCGGTTCCTCGCTGGTGTACCCGGTCGGCGGCAACGCCGTGCCGGGGCTTGCGCCGACCAGCTGGCCGGGGCCGGTGCTCTACCATCCCTCGTCGCCGCTCAAGGCAATCCAGGCGCGCGCCCCCGGCGCCAGCGTGGTCTACAACGACGGCGCCGATGTCGCCAAGGCGGCGCAATTGGCGGCCGGCGCCGACGTGGTGCTGGTGTTCGCCCACCAATGGGTCGGCGAGGCGCTCGACGCGACCAGCCTGGCGCTGCCGGACGGCCAGGACGTCTTGATCGCCGCGCTGGCCAAGGCGCAGCCGCGCACGGTGGTGGTGCTGGAGACGTCCGGACCGGTCACCATGCCGTGGATCGAACAGAGCGCCGCCGTGCTGCAAGCCTGGTATCCGGGCACCAGCGGCGGCGAGGCCATCGCCCGCGTGCTGTTTGGCGAGGTCAATCCCTCGGGCCGCCTGCCGGCCACGTTCCCGCTGTCCGAAAGCCAGTTGCCGCGCCCTGTGCTCGACGGCAATCCGAAGGACGAGTCGGTCCCCTTCCACGTCGATTATCACGAAGGCGCGGCGGTCGGCTACAAATGGTTCGACCTGAAGGGCAAGACGCCGCTGTTCCCGTTCGGCCATGGCCTGTCGTACACCGGCTTCAGCTATTCCGGCCTGAGCGCGCGCCAGAAGGACGGCGAGCTGCAAGTGCGCTTCACAGTGAGCAATACCGGCGCCGTCAAGGGCAAGGACGTGCCGCAGGTGTACGTGGCGCCGCTGGGCGCCAAGTGGGAGGCGCCGAAACGCCTGGCCGGGTGGGACAAGGTCGAGCTGGCGCCGGGCCAGAGCAAAGAAGTGGCGGTCAGCGTCGATCCGCGCCTGCTGGCCACGTTCGACAGCAGCTCCAAGACCTGGCGCATCGCCAAGGGCGCCTACCGGATTTTGCTGGCGCGCGACGCCGGCGGCACCGGCGCGGCCAGCGTCACAATCGAACTAGCGGCACGCACGCTGGACCTGTCCGGCAAAACCGTCACACACTAAAAGGAAACATCATGAAAAGACTGCTCACATTCTGCGCCGGCGTGTTGTTGCTGAGCGCGTTCGGCGGCGCCGGCGCGGCCGTGGTCAAGGCCGATTTCGTCAGCGCCAAGCAAACCCATTTGTCGCGCAAGGGCCAAGCCTACTATATCGCCGGCGCCAATCTCTGGTATGGCGGCTATCTGGGCGCGGCCGGCGGCGTGGGCCAACGCGCGCGCCTGCTCAAGGAGTTGGACCACATGCGCGCGCTGGGCATCAACAATCTGCGCGTGCTGGCGGTGTCCGAAAAGACCGACATGGCCAGCGCGGTGCGCCCGGCCACCACGGCCGCGCCAGGCCAGTACGACGAAGCGCTGCTGGTCGGCCTCGACTTTTTGCTGGCCGAAGCGGCCAAACGCGACATGACGGTGGTGCTCTACCTGAACAACTTCTGGCAATGGTCGGGCGGCATGACCCAGTACCTGAACTGGTTCGAAGGCACGCCTGCGCTCGATCCGAACGTGACCAAGGACTACGAGGATTACATGCGCAAGACGGCCGGCTTCTATCGCAACGCGCAAGCCCAGGCCGAGTACCGCAAGGTGATCGCCAAGATCGTCAAACGGGTCAACACCATCACCGGCAAGGCGTATGCGGACGACGCCGCCATCATGGCCTGGCAACTGGCCAACGAGCCGCGGCCCGGCAGCGACAAGGCCACGGCGCAGGAAAAGGCTGTCTACGTCAAGTGGGTCCACGAGACGGCCGGCTACATCCACGGCCTGGACCGGAACCATATGGTCAGCAGCGGCAGCGAAGGGCTGTACGGCTCGGCCCAGGACACCGCCTTGTTCCTGGCGGCGCACAAGAGCCGCCACATCGACTACCTGACCTACCATCTGTGGCCGAAGAACTGGGGCTGGTTCAATTCGAGCGATCCGGCCGGCAGCTGGGACGGCGCTGTGGAAAAAAGCCGCGCCTACCTGAACACGCACATCGACCTGGCGCAGCAGTTGAAGAAGCCGATCGTGCTCGAAGAGTTCGGCATGGACCGCGACGGCCCCTCATTCAGCATCAGCGCCGGCACCACCGTGCGCGATCGTTACTACCGGGTCGTGTTCGACGTCGTCGCGCAGCGCGCCAGGAAGGGAGATCCGATCGCCGGCTTCAATTTCTGGGCCTGGGGCGGCGCCGGCCGCGCCGCCAACGCCGACTTCTGGTGGAAACCCGGCAATGACTTCATGGGCGACCCGCCGCAGGAGGAGCAAGGCTTGTATTCGGTGTTCGATACCGACACCAGCTCGCTGGCCCTGATCAAGGAATACGCCGACCAACTGCACGCGATCGGCAAGACAAAATGAAGCGGATACTGACACTGTTGTGCGCCATGCTGTTTTGCTCCGCCGCGTGCGCGCAAAAATTCGAGGCGCTGGCCGCCACCCCGCAAATGGGCTGGAACAGCTGGAACACCTTCGCCTGCAATATCAACGAGCGGCTGATCCGCGAGACCGCCGATGCCATGGTCCGGCTGGGCATGAAGGACGCGGGCTATGAGTACGTCAACATCGACGACTGCTGGCACGGCAAGCGCGACAAGAATGGCGTGATCCATCCGGACCCCGAGCGCTTCCCGTCCGGGATCAAGGCGCTGGCCGACTACGTGCACGCCAAGGGGCTCAAGCTGGGCATCTACTCCGACGTCGGCGCGACCACCTGCGGCGGCCGCCCCGGCAGCCGCGGCCACGAGTACCAGGACGCGATCACCTACGCCGGCTGGGGCGTCGACTACGTCAAATACGACTGGTGCGACAGCAAGGGCCTGAACGCGCTGGGCGCCTACACCACCATGCGCGACGCCCTGCGCAGCGCCGGCCGGCCGGTCCTGTTCAGCATCTGCGAATGGGGTGACAACAAACCGTGGGAATGGGCGGCGGACGTGGGCCATTCCTGGCGCACCACCGGCGACATCTATCCTTGCTGGGACTGCGAATTCAATCACGGCTCCTGGTCGGCATTTGGCGTGATGCGCATTCTCGACAAGCAGGCCGGCTTGCGCAAGCACGCCGGACCGGGACACTGGAACGACATGGACATGCTCGTAGTGGGCAAGGGCATGACGGAGGACGAGGACAAGGCGCATTTTTCGCTCTGGGCGATGCTGGCCTCGCCCATCATCTCCGGCAACGATTTGCGCTCGATGCCGGAGGCGACGCGCCGCATCCTGACCAACAAGGAGGTCATCGCGTTCAACCAGGACAAGCTTGGCGTGCAGGCGTGGAAATTCATGGACGTCGGCCAGCTCGAATACTGGGCCAAACCGCTGGCCGGCGGCGATTGGGCGTTCATGGTGCTCAACCGCGGCGAGCAGCCGGCCGCGATCGGCTATGACTGGAAGAAGTACCAGATCGGCGACGATCTGAGCAAGCGCGAAGTGGACTTCAACAAGGCGGTGTACGGCTGGACCGACGCATGGAGCGGCAAGCGCGGAGACACCGGCAAAGCGCTCGAGGCGACCATCGCGCCGCACAGCGTGCTGCTGTTGCGCCTGACGGCGCGCAAGTAAGCCATGTTGAAACGCGCGGCCTTGGCCGCATGCATCCTGCAACTGTGCATGGCGACGGCCATGGCGCAGGGCGTCCCGCCCGGCTGCGGCAGCACGCCGGCGCCGCGCGAGCAGGAGTTTGCATGGATGTCGATCGCCCAGTGGCACCGGCACCATGACGCCCACGCGGCCATCGCCGACAAGGACGCGGTCGACCTGCTGTTCGTCGGCGATTCGATCACGATGGGCTGGGACCACGCGATCTGGCAGCGCGCGTTCGGCCGGTATCGCACGGCCAATTTCGGCATCGGCGGCGACACCTCGGGCAACCTGCTGTGGCGTCTGCGGGACGGCCACGCAGGCCGCCTGCATCCGCGGGCGGTGGTGCTGATGATCGGCGTGAACAATCTCGGCTACTGCAAGCAAAGCCCGGTGCAGGCTTTCGCGGGCGTGCGGGCGGTCGTGGAGCAACTGCGCAGCTTGTATCCGCAAGCGCGCATCCTGCTCAACGCGGTCTTCCCGCACGGCCAGTCGGCGCGCGCCGCGCAGCGTGCGCCGGTGGCCGAGCTCAATCGCCTGCTGGCCCGGCTCGACGACGGCGCGCACGTATTCTTCCACGACTACGGCGCGCTGCTACTGCAAAGCGACGGCGCCATCGCCCCGGAGATCATGGCCGACTTTCTGCACCCGACGCCACAGGGCTACCAGATTTGGGCCGATGCGCTATCGCCGGACATTGCAAAGCTGATGAAATGAGGATCGCGCGCCTGGCCGGCGCGGCCCTGGCCGTGCTGCTCGCTGTTCCGGCCTGGTCGGCCGAACGCATGCCGGCCGGCGATGCGCGCGTGCTGTCGATGGGCCGCACCCTGGGCGCGGACGATGGCAGCGTGCGCTTCGCCTACCCGGGCGTCAGTCTCCGCCTGGCGTTCGAGGGCAAACGCCTGACGATGGTTGCCGCCGGGGCGCGCGGGCAGAACTACCTGGACGTGCTGGTCGACGATCAAGCCGTGCGCACGATACGCCTGTCGCCCGAGATGGAAACGATCACGCTGGTCGAGGCGGCCTCGGCCGCCAGGCATACGGTGGAAATCGTCAACCGCTCCGAGACCTGGCACGGCGTGGCCACCGTGCGGCAATTCGCCACCGACGGCGCGTGGAAGACTCCCGCCGCGCTGCCCGCGCGCAAGTTGCTGGTGCTGGGCGACTCAATCACCTGCGGCGAAGCGATCGACCGCGTGCCCGGTGCGAACAAGGTGGCGGCATGGTGGAACCCGCGCGCCTCCTACGGCATGCTGGTCGCGCAGGCGCTGCGCGCGCAGGTGCAACTGGTGTGCTACGGCGGCCGCGGCCTGGTGCGCACCTGGGACGGCAAGACCGACCAGCTCAATCTGCCCGACTACTACGGCATGGCCATCGCGGACGCCGCCGATCCGGCGCCATGGGATCAAGGCCGCTATCGGCCCGACCTGATCCTGTCGGCCATCGGCACCAACGACTTCAGTTCCTCGATCCCGGATCGTGCACAGTACGTGCAAGCTTACGTCAAGCTGGTAAAGACGATGCTTGGCGACCATCCACAGGCCCGCATCGCGCTGACCGAGGGGGTCATGCTGACCGGCGACAAGCGTGCCGCACTGATTTCCTACATTGGCGAAACGGTGCGTCTGATAAACGATCCGCGCGTGCTGGCCATCAGCTCCGGACACTATGCGGGCGACGCCGTCGATGCCCATCCCACCAAGGCGCAACATGCGCAAATGGCGCACGATCTGCTGCCGTCGCTGCGGTTGATCCTGGGATGGCCGAAGCAGGAGTAGCAAAAACAAAAAAGCCCCTGAAGATCAGAGGCTTAGTCATTTGAATCACCGGCTCCGGCATACCCGTGCCAGTCCAGCGATCACTCCCATTCGATCGTCGCCGGCGGCTTGCCCGAAATATCATAAACCACGCGGTTGATCCCGCGCACTTCATTAATGATCCGGTTCGACACCTTGCCCAGCAGGCTGTGCGGCAGATGCGCCCACTGCGCCGTCATGAAGTCGAGCGTCTGCACCGCGCGCAAGGCCACCACATACTCGTAGGTGCGGCCGTCGCCCATCACGCCGACCGACTTGACCGGCAGGAACACGGCGAACGCCTGGCTGGTCGCGTCGTACCAGTTTTTGGGCGCCTCGCCGGCGTCGATGCTCTCGAGCGCAGGCAGTTCGCACGGCGTGTTGCGCAGCTCTTCGATGAAGATCGCGTCGGCCCGGCGCAGCAGGTCGGCAAAGTCCTTCTTGACCTCGCCGAGGATGCGCACGCCCAGGCCCGGGCCCGGGAACGGATGGCGGTAGACCATGCCGTGCGGCAGTCCGAGCGCGACGCCGAGTTTGCGTACCTCGTCCTTGAACAGTTCGCGCAGCGGCTCTAGCAGTTTGAGGTTCAGCGTTTCGGGCAGGCCGCCCACGTTGTGGTGGCTCTTGATGGTCTGGCCCTTCTTGCCCT
>JAZKIN010000088.1:0-1824 GCA_040384885.1 Pseudomonadota bacterium | reverse complement strand
CTCAAAGCAACTGTTCTATGGGTCCCCGCCTCCGCGAGGACGATGTTGGTTTTTGATATTTAATTATCTCCGACGCGATTTCTGAAGCGTATTGGGCGCCAATTCCAGCGCATCCACCCTTTCGCGACAGCCTCCTTCGCGAGGACGATGTTGGTTTATGGATTGTCGGTTTTCCGCGACGGGATTTCTGCAGCGTCATTCAACGCACTTTTCAGCGCACTTCATTGTCAAGAATTTTATCCCGGAAAGCAGTGCGGCTGCACGGGGAGGCATTTCCACCAATGACGGCGGCGGTTTTGGCTCCGCGCCGGTTCTGGCCAATCGTGCGCGTTATTTTTGCGCGCGCGGCACACTTCCCTAGCTAAGCGCACATGTCAAATGTGACAAGCTTGCATATAAATTAAGTGTGGGTATAATTTTTTTGATCTTATAGGTCCCGACCATGAAGACAAAAATTGCCCATGCAGTCAGCTTGCCGCCACGGGGATCCGCGTGAGCGCGCCCCTCCTGCTGCGCGCCGCGTGGTCGTACCGCGGCTTCGTGCTCGGCAGCGTCAAGCGCGAGTTCCAGTCCAAGTACCGCAACGCCCTCCTCGGCGCGGCCTGGTCCGTCCTCAATCCGGTCGCGATGATTGTCGTCTATACCGTCATCTTCGCGCAGGTCATGCAGGCGCGGCTGCCGGGCAGGGATTCGTTCTTTGCCTATAGCATCTACTTGTGTGCCGGCATCCTCAGCTGGGGCCTGTTCGCCGAGATCACGGGCCGCGCCCAGACCATGTTCATCGAGCAAGCCAACCTGATCAAAAAAATCAGCTTCCCGCGCATCTGCCTGCCACTGATTGTGGTGCTCAACGCGCTACTCAACTTCGGCATCATCTTCGGGCTGTTCACCTTGTTCCTGCTGGCGACGGGCAATTTTCCGGGCGCGGTGTTCCTGGCACTCGTGCCCGTGCTGGCCCTGCTCGCCTTGTTCGCGATCGGCCTCGGCCTGATCGTCGGCGTGCTCAATGTGTTCTTCCGCGATGTCGGCCAGTTCTTCAGCATCGCGCTCCAGTTCTGGTTCTGGCTCACGCCGATCGTCTACACGCCCGAGATCGTGCCCGCGCCCGTGCGGCGCCTGCTCGCCTACAACCCGCTGGCGGCCATCATCGGCGCCTGCCAGGCGATCGTGGTGCACGGCGCGGCGCCGCACTGGCCGTCGCTCGCGCCCGCGTTCGCGCTCGGCGTCGGCATGTGCTGGCTCGGACTGCGCCTGTTCCGCCGGCGCGCCGGCGACATGATCGACGAACTCTGATGGGCGCGATCCATGTGAGCGGCCTCGGTAAGGCCTACAAGCAGTACCGCAGCCAAGCGGCGCGCGTGGCCGAATGGGTGCTGCCGTTCGCGGGCCCGCGCCACAAGCTCAAGTGGGTGCTGCGCGATATAAATTTCCAGGTCGCGGCGGGCGAGTCCGTCGGCCTGATCGGCATCAACGGCGCCGGCAAGAGCACCCTGCTCAAGCTGATCACGGGCACCACGCAGCCGACCACGGGCAGCGTCGCCACCAGCGGCCAGGTCGCCGCGCTGCTCGAACTGGGCATGGGCTTCCATCCGGACTTCAGCGGGCGCCAGAACGTGCTCATGGCCGGCCAGTTGCTCGGCCTCTCGAACCCCGATATCGCCTCCCTGATGCCGCACATCGAGGCGTTCGCCGACATCGGCGACTACCTCGACCAGCCGGTGCGGGTCTATTCGAGCGGTATGCAGATGCGGCTCGCCTTCAGCGTCGCGACCGCGCGCCGCCCCGACGTGCTGATCGTCGACGAGGCGCTGTCGGTCGGCGACG
>JAZKIN010000087.1:0-48978 GCA_040384885.1 Pseudomonadota bacterium | reverse complement strand
GCGCTTGTGGCAGGTCTTGAGCAGCAGCAGCGCGTAGGCGCGCATGAACGGCGACGTCATCGTCACCTTCGGTCGGTCGGCGAGGCAGAAGTCTTTGTCGAGCTTGAATTTTTTGATGCACGAGAAGATGTAGTCCCAACGCCCGGCGTTCAGGCCCGAGCTGTGTTCACGCAGCTCGTACAGGATTTCGTCCATCTCGAACGCGGCCAGGATGGTCTCGATCAGCACGGTCGCCTTGATCGTGCCCTGCGCCAGTCCGAGTTCGTTTTGCGTCATCACGAAGATGTCGTTCCACAGGCGCGCCTCGAGGTGCGATTCCATCTTGGGCAGGTAGAAATACGGGCCGGCGCCGCGCGCGAGCTGCTCTTTGGCGTTGTGGACCATGAACAGCGCAAAGTCGAAGATGCCGCCCGAGATGCGCTTGCCGTCGACCAGCACGTGCTTTTCGTCGAGGTGCCAGCCGCGCGGGCGCACCACGAGCGTGGCGATTTTGTCGTTAAGCTTGTACTGCTTGCCGTTCTGCTCGAGCGAGATGGTGCGGCGCACGGCGTCGCGCATATTGATCTGGCCCGTGATCTGGTTGTCCCAGTTCGGCGTGTTGGAGTCCTCGAAGTCCGTCATGTAGCTGTCGGCGCCCGAATTGAACGCGTTGATGACCATCTTGCGCTCGACCGGGCCCGTGATTTCGACGCGGCGGCATTTGAGCGCCTCGGGGATCGGCGCGATCTTCCAGTCGCCGGCGCGGATGTGCGCGGTCTCGGCCAGAAAGTCGGGACGTTCGCCGGCGTCGAGGCGGGCCGAGCGCTCGGTGCGCGCGGCGAGCAATTCCTGGCGCCGCGGCTCGAACGCGCGCGTCAGCTTGGCCACGAGCGCGAGCGCCTCGGGCGTGAGGATTTGCTCGTAACCGGGCTTGATTTCGCCCTTGATTTCCATACCGGCTGGGGTTGCGATGGTCATAACTGCTCCTGTGGGGATTAAAAATACAAACTTGCCAAATGCGGTGCGCGGCGCCGGGGTAGGCGTTTCATATGACTTCAAGTATAGTGACTATCGAGTACCTAAACGAGACAATTTATCACTTCATCTGTGCGTATTTATCACAGATGCGCAAGCCGCAAAGGATCAGATGGGCCAGTTCCGCCAGATTTCCACCTTCGTCGACGTCGTCGCGCGCGGCAGCCTGTCGGCCGCGGCGCGCGCCGAAGGCATCGCGCCGGCCATGATCGGACGCCGGCTCGACGCGCTCGAGGCACGGCTCGGCGTCAAACTGCTGCAGCGGACCACGCGCAAGCTGGTGCTGACCAACGAGGGCGCGGCCTTCCTCGAGGACTGCCAGCGCATCCTCGCCGAGCTCGAAGAGGCAGAATCGGCGGTCTCCGAGCGCAGCGCGAGGGCCAGCGGGCATTTGCTGGTGTCGGCGCCGGCCGGCTTCGGGCGCCAGCACGTGGCGCCGCTGTTGCCCTCGTTCCTGGCGGAGCACCGCGAAGTGACCGTCAACCTGAACCTCAACGACCGTGTGGTCGACGTCGTCGGCGAAGGCATCGACGTCGCGATCCGCATCGCCAGCCTGTCCGACTCGAGCCTGGTGGCGGTCAAGCTGGCCGACAACCAGCGCGTGGTGGTGGCCGCGCCGGCCTACCTCAAGCGCCACGGCACGCCCGCGACCCCGGCCGACCTCGCGCGCCACAACTGCCTGGCGATCAGCAGCGAAGGCAGCCAGCGCGGCTGGACCTTTTCCGAAGGGGGCAAAAACGTGACGCTGAAGGTGGCCGGCAATATGGTCTGCAACGACGGCGAGGTGCTGCACGACTGGGCGCTGGCCGGCAAGGGACTGGCGTGGCGTTCGATGTGGGAGGTCGGCGCCGAGATCGAGGCCGGACGCCTGTGCACGGTGCTGGACCGGTATGCGGCGCCCGGCAACGACATCCACGCGGTGTTCGCGCAGCGGCGCCACCTGCCCTTGCGCATCCGCGCCTTTGTCGACTTTTTGCGGCACGCGTATGCGCAGCCCGACTGCTGGAACAACGGCGCGCGCGTGTGACGGCGGCGCCGCGTCCCCCTAGAAATCGGCGAGCTTCGGCGCGTCCTTGAGGATCTGGTTGATATTGACCAAGCGCGGCTGGTCGCGGTTCTCCAGTTTCGCGATGACCGCCCACTTGCCCGGGGTCTCGGAGGTCAGCGGCACCACAATCTGCCCCAGCGACGTGGTGACCACGACCTCGCCGTCATACTTGGCAAAATTTTCCTTTGCCCCGCCGAAGAACCGGAAGATATTGGCCACGAACAGCACGCTCTCGAGGCGGTCGATGTGGGAGATCGTCAGGTTTTCGACGTTCTTCCCCGCGACGTTTCCAACGCCCATATCGGCATCGAGGCAAATATACGGAATCGCGCCAAGCCTGCCTTTGTCGGCGAAATAGACATGCCCCTCGACGCCCGACTTTAAGCGGTAGAAGGCGTGCAGGTCGAGATCGACCGCCTTGGTCCAGTTGAGCCGGACCTTGATGTGTTCGATCGAGCCGTCGGTTTTTTTCGCCAGTTGAACCGGCGTCGATTGCGACGGCTTGTCGAGCCTGACTTTGCCCAGGTTCACGCTTGGGGCCGGGGCCGGGGCCGGCGTTGGGGCCAGCGTCGGTGCCGGGTGCGCCGCCGCGCCCGCGGCTGGCTGCGCGGCCGCTGGGCGCCCGGCATCCTCTTCCACGCTCACGCCAAAGTGGCGCGCCAGCGGCGCCAGGCCGCCGTTGAAGCCCTGCGCGACCGCGCGCAGCTTCCAGCCGCCGCCGTGGCGGTACAAGTCCACCAACATCAGTGCGCGCTCGTTGCCAAGCTGGGTCGGAAGAAACCGGATCTCGTTGTCACCCGAGATGGCCCGCACGCCCAGGCCCGCGATCGCGGCGACCGTGCCGCCGGCGCCATCGAGCGTCGCGGTGAAGCAGCAGCGCACTGTGTCGGCCGGCAAACCGTCAAGATCGAGCGCGAACGTGACCTCCTTCGCGCCGGCCTGCAGCCTGACCGCGTTGCCCGGCGACGCGGGCTGGTTGTAAAACACCATCCATGCATCGCTTGCCACCTTGCCGTCGGCACCCACCAGGAAACACGCGATGTCGAGGTCGTCGGGCGTGCTGGACCAGGAGACGGTCACTTTGACGGGTCCGCCGGTGGCCAGCGCCTGGTTGGCGCCCTGCATGAGTTCGTTGACCAAAATTTCTCCTTGGGTGGTGGCGTTTGAGGGAACAACAAAACCTTCAGGCGAAAAAAAATCCCCGAAACCGGGGATTTTCTATTTCGTTGACTCAGCGATTAGATTGGCTGAATGTTCGAAGCTTGCTTGCCTTTAGGGCCAGCGGTTACTTCGAAAGAGACGCGTTGGTTCTCTTGCAAAGATTTGAAGCCATTCGACTGAATCGCCGAGAAGTGAGCGAACAGATCTTCGCCGCCTTCGTCAGGGGTGATAAAGCCAAAACCCTTCGAATCATTGAACCATTTTACGATGCCAGTTGCCATTACAATTCCTATTTCAGTTAAGTTGGGCTTTCGCCCGTTGGGCTTACGCCCGTTTTAGATCGTTTAAAGAAGCAAGAAAGAAATGACAGACTGACTGCACTTACTACCTCGAATCCAACGATCCCGCATTATACCGAATAAAACACAAAAAACACGCTCACTACAAAATAAAGTGTGTTTAGCCGAAAAAATTCCAAACTTCAACTTTTTTAAGGCTTCGCGTTCTAGTTGGCAGTGAGCTAAATATAGGGCATCGAAGCGGCGCAAGTTTGACTCAGATCAAACGATTCGCGCACAAGTTTTTGCGCGCGGCGGTTACGTCCGATCGCCATCCGTGTACACCGCCTTCGGGTCGCGTTCGGCCCAGGCGAGATAACGGTCGAGGTTGACCAGCCACGCCGCCCATGCGCCCTCGGGCGCGCGCTCGAACGCCATCAGCACGCGCGCCTGCTGTTCGAGCTCGCGCGCCTGTTGGCCCAGCGTGCGGAAGCCGAACGTGGCGGCCGAGCCGGCGACCGTGTGCAGCACCTCGTGCATGCGAACGGTGAGCTTGGGATCTGGCGCCTCGGCGTCGAAGGCGGCGCGCGCGTGCGAGAGCCGCCCGATGGTCTCGGGCAGGCTCGCCTCGAACTTCTCGTTGAGCGCGTGTAGTTTGGCCAGGAATTCCGGGTCGACCAACGTTGCCACGATATGCCTTACTTGGTGCCGAAAATGCGGTCGCCGGCGTCGCCCAGGCCCGGCACGATATACATGTGATCGTTCAGGTGCGAGTCGAGCGAGGCGACGAAGACCTTCACTTTCGGGTGCGCGTTCTGGAACACGGTGATGCCTTCGGGCGCCGCCACCAGCGCCAGGAACAGGATCTGCTCGTCGCTGACGCCACGCTTTTTGAGCACGTCGACCGCGTACACGGCCGAATTTCCGGTGGCGACCATCGGGTCGCACAGGATGAAGATGCGGTCGGTGGTGTCGGGCAGGCGCACCAGGTATTCGACCGGGAGGTGGGTCTCGGGATCGCGGAACACGCCGATGTGGCCGACGCGGGCCGACGGCACCAGTTCGAGCAGGCCGTCGCTCATGCCGATGCCGGCACGCAGGATCGGCACGATCGCGAGCTTTTTGCCGGCGATGACGGGCGCGTCGAGCGTGACCAGCGGGGTCTCGATCTCGCGCGTGGTCATCGGCAGGTCGCGCGTGATTTCGTAGCCCATCAGGAGCGTGATCTCCTTGAGCAGTTCGCGGAAGGTCCGGGTCGAGGTGTCCTTGGCGCGCATGTGGCTCAGCTTATGCTGGATCAGCGGGTGGTTCAGGATGAACAGATTGGGAAAGCGCGGGTCTTGTTTCATGGTCTCGTGGTCTGGTTGTTGTGGCTTGGGTGTCATTATAATCCGGTCCCGTTACGCGGAACCATGCAAAAACATGGCGAGGGCCTCGTCGGCCAGTTCGTCGAGCGTGACGCCGCCGCCCGGCTTGTACCACTGGACCGTGTAGTTCACCGCGCCCATGATCAGCAGGCGCGCGACCTTGCTGTCGGTGCGCAGCAGGCCCGCCTCCTTCAATTCGGTGATCGTCTGCTGCCAGATCTGGTCGTAGCGGTCCTTGAGCGCGATGATCCGCTCCTGCAGCGCGGGGCCGAGCGCGCGCCAGTCGTACAGCAGCACGGGGATGAAATCGTGGCCCTCGCCGAGCACCGTCTCGAGCTGGGCGCGCAGCAGCGCGCGGAATTTCTCGCGCGGCGCCAGCGCGCCGGCCACGATCGCCTCGGTCGCGAGCAGGCTGGCGACCAGGCCCTCCTCCATCACCGCCGCCAAAATATCCTGCTTGCTCTTGAAATGGTAGAACGGGCTGCCCGAGCGCATGCCGACGGCGTCGGCGATGTCGCGGATGGTGGTGCCGTCGAAGCCGCGCTCGCGGAACAACCTGGCCGACACCCGCACCAGTTCGGCGCGCCTGTTGCGCGCGTCGCTCTCGCAGCCCAAGGCCTCCGCCGGCGCCGGCTTGATGCCCACAGGGCCGTTCATGGGGCCACCAGCGCGCGCGCCAGGATGGCCGCGCAATCGACGCCTGGCGGCAGGCGTCCGAAGGCGCCGCCCACATCCACGGCCAGGCGCGAGCGCACGAAGGCGTCGGCCACGTAGGCCGGCGCGTGGCGCAGCAGCAGGCCCGCCTGCACCGCCAGCACGATCCGTTCGGCGAGCCGGCGCGCGCCGTATTCGTCGTGCTGGGCGCCGTCGAGGTCGACCAGCAGCCGGCCCGCAAAGTCGTTGTAGTCGGCGTAATCCCGGCCGGCCAGTGCCAGCTCGCCGGCCAGCGCCGCGCGCGCCGCCGGCGTTTTGCCAAAGGCGCGCAGCAGGTCCAGGCACATCACGTTGCCCGAGCCCTCCCAGATCGAATTGACCGGGAATTCGCGGTACAGGCGCGCCAGCGGCCCGTCCTCGACGTAGCCGTTGCCGCCCATGACCTCCATCGCCTCGGCCCCGAACGCCGGGCCGCGCTTGCACAGCCAGTATTTGCCGGCCGGGGTCAGGATCCGTCCCAGCAGCACCTGGGCCGGGTCGTCTTGCTGGTCGAAGCAGCGCGCCAGCCGCAGCGCGAATGCGGTGGCGGCCTCGGATTCGAGCGCGAGGTCGGCCAGCACGTTCTGCATCAGCGGCTGCTCGGCCAGCTTGCGGCCGAAGGCGGCGCGGCCGCGCGCGTGGTGCAGCGCGTGGGTCAGCGCGGCGCGCATGATCGCGGCCGAACCGAGCACGCAGTCGAGCCGCGTGTAGCCGCCCATCTCGAGGATGGTCGGGATGCCGCGCCCGGGCTGGCCGACCAGCCAGCCGGTGGCGTCGCAAAATTCGACCTCGGACGAGGCGTTCGAACGGTTGCCCAGCTTGTCCTTGAGGCGCTGCACGCGGATCGCGTTGCGGCTGCCGTCGGGCAGGTAGCGCGGCACCAAAAAACAGCTCAGGCCGGCGCTGCCCGCCTCGTCGGTCTGGGCCAGCACGAGGTGGGCGTCGGACTGCGGCGCCGAAAAAAACCATTTGTGGCCCACGATGCGCCAGGCGTCGCCGGCCTCGTCGCCGAAGCGCGCGCGCGCCTCGTCCGGGCTCCACGGCGTGGCGCGCGTGGTGTTGGCGCGCACGTCGGTGCCGCCCTGTTTTTCGGTCATGCCCATGCCGATCAACACGCCGTCCTTTTGCGCGACCGGCAGCGAACGCGGGTCGTAACGGCGCGACAGGATCTTGGGCAGCCAGCGCGCGCCGAGCGCACCGGCCAGGCGCAGCGCCGGCACCGAGGCGTAGGTCATCGTGACCGGGCACTGGGCCCCGTTCTCGAGCTGGCCGAACAGCACATACTGGGCCGCGCGCGCGACCTGGGCGCCGGGCGCGGCGCCGTCCTCCCATGGCGCGGCGTGCGCGCCGGCCTCGATCATGAGCGTCATCAGGGCGTGCCACGCCGGGTGGAATTCGACTTCATCGATGCGCCGCCCGCCGCGGTCGAAGCTGACCAGCCTGGGCGGATTGACATTGGCCTGGCGCCCGAGGTCGAGCGTTTCGGCCCGTCCCAGCCTGGCGCCCAGCGCGTGCAGCCCTTCGGCGGCCCACGGCGCCCCTTCGCGCACGAGCGCCTCTTGCAAGGCGCGGTCGCAGGCGAACAGGTTTATGTCCTGGAACGGCGCGGCCTGGTTCATAACTTCGTGCGTGTCGAACGGGTTCATCAGGGTCTCCGGGTGCAAAACGTCGCGTGGCTTGCGCAGGCTAGCGCAAAGCGATGTGGGAAGCAAGCAGTTGCTTTTTCGGGCAGGCCGGGAGCGCGCGCGACCTCTTTTGCTGAGCTAGCGCAACTTTACGGAGATCAACTCTTTACGTATCCCAATTTAATGCGTTTTAGCATCTTTATCCGCGCGCATTCGCGCTAGCTTGGTAGACTCCGCAACGATTCACGGGTTTTAGATGCAAGCAAGCACACCTCCCGAGCCGCTCCATGCTCCCCGCCACGAGCTCGACTTACTCATGGAAACGGCCGGCGATGTCGCATTCCGGCTCGATCCGTCCGGCCTGATCCTGTATGCGAGCGTGCGCGCCGGCGCCCTGCTCAGCCCCGGGCGCGCCCTGTGCGGCAGCCTGCTCGGGGCCATGGTCGACGATGCCGGGCAGGCGGCGCTGCGCAACGCCCTGCTCGAGACGGCCAGGCAGCCGGTGCAGCTCGAAATCGGCCTGCGCAACGAGGAAAGGGAGATCCGTTTCGAGCTGCGCCTGGCCCGCTTGGGCGGCGGTGCCGGCGCGCCCGTGCTGGCGATCGGGCGCGACATGTCGGTCCAGCACGCGACCGAGGAACGGCTGCGCCACATGGCCACCCACGACACCCTGACCGGGCTGCCGAACCGCCGCCTGCTGTCGGACCGCATGCGCATGGTGATCGCGCACGCGCGCCGTTCTGGCCAGCGCTTCTCGGTCGCCACGGTCGGCCTGGACGGCTTTAAAAAGGTCAACGACGGCCTCGGCCACCCGGTCGGCGACGCCGTGCTGCGCATCGCCGCGACGCGCCTGCGCAAGACGCTGCGCGACAGCGACACGCTCGCGCGCAGCGGCGGCGACGAGTTCGTCGCCATCATGCCGGGCACTTGCAGCGAGGCCCAGATCAAGCTGATCACGGGGCGCCTGCTGGCGGCGCTGCAGGCGCCGTTCGAGGTCGAGGACCACACGATCTACATCGGCGCCTCGGTCGGGGTGTCGGTCTACCCGCAGCACGCCGAGGACGAGGTGCGGCTGGTGGCGCTGGCCGACGCCGCGATGTCGCGCGCCAAGCAGACCGGCAAGGCGCGCTGCGTGATCTACAGCGCGCGCCTGGGCGGCCCGCCCGAACACGACATCTCGCTTGAGGCGGCGATGTTCCAGGCGGTGCGCGAGGGCGAATTCCTGCTCTACTACCAGCCGATCGTGAATGCGCACACGCGCCAGATCCAGGGCTTCGAGACGCTGATGCGCTGGAAGCACCCGAGCCTGGGCATGGTGCCGCCGGCGCGCTTCATCCCGATCGCCGAGACCAACGGCCTGATCAACCTGCTCGGCGCCTGGGCGCTCAAGGCCGCCTGCGTGCAGGTCAGGCGCTTCGAGCAGGCGGTGCGGCGCCCCTTGTACATCTCGGTCAACATCAGCCCGCGCCAGTTCCGCAACGATAAATTCCTCGCCATCCTCGACGACGCGCTCGCCGTGTCGGGCCTGCCCGGCGAGCAGCTGCTGCTCGAAATCACGGAGGGCACGCTGATGGTCGACCCGGTCCACGCCGAAGCGATCCTGTCGCGGATGGCCGAACGGCGCGCCCGCATCGCGATCGACGACTTCGGCACCGGCTATTCGTCGCTGGCCTACCTCAAGCGCTTTCCGATTTCGGTGCTCAAGCTCGATCGCGCCTTCATCAAGGACCTGCCGTCGTCGCACAAGGACGGCGCGATCTGCAACGCGGTGCTCGACCTGGCCAAGCATTTGCAGCTGTCGGTGGTGGCCGAGGGCGTCGAGACCGAGGAGCAGCTGCAGTACCTCGAGCAGCGCGGCTGCCAGAGCGTGCAGGGCTACCTGACAGGCAAGCCGATGCCGGCCAACGTGGCGGTCGTGGCGCTGACCGAGAACCTGTACGCGACGCTGCTGCCGGACGCCTTGCGGGCGGCGATCCAATGACGGCCGCGGCCACGCTGGCGCTGCTGTGGGAGCGTGTCGAGCGGCAGGGCGACATGCCCGGCTTTGGCAAGGCCGTCGGCGCGGTGCTGGGCGCCGTGCGCGGCGAGGTGGAACTGGATTTCGACATGGCGCGCACCGTGCTGTCGGACCCGGTGCTGACGCAAAAGGTGCTGCGCCTGGCCAACAGCGGCATGTACGCCGCGTTCGGCCAGCATGTCGACACGGTGTCCAAGGCGCTGCTGATACTGGGCGCCGACGCGGTCGGCCAGGTCGCGCTGGGCCTCAAGCTGATCGAGGAACTGACAGTGTGCGCGCCGGACGCCGGCACCGCCCACGTCGAGATGGAAAAGGCGGTGCTGGCCGGGATGGTGGCGCAGCAGGTGGCCATGTCGGCCAGCGCCGCCGACCCGGAGCAGGCGCTGGTCTGTTCGATGCTGCACGCGCTCGGGCGCATGCTGGTCTCGTTCTACCTGCCCGAGTCGTGGGGCGCGCTGCAGGCGCGGGCCAAGGACCGCGGCGAGGAGGACAGCGGGGACGGCAGCGACGAAGAAACCGAAGAAGACGCCGCCCGCGCCTTGCTCGGGCTGCCGCTGGTGGCGGTCGGGCGCGCCGCCGCCGAGCGCTGGGGACTGCCCGCCGACCTGGTCGCGAGCATGCGCGATATCGATCCCGGCGAGTGCGCCGGCGCGCTCGCGCCGGCCGACTGGCTGGCCGCCATCTCGACCATGTCGGCCCACTGCGCCGACTCGCTGTGGGACGACCAGCCCAACGCGGACGCCGAGGTGGCCAGCCTGGCCGGGCGCTTCGCGCAACTGCTCGGGGTGGCGCCCGACACGCTGGTCGGGGCGATCGGCGTGGCCCGCGTGGCAGCGGCCGGCGCGCTGTCGATCGCCCCGCTGGCGCGGCCCGACGAACAGCGCGCCCGGGCCCTTTTGGGCACCCAGCGGCGCGCCGACAGCCACCGCATGCTCATGGCCGGCATGTGCGCGATGCGCGAGCTGCGCGACGGCGCCAGCGCGGCCCAGCGCATTTCGATGGCCCTCGAGACGCTCGGGAAGGCGCTCGGGCTGGCGCGCGCGGCCGCCTTCCAGCACCGCGGCGCGAGCTACTGCGCCAAGATCGGCTTTGGCGAAGGCGTGCGCGAACTGCTCGGGCGGATGGACTTTGCCGACGACTACGAGCCCGATGTGTTCCATGCAGCCCTCACGAGCGATCGCATCATCTACATCGACAACGCGCGCGACCCGCAATTCGCCCAGCGCCTGCCGCCGTGGTGGAAGTCGACCCTGGCCGGCGCGCGCAGCTTTTTGATCCTGCCGCTGTGCGCCGGCGGCAGCCCGGTGGGCTTTTTGTACGGCGACTGGGCCGCCGCCTACGCCCCGCTGCAACTGGCGCAAGCCGAGTTTGCGCTGCTCGACGAGCTGCGCGGCCAGCTCGTGAGCGCCTTCGAGCGCCGCTACGAGCTCGAAGCGGCCAACCGGGCCTGATCGGCCCTGTCCTGCCAGCGCAGCGACAGGGCCGCCACCACGCCGCCGGCCAGCGACAGCACCGCCGCCGCCACGAAGATCGAATCGGGCCCCGCGCGCTCCCAGCACAAGGTCATGAACAAGCCGCCGAGGGTGCCGCCGACGCCGTAGGCGATGCTCATATAGAGCGCCTGGCCGCGCGCCTGCAGCGGCCCGGCGAACCAGCGCTGCATCGTCATCACGCAGGCCGAATGATGCGCGCCGAAGGTGAGCGCGTGCAGCAGCTGCGCGAACACGAGCAGCGCGAGCGAGTGCCCGCCGGTGCCGACCATCGCAAAGCGCAGCAGGGCCACCGCGAACGAGACCATCAACACGCGGCGCACCCCGAAGCGCCGGAACAGCGCGCCCTGGAAATAGAAAAACACGATCTCGGCGAGCACCCCGAGCGACCACATGAGGCCGATCACTGGCTTGCTGTAGCCTTCGAGTTCGAGATACAGCGAATAGAACACGTACAGCGCGGTGTGGGCGCTGACCATCAGCGCGGTCGACGCGAAGAACGCCAGCACGGCCGGTTGGCGCAGCACGCTCCACAGGGGCGCGCCGACCTCCTCGACCAAGGCGCGCGGCGCCTCGCGGATGCGCAGGCTGGCGAGCACCACGAACACCAGCATGACGCCGGCGATCCAGGGCAGCGCGTCGACCCCGTACCATTCGAGCCCGTAGGCGGCGACCATCACGGCGGCGATGAACCCGGCCGAACCCCACAGGCGCACGCGCCCGTAATTGCTCAGGTCGCCCTTGAGCGAGGCCAGCATCAGCGCATCCGACAGCGGCCCCTGCGCGCTGGTGAACAGGTTGAGCAGCACCATGGCGACGAAAAACTGGCCGAAGCCCTGCCCGAAGAAGATGCCGCTGAACGAGAGCAGCGCGCCGACCGCCGTCAGCCGCAACACCAGCACGCGCTGCTTGGTATGGTCGGCCACCCAGCCCCACAGGTTGGGGCCGAAGATGCGCATCACCTGGATCAGCGACATCAAAATGCCGATTTCGGCCGCGCTCATGCCGCGCGCGGCGAAGAACAGGCTGGCGTAGGTCGCGAAGGTGCCCGCGTGCGCGTAGTAGACGAAAAAGAACAGCCCGAGCTTGAAGGACTGCGACGGCGCGGCGGGCGCGCCGCCCTTCCCGGTTACCGCCTCAGGCAATTTTAGGCGTATCGACGCGCACGTCGCCGCATTGGGCGCGGTGCATCAGGGCGTGGTCGATCAGCACCAGCGCGAGCATCGCCTCGGCGATCGGGGTGGCGCGGATGCCGACGCAGGGGTCGTGCCGGCCGAAGGTCTCGACCATGACCGGCTTGCCCTCCTTGTCGATCGAACGGCGCGGCGTGCGGATCGACGAGGTCGGCTTGATCGCGATCGAAACCGTGATGTCCTGGCCGGTAGAAATCCCGCCCAGCATGCCGCCGGCGTTGTTGCCGACGAAGCCTTCTGGCGTGAGCTCGTCGCCGTGCTCGGAACCCTTTTGCGCGACCGAGCGGAAGCCGGCGCCGATCTCGACGCCCTTGACCGCGTTAATGCCCATCATCGCGTAGGCGATGTCGGCGTCGAGCTTGTCGTAGATCGGCTGGCCCAGCCCGACCGGCACCTTGTGCGCGACGACGTCGATGCGCGCGCCGATCGAGTCGCCGGCGCGGCGCAGCTCGTCCATCGCCGCCTCCATGCGCGCGATCAGGTCGGCGTCGCCGCTGGCGGCGAAGAACGGGTTCGATGGCACGTGCTCCCAGCCCTCGAACGGCACGGCGATGTCGCCGAGTTGGCTCATGCAGCCGTTGAAGGTGGTGCCGTACTGCTCGAACAGCCACTTCTTGGCGATCGCCGCGGCGCCGACCACGGGCGCGGTCAGGCGCGCCGACGAACGACCGCCGCCGCGCGGGTCGCGCACGCCGTATTTATGCCAATAGGTGTAGTCGGCGTGGCCGGGCCGGAAGCTGTCGGCGATGTTGCCGTAGTCCTTGCTGCGCTGGTCCTCGTTACGGATGAGCAGCATGATCGGCGTGCCGGTGGTCTTGCCCTCGTACACGCCGCTCAGGATCTCGGCCGTGTCGGACTCCTGGCGCTGGGTCACGTGGCGCGAGGTGCCGGGCTTGCGCCGGTCGAGCTCGGGCTGGATGTCGGCTTCCGACAAGGCCATGCCCGGCGGGCAGCCATCGATCACGCAGCCGATCGCCGGGCCGTGCGATTCGCCGAAGGTGGTAACAGTAAACAGCTTGCCAAATGAATTGCCGGACATGGTATGGAGGTGATGGGCGGAAACGGCAATTCTACCAGCCGATCAATCAACGCGTGCTGGGCGGGCTTTTTCTTGCCAAAATCTCACGCTATCGGCCGATTCCGTGGCATTCTCTAGGCAAAGCGGCACGCTGGGGAGCCGGCTGCGCACTTCTGCCCCGTTGCGCGCAGCCGGCCGGACTTTACCGTGCGGATTCGCTGTATACTACGATTGGCATACCATACCGAGAGATCCTGGAGGCGCAATACATGTACCCAACGAGCACGGCCGTCGAGGATGCGCAGGACGACCAAGACGACCTGATCTTTCTCGACGAGCACCCGGCCCCGGCCGCGACCGGCAGCTACCGGCCGACCTGGCGCGTGATGATCATCGACGACGATGAGGATGTCCACTCGACCACCACATTCGCCCTCGGCAACCTCGAAATGCAGCACCGCCCGCTCGAATTCGTGCACGCCTATTCGGCCGGCCAGGCGCGCGAAATGCTCAAGCACGAAGCCAACATCGCCGTCATCTTGCTCGACGTGGTCATGGAGCAGGACGACGCCGGCCTGCACCTGGTGCGCTACATCCGCGAAACGCTCAAGCTGGCCGACGTGCGCATCATCCTGCGCACCGGGCAGCCGGGCTACGCGCCCGAGATCGACGCGATCCGCGACTTCGACATCAACGACTACAAGACCAAATCCGAGCTCACCCGCATCAAGCTGTTCACAACCGTGACGGCGGCGATCCGCTCGTACGAGCAAATCCGCGCGATCAGCACGAGCCAGCGCGGCCTCGGCGAGATCGTGCGCGCCAGCACCGAGCTGATGGCGCTGCACGGCGTTAAAAACTTCGCCTCGGGCGTGCTGACGCAGGTCGCCGACCTGCTCGCGATCGCTCCCAACGGCGTGCTGTGCGTGCGCGACTGCACCGACAGCAACAGCCACGAATTGAACATCATGGCCACCACGGGCAGCATGCGCCGCCTCGGCACGGCGAGCCTGGCCGCCGCCGACGACGCGCGCATCAGCGCCGCGATGGAACGCGCGCTGGCCGAACGGCGCAACCTGTACGACCCGCAGTTCGTGGTGCTCTACTTCGCTGGCAAGGCCAGCCGCGACTTCGTCGGCTTCCTCGAATTGGGCGTGCCGATCAGCGACATCGACGAGCGCCTGCTCGAAGTCTTTTGCGGCAACGTCGCGGTCGGGCTCGACAACGTCGAACTGGTCAGCCACCTGCACAACGCCGCCTTTTACGACAAGCTCTCAAAGCTGCCCAACCGCACCCGCCTGGTCGAGATCCTCGACGCCACGCTGGCCGGCCCGGGGCGCGACGACGCCACGCTGGCCTTGGTCGACATCGACCATTTCGCCGAAACCAACGACGCGCTCGGGCACCAGTTCGGCGACATGTTGCTGGTCGCGGTGGCCGCGCGCCTGCAGTTGCAACTGGGGCGCCAGCTCACGGTGGCGCGCATCGGCAGCGACATATTCTGCGTGCTCGGCGACGCCACGGCGGTCAACCCCGAGAACATCCTGGCGCTGTTCGCCACGCCGTTCTTGATCGACGGCCAGGACGTGCAGATCTCGGCCACGCTGGGCCTGGTGCGCCTGACCGAGCACGATGGCAGCGGCGCCGACGCGCTCAAAGACGCCGACATCGCGCTCAAGCGCGCCAAGAGCCAGCAGCGCAACGGCCACTTCTATTTTTCCCGCAGCATGGGCATCGAAATCCGTGAACGCGTGCGCATGATGCACGCGCTGCGCAAGGGTTTTCTGGCCAACGAGTTGTTCGTCGTGTACCAGCCGCAGATCGACCTGGTCACGCGCCGCCCGACCGGGGCCGAGGCGCTGCTGCGCTGGCAGACCGGCGACGGCATTCTGATTTCGCCCGACCGCTTTATTCCGATCGCCGAGTATTCGGGCCTGATCATCGAGATCGGCGAATGGGTGCTGCGCGGCGCCTGCCAGGAACTGGTTCGCCTGCGTGCGGCCGGCTATCTGGACCTGACGATGTCGATCAATGTGTCGCAGGTCCAGTTCAGGCATCCGCTGTTCCCGACCATGCTGTGCGCGGCGCTCGAGGACAGCAAGGCGCCGCCCGAATTCATCGAACTCGAGATCACCGAATCGATGGCGATGGAAGAACCCGACCAGCTCATCGAAATGCTCGCGCAAATCAAGCAGACCGGCGTCTCGATCGCGATCGACGACTTTGGCACGGGGTTTTCGTCGCTGTCGTACCTTCAGCGGCTGCAGGTGGACCGGCTCAAAATCGACCGCGCCTTCGTCACCGAAATCACGGGCTCGGCGCGCGGAAGCAGCATCGCAGAGATGGTGATCCAACTGGGCCGCAATCTGGGTTTGTCGGTGGTGGCCGAAGGGGTCGAGGACGAACGCCAGGCGGCGGTGCTGCAGGCGCTGGGCTGCCCGATGGCGCAAGGCTTTTTGTTCGCGCGCCCGCTCACGGCGGCGGCACTGCACGAATGGCTGGCCAATGATGGTTTGATGCCGCTGGGCTGATTCAAATAAAAGCCGCAAAACTTCGAAAGTCAAACACCAAACCAACATCGTCCTCGCGAAGGCGGGGACCCATAGAACAGTTGCACTGAGCTACCGTTCTATGGGTCCCCGCCTCCGCGAGGACGATGTTGGTGTTTCTGCGTATTGCAGAGGGCAAGTGCGGCACTACCCCAAACCAAAACCCGCCTAGTCCTCTTGGGCCGTCTCAGCCGGCCAATCCCGAATATAAGCCTTGAGCATGCGGTTCTCAAAACTCTGCGCCTCAAGCACCGCCTTGGCCACGTCGTAAAACGAAATAACCCCGAGCAAGCTCTTAGCATTCATCACGGGCAGGTAGCGTGCGTGCTTCTCGAGCATCATGCGGCGCACCTCGTTGATCTCGGTGTCTGGCGTGACCGTGATCGGATGGTCGTTCATGCATTTGCGCACGGTGCCGCCGCCGATTGAGCCGCCGTTGGCGTGAACCGCCTTGAGCACCTCGCGGAAGGTCAGGATGCCGACCAAGGAACCAAACTCCATGACGACGAGCGAACCGATGTCTTTTTCGGACATGGTGCTGAGCGCCTCGCTCAGTGGCGTCTCTGGAGTGACGGTGTAGAGGATGTTGCCTTTAACCTGGAGAATTTCTGAAACTTTCATAGTCGCCGCCCCAATTGGAAGTGTGTAAATTCTGCTCGTCTCTTTTATTAAGATCTAGCTGCGAATGTAGCCTAAGCGTAGCAGAAAATCCAGCATTGTGAAAAATCAAAGCTGTCTGGGCCGGCAAGCAATGTTCCATCGCCAAATCGAGGGTCCCCATGAGCCGCTGAATCGTAGTTAAACAATGTAATTGATGCTACGATTTGGCCCATTCCCGTTACCCACCGAGAGCCAACATGAGCGGTCCCCAATACCCAGGTTTCGACACGCTGTCACTGCACGCTGGCGCCGCGCCCGACCCGGCCACCGGCGCGCGCGCCACGCCGGTTTACTTCACGTCCTCGTTCGCGTTCAAGGATTCGGACCACGCCGCCTCGCTGTTCAACATGGAGCGCGCGGGCCACGTGTACTCGCGCATTTCGAACCCGACCAACGCGGTGCTCGAAGAGCGCATCGCAGCCCTCGAAGGCGGCGTGGCGGGCATTGCCACCGCCAGCGGCCAGGCGGCGATGCACCTTGGCCTGTGCACGATCGCCGGCGCCGGCTCGCATGTCGTCGCCTCGCGCGCGCTGTATGGCGGCTCGCACAACCTGCTCGCCTACACGCTCAAGCGCTTCGGCATCGAGACGACCTTCGTCGATCCACGCGACCACGCGGCCTGGCGCGACGCGATCCGCCCCAACACCAAAGTGCTGTTCGCCGAAACGCTCGGCAACCCGGGCCTCGACGTGCTCGACATCCCCAACGTGGCCGCGATCGCGCACGAGAACCACCTGCCGCTGATGCTCGACTCTACCTTCACGACACCCTATCTGCTGCGCCCGTTCGACCACGGCGCGGACCTCGTTTTCCACTCGGCCACCAAATTCTTATGCGGCCACGGCACCGCGATCGGCGGCTTGCTGGTCGACGGCGGCACCTTCGACTGGCAAGCGGCCTACGACAAGAGCGGACGCTTCGGCGAACTGTGCGAACCGTACGAGGGCTTCCACGGCATGGTGTTTGCCGAAGAGTCGACCGTGGCGCCGTTCTCGCTGCGCGCGCGGCGCGAAGGGCTGCGCGACTTTGGCGCCGTCATGAGCCCGCACAACGCGTTCGCCGTCCTGCAGGGCATCGAGACGCTGAGCCTGCGCATGGACCGGCACGTGGCCAACACGCGCAAGGTGGTCGAATTCCTGCTGTCGAATCCGGCGGTGGAGTCGGTGTCGTACCCCGAGCTCGAATCGCACCCGGACTACGCGCTGGCCAAGACGCTGCTGCCGAAAGGATGCGGCGCCGTATTCACTTTCAACATCAAGGGCGACCGCGCGGCCGGGCGCCGCTTCGTCGACTCGCTCAAGGTGTTTTCGCACCTGGCCAATGTGGGCGACGCCAAATCGCTGGCGATCCATCCGGCGTCGACGACGCACTTCCGGGTGCCGACCGGGCAGTTGGCGGCGTCGGGGATCACCGAGGGCACCATGCGCCTGTCGGTCGGCTTGGAGGACGTGGCCGACCTGATCGAGGACCTCGCGCGCGGCCTCAAGCTGTCGCAAAAGGGAGCCTGAGATGATCTATGACGTACAAGGCGTTCCAGCCTACTGCTATACCGGCGGCAAGGCGTTCGACGCGGCGCGCCCGACCGCGGTGTTCATCCACGGCGCCCAGAACGACCATTCGGTCTGGATCTTGCAAACGCGTTTTTTTGCGCACCATGGCTTCAATGTGCTCGCGGTCGACCTGCCCGGCCACGGCCGCAGCAAGGGCGAGGCCAAGACCAGCGTCGAACAAATGGCCGCCTGGGTGCTCGAAGTGCTTGATGCCGCTGGCGTCAAAAGCGCGCTGATGATCGGCCACAGCATGGGCTCATTGATCGCGCTGGAGGCATCGGCCATGGCGCCGGAGCGGGTGAGCCACCTTGCGATGCTCGGGTCGACCTATCCGATGAAGGTCTCCGACGCCCTGCTGACGACCTCACGCGAGGACGAGCAAAGTGCGATCGACATGGTCAATATTTTCTCGCATAGCTCGATGGCGCAAAAGCCCTCGTGCCCCGGCCCCGGGTTTTACACCATGGGAGGCGCGCGCCGGCTTATGCAACGCGTTTCCCGGATCAATCCGGCGCAGATGTTCTACACCGACTTCTTTGCCTGCAACGCCTATGCGAACGGACAGAACGCGGCCGAAGCGGTGCGCTGCCCTACCCTTTTCATTTTTGGCAGCAAGGACATGATGACGCCGCCAAGGTCGACCAAGCTACTCACGGCCTCGATCGCGCATTGCAAAACGGTCATCGTCGATGCGGGGCACTCCTTGATGGCGGAGCAGCCCGATGCTGTTCTCGATGCGCTGTTTGCGTTTGCGATAGTGCGGGCTGGATGACGCATATTTTGTGTCGACGCATGCCAGCGCTTCCAAAGGCATCGGCGGGCCACGCGACCGCTTGATGCATTTGGCGCGCAGAATGTGCCGGATGGGGTAGTGCTAGGCCATCACAATAGGCACGTCAATCCGCACAAGGCGCGCCGGCTCGCGCCAGTCGAACGGAGAGTCTGTGGTGCACCAACGCACGGTTTCCTTGTGGTCGATTCCAAGAAAATTCATGACCTCCTCGCGATGGAACAGCCCCTTGGCATTGATGACCGTGTTCGGTGTGCTGTCGATGAACAAGTAAGCACAGGCGTCGCCATTGAGGTAATACCAACCCGTGGTGCCCTTACGGCAAACCACGTACTCGTTGGCGCATATGAAGTGGAACGGAGCCTCGTAGCCCCCTTGATAATCGTAGTAGCAATAGTAGACATAGGGGTAAGACACCATCCTGTCACGCGCCCAACTCATTGGCAGGGTTTCGTAGGCGCCATCCACGCCTTGCCCCTTGTGATACCAAGTGTAATAGTCTGCTTCGTAGTGCACCTGAAGCAGGGTCTTCCACAGCGCCTGGTCCTGCGCGAACACCACGGCGCCAACCATGTTATCGAACGCTACGCTGTCGACCCTCGACGGCAGGCTGGAATCGGACAGGCCCGCTACCGTCACCGTCTGGCCGTTGAATGTAAATGCCGTGTTCCAGGTCGCTTCGACAGTGGCCAGGTCATTACTGCTGAGCTTGTCGTTGAGGCCATCCAGTTGAAGGTTGAGTTCCTGCCAAGTCGCATCGTAACGTGTGGCGTAAGAAGAGAATGCCCCGGCCACTGATGCCGGCGGGTTGTTGATCCATCCCGCTGCCATACCGCCGAACAGTGTGGCCGCCACCCTACCTGCGGGACCGAAGGCTTCGCCGCCGAGTGCCGAAAACACGTTTTGGAAGACGTTCAAGGCGAATGGCAGACCGGGATCGGCGGTGTCGGGCTCGCCCACCAGCAGGGCATACGCGTTGACGATCTTGATGATGTGATGCGTTGAAGTTTCTTGATTGAGCTCGCGAAGAACATCGAGATTTTTGCGCGCGACATCGATCTGTTGCTTGGTCGGGGCGGACATGGTCAAACTCCTTCGGTTGGATAAGCTTGTTGCGGAATGGATGCCGCCACCCTGTGGCGTGGCGGTACAAATTGAAAACAAAGCACCGTTAATACTATAACCATGTTTTGCTTGCTTATCGAGCATTAATTTCCATGAATCAATTTTCTGGAACGCGGCAGTTCCTATGGCCTTCCTTGCGCGATCAGGCATAAAATGCGCCTGTTCTCCACCCACATGAGACACCCATGAGCTTGCCCAATTACGAGATTCGCACCATGACAAGGCCAGAATTCGACACTGCGATCGAATGGGCCGCCGCCGAAGGCTGGAATCCCGGCCTGCACGACGCCGCCACTTTCCACGGGGCCGACCCGGACGGTTTCCTGGTCGGCTTGATCGATGGCGAACCGATAGCGAGCATCTTTGCGGTCAAGTACGGCGCCACCTTCGCGTTCATCGGCGGCTACATCGTCAAGCCCGAATGGCGCGGCCGGGGCCACGGCATTGCGCTTTGGAGTGCGGCAATGGAAACTTTGAAAGGTCGCAATGTGGGCCTCGATGGCGTCGTCGCCCAGCAAGCCAACTACCGGAAGTCGGGATTCAAGCTGGCGCACCGCAATATGCGCTTCGAAACGGTGGCCACGGGCCAGCGCGTCCTTCCCGCGGGAATTGTGCCCTTGGCGACGCTCCCCTTCGAAGCAGTGCGCGCCTACGACCAAGATTTCTTCGCCGATGAGCGGTCGCAGTTTCTCAAGCACTGGATCGGACAGCCACAGGGCACCGCGCTTGGCCTGGTGCGCGGCAGCGCGTTGCTGGGCTACGGCGTGTTGCGCCCCTGCCGGCAGGGCTACAAGATCGGACCGCTCTTTGCCGATGCGCCCGAAGTGGCCGACGCGCTCTTGCAAGCATTGATGGGAGAGGCCGAAGCGCACCAGCCCGTATATCTAGACGTGCCGCAGAAAAATCCAGACGCGCTGGCTCTCGCTGCCAAACATCGAATGACGATGAGCTTTGAAACAGCACGCATGTATACGGGGCCGGAGCCTGACCTATCGATGCCACGACTGTTTGGCGTCACAACATTCGAACTTGGCTAGAACGGGCAATCCTGCATTAGGGGCGTTGACGAACTGCCAAACTGGCGCCGACAAACAGCAACGTGAAAATAGTCGTCGCGGTGAGCGTGAAATGAAATATCAACGCGCCCATCGATCGCTCCCTCCCGTCTAGCAACAGTAAAAGCGCGGCAATGACAAGTGCGGCGCATACCAGCGCTGCAAGCAAAACAAATCTCCACCTTTGCGTCGTTGCAGGACTCGTCCATGGATAGCCGGGTGTGCGACGCATGCCAAGGAAATACGCGACAAGCAGGGCAACAATGCCAAAGGCCGTGCTCAGATGCTGAAGAAGTTTATAGGCGGGCAAGGCGAGGCCGCCGAACACGACAGATGCTTGCAACGCTGGATAGCGCATCACCACCCATCCGCTCACATGGGTGACGCTATCCCAAACCATATGCGTCAACGCGCCAATGGCAAGCGCCAGAATCGCCAGGCATATAGCCTTAACCGAGCTGAACGGGCCAGCTGCCGCGCAGCTCGAAAGCATACCCCGATGCGGCTGCGACAAAATATTGCAGATCGACGGCTTTAAAAGTTCGACGATCAACAGGGTCAGCAAGCCGATGGGAATGCAAAGCAACAGCCCCTCGAACATCGCATGCGCCCGTGTTGCCAGCGCAAACTGACCGAAGTAATAGCCGATGTCCGGCGCAACGCTTCCCACGACCAGGGCCGACAGCGGCAAGCGGGCAAATCCACCCAGCCGGAATGGCAGCACAGCGGCGGCATGGGCAAAGGTCCAAGGCATCCCGGGCCCTATGCGCCAGGCACTTTTTCGGCGCTCTCCTGGGTAGACGCAAAATGTTGCCCCAAGGTCTGTCCCAGCGAATGCTCGACGGCCAGTTCCACCTGCCGGGCCAACGCGCCAGTGTTGAGCGTCAACGGCGACTCCGCCTCGAGACCATCCGCCGCGCCCGCATCGACCGAACTGCCGCCAAACACAAACACGCGATACACCTCGGCCAGTGTCAGCTGGTTCACATTGGTCAGCAGCACCCAGTTATCGGCATTTTCCCGCGTGCGGCGCCACTTCGAGCGCGTCGGCTTTTCCGGCTGGATGCGCCCTACCCACCCCTCGGCAACCATCGCCTCGAGCAGCGAGGTCATCTCTTCGTAGCCGATCCGGGTCGCGGCGCGGATCGTCGGCGACGACACCAGCGCGCTCCCCGTCACGATCGCGGTGCCGTGCAGCACCTTGAGGATCGCCATCGCGTCGACGAAAGCGGCGCCCGGCACCGGCTGGTACCACCAGCGCTCGTACTTGATCACGGGCAGCGCCGCGGTCACCACGGCGCCCATCAGCGTGATCATCCACGACAAATAAATCCAGGCCAAAAACACCGGTAGCGCCGCCAAGGCACCATAAATCAGGGCGTAGGTCGGGAACTGTCGAATGAACGCCGCGAACGCATGCTTGGCAACCTCGAAAGCTAACGCTGCCAACAATCCGCCCCACGCGGCATCGCGCCAGTCGACAAAACGGTTGGGCACCGCCATGTACAACAGCGTGTAGGCGCCCGCCGTGATCCCGACCGACACCAACGCGTAAAACAGCGCCCCCAATAGCGGCACCATCTTGACCAGCGCGCTGGTGGCCATGAACAATTGCGAGGTCACCGTCAGCGACAGCCCGAACAGCAGCGGCCCGAGCGTGACGAGCGCCCAGAACGTCATGATGCGCTGCCCCAGCGGCCGCGCGCGCTTGACGCGCCAGATCTGGTTGAAGGCGCGCTCGATCGTGCCCATCATCGCCGCCGATGTGAACAGCAGCGCAACCGCGCCCACCGCCGACAGCCGCGTCGCCTTGCTGGCGAACTGGGTCAGGTTGCCGATGATCGTGTTGGCGATGCCCTTCGGCATGCCGGTCTGGATGAAGTAGGTGTCGAGCGAGAGGCGCAGATTGCCAAACACGGGAAACGTGGTGAAGATGGCGAGCACGATCGTCAGCAGCGGCACCAGGGCCAGCATGGTGGCAAAGGTGAGGCTGCCGGCCACTTGCGGCAGTTGTTCCTCGGTCAGGCGGCGCCGCGCGAAACGGAACAGGTCGCGCGCCTCGCTCCAGGTCAGTCCGCGCATCAGGTCGACGCTGCTATTGATGATGTCGCTGGTCGAGCGGGAGATCGAGTTGACTGTTTTTGAGAGCATGGATTGGGTAAAATGGCCGCTCGCCGGGAGAAGCATCGGGCATAGCATTGTGCAAAGCGCCCTATAATACCAACGATGAACCAAACCACTCCCATAATTCTCGTTTTGTACTACTCGCGCCATGGCGCGACCCGCAAACTGGCCGAATTGATCGCGCAAGGCATCGAAAGCGCGGGCGTCGACGCGCGCCTGCGCACCGTGCCCGCGGTCTCGGCCGTGTGCGAGGCGACCGAGTCCGACATCCCCGCCGGCGGCGCCCCCTACGTCGAACTGCAAGACCTGAGCGACTGCGCCGGCCTCGCACTCGGCTCGCCCACGCGTTTCGGCAACATGGCTGCAAGCATGAAATACTTTTTGGACGGCACCGCCGCCGCTTGGCTGGCCGGCACCCTGTCGGGCAAGCCGGCGGTCGTGTTCACCTCGACCGGCAGCCTGCACGGCGGCCAGGAATCGACCCTGCTGTCGATGATGCTGCCGCTGCTGCACCACGGCATGCTCATCATGGGCCTGCCCTACACCGAACCGGCCCTGATGACCACGGCAAGCGGCGGCAGCCCGTACGGCGCCTCGCACTGGTCGGGCATCGACGGCGACAAGGCGATCACCGAAGACGAAAAACGGCTCGCCGTCGCGCTCGGGCGCCGGCTGGCGCTCACTGTGTTGAAGCTGGAGGCAAGCCCATCATGATGAAGTCGCAACGTTATTTCCACGCCGGCGCCATCATCAGCCTGGTGACCCTGATCGCCTGGCTGGTCGCGTGGGAGCTGCTGGTGGCCCCGCTCACGCCCGGCGGCTGGATCCTCGCGCTCAAGGCCGTGCCGCTGTTGATTCCGCTCACCGGCGTCATCAAGCGCGACGTCTACACGCTGCAATGGTCGTCCATGGTCATCCTGATCTACTTCACCGAGGGCGTGGTGCGCGGCTACAGCGACGTGCTGCCGGTCTCGCGCATGATGGCCTGGGGCGAGGCCGCGCTCGTGTGCATCTACTTCGTGTGCGCGCTGCTGTACCTGCGCCCGTACAAACAGGCCGCCAAAAAAATGGCCAAGGAACTGCTCGACAAGGTCAAAGTCGCGAAATGAACGCCGCTTTCCTCGCGCGCTGCCGCAGCATCGTCGGCGCCGACCAGGTCCTCACCGACTCGCTCGACATGGCGCCGTTCCTGACCGACTGGCGCGGCCGCTTCACCGGCAACGCGCTGGCGGTTGTGCGTCCGGCCACGCCCGAGCAGGTGGCGCTGGTGGTCGCCGCCTGCGCGCAGTGGCACGTGCCGCTGGTGCCGCAAGGCGGCAAGACCGGGCTCGTGCTCGGCGGCGTGCCCGACCAGAGCGGGCGCGCGATCGTGCTCTCGCTCGCACGCATGAACCGGGTGCGTTCGGTCGACCCGGTCAACCGCACCATCACGCTCGACGCCGGCTGCATCCTCGAAGACGTGCAGGAAGCCGCCGCCGCCCACGACTGCCTGTTTCCGCTCTCGCTCGCGGCCGAGGGCAGTTGCACCATCGGCGGCAATTTGTCGACCAACGCGGGCGGCACCGCGGTTCTGCGCTATGGCAACACGCGCGAGCTGTGCCTCGGGCTCGAGGTCGTCACCCCGCAAGGCGAGCTCTGGAACGGCCTGCGCGCGCTGCGCAAGGACAACACCGGCTACGACCTGCGCGACCTGTTCATCGGGGCCGAAGGCACGCTCGGCGTGATCACCGGCGCCGTGCTCAAGCTCTATCCGCAACCGAAGGCGTCGATCACCGCGCTCGTGGCGCTTGCCTCGCCGCGCCACGCGCTCGAGCTGCTCACGCTGATGCAGGACAGCTGCGGCGCCAGCCTGACCGGCTTCGAGCTCATGTCCGATTTTTGCCTGCGCCTCGTCGCCACGCACTTCCCGGCGCTGCCGCAGCCGTTCGTCACGCGCCACGCGCAGTACGTGCTGCTCGAATTGTCGAGCAGCGAATCGGAGCAGCACGCGGTCGGCCTGCTCGAACGCGCGATCGAAACCGCGCTCGAGTCCGACATCGCCGACGACGCGCTGGTGGCCACCTCGATCGCCCAGTCGCGCTCGCTGTGGCAGTTGCGCGAGCATATTTCGATGGCGCAGGCGGCCGCCGGCAAGAATATCAAGCACGACGTCTCGCTGCCGATTTCGTGCATCGCCGACTTCATCGCCCGCACCGACGCGCTGCTCGGGGCGGCCTACCCGGGTTGCCAGCTGGTCTGCTTCGGCCACGTCGGCGACGGCAACCTGCACTACAACGTGGCCCCGCCCGAGCACACCAGCCACGACGATTTTTTGGCCTGCCAGCCAGGCGTCAACCGCATCGTGCACGACAGCGTACACAGTTTTGCGGGCTCGATCTCGGCCGAACACGGCATCGGCGCGCTCAAACGAGACGAGCTCGTCCGCTACAAGACCGAGGTCGAACTGAACATGATGCGTGCGATCAAGGCCGCGCTCGACCCGCTCGGCATTATGAACCCTGGAAAAATTCTATGAACTCCGGGAGAGACATCATGCTGGGCATTAACTCGAACACCGTTTCCTTGCTGGCACTCGGCGCCTTGTGCGCCGCGGCCGAGGCGCAGACGACCATCCATAAATGCGTGACCGACGGCAAGGTCAGCTACGGCGACACGCCGTGCACCACTGGCGTCGCCTCGCGCCTGGTCGTGCCGGCGACCAGCGCGCCGGACCCGAACTACACCAAGCTGATGGCGCGCCAGAAGGCCTACGTCGGCAAGCTCGACGCGCTGCGCCGCACCGAGGAGCTGCAGGCCGAGCGCCGCAGCGCACAAGAGCGCAGGCAGGGCGCGGCGCGCCAGCAAAAGTGCGACAAGCTGCGCCTGCGTAAAAAATGGAACCACGAAGACCTGGCCCGCGCCGAGGGCAAACAAGTCGCCTCGCTGCGCATCAAGGCGCGGCGCCAAGCCGAAGAAATGGCGCTTGAATGCCCGGACTGAGGGTCTTGTCACGCTGGTTGCTGCTGGGCGAATGGCGCGCCCACCCGGTGCGCGCGCTGCTGGCGGTGGCCGCCATCGCGGTCGGCGTGGCGCTCGGGTTTGCGATCCACCTGATCAACGCGGCCGCGTTCAACGAATTCTCGTCGGCCGTCAAAAGCCTGTCCGGCCAGGCCGACATCCAGGTCGCCGGGCGCGAACCGTTTTTCGACGAGGCGATCTACCCGCGCCTCGCGCAGCGCAACGGCGTGGCCGTGGCCTCGCCCGTGCTCGAGCTTAACGCCTCGATTCCCGGCAAGGGCGGCGCGCTCAAGATCATCGGCATCGACACCTTCCGCGCGCCGCAGATCTCGCCCGACTTGATGGGCGTGCCGGCCGCCGACAAGCTGTTCGACGTGCTCGCCGACGACGCCGTGTTTTTGTCGGCCGGGGCGAGCGCCTGGCTCAAACCGGCCGGCTCCATCGCGGTGCGCGCCGGCACCAGCGATTTTTCGCTGCGCGTGGCCGGGCCGATCATGCAGGCGCGCGCGGGCCAGCGGCTCGGCGTAATGGACATCGGCGCGGCGCAATGGCGCTTCGGCCTGGCCGGCAAGCTGTCGCGGGTCGACCTCAAGCTGCAAACCGGGATCAACCGCGAGGCCTTCGAACGCGAGCTCGCGCGGGAGCTCGAGCGCGACTTCCCGGGCCGCTTCCAGGTGGGCCAACCCAACGACGAGAACCAGAACAGCCGCAACAACAATATGAGCCGCGCCTACCGCGTGAACCTGACCGTGCTCGCGCTGGTGGCCCTGTTCACGGGCGCCTTTCTGGTGTTCTCGACGCAGGCGCTGTCGGTCATGCGGCGGCGCAGCCAGTTCGCGCTGCTGCGCGTGCTCGGCGTCGAACGCGCGCAACTGCTGCGCCAGGTGCTGGTTGAAGGGGCCAGCCTGGGCGTCATCGGCGCCCTGCTCGGCGTCGCCGGCGGCTATGCGCTGGCCGCCTCCGCCCTGCACTTCTTTGGCGGCGACCTTGGCGCCGGCCTGTTCTCGGGCGTGCGGCCCGAGGTCCAGTTCACGCCGATCGCCGCAATCGTCTACTTCGGGCTCGGCCTCGGTGTCGCGCTGCTCGGCTGCCTTGCACCCGCCTACGAGGCCTCGCGCGCCGCCCCCGCCGTCGCCCTCAAGTCGGGCAACGACGAGGTGGCGCTGGCGCGGCTGGCGCGCATCTGGCCGTCGTTTGTGTGCCTGATGCTGGCGGCGGTGCTGTCGCAGGCCCCGGCCATCGCCGGGCTGCCGATTCTCGGCTACCTGTCTATCGGGCTGATGCTGATCGGCGCGATCGGCCTGATGCCGCGCATGGCGTCGGTCGTGTTCACCGTCCTGAACCGCATCTCGCTGCGGCGCAAGGCGCAGTCGCCCGTGCTCGCGCTGACGCTGGCGCGGCTCGCCAACGCCTCGGGCCAGGCCGCGATCGCGCTCGGCGGCGTGCTGTCGAGCTTTAGCCTCATGGTCGCGATGGCGATCATGGTGCTCAGCTTTCGGAGCACCGTCGACGAATGGCTCGGGCAAATCCTGCCGGCCGACCTGTATGTGCAAATGAAGAGCGGCGGCGACACCGCTGCCTTCGGCCCAGCCGAGCAGGCCGCGATCGCCGCCGCGCCCGGCGTCGCGCGCGCCGAGTTTTTGCGCACGCGCCCCATATCGCTGCAGCCCGACCGCCCCAACGTCACCCTCATGGCGCGCGAGTTCGACATGGCAGACCTCGGCAAGAGCGTCGACCTGGTCGGCGCCACCGCCGCCGCGCCGGCTGGGGTGATGCCGGCGCTGGTGTCCGAAGCGATGCTCGACCTGTACGGCGTCACGGTCGGCGGACGCATCACCTTGCCGCTCAACGGGCTGCCGCGCGAATTCTTAATCGTCGGCGCCTGGCGCGACTACGCCCACCAGAGCGGCTCGGTCAGCATCCGGCTGCGTGATTACCGCGCGCTCACGGGCGATCCCGATGCCAGCAACGTGGCGCTGTGGCTAACGCGGCAGACCAGCGCCGCGGAACTGACCGCGCGCCTGCGCAAACTGCCGTTCGGTGGCACGCTGGCGTTTGCCGAACCCGGGCAGATCCGCGCCATGAGCCTCAAGATATTCGACCGCAGTTTCGCGGTGACCTATCTGCTTGAGGCCATCGCGATCGCGATCGGCCTGTCGGGCGTGGCCGCGACCTTCTCGGCGCAGACTCTCGCGCGCGCCAAGGAGTTTGGCATGCTGCGCCATGTGGGCGTGACCAAGGGCCAGATCCTTGGCATCCTCGCGCTCGAAGGCGGCGCCCTGACGGCGCTCGGCATCGCCTGCGGCTTCGGGCTCGGCTTCGTCATCAGCCTAGTGCTCGTGTACGTCGTCAATCCGCAGTCATTCCACCTGACCATGCAGATGCACATCCCGTGGGGCATGCTCGCGAGCGTCGCCGCGGCACTGCTGGCGGCGTCGGTGATCACGGCGCTGGCCTCGGGCCGCTACGCGCTCTCGGGCGGCCCAATTCGTGCGGTTAGGGAGGACTGGTGATGCGTTTTATTTTGATGTGCGCGCTGCTGCTGGCGGCGCCCTGTTGGGCGGCCGCCCCCGTGTTTGCCGAGGTCACGCCCGGCCGCGCCCTGAGCTTCCCCCACGATTTTGGCGCCCATCCGGACTTCCGCACCGAATGGTGGTACGTCACGGGCTGGCTCAAAAAGGCCGACGGCAAGCCGCTCGGCTTCCAGGTTACGTTCTTCCGCAGCCGCAGCACGCACGACCCGGCAAACCCGAGCGCGTTCGCACCCAAGCAGCTGATCATCGGCCACGCGGCGCTGTCGGACCCCGCGCTAGGCAAGCTCGCGCACGACCAGCGCAGCGCGCGCGAAGGCTTCGGGCTGGCCTACGCCAAGACCGGCAACACCGACCTCAAACTGGACGACTGGCGCATGACGCGCGCGGCCGACGGCAGCTATGCGGTCAGCATCGCCTCGCCCGAAGTGACGCTGTCGCTGCGGCTCACGCCGACCCAGCCGATCTTGCTGCAGGGGCGGCAAGGCTATTCGATCAAGGGGCCGACGCCCAAGCACGCGAGCTACTACTACAGCGAGCCGCAGCTCAAGGTGAGCGGCAGCGCGGCCCACCACGGCGCCGCGCCGGGGGCAGTCGAGGGCAGCGCCTGGCTCGACCACGAATGGTCGACCGAGGCCCTGCCGCCCGAGGGAACCGGCTGGGACTGGGTGGGCGCGAACCTCGACGACGGCTCGGCGCTGATGGCTTTCCAGATCCGTAACAAGCAAGGTGGTAAACTATGGGCGCACGCAGTAGTGCGTGACGCCTCCGGCAAGCTTAGTCAATACACGCAGGAGCAGGTCAGCTTTACCCCGCAGGCGCGGTGGAAGTCCCCGCGCACCAATGCCGTGTACCCGGTGGCGACGACCATCGACACCGGCGGCACGCTCTGGCAGCTAACGCCTTTGCAAAATGACCAGGAACTCGATTCGCGGCGCTCGACCGGGGCCGTGTATTGGGAAGGCGCGGTTACGATCAAGCGTGACGGGCAGCCCGCCGGCAGGGGCTATCTCGAAATGACGGGCTACGATAAGCACATGAAACTTTGAAATTTTCAGAACAAGCAGAACAAACCACGATGACCAACAGCTCCACCAGTATCAAAACGCCGTCCGAAGAAGGCCGCAAGGGCAGCCTCGCCGCCTTCAAGGGCCTGCTGCCCTTTTTACGCCCGTACAAGCGCCAATTCGCGCTGGCCGGCGTGGCACTGACCGTCGCCGCCGGCTCCACGCTGACGATCCCGTATGCATTCAAACGCATGATCGACCTTGGCTTCGGCGCCAGCGCGGGCGTGAGCAGCATCGACAACGTCAACGCGACCTTCCTCGCCCTGTTTGCCGTGGCCACAGTGCTGGCGCTGGCGACGGCGGCGCGTTTTTACATCGTCTCGTGGCTCGGCGAACGCGTCACGGCCGACATCCGCAGCGCCGTCTATAGCCATGTGGTGAGCCAGAGTCCCGAGTTTTTCGAGACCACCCAGACCGGCGAGGTCCTCTCGCGCATCACGACCGACACCACGCTGATCCAGGCCGTGGTCGGGACCAGCATCTCCATGGCGCTGCGGAACATTTTGCTGTTCATCGGCGGCCTCGCGATGCTGTTTGTGACCAGCCCCAAACTGACGGCCATCATCCTGGGTCTGCTGGTGCTGGTGGTGGTGCCGATCGTGCTGGTCGGGCGGCGCGTGCGCAAGCTCTCGCGCGATTCGCAAGACCGGATCGCCGACGCCTCGGCGATCGCGGGCGAGATCCTCAACGCCATGCCGACGGTGCAGGCCTTCACGCACGAGCGCATCGAGTCGACCCGCTTTGGCGCGTCGGTCGAAAGCGCGTTCGAGACGGCGATGCGGCGCATCCGCGCGCGTGCCGTGCTGACGGTGGTCGCGATCGTGCTCATTTTCGGCACCATCGTGTTCGTGCTATGGCTCGGCGCGCACGCCGTGCTGGCCGGGACCATGACGGGCGGCGACCTTGGCCAGTTCATTTTGTACGCGGCCATCGTGTCGGGCGCGATCGGAGCCTTGTCGGAGGTGATGGGCGAAGCCCAGCGCGCCGCCGGCGCCACCGAACGGCTGCTCGAACTGCTCGCGGCCAAGTCGAGCATCGAAAACCCGGCCAAGCCGCTGGCCCTGCCCCCGCGCTCGGCCAACGGCGCCGCGCTCGAACTCAAGAACGTGATGTTCTCCTACCCGTCGCGGCCGGACACGGCGGCGCTGTCGCACCTGTCGCTGTCGATCAAGCCCGGCGAGACGGTGGCCGTGGTCGGCTCCTCGGGCGCCGGCAAGACCACCCTGTTCCAGCTGTTTTTGCGCTTTTACGATCCGCAGCACGGCGCCATCACGCTCGACGGCGTCGACATCCGCGAGCTCGACCTGCACGAGCTGCGCGACGCGATCGGCATCGTGCCGCAAGACACGGTCATCTTCTCGACCGACGCGATGGAAAACATCCGCTACGGCCGCGCGGGGGCGACCGACGCCGAGGTGATCGCGGCTGCGCGGATGGCGGCTGCGCACGAGTTCATCGCGCGTTTGCCGGACGGGTACAACTCCTTCCTGGGCGAGCGCGGCGTGCGTTTGTCGGGTGGACAGAGGCAGCGCATCGCGATCGCGCGCGCCTTGCTTAAGAATCCGCCGCTGCTGCTGCTCGACGAAGCGACCAGCGCGCTTGACGCCGAATCGGAGCGCCTGGTGCAAAAGGCCTTGGAAGCGGCCATGGTCGGACGCACGACCGTGATCATCGCGCACCGTTTGGCGACGGTGCAGCGCGCCGACCGCATCATCGTGATGGAGGACGGCCAGATCGTCGAGACCGGCACGCACGCGGCGCTGGTGGCGCTCGGCGGCATCTACGCGAACCTCGCGGCACTGCAGTTCCACAGCGGCCACATGATGCACGAAGTGACCGACGTCTAGGATCGACCGGCGGCGGCCATGGAAGCCGCGCAGTAAAAACCTTCAACAAACCCAAACCAACATCGTCCTCGCGAACGCGGGGACCCATAGAACCTTAGCTCTGAGCCGATGTTCTATGGGTCCCCGCATCCGCGAGGACGATGTTGGTTTACGCCCTCAAAAACATTCACGATTGCATTAAGTGGTAGTAAAGCTACAACCATAGGCAACTTTCTCCGGCAATCACATTCAGGCACCCATCAGCAACCGTGGCGCGATTATCTAGCCAAACTTCAAAATATTGTTTGATTTGGTAGTAAAACTACGCCACAATCATTCCACGTTGTCATTATTTTATTCTTCCTCTTCCAGACCGAATGACGCGTTGGCCGGCCGGCACCCACACCATAAGTGGGCCCGACGGCCAGAACTAAAAATCATCCCTATAAAAAATCAAGGAGACAGTTTTGAAAATCGGATTCAACAAAGTAGTGATGTCGGCCAGCGTCGCGGCCTGTTTTGCAAGCCCGCTGGCGGCCCACGCCGCCCCTGGCCAGGTGTACGTCAACCTGTTCGAATGGAAATACACCGATATCGCCCAAGAGTGCACCCAGGCGCTCAAACCGGCCGGCTTCAGCGCGATCCAGATCTCGGTGCCGTCCGAGGCCAAGGGCAACACCAACCAATGGTGGGAGCGATATCAGCCAGCCAGCTACCGGCTCGACGGCCGCCTTGGCACGCGCCAGCAACTGGCCGACATGGTCAGCACCTGCCGCGCCGCCGGCATCGCGATCTACGCCGACGTAGTGCTCAACCACATGGCCAACGGCACCGGCACCGGCGAAGCGGGCAGCAGCTACAACGGCGCCGCCAACTACCCGGGCCCCGGGTATTCGAGCGGCGACTTCCACCCCCGTTGCGATATCAACGACAGCAGCGCCACCAATGTGCACGACTGCTGGCTCGGCGGCGACCTGCCCGACCTGCGCACCGGCTCGGACAAGGTGCGCCTGGCCACCGGCAATTACCTTAAAGACTTGCTGAGCCTGGGCGTGGCCGGCTTCCGCATCGACGCCGCCAAGCACATCGCCGCCAACGACCTCAAGGCGATGCTCGCCATCGCCGGCCCCCTCAACAGCGCCACGGCGAGCGCCTTCGGCATGACCAAGCCATGGGTCACGGGCGAAATCTACGGCGGCTTCGGCCCGATCGACAGCACCGAGCGCGCGATTTACTTCAGCCTCGGCTCGATGAACGAATTCAAGTACAAGGACGTGATGCGCGACACGTTCAACCGCAACGGCACCTCGATTTCGCAACTGGCCAACCTGTTGCCGATCACCGACACGAGCCCGAATCCGCGCGGCCTGTACGCCAGCCGCGACGCCACCGTGTTCGTGAGCAACCACGACCTCGAGCGCCACAACGACTCGCTGACCTCGCGCAACAGCGGCAAACTGTTTAACCTGGCCAACATCTTCATGCTCGCCTATCCGTACGGCCAGACCCAATTGCAGTCCGGCTTCAAGCTGACCGGCAACCAGGCCGATGACACCACGCCCGTCCCGAGCGGAAACATCTACGTCAACGGCACGCCCAACTTCACGAACTGGGACCAGCAGCACCGCTGGCGCGAAATCAGCAATATGGTCGAGTTCCGCAACCAGACCCAGGGCAAGTGGCAGCTCGACGACTGGACCACGAACGGCGGCGACCGGATTGCCTTCCACCGCGGCGACCGCGGCTTCCTCGCCCTCAACCGCGACGACGGCAACGCCTGGGTCGGGACCTTCAGGACCGGGATGGCGCAGGGCCAGTATTGCAACGTCATCAATGGCTTGTTGAATGCGGGTAAAACGGCTTGCTCGGGCGATGTCGTCACCGTGTTTGCCGATGGCACGGCCAACTTGAACATCCCGGGCATGAACGGCGCAGGCATTCCGGCGGTTGCGATTCATGCCGGCCAGAAGATCGGCGTGATGACGGGCGACATCACGCCGCCGTCGGTCCCTACCGGCCTTGCCACCACGCTGGTCGGCAGCAACAGCATCTCCCTGCGCTGGAATGCCTCGACCGACAACGCGGGCGGCAGCGGCATGAAAGGCTATAACGTGGTGCGCGACGGCGGCGCTCCCGTGTTCACGGCCGGCACCACCCTGCTTGTCAATGGCCTGCTGCCGAACACAATTTACCGCTTCACGGTGTCGGCGATCGACAACGCCAACAATAGTTCGGTGCCAAGCAGCCCGGCGCTCCCCGTGCAGACCCTGCCGAGCGGAACCTGCCAGGTGCAAGTCAATTTCCAGGTCACCGACAACACGACCGTCGTCGGGCAGGATGTGTACCTGACCGGCAGCGGCGCCGAGCTGGGCAATTGGGACAGCGCCACCGCGACCAAGCTTACCGGCGCCGCCTGGCCTTTGTGGACCGTGTCGCGCAACTTGAATGCGGCGACCAGCTACCAGTACAAATACATCAAGAAAGGTGTCAAGGCGCTGCAGTGGGAGAGCGGCGTCAACCGCGTGATTACGGTGCCGGCCTGCGGCAGCGCGCCTGTCACGGTTCCTGTCAGCGCGTTCCGCCAGTAAGGCTTTATCCGGCGCCCCGCTTCGGCGGGGCGTTTTTCCGCAGCGGCGCGCCATCAGTTAAAATATCGCCCATGCGCCAATATCTCGACTTCATGCGCCATGTGAAAGAACATGGCACCAAAAAAACCGACCGCACCGGCACCGGTACGCTGTCCGTTTTCGGCTACCAGATGCGGTTCGACCTGACCGATGGTTTCCCCCTCGTGACAACCAAGAAACTGCACCTGAAATCGATCATCCACGAATTGATCTGGTTCCTCGCGGGTTCGACCAACATCGCCTATCTCAAAGAAAACGGCGTCTCGATCTGGGACGAATGGGCCGACGAGCAAGGTAATCTGGGGCCGATCTACGGTTACCAGTGGCGCAACTGGCCAACGCCCGATGGCGGCCATATCGACCAGATCAGCCAGGTCCTCGAACAAATCAAGTCCAATCCCGATTCGCGCCGCCTGATGGTATCGGCCTGGAACGTGGCCGATATCGGCCAGATGAAACTGCCGCCCTGCCACGCGCTGTTCCAATTCTATGTCGCCGACGGCAAGCTATCGTGCCAGCTATACCAGCGCAGCGCCGATATCTTCCTCGGCGTGCCGTTCAATATCGCCTCGTACGCCTTGTTGTTGCACATGATGGCCCAGCAAGCGAATTTAGAAGTGGGCGAATTCGTCTGGACCGGCGGCGACTGCCACATTTATTCGAACCATCTGGAGCAAGTCGACCTCCAACTGTCGCGCGACACCCTGCCCCTGCCTAAGCTGGTGCTCAAGCGCAAACCGGATTCGCTGTTCGATTATAAATTCGATGACTTCGAGATCGTCGGCTACGAATCGCACCCGGGCATCAAGGCGCCAATCGCCGTATGAACCAGCAATTGACCATCGTCGTGGCGATCGACGCCGAGCGCGGCATCGGCGTTAATAACACGCTGCCGTGGCGTTTGCCCGAAGACCTCGCGCACTTCAAGCGTGTCACCTCGGGCCACCCGATCATCATGGGGCGTAAAACCTTCGATTCGATCGGCCGCCCTTTGCCGAATCGGCGCAATATCGTCATCACACGCAATCCAACCTGGCGCCACGATGGCGTCGAAGCGGTCGGCTCGCTCGATGCCGCCATCGCACTGGTGGGCAAGGCGCAAGCGTTTATCATCGGCGGCGCGCAGATTTTCGCCGAATCGATGGAGCTGGCCGGCCGCATGATCGTCACCGAGATCGACCACACCTTCGCCTGCGACACGTTCTTCCCGGCCATCGACGCGAGCGCGTGGCTCGAGACCGCGCGCGAAATCCACCACTCCGAGGCGAATGGCTTTGATTTTGCTTTCGTGACGCTGGAACGGCGCGCTTAACACGCGCCGCTTTTGCTATTTAGGGCAGCGCCGGCGCCGCCGTTGCGACCGGGATGATCAGGGCGAAGTCAAAGCCCTGCGCCACGCTCGAAAACTTCGGATTGGCAAGCGCCTGCTTGGTCTGGCGCATTGGCCGCAAATCGATCAGGGTCCATCCGGACTCGCCCGCCGTCGCCGCATACAGCGGCAGCACGCCTGCAAAATCATGGTTCTCGCCGATAGGCTCGACGTCGTTCGCCGACGGCGGCCTTCCGATGCCGGCGAACCCGGATTGCTTGCCCGCCGGCGCCAACACCAACACATGCAGCGAGCGGGTTCCCCTGCCATCGGCGTGCTCGGCCAGGTAATTGCCAATCTCACGGCTGCCGAGCGCGTTGTAGCCGCGGTAGGCGTGCAAAGCGCCGACCTTGACCAGCATCTTTTGCGCCGGATCGGCTGCCAGATACGGCGCCAGATTGCGCTTCATCAGGCGCGCGCGCTGGAGATTCGATTCGTATCCCTTGCCCGTCATGTTCTTGGTATAGATGCTGCGGCTTTCGATCAGCGAATCCAACAGCGCCAATGCGGGTTTCTCCTTTGGCGCCGTCAACAGCTTGCGCAATGCCGCCAGTTCCTCGTCCTTGGCCGCGAGCATGTACAGCTGCCCCGGATTGCCGCTGGCGGCCGCTTCCTTGTAGGTGGCCGATTCGCGTTGCTGCATCGCTGCCACCATCGTCTTCGCCTGCGCATTAATGGGTTCGCGTGCGATCTGGTTCAACAGGTATTTGGCCGCGCCCATCAATTCCTGGTCAAACCCGATCAGCTTGAATTTGGGCCCCGCAGCTTGCGCGACACGCGCCAAGAATTCGGTTTCCGGCTTCAGATCGTAAAACGCGAGCGAGAACGGATATTCGCGGTTATAGGCCGCAATCGCCGCCGGCGCGTCTTTGCTGCGCAGCGCGCCGCGTACCGCCGCCGCGACGGCCGGGCCGTTTTCGGTGGCCAGTGTGGTGTAGCCGCCGGCGGCAAGCTCGTCGAACCAGGCAGACGAAAACTGGGCGATCTCGTTGATGCCGTGGTCTTCGCCGATGAACACGAACTGGCTGCCGCCGACGGCGGCGCGCAAACTGGCAGCGCCCGGACCGGCAAGCTTGCCGTTTTCGATGGATAAGGCCTGACGCTGCGCCTTGATGTTGTCAAGCAGGGTCGCGTCGGCGGCATGCGCCATGCCGACTAAACCGAGGAGCATTAAAGAAGCGAATAGTTTTGAAAATTAGGTCATGGCTTGCCTTGGTAAAGGTCGAATCAAAAATACTATGGCAGGACCGGCGACGCCGTCGCCCCTGTAATGATCAGCGCGAAGTCGAAACCGAGCGCTATATCGTCGAATCCAGGGTTGGCGAGCGCCAGCTTGGTCTGCCGCAAAGGACGCAGGTCGTACAATGCCCAGCCTTGTTGGGTGGCAGCCGCTGTGAAAAACGGCAGAAAGCCAGAATACCTGCCCTCGGCAGGAGGCGCTTCGATCGGGGAATCGGACGCAGGGCGTCCCAAACCCGCCACGGCGCTTGCCGTTCCCGACGTGGCAATGACCATTACATGCAATGACGTGGCACCCCGCCCTTCGGCATGTTCGGCCAGATAGTTGCCGGGTTCGAGCGCGCCCCCAGGGCTATAGCCGCGGATAGCATGGAAAGCGCCCGTCTTGACTAATATTTTGCGACTGGGATCGACCGCGAGCACCTTCGCGAGATTACGCTTCATCAGCTGCGCGCGCTGCCTATCCGCATCGTAGGCAAGCTTTTTGTCGCGAAGAACATAAAAGCTGCGCGAGTCGATCAACGCATCGAGCATCGCCAAGGCCGGCTTCTCCCTTGCCGCCGTCAGCGACTGCCGTAGCGCTATCAATTGCGCATCTTTGTCCGCGAACATGAACGAATCCTTGGGGTTGCCACTTTTGAGCGCATTCGCGTTGGCGGCTGCATCTTGCTCTATCAGGCTGGATACCATCGCTTGGGCGCGTCCGTTGATTGGCTCGCGCGCCATTTGGGCCAGCAGGTGCTTGGAGCCGCCCAGCGATTCCGAATCAAAACCGATCACCGAGAACGTTGGCCCGGCGGCACGCGCGACATTGACCAGCAAATCGGCTTCTGACTTGTAATCGTAGTAACGCAGCGCGAATGGATACTCGCTCCTGAAGCCGGAGATCGCCGCAAGCGGATCCTTGCCGCGCAACGCGGCGTGCAACATGCCGCCAACTGCCGGGCTGCCCTCGATGGCAAGGGTTTTAAATCCGTCGGCCGCCAGCTCCGAGAAATAAGCGCCCGAAAAATCGGCCACTTCCTTGATGCCGTGTAATTCGCCGGTCACCACGAACTGACTGTCGCCAAGCGCCTCGCGCAATTTGACGGCGCCGGGACCGGCAAGGCGTCCGTTCTCGATGCTCACGGCGCTGCGCTCGGCGCGCAGTTTATCGGTCAAGGTCGGGTCGGTGGAATGGGCCGCGGCAGCGGCGCCGGCGAATAACAAACCAGCGATGATTTTTGCGAATTGGGCCACGTGGCGCCTTATTTAATTGCCTAATAGAAACGATAACATACTGTGAAGGCGATTGGATATGGCCGATTTGGCGATATATTGCCAGGCAATCCCAGCAGTGCGACACCATCCGACTGTTATGGATACTCTAACAAAAGTTTTTTCACCGGATTACCCGCATTTCTGCGAAAATCCGCATCTTGTTTTCTATCGGTGCCGTGAGCGACGTTCCGCCAATTCCTGGCGTGGCAGTTCCTCGCGGCGCTTCGCTTTGGAGCTGTGCATGAAATTTCGTTTCCCTATTGTCATCATCGACGAGGACTTCCGTTCCGAGAACACGTCCGGCCTCGGCATCCGCGCGCTTGCCGCCGCAATGGAAAAGGAAGGCATGGAAGTGCTCGGCCTGACCAGCTACGGCGACCTGTCACAGTTCGCGCAGCAGCAGTCGCGCGCCTCCGCCTTCGTGCTGTCGATCGACGATGAAGAATTTGGTGGCGGTTCGGTCGAGGAGACCAACTTCGCGCTGACGGCGCTGCGCGCCTTCGTGCAGGAGATCCGCCACAAGAACTCCGACATCCCCATTTACATCTACGGCGAGACGCGCACCTCGCGCCACATCCCGAACGACGTGCTGCGCGAGCTGCACGGCTTCATCCACATGTTCGAGGACACGCCAGAATTCGTCGCGCGCCACATCATCCGCGAAGCCAAGTCCTACCTCGACGGGCTGGCGCCGCCGTTCTTCCGCGCGCTGGTCAACTACGCCAACGACGGCTCCTACTCGTGGCACTGCCCCGGCCACTCGGGCGGCGTCGCCTTTTTGAAGTCGCCGATCGGCCAGATGTTCCACCAGTTCTTCGGCGAAAACATGCTGCGCGCCGACGTCTGCAACGCGGTCGAAGAACTCGGCCAGCTGCTCGACCACACCGGCCCGGTCGCCAAGTCCGAACGCAACGCCGCGCGCATCTTCAACGCCGACCACTGCTACTTCGTCACCAACGGCACCTCGACCTCGAACAAGATGGTGTGGCACTCGACGGTCGCCCCAGGCGACATCGTCGTGGTCGACCGCAACTGCCACAAGTCGATCCTGCACTCGATCATCATGTGCGGCGCGATCCCCGTGTTCCTGATGCCTACCCGGAACCACCTCGGCATCATCGGTCCGATCCCGCTCGAGGAATTCACGCCCGAGAGCATCGCCCGCAAGATCGAGGCCAATCCGTTCGCCCGCAACGCCGTCAACAAGAAGCCGCGCATCCTGACCATCACCCAGTCGACCTACGACGGCGTGGTCTACAACGTCGAGACCCTGCGCGAAATGTTGGACGGTAAGATCGACACCCTGCACTTCGACGAAGCGTGGCTGCCGCATGCGACCTTCCACGACTTCTACAAGAACATGCACGCGATCGGCCGCGACCGTCCGCGCGCCAAAGAGTCGATGATCTTCTCGACCCAGTCGACCCACAAACTGCTGGCCGGCCTGTCGCAGGCCTCGCAGGTGCTGGTGCGCGAATCCGAGACCGTCAAGCTCGACCGCGACGCCTTCAACGAGGCCTACCTGATGCACACCTCGACCTCGCCGCAGTACTCGATCATCGCCTCGTGCGACGTCGCCGCGGCCATGATGGAGGCGCCGGGCGGCACCGCGCTGGTCGAAGAATCGATTCTCGAGGCGCTCGACTTCCGCCGCGCGATGAAAAAAGTCGACGCCGAATTCGGCATGGACTGGTGGTTCCAGGTCTGGGGCCCGGACACCTTCAGCGAAGAAGGCATCGGCACCCAGGACGACTGGATGATCCGCGCCGAGGACGACTGGCACGGTTTCGGCAAACTCGCCCCGGGCTTCAATATGCTCGACCCGATCAAGGCCACGGTGGTGACACCGGGCCTGACGCTGGACGGCGTGTTTGGCGAGTCCGGCATTCCGGCCTCGATCGTGACCAAGTACCTGGCCGAGCACGGCGTGATCATCGAGAAGTGCGGGCTATATTCGTTTTTCATCATGTTCACGATCGGGATCACCAAGGGCCGCTGGAACACGCTGGTGACGGCGCTGCAGCAGTTCAAGGACGACTACGACAAGAACCAGCCGATGTGGCGCATCCTGCCCGAGTTCGCGGCGGCCAACCCGCGCTACGAGGCGATGGGCCTGCGCGACCTGTGCCAGCAGATCCACGACTTCTACAAAGCCTACGACGTTGCGCGCCTGACGACCGAGATGTACCTGTCGGATATGATCCCGGCCATGAAGCCGTCGGACGCGTTTGCCAAAATGGCGCACCGCGAGATCGACCGCGTGGCGATCGAAGACCTCGAAGGCCGCATCACCGCGATTTTGCTCACGCCTTACCCGCCGGGCATTCCGCTGCTGATTCCGGGCGAGCGCTTCAACAAGACCATCTGCGACTACCTGCGCTTTGCGCGTGACTTCAACGAGCGCTTCTCGGGCTTCGAGACCGACGTGCACGGCCTGGTCAAGCGCGAAGTGGATGGCAAGATGGGCTACTTTGTCGATTGCGTGCGCCAGTAAGTGTACTGTTACCTCGCCACGCACCGTGGCGGGGTCGATTCTTCAACCGATCGAAGCAAATGGCGTATTTCATCATCCTGCCGGTCTTTGTCGTGTGGCTTATGGTCGCAGGCGTGGCGATGGCCGCGTGCCGCCTGATTCCTAGTTTCGCCGACGCCTGGCAGTATGTTTGGCGCGTTGCGCTGTGGGCGACTGTGGGATTCGTGGCCGCCAACGCCGTGCTTTGGCTTTTTCTTATTCCGGCACTCGGGCCAATGCCATCGAAAACCGTCGGCGGCGGCTTACTGCATTACATCCGGGCGCTGGTGGCGATTGGCGGGCCATTGCTGGTGACTCCCATCGGTTGGTCGATCGGTAGTGCTGTGGGCCTGTTTCTAGGCTACCGCACACACCACGCGCGCTTCGCCTGAAAACGCCGCCGTAAAACAAAAAGCCGTTCAGTGTTCTGAACGGCTTTTTTTTCGGCTTCCTGGATAATCAGGCTTTTGGCAGCGTCACGCCATGCTGGCCCTGGTACTTGCCGCCGCGGTCCTTGTACGAGGTTTCGCACTCTTCGTCACTTTCAAAGAACAGCACCTGAGCGCAGCCTTCGCCGGCATAGATCTTGGCCGGCAGCGGCGTCGTGTTCGAAAACTCGAGCGTCACATAACCTTCCCACTCGGGCTCGAACGGGGTCACGTTGACGATGATGCCGCAGCGCGCGTAGGTCGATTTGCCGAGGCAGATCGTCAGCACATTGCGCGGAATGCGGAAGTATTCGATGGTGCGCGCCAGCGCGAACGAGTTCGGCGGGATGATGCAGACGTCGCTCTTGATGTCGACGAAGGAGTTCGGGTCGAAGTTTTTAGGGTCGACGATGGTGCTGTTGATATTCGTGAAAATCTTGAATTCATCGGCGCAGCGGATGTCGTAGCCATACGACGAGGTACCGTACGAGATGATTTTTTTGCCATCGACTTCGCGCACCTGTTGAGGTTCGAACGGCTCGATCATGCCGGTGGCGAGCGCCGTGCGGCGGATCCATTTATCGCTTTTAATTGTCATCGCTGGAGCTTTTCTAAAAATGTCGGGAGGAAGCTGCAAGTGCGCGGGCGCTAAGCGCGGCGGCGCAACAGATTCCCGCGATTTTACGCGAAAAGTGCCTGCAAGCTAAACAATTACGTGGCTTTGTTGGCAAGCTGCTGGGCTTGCTTGAGCAATTTATCGAGCATGGCGAGAGTCAGTTTGGCAGCCATATCGGGCGATTCCATCGGAAACAGGTGGCCGCCCTCGATCTCGGCAAAATTGTCGCGCACCAGGCGCCGTGTGGGCCCGAGCCCGGCCTGCGACATTTCGACCGACGCGGTGCCGGCGATGCAGCCGATCGGCACCGGATAGCGGCGCCGCAACACGCTGCCCATGTGGTGCGGCAGGGCCGAATAGATCGCACTCTCGACATCGCGCGAGAAACGCAATTGCTTGCCTTCGGGATGGGGCTTGAGGCCATGCTCGAGATAATCGGACAGCACGCCCGGCGCCCACGCCGCGAAAATATCCTTTGCGCGAAAATGGGCGTGCGCGCTTTCGGTATCGGGCCAGACGAACCTGCGCCGGACCGAGAACTGGGCCGGCGACAAGCGCGCCGAAAAGCCCAGTAGCTTTGCGGCGCGCCAGACCATCGCGCGCCAGCCGGCGACCACGGGCGAATCGAGCATCACCACGCAACGCGCCAGGTCGGGCCGCTCGCGCGCCGCCATCATGCTGAGCATGCCGCCAAGCGAATGTCCGACGAGGATCACGGGTTGCTTGTATTGCTCGAGCTGGGCGATCAGCTCGGCAACCAGTCCGGGCCAACCGTCGGTCACGGGATAGGCCGGATCGTGGCCGAACATGTCGACCGAGCGCACATCGTACTGGAGGCGCAGGTGGTCAAGGAACTTCCTGTACGTTCCCCCCGGAAAGCTGTTTCCGTGCGAAAAATGCAGTATTGGTTTGTTGGTCATGAGCGTGCTTCGGTTCAGAGTGGCTTGAATTGTAAGGCCGATATTCGCAGGATCAGCCCCATTTAGAGGGAAAGCACTAGAGATCGCCCGGCCACCTGGGAGGTATACGTTTTTGAATTGCTCGGCCGCTTGCTATGCAGATTTGCATAGCCCCAAGCCCGCTGCCGAAATAGCAATATTCTTGTGCGAGTAGTCCCACCGATTCTGCGGTCACAAAAATTTAGTTAGAAACCCGGGACGCCATAATATCGGCTGCCGCCTATTGCCCGTGCCAATAACGCGCGTGCGTGACCCGGTATTCTTCGGCGCTGACGACCGCTCCAAAGCGCAGGGTGACCGCGCCCGATTGGTCTGATCGGAGGCGCCGGATACCACGCGCGGCATAACGCTCCACTATCTCTGCCTTGGGATGTTTATACCGATTGCGGTAACCGACTTGAAACAGCGCCAATTCCGGTCGCACCGCCGCCAAAAAGCCCGGTGTCGACGAGGTTCCACTGCCGTGGTGCGGCGCGAGCAGCACGTTGGCGCGCAGCGAAGCGGCGTCCGCAGCCAACAATTGCGCCTCTTGCAGCGCCTCGATATCGGCCGCCAGCAATAGCGAATGCGCGCCGGCCGTAATACGCAGGGTGCAGCCGCGCGCATTCGGTTTCAACCCGGGGTCGGCATAGCTGGCCGATGTCGGATGCAGCATCTCGAAGCGCACGCCGTCCCACGTCCAGTGTTGACCGGCGACACAACGCCGGTGCAGGGCCGCAGCTCGCACGATCGGATGTTCGTACCACAGCGACGACGCCACCCAGCCTAACTGCACCGACTCCATGACCGTCAGCGCGCCGCCGGAATGGTCGATATCGCTATGCGAGACAACCATGCCGTCCAACCATGTAATCCCGCGCGCCTTCAGATAAGGCACGATGACCCGGTTGCCGCCATTCGACTCCGGAGAATACGCCGGACCCGTGTCGTATAGCAGGCGATGGGCGCTCGTCTCGATCAACAGCGCGCTGCCCTGCCCCACGTCGAATGCGGTGACGGTCATGCTGCCTTCGACCGGGCTTGTGGGCTGGCCGGCCAGCAAGGGCAGCCACGTCACCAGGCCCAGCCAGCGGTGCGGCCAGCCGCGCGGCGCGAGCATCCAGATGGTGCCAAGAAGCGCAAAACAAAAGATCGGAACAGACGGCAAAGGCGCTCGCCAGACGGCGTAGTCGGCGACGCTGATCCAAGTAAGCACAAACGCCAACGCGGCCACCACCGCATGCGCTACCACGAGCAGCATGTCCGATAGCGGCGCCGGCGACAGGCTGCCCGCGAGTGCCAGCGGCGTGACCACAAAGCTGACAAGCGGAATGGCCACGGCATTGGCCAGCGGGCTGACGAGCGAGATTTGCCCGAATAGCAGCATCGTCAACGGCACCAGTCCGAGTGTGACGACATACTGCGTGAGCGCGCCCAGCCTGATGGCCGCGCGCAAGCCACCCTCGGCCGCCGCGATCCGCCCGGTGGTCGCATACAGAATAATGGCGACAGCGCCGAACGAAAGCCAAAAGCCCGGCCCCAGCACGGCCCACGGATCGATCAGCACCACCACTCCGAGGGCCACACAAAGCACATGCGAGACATTCGTGATGCGCCCGGACCAGAGCGCGACCGCGACCACCGCAAGCATATAAAAAGTGCGCTGCGCCGGCACGCCAAAACCGGCCAACAACACATACAGCAGCGCGATGCCGGCGCCGGCCAGCGCTGCGACCTTTTGCGCCGGCAATAACAAAGGCAATTGGGCTTTTGTGAAGAACGAGCGGCGCCACAGCGCCGAGGCCAGCCAAGCAAACAAGCCGGCCACCATGGTGATGTGCAAGCCCGAAATCGAGATCAGGTGGCTGATCCCGCTGCGGTTGAAAACCTCCCAGTCGGCCTGCGCGATACCGCGCTGGTCGCCCACCACCAAGGCGACGATCACGCCGGCGTACGGTTTTCCGTTTAGGGCGCGCCGGATGCGTTCGCGCAGGCTGGCGCGGCAATGCTCAATCAGATTGCCGGTGCTGAAAACAAAATTGTCGAGCCGACGGTTGGCGCCGCCGTCGGGCCGGACATAGCCGGTCGCGCGCACACCCTGCTCGAGCAGCCACGCCTCGTAATCAAAACCATAGGGATTGGCACTACCGTGGGGCCGCTGCAAACGCACCGTCAATTGCCAGCGCTCGCCCGGCTGCACGTCGCCGATCTGGCGCACCTGCTGGTGGAACCCGCTGTACCACGCGAGCGCGATGCGGGGCGGCACGAATGTGCGACGGCCTTGCACCGACTCGACCGCAAAATTGAAGCGCACGCCCTGCTCGAAATGGTAAGGCAAGCTGCTGACGGTGCCGATGACGGTCAGGTCCCTGCCCTCGTCCGCTTTCGGCAAAGCCGGCGCGAGCGCCAAGGCAGCGACCCATGCAGCCCAGCAAAAACCGAACAGCGATCCCGCGAGTGCTGTCGCCAACACATTGCGCAGGCAACACAACAGCACACCGATCGACATGCACGCGGCCAGGATGTCGAATCCAGGCAGCGAGGCGCGGGTCTGCAACAAGGCCACGCCGCAGGCAAAGCCCAATATTGCACAGCGCATCAGAGCTCCGCTCGGTTGGCAAAGCTACCAATGTCAGGCCGATCAGGGCCGCTTGATTTGTCGGGCATCTAGGCGCCGCAAGATAGGCGGCTTAGGACTTCGATCAACGATGAACAGAATCTCCAACACCATACTAATCCTTGACGTCACGCGAATCGATGTCCAACGACGTCCAAACCTGGGAGCCCGACATGAAATGGTTTTGGTGGATAGGTGGTGCGTTCCTCTACCTTATTTTGAAGGACCGGAACGGCAATGACTCAATTTTGGCAATCATCGGATTCGTCATCCTACTCACCGCCTGCTCGATGATTGGCGGACACTTCGAAAGGAAGGCGCTTGAAAGGGAGCAAGCCGAGCGCGACCGGTTAGCCGCGGAAACCGCGAAAGCACTCGAAGCGGAAATGGCCGCGGCCAATGCGGCCGCTAGCCCCGACAAGGAAAGGTCATGACGGCGCCGATCTATTTGTATTTGCGGCCATTCACGGTCGATGGCGTGATAGAAGTGGACAATCCCGAAAAAAACTCCCTATGGCGCAACCTGATGCCCACGTCGTCCAACGCCACGCGCCCGTACGTGAACCTGGAAGAACTGATCTTGCAGGCGCTCGCAGCGCGCGGCACCCTGCTTGCGATCGGCCGCACCACGAACATCGTCGGCGCCGGAAAGATCATTGCCGGCGAAGACAAATGGCGCGACTACTTCGACATGCTGTCGGCACGCGCCGCCTGTATTATCTCGGTGCCGTCGCTGCATCCGAGCACCCTCTGGGAACTCGAACAACTCGCTCAGCGCGCCTTGTTTTCGCGGGTCTTGATGATCTTCACGGGGCTCCATTTCGCGGGAAAGGATGTGCGTTATCTTCTTCCAAACCTGGCCCCCAAGCTTAAACAAGCCGGCTGGGATTTGCCGGCCGACCTGACGGCGACCAGCCTGGTGACCTTCGCGCAGAAGGGGGATGTTTCCTGCCACCATGCCGACTCGCGGCACCGCAAACGGCACCTTGCCGGAATGATCGACAAAGTTCTCGAAAGACCTGTTACCTCTTCGCACGGAAAGCCTTGACCACCTTTCCTGTGGCTGAAGCGGGCCCGGCGCGCAAGGTCTTGGGCCACGCTCGCGGCATTCCATCCCAATACCGAGACGCGCGTCTCGATAACGAGACCTGCGCCCTGCGTCCCGCGACGGGATCGGCGCCTGGCGGCATGTCTTAAAAGCGAGACTCGCCACGCCGGCCAACAGGGGCCACGCCCGGCAAGCGCAAGCGCCGGCGTGGGCACGATCATTGCTCAAGCCCCCAGACGGCCCGCATCGGCCCGCCAACCCAGGAGACTTACCAGCATGCTACGCAACAAGACTGCCCTCGTGACCGGCTCGACCAGCGGCATCGGCCTCGGCATTGCCCGCGCCCTCGCCGCGCAAGGCGCCAACATCGTCCTCAACGGTTTTGGCAATCCGCACGACATTGAAGACCTGCGCGCCACCATGGCCGCCGAGTTCGGCGTCGAGGTCCTTTACAGCGACGCCGACATGGCGGTGCCGCAAAAAATCCGCGCGCTCGTCGAGATGGCCGTCGCGCGCACGGGACGCCTCGACATCCTCGTCAACAATGCCGGCATCCAGCACACCTCGCCCGTCGAGCAATTTCCGGACGACAAATGGGACGCCGTGGTCGCGATCAACCTGTCCGCCAATTTCCACGCGATCAAGGCGGCGCTGCCCCATATGCGCGCGCAAGGCCGCGGCCGCATCGTCAACATCGCGTCCGTGCACGGGCTGGTGGCCTCGACCAACAAGTGCGCCTATGTCGCCGCCAAGCACGGCGTGATCGGGCTGAGCAAGGCGGTCGCGCTCGAAACCGCGGGCGCCGGCATCACCTGCAACGCGGTCTGCCCCGGCTGGGTGCTGACCCCGCTCGTGCAAAAGCAGATCGACGACCTGGCCGCGCGCGAGGCCATCGCGCCGGAACAGGCGCAGCAGCAGTTGCTGGCCCAGAAGCAGCCTTCGGGCGCCTTCGCCACACCGGCCCAGCTCGGTGCGCTCGTCGTGTTCCTGTGCTCCGACGCGGCCGAGCAGATCAGCGGCGCGTCAATGACGGTCGACGGCGGCTGGACCGCGCAATGAGCACGCACAACATCGGCCACGCCGGCGAGACCGGCAAAGTCGTGACCGCCGCCGACGCGGTGCGCCTGATCCGCGACGGCGACACCGTGGCCACGGGCGGCTTTGTCGGCATCGGCTTTGCCGAGGAGATCGCGATCGCGCTCGAGCAACTGCACCAGGCCGGCGCCGGTCCGCGCGCGCTGACGCTGGTCTATGCGGCCGGGCAAGGCGACGGCAAGGACAAGGGGCTCAACCACCTGGCCCACGAGGGCCTGCTCAGTTGCGTGATCGGCGGCCATTGGGGCCTCGTGCCCAAGCTGCAAAAACTTGCCTTGTCGGGCGCGATCGAGGCCTACAACCTGCCGCAGGGCGTGATCTCGCAATTGTTCCGCGACATCGCCGCGCACCGTCCGGGCCACATTTCGTCGGTCGGGCTGGGCACCTTCGTCGACCCGCGCTTCGGCGGCGGCAAGCTCAACGACCGCACCAGGCGCGACCTCGTGGAATTGATCGAGATGCCGATGAGTACGAACGAATACCTGTTCTACCAGGCGTTTCCGATCAACATAGGCATCCTGCGCGGCACCACGGCCGATGCCGACGGCAACATCACGATGGAGAAGGAAGCCCTCACGCTCGAGGCGCTCGCGATCGCGATGGCCGTGCACAATTCGGGCGGCATCGTCATGGTGCAAGTCGAGCGCATCGCCGAGCGCGGCACGCTCAACGCGCGCCGGGTCGCGATCCCGGGCATCCTGGTCGACTGCGTGGTCGTGGCCAAGCCCGAGAATCACTGGCAAACCTTCAGCGAGCCCTACAGCGCGGCCTTCAGCGGCCAGCTCAAGGTGCCGGCCGCGTCGATGCCGCCCATGGCCGACGGCGCGCGCCGCATCATCGCGCGCCGCGCCGCGCTCGAACTTAAGCCCAACAGCGTGGTCAACCTCGGCATCGGCATGCCCGAGGGCGTGGCCGCGATCGCCAACGAGGAACGCGTGGTCGACCTGATGACCATGACGGCCGAGCCCGGCGTGATCGGCGGCGTGCCGGCCGGCGGCCTGAACTTCGGCGCCGCCACCAACGCCGACGCCATCATCGACCAGCCCTCGCAATTCGACTTTTACGACGGCGGCGGGCTCGACGTCGCCTTCCTCGGGCTGGCGCAGGCCGACCGCCAAGGCAACCTCAACGTGAGCAAGTTCGGCAGCAGGCTGGCCGGCGCGGGCGGCTTCATCAACATCAGCCAGAGCGCGAAAAAAGTGGTCTTCATGGGCACCTTTTGCGCCGGCGACGGCGTGCGCAAATTCGTCGACGAGGTCGAGCACCGCACCTTCAGCGGGCAGTTCGCCGCGCGCCGCGGGCAGCCGGTGCTGTACGTGACCGAGCGCTGCGTGTTCCGCCTGTGCGAATCGGGCCTCGAGCTGACCGAGATCGCGCCCGGCGTCGATTTGCAGCGCGACATCCTTGCCCACATGGACTTCAAGCCGGTGATCAAGGGCAGCCCGCGCCTGATGGACGCGCGCATCTTCGAGGACCAGCCGATGGGCCTGCGCGGCGAAATGCTGAGCCTGCCCCTGGCGAGCCGCTTCGCCTACGACGCGGCGCAAAACACGTTGTTCATCAACTTCGAGGGTTACAGCGTGCGCAGCCTGGGCGACCTCAACGCGATCAGGAGCCAGGTCGAACGGCTGGTGCTGCCGCTCGGCCGGCGCGTGCAGGCGATCGTCAACTACGACAACTTCACAATCGCGCCCGATGTGCTCGGCCCTTACACCGACATGGTCGGCGCCCTGAGCGCGCGCTTTTATGCCGGCGTGACACGGTATACGACGAGCAGTTTCCTGCGCGCCAAGCTGGGCAAGGCGCTGGCCGAACGCAGCGTCGCGCCCCACATTTTTGAAAGCGCGGCCGAGGCGCACGCGCACCTGGGCAAGCTCAACGACAAGGGCGCTGATTCGGCCTGACCGTAATGTCGCTGCGCTGAATTGGCGCCTGAGACGCATCAGAAATCGTGTCGAAAAAATTTAATATTAAAAACCAACCTCGTCCTCGCGCATGCGGGGACCCATAGAACAGTTGCTCTGAGGCGCTGTTCTATGGGTCCCCGCATG
>JAZKIN010000086.1:0-15595 GCA_040384885.1 Pseudomonadota bacterium | reverse complement strand
GCAGCAGGGTCGACTTGCCGATGCCGGGGTCGCCGCCGATCAGCACCACGCCGCCGGCCACCAACCCGCCGCCGAGCACGCGGTCGAACTCCTCGATGCCGGTGCCGAAACGCGGCACGTCGACCGCCTCGATGTCGGCCAAGGACAGCACCGGCGCCGTCTGCGCCAGGCTCCTGTGCTGCGGGTTCGACAGGCGGTTCAGGCCGGGCGCCTCGACCACCGTCTCGACCATCGTGTTCCATTGGTGGCAGGCGCTGCACTGGCCGGTCCACTTGGTGCTCACGCCGCCGCAGTCGCTGCAGGTGTAATTCGTCTTTGTCTTAGCCATGGGGTTCCAGGTCGCCTTCGCTCACGCGCACGCGCGGCGCCAACGCGCACATCAATTCGTAGCCGATCGTGCCGGCCGCATTTGCCACTTCGTCGATCGGCAGGCCGGCGCCCCACAGCAGCACCGGGCTGCCAACGCGCGCGCCCGGCACCGGCGTCAGGTCGACCGCCAGCATGTCCATCGAGACGCGCCCAACCAGGGTGGTGCGCACGCCGTCGACCAGCACCGGCCCGCCGTGCGGCGCGTGGCGCGGGTAGCCGTCGGCATAGCCGCAGGCGACCACGCCGATGCGCATCGGCCCGTCCGCGCGGAAGCGGCTGCCGTAGCCGACGAAGTCGCCGGCGTCGATCCGCTGGACGCCGATCAGGGCGCTCGCCAGGCTCATGGTCGGGCGCAGCCCGAAGTCGGCCGCGCTTTGCCCGCCCGGGGTGCCGCCATACAGCATGATGCCGGGCCGGATCCAGTCGCTGACCAGGGCCCCGCCGAGCGCCTCCTGGCGCAGCACCCCGCCCGAATTGGACAGGCTGCGCTCGCCGTCGATGCCGGCCGCGCCCTCGCCGAAGCGGCGCACTTGCTCGCGCATGCCCAGGTGCGGGTGCTCGAGCTCGTCGGCGTTGGCGAAGTGGGTCATCAGGGTGATGCGGCGCACCGCGGGCAGCGCGCGCAACCGCGCGTGGGCCGCCGCGCACTCGGCCGGGGGGAAGCCGAGGCGGTTCATCCCGGTATTCATTTTTAGATGGACATCGATCGGGCTATTCAAATTTGCATACTCGAGCAAGTCGATCTGTTCGGCGCAATGGACCGTGCTCTCGAGCCCGTATTGACACAGCAGGCCGACGTCGGACGCATCGAAAATACCTTCGAGCAAGAGCAGCGGACCGGTCCAACCGAGTTGGCGCAGGCGCACCGCGTTCTCGGTCTCGACCAGCGCCAGGCCGTCGGCGCCGGCAAAGCCGCGCATGCCGCGTTCGAGCCCGTGACCGTAGGCATCGGCCTTGACCACCGCCCACACCTTGGCGCCCGGCGCGCAGGCGCGCGCGCGGGCCAGATTGTGCCGCATTGAATCGAGGTGGATGGTTGCGCAGAGCGGCCTTGGCATGGGGGATTGTCGGGTTGGCAGGAACAGCGTATTTTACCGGACGCGGCCCGCCGCGCCGCGTTGTTTTGATCGGCGCCAAGCCCATTCATGGTATAAAGCAAGCCACCTAGGCTTCTTTTACCTCACAGAATGAATCGTGGTTTTTACACAATCATGGCGGCGCAGTTTTTCTCGTCGCTGGCGGACAATGCCCTCTTCTTTGTGGCCATTGACCTGCTCATGAGAATGAAGGCGCCGGACACGCTGCCGCCGCTGTTGAAACTCACCTTCGTTTTGTTTTACGTTTTGCTGGCCCCGTTCGTGGGCGCCTTCGCCGACGCCTACGCCAAGGGGCGCGTGATGTTCATCGCGAACCTCGTCAAAATCGCCGGCTGCGGCCTGTTTTTCTTCGCCGTCCATCCGCTGCTCGCCTACGCCGTCGTCGGTTTCGGCGCGGCCGTGTATTCGCCCGCGAAATACGGCATCCTGACCGAATTGCTGCCACCTGAAAAACTGGTCGCCGCCAACGGCTGGATCGAGGGGCTGACGGTGAGCTCGATCATTTTCGGCACCGTGCTCGGCGGCGCGTTGGTCAGCTCCAGCCTGTCGGGCACGCTGCTATCGTTCGAGGTACCTTTCATCAACACCGGCATCGACACGGCGACCGAGGCCGCGCTGACCGTGGTCGGGCTGCTGTACCTGCTGGCCACGCTGTTCAACCTGCGCATCCCCGACACGGGCGCCGTCTACGCGCACCAGGAACGCAATCCGGCCAAACTGATCACCGACTTCGCCAACTGCTCGGCCACGCTGTGGAAGGACAAGCTGGGCCAGATCTCGCTGGCCGTGACCACGCTGTTCTGGGGCGCGGGCGCGACCTTGCAACTGCTGGTGCTCAAGTGGGCCGAAAAATCGCTGAGGATTCCATTCGACCAGGCCACCAAATTGGTCGGGGTGGTGGCGGTCGGGGTTGCCGTCGGCGCGGTGTTGTCGGCACGTTTGGTGCCGCTCAGAAAATCGTTGTCCGTGATCCCGATGGGCATCTTGATGGGCGCCATCATCGCCTGCATGCCGCTGGTGTCGTCGCTGGCGGTGGCGTATCCGCTGTTGATCCTGGTCGGCCTGTTGTCGGGTTTTTTCCTGGTGCCAATGAATGCGCTGCTTCAGCACCGCGGCCACGTCCTGATGAGCGCCGGCCATTCGATCGCGGTGCAAAACTTCAACGAGAATTTGTCGATCTTGACCATGCTGGCGGTGTACGCGATGATGATCAAACTCGACTTGAACTTGAACATCATCATCGTGCTGTTCGGCTGTTCTGTGGCCGGGGTCATGCATCTCATCGCGCGCACCCACGCGGCCAATCAGCGCGAGCATGATTCGCTTGCGATGATCGGTGAACACAAGCACTAACTGTACTGGCTCGGCTCAGCGCTACCGTGTGTCTGTCGACGCATGTGCTTGCAAACGAAGAGCAAGCTCGAAAAAATCCAACAACGGGCCAAGGCGCAAGGAATGGAAAAAATGTTCCAGGCAGTGGGACATCCACGATGTAAGCCGGCGGCGGATCAACCGAGCAGAAAATTTCTTCCGACAGCGTGTCGATTTTGTGCGTTGCCATCCGTCGTACCGATGAAGCACCACCGATTGCCCATTCCACCTCAACCAAGGAAACGCGATGAACAAGCAGATCATCCTCAACTTGCCGGTAAAGGACCTGAATTCGTCCAAAGCCTTCTTTTCCGCGCTAGGCTTTACTTTCAATGACCGTTTCAGCGGCGAAAACTCGGCATTCATGAACATTGCCGGCGACACCATCCAGGCCATGCTGACGACCGAGCCTTTCTTCCAGTCCCTGATCAACAAGCCCGTCGCACAGGCGAAGGAAGCGAATGAGGTCGTTATCTGCCTGAGCTGCGAAAGCCTCGAAGAAGTCGACACCCTCATTGCCAAGGCCGTCGCCGCCGGAGGCCGCACGCCGCATCCACCAGAGGACCACGGCTTCATGTATGACCAGGGTTTCGAGGACCTCGATGGCCACCTTTGGAACTTGGTTTGGGCGGCACCCGAGGCTTAATCGCCGTCTTGAATCCGTCGGATCTCTGCCCCGTCGCCCATCTGCCCTGCCCCCGTGCCCCAAGCGCAAGCGCTGCAATTAGCTGTAACGCGCCGCGGCGCGCGCACGCCAGTCGCTCGGCACCACGAAGCCGCGCTCGGCCTCGACCAGGCTCCCCTCGTGTTCGCGCACCGAGGCCACCAGCAAGGGCGCCGGCGACAGCGCGAACTGCTCCGCCACCTTCGCCTGCAATTGCGCCGGCCCGAGCGTGCTGCCTGCATCGCCGGTCCGGTAAGGCGCCAGCCACTGCAACCTCGGCAGCACCACGAAGCGCTCGCCCTCGAGCGCGCCCAGTTCGTCGTACGCGCACCAAAAGCCGCGGCAGTGGGCGGCCAGAATCCCCTGCGTCACAGTCTGGGCCCCGGCCGGATAGAACAGCCAGCCCTTGACCAGCGCGCTCGAACGCACCACGGGACGCGGCAGCAATGCCTGCGCCGCCGGATGCGCCGACAGCACCAGCTGCTTGTCGAATATCTTGCGCATCTTCGCGCCCAGGCTGTCGGCCAGGTTCGGCCCAAGGAAGGTGTCGAAGCGCGATGCGGCCGTGCCCTGCAGCAGATAGAACTTGGTCGCGAACTCGATATGCTCGACCGCGTCCGGCCCCGCCTCGAGCAAAAAGTCGAATTCGCCGACGGTGTCGTTGCGGGTCGCGCGCACCTGCAGGCCATGCGCCACGAGCCGGCCGTGCGCCTGGTAGTAAAAAGCCATGAGCTTTTCGGCGTACAGGCCAAGGCGCGTGTGCACGCGCTCGCCGAGCGCGGCGTCGAGCGCGGCCGGGTCGCGGTCGAGTTGCGCCAGCCACTCGGCCACCGCCGCCGATGCCGGCTCGGGCGATGCCACCTTGCCCTTCCAATGCGGGTCGGCCGGATCGAGCAGGCCGGGCGCGTCGAGCAGCCACGCCAGCGCGCGTACATGGGGCTCGGTCAGGTGGCCCCAGCGCCGGACGAACAGCGCCTGGTAGTTGTCAGCCGGGTGCGGCATCGGCCGCTTTCGCCATGCACAGGTCGGCCCAGGCGAGCGCCTTGTCGGCCCCGCGCCGCAGCAGTTCGCCCGGATGCAGCGTGGCCACCATCGGCACGCCGTTAAACGCGTGTACGCTGCCGCGCGCACCGGCCAGCGGCTCGTGCAGCGGTTTGTCGAGCAGGCCGTTGGCGGCGATCTGGCCGAGCGTAAGCACCATGCGCGCGCCCGTGAGCGCCAATTCGCGCTCGAGGTAGGGACGGCAGGCCTGCGCCTCGTCGCGCGTGGGGGCGCGGTCGCCGCCGTTGGCGCTGGTGGGACGGCATTTGATGAGATTGGTCACATAGGCGTCGTCGGCGCGCGTGAGCTCGACCGCTGCGAGCATATTGTCGAGCAGGCGTCCAGGGTCGCCGGCCAGCGGCGCGCGTTCCTTTTCGTCGGCGGCGGTGCTGGCACCGGCGGCCACCAGCCATCGCGCGGCGCGCGCGCCGGCGCCGTGGACCGGCTTGCGTCCTCCCTTGCACAGGCCGCAGCGGGTGCAGCTGTCGATCGCCACCCGGAGCGCGGCCCAGTCCATGACGGCGATTTCAGCGTCGGTGGGCGGGGCGGCCGGCGGCTCGTCGCCCCAGGCCGAATCGACGCCCGAAGGCGCGGCAGCAGTAACATCAGCGGCGGCGGCCGGCACGGGCGCGGCGACAAGCGGCGCCGCCGGCGCTGGCGATGCACGTGGTGCTGGTTCTGCTGCACGCATTGCCGGCGCCTCGGGCGCGGGCGCCTGGGGTTCCTCCTCGACCGCTTCGGGCTCGCTGGCAACCATGTCGCGCAAGGTCCACAGCGGGCCGATGCCCATCTCTTCGAGGAAAATGGCGGCGCGCGCCGCCGATGCCGGTCCGGTACTCATAAAACACACCTCATGACGATGGCGTCCTCGCGTTGTCCGTCGTGGGCCGGATAGTAGCCCTTGCGCCGGCCGATCTCGGTGAAGCCGTATTTCAGGTAGACGTCGAGCGCGCGCTGGTTCGACGGACGCACTTCGAGCAGCAGCGATTCGGCCATCAGGCCGCGCGCGGTGGCGGCCACCTTGTCGAGCAGGTAGCGGCCGATCCCCTCACCCTGGCGCTCGAACGACACCGCGACGTTGAGCAGATGGGCCTCGTCGAGCACCGTCATGAGCAGAAAGTAGCCGACCAGGGCGCGCTGGTCGTCGCGCAAAATCCAGCCGTGGTAGCCGGTCTCTAGCGAGTCGATGAAATTGCCGCGGGTCCAAGGATGGGGATAGACGTCCTGTTCGAGCACGACGACGTCGTCGACGTCGGCCACCACCATGGGCGCGTACTCGAACAGGCGGTCGAAGATATCGGCCTTGTTCATACGGCTCATGCGGCGGCCTTGGCCGCGTTGATGACGAGCCGTTCGGCGCTCGTGAACGCGATCTTGTTGCGCAGGTAGAGCGGCTGGGCGTCGGCGGCGCCCACGCTCAAGCCGGCGGCGAGCGCGGCGCCGGCCAGTTGCGCCAGTTCGCGCGCGTGCGGCATGATGGCCGCGTGCGCTTCGGCGGCCCAGGCGCGCCCGGCGAACGCATCCGGATAGGCCGCAAAGCCGTTGCCGCAGGCCGCGAGCGGGCCGGCGGCGGTCAGCGGCTCGACCGCGCCCGGGGCGCACAAGGCCGGTTCGGACACGGTCTGCCAGCCGTTGGCATAACGGTACTGGGCCCAGTAGACCTCGCCCATGCGGGCGTCGAGCACGGTCACGATGTCGGTCGCGCCGGTTTGCTGGTGGCAGGCCAGCGCCATCGCCGCCAGCGTGATCAGGGGCACCACGGGCAGTTTGGCGCCAAAGGCGAGCCCCTGCGCGATGCCGCAGGCGGTGCGCACGCCGGTGAACGAGCCGGGGCCGGCGCCAAAGGCGAGCGCGTCGCACTCGGCCAGCGTGAGGCCGGCTTCGGCCAGCAGTTCCTGCACCATCGGCAGGATGGACTGGGAGTGCGTGCGCACGCCCGACGATTCGCGCGCAAGCACGGCGCCGTCGCGGATCAGGGCGCAGGAGGCCAGTTCGGACGAGGTTTCAATGGCAAGGATAATAGGCATGCCGTATTTTACCGTAGCAGGGGTCTCGCATAGCATGCAATGCGCCTGCGGGCGGTTTGCGCATGCTTGCGCAAAGAATTCGATTTGTTTGAACTGCGCAAAAAATGCCCCGGCAGAAGTCGGGCTGCCAAAACTTCAATAACACCAACCAACATCGTCCTCGCGGAGGCGGGGACCCATAGAACGGTTGCTATGTGCGAACGTTCTATGGGTCCCCGCCTCCGCGAGGACGATGTGGTGGCGGTTCAGGCTTCGCGATTACTGTCGCTTTCCACTTCCCGGCAGAGGCCCGGAACCCGATTCCCGTGTCCGTTGTAAAATGCCGCTCATGCATAGCCTGACCCTCGACTCCACCAACCGCGCCGCCGTCGCCGCCAAGCTGGCCGGCGACCGCTGGACCGTCGCCTGCCTGTGCGCCGCCTGGTGCGGCACCTGCGCCACCTACCGCGCCACGTTCGAGGCAATGGCCGCGCGCCACCCCGACAAGCAATTCGTCTGGATCGACATCGAGGACCAGGCCGAGGTCGTGGGCGAGCTCGACGTCGAGAACTTCCCTACCCTGCTGATCCAGCGCGACGGCGTGGTCGCCTTTTTCGGCACCACCCTGCCCGATCCGGCGCTGGCCGAGCGGCTGCTGCAGGCGCAACTGGCGCACAGCACGGACGAACTTGCGGCGCAGGCGCTCAGCAGCGCCGAGCGGCGCGCGTGGCAGGCCGAGTGCAATTTGCGCGTGCTGCTGGGGGCGGCCCAGGACTAGGCCGACTTCTGCTCGCCGCCGATCCAGCGCGCCAGCAATTCGTCGGGCAGCACCGGCCTGCCGAAGAAATACCCCTGTGCGAGGTTGCAGCCGTTGCGCAGCAAGAACTCGGCCTGCTCGGCCGTCTCGACCCCCTCGGCGATCACCGACAGGTTAAGGCTCTTGCCGAGCTGGATGATCGCGATCGTGATCGCCTCGTCGTTGACGTCGGTCGAGATATCCTTGATGAAGCTGCGGTCGATCTTGAGCGTTTGCACCGGCAGCTGCTTGAGGTAGGCCAGCGACGAATAACCGGTGCCGAAATCGTCGATCGCCAGCCCCGCGCCGATCGCGTGCAGGTCGTTGATGAACACCAGCGCGTCGCCCGTGTTCATGATGACCGACTCGGTGACCTCGAGCTGCAAGCGCTCGGCCGCCAGCCCGGTATCGGCGAGGATGTCCGAAACCATGCTCACGATGCTGCCGCGCTCGAACTGCTTGACCGACAGGTTGACCGCGATTTTCGGCACCACCAGCCCGGCCGCCTCCCAGCGCACCATCTGGCGGCACGACTCGTGCAGCACCCACTTGCCGAGCTGGTTGATGAAGCCGGTGTCCTCGGCCATCGAGATGAAACGGATCGGCGGCACCAGGCCCAGTTCCGGGCTCTGCCAGCGCACCAGCGCCTCGACCCCGGTCAGGCGCCCGGTGTCAATTTCGACCTGCGGCTGGAAGTTTAGGAAAATCTCGTTCTTCTCGATCGAGCGGCGCAGCATGGCTTCGACGCGCAGGCGGTCGACGCCCTCGCCCGTCATCGACGGCGCGTAGAACTGGTAGCCGTTGCGCCCGCGCGCCTTGGCGTGGTACATCGCGACGTCGGCATTGCGCACCAACATATTGAGGTCGGTCGCGTCGTGCGGGTAGACGCTGATGCCGACGCTGCCCGTCACGAACAGCTCGTAGGTCTGCACGATGAACGGCTGCTCGAACATGGCCACCAGTTTTTCGGCGACCAGGCCGGCGCCCTTGTGGCCGTCGACGTCCTCGAGCAGCACGATGAATTCGTCGCCGCCCAGGCGCGCCAGCGTGTCGCCCTCGCGCAGCTGCGCCGTCAGGGCGGCTGCCACCTGCTTGAGCAGCTCGTCGCCGACGTGGTGGCCGAGCGTGTCGTTGACGTTCTTAAATCGGTCGAGGTCGATGAACAGCACCGCCAGTTGCTGGCCACTGCGCGCCGCGCGCTGCAGCGCGTGCTGCAGCCGGTCCTGGAACAGCAGGCGGTTCGGCAGCGCCGTGAGCGGATCGTGGTGGGCCAGGTGGTCGAGCTTCTCCTGCGACTGCTTGACCTTGGTGATGTCGCTGAACACGCCCACATAGTGGGTGCACTGGCCGGCCGTGTCGCGCACCGCCGAAATGGTCAGCCACTCGAGGTACATCTCGCCGTTTTTGCGCAGGTTCCAGATCTCGCCGCGCCAGAAGCTCGCCTCGACCAGGTCGTCCCACAACTGCTGGTAGAAGGCGTCGCCGTGCAGGGCCGAGCGGGTCAGGCTGTAGGGCTGGGCCAGCGCCTCGTGCTCGGTGTAGCCGGTGATTTTGGTGTAGGCCGGGTTGGTCGCGACGATCGCGCCGGCGAGGTCGATCACCATCACGCCGTCGGCGATGTATTCGAGCACGGTCGCGGCCAGGCGCAGCTTTTCCTCGGCCAGCTTGCGCTCGGTGATGTCGGCGTAGACCCAGATGCTGCCCTCGCCGACGTGGTTGGCGTCGAGCGCGCAGCCGCTGACCAGGCACCAGAACAGGCTGCCGTCGCGCTTGCGGTACTGGCGCTCCTCGCTGAAGTAATGGCCCTGCGCCAGGGTCGGATACTGCAGCAGGCCGGCCTGCTCGAACGACTCCCGGTCGGGGAACACGAGCGCGGTCGAGGAGCCGGTCATCTCGCCGCTGGCGTAGCCGAACAGCTCCTCGCAGCGGCGGTTGACCGACACCACGTGGCGCTCGCGCACGAACATCACGCCGAACATCACGTTGTCGAGGATAGCGCCCTGCTCGGCGAGCAGGCCTTCGATCCGCATCTCGTTGTGTTTGCGCTCGCTGATGTCGGCGATGATGCCGTCGATCCAGACCGCTGCGCCGTTGGCGTCGATCTGCGGCTGGCCGTTCTCGAGCACCCAGCGCTCGGCGCCGGCGGCGTCGATGATGCGGTATTCGATCTGGTACGGTTTGCCGGAGGTGATCGCGTCGCGCACCTGGTGGCGCTGCATGCGGCGGTCGGCCGCGCACACGATGTTGGACCAGAACTCGGTGTCGCTGTGCATGAACAGCGCGGCCGGGTAGCCGCAGATGCCCTCGATCGCGTCGCTGACAAAATCGATCGGCCCGCCCGGGCGCACCCGGAACACGGCGCCCGGCACCTGCGTGACGATGGTGCGGAAGCGCTCCTCGCGCCGGCCGATGTCCTCGAACAGGTGCTTGATGGCGACCCGCATGCGCTCCATCTGCTCGGCCAGGCGCCCGAGTTCGTCGGTGCCCTTGATGTCGAGCCGGGTTTCGAAGTCGCCGTGCGAGAGGCGGTCCGAAAAACTCATCAGTTTGCGCAGCGGCGACAGCAGGCGTTTGTTCAAAAACAGCACGATCAGCAGCAGCGACGACAGGATCTGCGCGGCCAGCACGATCAGGTAGTTGCGCTGCTTGTTGCGCAGTTCGAGCTGGCTGCGCGCGTCGTCCATCGAGACCATCACGCGGCCGATGCGTTCGCCGCGCACGAGGATGTCGCGTTCGGCAACGTAGACCCGGCCGACGGGCCGGTTGGGCGACTCGACGGCCATGAATTCGGCGTTCGGCAGGCCCACGACCTTGATGCGCAGCACCGACGGGTCGCGCATGACGGACTCGACCAGCGACTGGGCCGATTCGACGTTCATGTTCCAGAGCGACTCCTGCATGCCGAGCGCGAGGATGTCGGCGTTGCGCTGGAGCGCGTCGTCGAGCGCGCTGCGGGCCGACTGCCGCTCCTGCACCCCGATCAACACATAGCTGCCGATCGCGGCCGGCAGCACCAGCCCGCCGCACACGACGAGCATCAGGGCGCCGTAGATCGACAAGCCGTACCACGCGCCGATGCGCTCGCGCAGGCGCTGGTAGTAGGAGGTGCTAGGCATGTGGGCGGAACGCGGCCATATTCGTCACGGGGTGCGGGTATCAGTCAGACAACAAAGTTTTACTAGTGGAATTATGCACGCAAATGCCCCGAAAGTGAGCAAAAGCGCCGGCCCTCCCCATAAACAGTGGCGCGCCAGCACGAACTGGCGCGACAGGCTATGATCGGTGCACTTTTTCAAGGGGAACACTATGACATTTTCCATGTACTCGGCCTCGGTGCCTGTATTCAAGCAAATCCTGACGAGCCTGTCGGCCATCATCGACAAGGCCGAAGCGCACGCGACCGAGAAGAAGATCGAGCCGGCGGCCTTGCTGCAGGCGCGGCTGTACCCGGACATGTTCGCCTTCGTGCGCCAGGTCCAGGTCGCGGCCGACTTCGCCAAGGGCGCATCGGCGCGCCTGGCCGGTGTCGAGGTGCCCAAGTATGACGACACCGAAGTGAGCTTCGGCGACCTCAAGGCGCGCATCGCCAAGACGATCGCTTTTATCGACGGCCTGAGCCAGGACAGCATCGGCGCGAGCGCCGAGCGCGAGATCAGCACGAGCAGCGGCGCCAATGCGAAGCAGTTCAAGGGACAGGTGTATTTGTTGCACTACGCGCTGCCGCACTTCATGTTCCACGCGACGACCGCGTACGACATCCTGCGCCACAACGGCGTTGAAGTTGGTAAAAAAGACTTTATCGGTAGTTTCTAAGATAGGCCGAGGCAGAAATCGCGAAGTGGACACTTCCAACACCTAAAACCAACATCGTCCCCGCATTCGCGAGGACGATGTTGGTTTATGATTTTTAAACTCTCCCTGATACGATTTCTGTAGCGCCCCGAGCGATGATCCAACGCATTCCAATATCAACATCAAAACGTGCTTTGCTGATGACTTGTAAAGCGCACTACTACGTATTCCGCCTCGGATAACCCTGCGCCAGAATACGCTGCCACACCAACTCCTTCTGGTCGTCATTCATCGACACCCAGTGCGCCACCTCCACCACGGTGCGCCCGCAGCCGCGGCAGATCTCATCGAAGGTGGTCGAACACACTGCCACACAAGGCGTGTCGGCGCGCGGCGGCGCGCTCAGCGGTATGGTCAGCGCCACCTTATTTGGCGGGGCCGACATCGAGCGCATCCCAGCCCGCGTGGCCGAGCTTTTCCAAAGTATCGATGTTCTTCTCAAAAATATCGGACGCCTCCGGAAACGCCTCGACCGCGCGCTCGATGCTGTCCTCACGCAGTAAATGCAGGATCGGATACGGCGAACGGTTGGTGAAATTGCCGATGTCATCGATATGCGTGTCGGCAAACTGATAGTGCGGGTGGAAACTGGCGATCTGCAACTCGCCATCGAGCTCCATGTCCTCGAGCGCGGCGTCGGCCACATCGAGGAACTCGTTGTAATCGAGGAAATCATTGAGCACGAAGGGATGGATCAGCAGCGTCGTGTCGACTTTTTCGGCGTCGACATCCGAGAGCGCCTGCAATTCGTCCATCAGGTTCTCGAGCAGGGCTTCGGGCGTGGTCGCGTTCGATACGACATAACGCACCTGTTTCTTGACGTGCACGGCCTTGGCGAACGGACACAAATTGAGGCCGATGACGGCCTGTTCGAGCCAGCGTTCGGTGGCGGCGATGATCTGGTCATCGTCGGCGTTCATATTGGGAATACTCATTGCGTGCCTTCAAATCGTGATGCGCACAGCGCGCCAGGCAAATTGTACGCACTTTTTTTGCGTGCACTCATAAGCGCGCTCCGACCGCCTGCTAAGCTGATTCCTCGGCGTAACTGAGATTGCCAAAACGATCATGCCGATCGCCTGCCGCCCTCCCAGTTTTCGTTCCGTAAAGCACTCATTTCATAGGGGGCAGCGACGCATACTCCCCCCGGGTATCCATTTTCCCGACCCCGTCCGCATAATGGCAATTTGCTATTTTTCGCATATACCCCCTTCACCATTATTTCCAAGATACAAAACATTTCACAAAATAATTGACAAGAAATCTGCTGCCCGATAGGACAATTTTCTTGACTCAGGCGATCTCTGCTACGTACACTCGGGCTTCATTCATTCGTCGGCCCGGTCGTTTTCGGGCGCACTAATTGAAAATCATGCAAAAAAATACTCGGAAGTCCCCGGCCCTGGCAGCCATCGCTTTTCTCGTGATTCCCGCCCTGGGCCATGCAAACGACAGCGCCGCCAGCGGCGCTGAAGCGAGCGCAGGCGTTCCAGTGTCGGCGCCCTTGTTCGTCAATCCTTCGCAACAGCGGCCGCTGCCCGAGTTCCGCGCCGTGACGCCGGCAGCGACCGCTGCCGCGGCGGCCGTCTCCGCCCCGGCTCCCGCCATCGCGTTCGGCGGCGCCGAAGAATACAAAGAAGCCGACGTCTGGGGCCGCATCCGCAGCGGCTACGCGATTCCCGACATCGAGAACCAGCTCGTCAACAAGCATGTCAATTACTACAGCAGCCGGCCCGACTACCTGGCCCGCATCTCGACGCGCGCATCGCGCTATATGTTCCACGTGGTCCAGGAACTCGAGAAGCGCCACATGCCGTCGGAATTGGCTTTGCTGCCGATCATCGAGTCGGCCTTCAATCCGCAGGCGATGTCGAGCGCGAGCGCCTCGGGCATGTGGCAGTTCGTGCCGGGCACGGGCCGCGACTTCAATCTCAAACAAAACATGTTCAAGGACGACCGCCGCGGCGTGCTCGCCTCGACCGACGCCGCGCTGTCCTACCTGCAAAAGCTGTATGGCATGTTCGGCGACTGGCAACTCGCGCTGGCCGCCTACAACTGGGGCGAAGGCAATGTCCAGCGTGCCATCGCCAAGAACCAGGCCATGGGCAAGCGCACCGATTTCGAGAGCCTGGCCGAACACATGCCGGCCGAAACGCGCAACTACGTGCCGAAACTGCAGGCGGTGAAGAACATCATCGCCAATCCGGGCCAGTATGGCGTGTCGCTGCCACAGATCGACAACACCCCGTATTTCACGGCGGTCGACAAAACCGGCGACATCGACCTCGACATCGCCGCCAAGCTCGCCGAGCTGTCGGTCGACGAGTTCAAGGCGCTCAATCCGCAGTTCAACCGCCCCGTCATCACGGGCGGCGAGCAGACCAAGATCTTGCTGCCCAACGAGAACGCGACCAAGTTCCGCTCGAACCTGGCGCAATGGGGCAAGGCGCTGTCGACCTGGACCACGCACCGGATCACGGGCGCCAAGCAAAGCATCGCCGCGCTCGCCTCTAAATTCGGCACCACGCCCGAAGTGATCCGCCAGGCCAACAACATCCCGGCCAAGACGACACTGCGGGCCGGCTCGACCATTTTGGTGCCAAAAATCTCGACCTCGGTCGAGACCGACATCGCCGAGCACATCACCGACAACGCAGTGATGGCGTTCGAGGCCGAGCGCAGCGGCCGGCGCGGCATGCGCGCGACCAAGCTTTCGGGCCGCCAGAAGTTCCGCGCCAACGCGGGCAACGCCGTCTCGAAGATCAAATCGCGCGTCAGCTCGCCCAAGGTCAGCGCCCGCGCAAGCGGTCCGCGCAGCAAGTTCAACAAGCGCCGGACCGCCAAGTAAAGGGCGTCGCTGCCGGGCCGGGCGGACCCGCGAGCGGCGTCCGCCCGGCCCGGCAGCCGTAAACAAGCGGGAATTTATCTATACAGGTCCCGGCAAGTCGCGTACAATGTCGCCTTGTGCGCTGCAATAGGTTTTTCAGACGGGCCTCGCGATCAAGCTTCGCGATCCTCTCAGCAGTTCCCAAGCAGTAAAATTAGCAGCTTCGCAAGCCTGGCGTATCCACGGATACCGCCCATAAAGCCCTCCCGCCTTTGGTGTCGCACCTGACACCGTCCCGGCGCAAAGCTTTTGTGCCGAAATTTCTTTCATTATTTGAGTCATTTCGTTTGTTGGTTGGCGTTGCTATTTTGCGCTCTGTGCGTTTGCACGGGCGCTCATATATACCGAAAGAAAAGAACACATGAGTTTTGAAGCATTAGGCCTCCACGCATCCATCGTTAAAGCCGTGACCGACGCCGGTTACACCAAACCTACCACCGTTCAAGAGCAGGCCGTTCCCGCCGCGATTGAAGGCCGTGACTTGCTCGTCTCCTCGCAGACCGGCTCCGGCAAGACCGCCGCATTCATGCTGCCTGCACTGCACAAATTCGCGGTCGCCGAGCAATCCGAAGCCGCCCGCACCGCCAACCAGGAAGCACAATCGGCGCGCGCGCGCGGCGAGCGTCCACGTTTCAAGCCTGCACAGCCAAAAATGCTGGTGCTGACCCCGACCCGCGAACTGGCACTGCAAGTGACCTCCGCGACCGAAAAATACGGCACCCAGATCCGCCGCATCAAAGCCGTGTCTATCCTCGGCGGCATGCCTTACCCGAAACAGATGCAACTGCTGTCGCGCAACCCTGAAATCCTGGTCGCGACCCCGGGCCGCCTGATCGACCACATGGAGTCCGGCAAGATCGACTTCTCGCAGCTCGAAATCCTCGTGCTCGACGAAGCCGACCGCATGCTCGACATGGGTTTCATCGACGACATCGAAAAAATCATCGCCGCGACCCCGGCCGAGCGCCAGACCATGTTGTTCTCGGCCACGCTTGACGGCATGGTCGGCAACATGGCCCGCCGCATCACCAAAGACCCGATGGTCATCCAGATCGCGAGCTCGTCGAGCAAGCACGAGAACATCTCGCAGCGCGTGCACTTCGTCGACGACCTGTCGCACAAGAATCGCCTGCTGGACCACCTGCTGCGCGACGAAACGCTGGACCAGGCTGTTGTGTTCACCGCCACCAAGCGTGACGCCGACACCATCGCCGACCGCCTGAACATCGCCGGTTTCTCGGCCGCCGCACTGCATGGCGACATGCACCAGGGCGCCCGCAACCGTACGCTCGACGGCCTGCGCCGCGGCCAGGTAAAAGTGCTGGTCGCGACCGACGTGGCCGCCCGCGGCATCGACGTTCCGAACATCACCCACGTGTTCAACTACGACCTGCCTAAGTTCCCGGAGGACTATGTGCACCGCATCGGCCGCACCGGCCGTGCCGGCCGCAATGGCTTGGCGATCTCGCTGGTCAACCATGCCGAAGGCATGAACGTCAAGCGCATCGAGCG
>JAZKIN010000085.1:0-50686 GCA_040384885.1 Pseudomonadota bacterium | reverse complement strand
AGCTCGTTCGCCTCCGAGGTCACGCGCGTCGCGCGCGAGGTCGGCACCGAGGGCAAACTCGGCGGCCAGGCCCAGGTCAAGGGCGTGGCCGGCACCTGGAAGGACTTGACCGACAACGTCAACTTCATGGCCTCGAACCTGACCGGGCAGGTGCGCAACATCGCCGAGGTCACCACCGCGGTCGCCAACGGCGACCTGTCCAAAAAAATCGCGGCCGACGCCAAGGGCGAGATCCTCCAGCTCAAGGACACGATCAACGTCATGGTCGACCAACTGAGCTCGTTCGCCTCCGAGGTCACGCGCGTCGCGCGCGAGGTCGGCACCGAGGGCAAACTCGGCGGCCAGGCCAACGTGCCCGGCGTGGCCGGCACCTGGAAGGACCTGACCGACTCGGTCAATTCGATGGCCGGCAACCTGACGGGGCAGGTGCGCAACATCGCCGACGTCACCACGGCGGTCGCCACGGGCGACCTGTCCAAAAAAATCACGGCCGACGCCAAGGGCGAAATTTTGGAGCTCAAGGACACGATCAACGTCATGGTCGACCAATTGTCCTCGTTCGCCTCCGAGGTCACACGCGTCGCGCGCGAGGTCGGCACCGAGGGCAAACTCGGCGGCCAGGCGCACGTCAAGGGCGTGGCCGGCACCTGGAAGGACTTGACCGACAACGTCAACTTCATGGCCTCGAACCTGACCGGGCAGGTGCGCAACATCGCCGAGGTGACCACTGCGGTCGCCAACGGCGACCTGTCCAAGAAAATCACGGCCGACGTCAAGGGCGAGATCCTCGAGATGAAGGACACCATCAACGTGATGGTCGACCAGTTGTCATCGTTCGCCTCCGAGGTCACGCGCGTGGCGCGCGAGGTCGGCACCGAGGGCAAACTCGGCGGCCAGGCCAACGTGCCCGGCGTGGCCGGCACCTGGAAGGATTTGACCGACTCGGTCAACTCGATGGCGGGCAACCTGACCTCGCAGGTGCGCAACATCGCCGACGTGACGACGGCGGTCGCCAACGGCGACCTGTCGAAGAAGATCACGGTCGATGTGCGCGGCGAGATCTTGCAGCTCAAGGACACGATCAACACGATGGTCGACCAATTGCGCTCGTTCGCCTCCGAGGTCACGCGCGTGGCGCGCGAGGTCGGCACCGAGGGCCGCCTCGGCGGCCAGGCCAACGTGCCGGGCGCCTCGGGCACCTGGAAGGACTTGACCGACAACGTCAACTTCATGGCCTCGAACCTGACCGGCCAGGTGCGCAACATCGCCGAGGTGACCACCGCGGTCGCCAACGGCGACCTGTCCAAGAAGATCACGGTCGACGTCAAGGGCGAGATCTTGGAGCTCAAGGACACCATCAACGTGATGGTCGACCAACTCAGTTCGTTCGCCTCCGAGGTCACGCGCGTGGCGCGCGAGGTCGGCACCGAGGGCAAACTCGGCGGCCAGGCCCAGGTCAAGGGCGTCGGCGGCACCTGGAAGGACCTGACCGAGAACGTCAACTTCATGGCCGCCAACCTGACCGCCCAGGTGCGCGGCATCGCCGGCGTGGTCACCGCCGTGGCCAACGGCGACATGAAGAAAAAACTGACCGTGGCCGCCCAGGGCGAGATCGCCTCGCTCGCCAACACGATTAACGAGATGACCGACACGCTCGCCGTGTTCGCCGACCAGGTCACCAGCGTGGCGCGCGAGGTCGGGGTCGAGGGCAAGCTCGGCGGCCAGGCCAGCGTGCCGGGCGCCTCGGGCACCTGGAAGGACCTGACCGAGAACGTCAACCAGCTCGCCGCCAACCTGACCACCCAGGTGCGCGCGATCGCCGAGGTGGCCACGGCGGTCACGCGCGGCGACCTGTCGCGCTCGATCCAGGTCGAGGCGCGCGGCGAGGTCTCGGACCTCAAGGACAACATCAACGAGATGATCCGCAACCTCAAGGAGACCACCCAGAAGAACGCCGAGCAGGACTGGCTCAAGACCAACCTGGCGCGCTTCACGCGATTGCTGCAGGGCCAGCGCGACATCAAGGAGGTGACCAAGCTGATCCTGTCGGAGCTCGCGCCGCTGGTGTCGGCGCACCACGGCGTGTTCTTCATGATGGACGCCGACGGCGACGACCCGCGCCTGCGCATGATCGCCAGCTTCGGCTCGCGTTCGTCGCGCGAGCTGCCGACCTCGTTCGCGCCGGGCGAGGGCCTGGTCGGCCAGTGCGCGGTCGAGAAGCAGCGCATGTGGCTCACCAACATCCCGCGCGACTACGTGGTCGTCTCGTCCGGCCTCGGTTCGGCGCCGCCGACCAACATCGTGGTGCTGCCGATCCTGTTCGAGCAGGAGGTCAAGGCCGTCATCGAGATCGCCTCGCTCGAGCGCTTCACCCAGACCCACATGGGCTTCCTCGACCAGCTGATGGGATCGATCGGCGCCGTGCTCAACACGATCGAGGCCAACAGCCGCACCGAAAGCCTGCTCACGCAGTCGCAGTCGCTCGCGCAGGAGCTGCAGCAGACCAACCAGGAGCTCGCCGAAAAGGCGCGCCTGCTGTCGGACCAGAACAGCGAGGTCGAACGCAAGAACCGCGAGGTCGAGCAGGCCAAGCTCGCGCTCGAGGACAAGGCGACCCAGCTCGCGCTGTCGTCGAAATACAAGTCGGAGTTTTTGGCCAATATGTCGCACGAGCTGCGCACCCCGCTCAACAGCCTGCTGATCCTCGCCCAGCAGCTCGGCGACAACCCGCACGGCAACCTCTCGAGCAACCAGGTCGAATACGCCAAGACGATCCACGGCTCGGGCAGCGACCTGCTGACCCTGATCAACGACATCCTCGACCTGTCGAAGATCGAGTCGGGCACCGTCACGCTCGAGGTCAGCGAGTCGCGCTTCCCGGTGCTGGCCACCTATGTCGAGCGCACCTTCCGCCACATGGCCGAGGCCAAGCTGGTCAAGTTCTTCATCGAACTCGACCCGGGCCTGCCGCTGGCGATGATGACCGACACCACGCGATTGCAGCAGATCCTCAAGAACCTGCTCTCGAACGCGTTCAAGTTCACCCTGCACGGCGAGGTCACGCTCAAGATCGGCCTGGTGCAGGGCGGCTGGACGGCGGACCACCCGCTGCTCGCGCGCGCCGACGCCGTGGTCGCGTTCTCGGTCACCGACAGCGGGGTCGGCATCTCGGCCGACAAGCTGCAGCTGATCTTCGAGGCCTTCCAGCAGGCCGACGGCAGCACCGCGCGCCGCTACGGCGGCACCGGCCTGGGCCTGTCGATCTCGCGCGAGCTCGCGCGCCTGCTCGGCGGCGAAATCCGCGTCAGCAGCGTGGTCGGCAGCGGCAGCGTGTTCACGCTGTTCCTGCCATACAACCACACCGGCTTCGGCGCCTACCAGCTCGGCATGGAGGCCGCGCCGCCGGCGCCCGGCGCGCTCGGCCTCGCCACGCCCGCGGCGACCTATGTGCCGGGCGTGATCACGCTGCCGTTCAGCGGCCACAGCCCGCGCGTGAACCTGCACGACCCCGACTTCGACGACCGCAACCTGATCGCCGGCGGCGACCAGTCGGTGCTGATCGTCGAGGACGACAAGCCGTTCGCCAACATCGTGTTGTCGCAGGCGCGCGCGCGCGGCCTCAAGGGGGTGGTCGCGTTCAGCGGCGAGTCGGTGCTCACGCTCGCGCGCGACTACCTGCCGGTGGCGATCCTGCTCGACCTGGACCTGCCCGACACCGACGGCTTCACCGTGCTCGACCGCCTGAAACGCGACCCGGCCACGCGCCACATCCCGGTGCATGTGATGTCGAGCATGCGCGAGCGCGAGAAGGCGCTGCGCCAGGGCGCGATCTCCTACCTCAACAAGCCGGTCAAGCCCGAGCGCCTCGACGAGGAGTTCAACCAGATCCTGCGCTTTTCGAGCGATTCGCGGCGCAGCCTGCTCATCGTCGAGGACGACGAGGTGCAGCGGCGCGACATCATCGCGCTGATCGGCGACTCCGACCTCGAGCTGGTCGCCGTCGACACCGGGGCCAAGGCGCTCGCGGTGCTGCGCGAGCGCCGCTTCGATTGCGTCGTGCTCGACCTGAGCCTGCCCGACATGGACGGCTTCACGCTGCTCGACACGATCAGCAAGGACGCCACGCTGCGCGACCTGCCCGTGGTGGTCTACACCGCGGCGGAGTTGAGCCGCAAAGAGGTCACCAAGCTCAAACGCTTCGCCAAGACCATCGTGGTCAAGGACGCGCGCTCGCGCGAACGCCTGCTCGACGAGACGGCGCTGTTCCTGCACCGCTCGCCGGCGCGCCTGCCCGACGAGCAGCGCCGCATGCTCGAGCAGGCCCAGGTCTCGACGGGCGACCTGGTCGGGCGCAGCGTGCTCGTGGTCGACGACGACCTGCGCAACATCTTCGCCCTGACCACGGTGCTCGAGCGCTACCAGATGAAGGTCCACTTCGCCGAGAACGGCAAGGACGGCATCAAGATGCTCGAGGAGACCGAGGGCATCGAGATCGTCTTGATGGACATCATGATGCCCGAGATGGACGGCTACGACACGATGCGCGCGATCCGCAAGATCCAGAAGTTCAAGACGCTGCCGATCATCACGCTCACGGCCAAGGCGATGAAGGGCGACCGCGACAAGTGCATCGCCGCCGGCGCCAGCGACTACATCACCAAGCCGGTCGACGTGGCCCAACTGCTGTCGCTGATCCGCGTATGGCTGGGCAACTGACGGCCGCCGGCGCGCCCGCCGCCCGCGCCGCCGCCCCCGAGGAACACGCCACCGACCGGGTCGAGACGGCGCTGCTGGTCGAGGGCGTGTACCGCCGCTTCGGTGTCGACCTGCGCGGCTTCGACCAGCCGCGGCTGGCCGCGCGGCTGGCCGCGTTCATCGCGCGCAAGGGCATCGACAGCATTTCGTCCCTGCAGGGGAGGGTGCTGCGCGACGACGAACTCGCGCGCGAGACGCTGCGCTTCGTCGCCGAAAGCACCGGCGCGATGGCCGCGGACGGCCACGCGTTCACGGCGCTGCGCTGCGCGGCGCTGCCGGTGCTGCGCTCGGCGAGCTGGCCGGTCATCTGGGTGGCCGAATGCGGCGACGCCGAACTGGTGCTGCAGCTTGCCGCGATGCTCGACGAGGAGGCCTTGCTGCGGCGCGCGCTGTTGTTTGTCACGCACGCCAACGAGGATCTGCTGGCGGCGACCGCCGCGCTGCGCATCGGCGCGCGGCAATTGGACGGGCTCGAAGCGCGCCACGCCAAGGCCGGCGGCAAACGCGCCTTGCGCGACTACCTCGAAGGCGACGGCGACGCTTACCGCGTGCGGCCCGCGTTTCGCAGCGGGATCGTGTTTTGCCAGTACGACTTGAGCAGCGACGCCTCGTTCCGCGAGTGCCACGCGATCGTGTGCGCGCGGCCCTTGCACGACTTCGACGGCGCACTCCAAAGCCGCGCGCTCGAGATCTTCAGCAGCAGCCTGTGCAATTTCGGGATCTTGCAGGTCGAAGCCCCGGCCGGAATACTGCATTCAGCTTTGCGCCGGGACTTCGCCTGCGTGCTCGCCGAGCAAGGCGTGTACCGGCGCCTGCCCGCCGGGATTTAGGCGTCCTTAGACGATCACGGCCATCAGTTCGTCCTTGCGCGCGGCCATGCGCTCGCCGAGCGCGACGAGGTCGACGCCGCTCTTGCGCACTTTGGGGAACATTTCGCCTTCCTCCTCCTTGACGTGGTGTTCGATCTGCTCGGACAGCACCTTGACCTTGGCATCGTACAAGTCGTCGGACGGGTCCATGTCGCCGATCTGGGCGATCAGGTCCTTGGCGCTCGCGTGCTCGACGGTCGCCTCGTCCATGAGGTCCTCGTCATGGATGGGCTTGCGGATCGCCGGATAAAAAATTTCTTCCTCGACTTGCGTGTGCACGGTCAGTTCGTTGCAGATCTCGTCGGCGAGCCTTTTCTTGCTCGACAGGGAGCGGTCGCTGAGCTCCTCGTACTGTTTGAACAGGCCTTTGACCTTCTTGTGGTCGGCGATCAGCATGGCGACGGCGTCGTGTGGTGTGGATTTCATGGTCGGGCTCCTTAAGATGAACGTGCAGGATGCACCGGAAGCGCTTGCCAGTATGTGCGCCGTTGCACGCACCACCTGCATGGGCGGAAATTTTCCCGCGATGACGACGGCGCAAGCTTGTTTCAAACGAATCGGCGCGAGCTTGTGCTTATACTGGTTTCCTTTCAAAATGTGCAGCTTACCCGCCTGCGTATCATGGCCTTCGTAAATAATTTTCCCGAATGCAGGGGACGGCCAGCATCGATGTCCGCGCCCAATTCCACCTTCGATTTCATGTCCGAAGGCGGCGAGATGGGCGCGCTCACGCGCGCGCACGACTGGCGCGCCGGCCCGCTCGGCGATCCCGGGCAGTGGCCCGAGGTGCTCAAATCGACCCTGCGCCTGGTGCTGACCTCGAACCACCCGATGTTCATCTGGTGGGGCGAACACCTGATCCAGTTCTACAACGACGCCTATCGCGCCACCATGGGGCCGGAGCGGCACCCGCGGGCGCTGGGGCAGGCCGGGCGCGCCTGCTGGGGCGAGATCTGGCCCATCATCAGCCCGCAGATCGAGGCCGTGATGCAGGGCCGCGGCGCGACCTGGAACGTCGACCAGCTGGTGCCCGTGACGCGCAACGGCGCGCGCGAGGACGTCTGGTGGACCTACGGTTACAGCCCGATCCAGGATGCCGGCGGCGTGCGCGGGGTGCTCGTCGTTTGCAACGACGTGACCGAGGAGCACGAGGCCAGGGCCGAATTGACCGACCTGAACCGGCGCCTGACCGAGCAGGTGCGCCAGCGCGTGCAGGCCGAAAGCGACCTCGCCGCGCAGCTCGACATGTCGGACAAACTGCGCGGCCTGACCGACTCGCACGAGATCGCCGAGGTCGCCTTCCAGACCCTGAGCCGGCGCCTGGTGGCCGCGCGCATCAACTACTGCGAGATCGACGCCGCCGCCGGCGCGTTCACGATCCGCCATGCGTGGCGCGGCAGCGGCCTGCCCAGCGTGGCCGGCGCGCAAGGGGCCCTGGCGGCGTTCGGGCCGGCGCTGATCGAAGACCTGTCGGCGGGCCGCGCGGCGTGCATCGCCGACGTCACATGCGACGGCCGCACCGCGCCGTCGGTGGCCGCCTTCGACGCCATGGACGGGCGCGCCGTGATCATCGTCCCGATCCTCGAGGCGGGCCAGCTGGTCGCGGCGATGTCGATCATGAGCGCGGCGCCGTTCGAATGGTCGGGCCACCACGTGGCGCTGGTCGAGGGCGTCGCGCACCGGATCCGCCACGCGATGGAACGCGCCCGCGCGCACGAGGCGCACATCGCCGCGCAGCGCGACCGGCACGCGCAGCAGCGCGCCGAGAGCGAGCGGCTCGAATCGATGTTCAGCCAGGCGCCCGGATTCATGTGCATCCTGAGCGGGCCCGAACACGTGTTCAAATTCGCCAACGACGCCTACCGGCGCCTGGTCGGCGCGCGCACCTTGGTGGGTAAAAAACTGCGCGACGCCGTGCCCGAGATCGCCGAGCAGGGCTTCCTCGAACTGCTCGACCAGGTCTACGGCAGCGCCCGACCCTTCGTCGCCAACAACGTCCCCGCGACGATCCAGCGCAGCGCCGAAGGCCCGCCCTCGACCAGCTACCTCGACTTCATCTACCAGCCCATCGTCGGCGCCGACGGCAAGGCCACCGGGATTTTCGTCGAAGGATTCGACGCCACCGAACGGCACTTCGCCAAGGTCGCGCTCGAGGCCAGCGAACAGCGGCTCAAAGAGGGCATGCTCGCGGCCCGGATGGTGATCTGGGACTGGGACCTCGCCAGCGACCGCACCACGTTCTCGGACAACGCGGGCATCCTGTTCGGCGGCCAATGGCAACAGCTCGCGCCGGTCTGGGACAGCCTCGTGCCCGAGGACCTCGCGCGCCTGGAGGCCGAGCGCGCGCGGGCGCTCGCGTGCAACGGCAGCTACGAGGAAGTGGTCCGGCTGGTGCGTCCCGACAACGGCGAGACGCTCTGGCTGCAGGTGCACGGGACCGTGATCGCCGCCGACGACGGCACGGCGCGCGCGATCCGCGGCGTCTCGGTCGACGTCACCGAGCGCAAACAGGCCGAGGAGGCGCTGCGCCAGGCGCACCGCCGCAAAGACGAATTTTTGGCGATGCTGGCCCATGAGCTGCGCAACCCGCTGGCGCCGATCAGCGCCGCCGCGCAGCTGCTCAAAATGTGCAGCAACGACGAGGCGCGCGTGCGCAGGAGCAGCGAAGTGATCGGGCGCCAGGTCGAGCACATGACCAGCCTGATCAGCGACATGCTCGATGTCTCGCGGTTCAACGCGGGCCTCGTCAGTTTAAGCAAGGAGCTGCTCGACCTGAGGGAGGTCGTGGCCGAATCGACCGAGCAGACGCGCCCCTTGATGCAACTGCGCGGCCACCGCTTCGAGATCAGCGGCGTCGAACTGTCCCTCATGGTGCTGGCCGACCGCACGCGCCTGGTGCAGGTGCTGACCAACCTGATTCAAAACTCCGCAAAATTCACGCCGCCGGGCGGCAATATCCGCGTCGCGCTCGAGACCGGCAATGCCGAAGTGTCGATCAGTGTCAGCGACGACGGCGTCGGCATGGCCGCCGAGCTGGTGCCGCATGTGTTTGAACTGTTCACCCAGGGCGAACGTTCGTCGGACCGCGCGCAGGGCGGTTTGGGCCTTGGCCTGTCGCTCGTCAAAAGCCTGGTCAACCTGCATGGCGGGCGCGTCAGGGCGCGCAGCGGGGGCCAGGACCAGGGATCCACCTTCACCGTCATCCTGCCCTTGCACGGCGCCGCGGCGGGCGGCCCCGGCGCCGACAGGCGGGTGGTGAACGCCGCCGCCGCGGGCAAACGCGCGCTGCGCATCCTGGTGGTCGACGACAACGTCGACGCCGCGCGCATGCTTTGCTTGTTGCTCGAGGCCGCCGGCCACGCGGTGTCGGTCGCACACGATCCGCTGGCCGTGCTGGGCGGCGCCGACGGCGCCGCGGTCGACGTCTACCTGCTCGATATCGGGCTGCCCGGCATGGACGGCAACGCGCTCGCGCGCGCGCTCAGGTCGGCGCCGGGGGCGGCGCAGGCGACCCTGATCGCAGTGACCGGCTACGGGCAAAAATACGACAGGGAAACGTCGCTGGCGGCGGGCTTCGACTACTACTTCATCAAGCCGGCCAATCCGGACCAGTTGATCGCGCTGCTTGCGAACATCGCGCCGCTGGATGCGCCGGGTCTCACTTCTGCTTGAATTGGCGCAGCGCGTGTTCTTTTACCCGACCGTGCCGCTTTGCCTTTGCTTCGTCCCAACGGGAGTCAGCGGCCGACGCCGTCGGTCCGCTTGAATGACACTGTACGCGTCGCGACTTTAGATTTTCTCTGGCATGGCCGAGGAATGATGGCTCGTGATCAACCACTCCGTGCCGTTCCAACGGTAGGTGTAGGTGTAACGCCCGCTGACCTTCGCCCCGGTCTTGGCAAACGTAAAGGTGTAGAGGCCCGCATCGACGGCCGTGTTGCAACCGAGCTCGACATTGCGCAGGTCGATCGCACCGGAAGGGCGGTTCTCGAGGAAATGGGTGAAGTAATCGTTCTTTTCGGCCGGCGTCAGGCGCGGCTTGTTCGAAACGGTGGGCAGGAGGATCGATTTTTCTGCGTACCGTGCGACGACCTTTTGCGGATCGCGGGTCTGCAACGATTGATTCCAGCCATCGAATAAGGACGCGATTTCCTGCTCCGTGGTCGCCTTGCAGGTCTCCATGCGCGCCCCTTGTGGACTGGCGCAGCCGACCAGAGTTGCAGCAACTACAACCGTACTCAATAATTTCATTTGGCGTTCCTGATAAGAGGGTAAAAAAGCGTCGTGCATGCCGTTAGGTGCGCCATCGAAACGGCGACGTTTTACCCGACAAGAATGCATTTGCGAAGCGAACTGACGATCAGCTATTGAAGTATCAAACAGCTAACGAACTTTAGCAGACCATCGTTAGAGCTTGCAAGAAACATCGCGCGCCGGCGTTGAGGCGTCGGTTCAGGGCAACGAGGTACGACGCTACCGTTTCTGCGGCCGGCTTCAAGCGCTGTTATTGCGCAGACCCAAATTTTTCGAATTTCCCGTTACGGAAAATGAACAGCGCGTCCGTAATGCGGTAAGCGGATGTTTGTTGGGACTTGCCAATAATTTCGCGCAGTTTGGCAATTCCCTCTGGGCTCCTGGATCCGGTAACCAATAGTAGATCTCTCGACGGAATCGCGACGACGATGTCGCCGTCCACCTGGATTCTTCCGTCGGTCCAAAGCTCATTGAGTAGCAAAAGGCACGCCTCAAAGTTTCCGCCAGCGGTGACCATGGACACGACAGGGCCCTTATGTATCTCGATCTTTGGGAGAATCCTCCGCAGATTGCTAATGGCGAGGCCTCGCAATTGCGTTCGCGAGACACCGATTTCTTCCAGACTCTTCCAAGTAAAGTAGCGAATACTTTTCGGGCCGTCTTCGGCGTACACGATGGCGAGTTGATCGTTAAATTCTTCGAACGCGTTCTCGAGGGGCTTCTTTGCGCCGCGTTCCTTCATCGACTCGCCGATTTCACTTAACCATTGCCGATCCTTGATGATGGGAACGATGCGCGCCCGGTCAATTTTTGCGTCTTCGTCTCTAGGTTCGAGGGCCGAAACCGTATAGCGCTGAGTTACGTTTTCTATGTCGGTCGGTAGCAGCAGATACTCCTTGTAGGCGTTGTCCAAGAATACGCTCGAGGCTTTTCCCGCAGGGTTGGTCAGCGCGAGTTCAAGTTCGTTTTTTACCATCACTTTGGTTGATGGGCTGGATTTGGTGACGGATTTGGCGAACTCTGCGGTGAACTGCGATGGCGTCATTACTTGTTGAGCGAAAGCCAAATTAGGGAGGCAACACAGCAGGAAGAACAGACGTTTCATGTAGGGCCTAAAGTGAGGTAAAGCCGCCGTGCACTGGTGTCCGGCTGAGCTGTTGGCAGATTGGTTTCTGTGATTCGCGGCGCTCGCTACTTTTGGACAGAGTTACCAAGGCTTCCACCATTTTCTGCATCTCCGCGCTTCAGGCAGCAGTTGATCGCCTTGGTAACGCTCCGGCTCGGAAATTCGAATGCCTGCCACCCGCATCGCTGCGCGCACGTCAGGGTGAATGTCCTCGACGTCGAACGGGTCCATGTCCTGCCGCAGAAAAAGGGGGAGCAACTTGCTTGTGAATTCAATGCGCAACTCCCGATCCGGAATGTTGGACTGTATGGAGGGCCAGATTTCACTGAAAAGTTTGCTACCGGAGCGCCAGCTCATTGTGACTCCTTACGGGTGGGTTGAAGGGTGCATGGCAAACGCAGTTTGGCATGGCTCATGCTACAGGGGGCGATGGGCGACGGCCCATATACCTACCCACCTCGAGAAAACCATGCGAAATATGAATCCATCGCCGCGCTAACGAGCAAGTCAAACGCCCGCTTAGCGCATCAACCCGGCGATGAAGCTGCCCGCAGTGAGCAAGGCTTCATGGCTGTTGAGGCCATTCGGCCTGCCACTGACATGCGGCAGTACCACCAGGCGCGATTCGTTGTGCGTGGCGTAGCGGATTTTTTTGGTAAAGCCATTGACGGCGAACTGGAATACTTGCAGCGGCACCTCGGCACCGAAAAAAGCCAGCGAGAATTCCCGGCTGCAGTCTGCGCCGATTCCAATGAACAGTCTCGGCTTGTGGCGCCGCACCGCCTCGGCGATCGCCGGCAGCCGGTGCGCCTTGCACCAGGCCAGCATGTCCTCCTTGCGCGTGAAGCCGGTTTCGCGCTGCGCCTGCTCGCTCCAGTCGGACACCGTGCGGCAAGGATAGGGATACAGGTTGCCCTTCAAGTAACCGCTCGTTCCCGGCACCCACGGCTGCTGCCTGCGTGCGAATTGTTCATAGTGTTCGATCGGTTCGCCATGCATGGCGGAGAACAGTTTGAAGGCGGCCACGTTGAACGGATAGCGCAATTGCAGGTCGATCGAATAGTCGCGCTCATCGCGCGCGGCCGGCGCTTGCTGGACCAGGTTGGCAGCGTCGCCATGTTCGATCCCGTAGACCCAGATCGATGGCGCCTGCGCGCTGCCGGCATCGCCGCCATCGCCGCCTTCAAAAGGGTCGATCGCCCAGCTTTCGAACAACTCTCGAGCGCTTGGGGCCCGGCCAGCGGCGTGCAGCGCGTGGGCGTGCGGGGTCAGACCCCGGTAGCCGTCGATGCCCGCAGCGGTGACGATGCCCGTCCGTTCGAGCGCGGCTGCCAGTGCCAGGCCGTCCGTATAAGCGAGCTGGAAGTGGCGCTGCAGAAGCGAGACCGAGACGGCGTTAAGGCGCACCACCAGTTCTGTGGCTTGCAGCAGCAGGTCGGAGGGGGCGGTATCGTGTGGCATGGTTGATCCTTGATGGTGAAGGGCCGCATGGCCCCGGAACGGCAACAGTCTTGAAGTGCTCCTTACCTTCGATTGTTATAATTTAATTGGCAGCGGCAGGTCACAATCATGCCATGTACAAATGGTCTTGGATATTGCATCATTGCAAAAATTGCCGATGCCGCTTATGAGGGCAGGACCATCAGGATCAGATTGGGAAAGGTCATCATGTTTGAACAGATTCACCAGCCGTTGCGGCTCGCGGTCGAATGGCTTGCCAACCAAGACCGGTACGACGTAGCTTGGCGTGGCTGGTACGCGCTTTACGTCGACCTCGACCCATTTTTCCGACATGCGGAAGACGCGCTGTCAACGCTCGAACGCGGTGCGCGCGGCTTGGGCGCCGGCGACGGGTCGGCTCCGAATGTGGACGTATGCAATGAAGCCTTTCTTGCCGTGGACCAGCTAACGCTGGCTATGTTCAGGACCCTGTTCGGCCTGGTCCGCAGCCATCGCCACGCGCATGGCACCGATGCCAAGGCCTTTGTGATCGACAGCCATTGCCACCCGAAAAGCGACTGGATGATCGAATGGGAAGCCGACTGCTACATAGGGCGCCTCAGTGCCGATGGCCGATGCCTGCAGCAGCGCCTGCTGCGGATGCACCCGGCGCCGGCGGCGCGCATGGGCATGCCGGATTTGGCAGGCCTCGAGGCCTTTGCCGCGACCGACATCGCCACGCCGGCCCTGCGCGCGGGCGCGGCGCACCAAGGCCGCACTTCCTTGCTGGCGATGCAAGATACGGCCGGGCTGCTGCGACAAGACTTGCGCGCGCGCTGCACAATTACGGACCTGGTGCCATGACGATCGAATTCGACCCCGCGCGCTTGGCGCAGTTTCACGCAATTCCGTTCGGACACCAGCGTTTCGCGCAAGCGAAGGCGCCACAGGCCTGGGTCGACTCGCTCGCACTGGAGGGGGCAAACTTCGACATCGCGTTGCCCGCCGTCGTGCAAAGCCGCGAGGAAGTGCGCGCGCTTTGCCGCAACCCGGCGTATCCGCTGATGTATCGCTACATTTGCGCAATGGCATGGGGTAACCAAGGCGCCGGCAAAGGAGGCGGGAATGCGCGCAGGGCGTGGGAGCAGCGGGACCGGCTCGTGGTCATCCTGCAACGGCTGGTCGGGGGCGCGACGAGCCGCAACGAGGCTTACACGCTGTTTTGCGGCGCCGGCAGGGTAGCGGGACTTGGGCCATCGTATTTCACCAAGCTTCTGTTTTTTTTCTGGCCTGACGAAACGTGTTACATCATGGACCGCTGGACGGCGGCATCGATGAACTACTTGTGCCGCCGGAAGCTGGTGCCCATGTCGACCGAGCACATCACCGCGCGCAAGGACGGGGTCTGCTACGAGCTTTATTGCCAGGCGGTCGAGCAGCTCGCGGTGATGCCGGACGGGGGAGCACCGCTGACGGGGGAGCAGACCGAAATGCGCTTGTTCTGCCGCGGCGGAAAACCGCCTGGGCCGTGGCGCGCGATCGTCAAGGGAGCACAGTAGACCCCCGAAGCGCAAATGCTACGTGGGGCGGTGTTCGGTTCCGGCGCCCGGCGTCAGGAAGACAAGGGTGCTCTCGACGTCGGCCTTGGCCGTGTGCCAGATGTTGGGTGGGATCAAAACATAGGACCCGGCAGAAGCAAGTTGCACCGAACGCGCACCGGCGGGCTCATCGAGGGTGAGCGTCACCGCGCCGGCAAGGAGCATGACGAGCTCCTCGCCTGCCGGGTGCCGTTCCCAAGTTTCCCACGCCCCCGAAAAGGTGAACGCAGACATCAGCCTGCCGTGTTCGAGCTCGGGAAACATTCCGGTAGCAAGGTCAGGCCAAAATGAATCGGAAGCGTCGATGGGCGCTGTCTTGGCCTTGTCCTGCACGTGCAGGTAGTTTCGGAGGATATGGCTGGCTTGGTTGGTACTCATCGTGTTTCACCTTTGTCCTGACAAATCGCTAATCGGCGACCCAAGCGATGCCCCCGTGATTGACGGGCCTTTTAGTTCAATCACGTTGCCATCGGGGTCAGGAAAGTACAGGGACAGACCGTCGCCCTCAGCGCCAAAATTGACTGCGGCGCTGCCCAGTGGCGAAAGGCCGTGTTGGGCCAGGTGGGCGATGAGGTCGGGCTCGTGGAAAGGCTCGATGCGCAAGCACAGGTGGTCTACGTTCCTACCTTCGGTTTGCGGCGGAGAACCTCCACGTGAACCGAGTGTCCCGTCCACGCTCACCAAGTCGATCATAGACGCGCCGGCGCGCAGGTGGACGAGTCCTAGTTGGTCGCGTCGCCTGACCACCTCGCACCCGAGGACGGCGCGGTAGAACTCAATACTTCTTTCCAAGTCACGGACGCGAAAAACAACGTGATCAATTCGCTGTATGGTGAAGGGCTTTGTCATCTGGATTCCCGTGATTTTTTTGTTGGCGCTTACTGCACTTGCCTCGTACTCGATGCACATCGAAATGTAGAACAGAGATCGATCGCTTAGAGCATCTGACGCCGATGGAAGTGTTAGATGTTATCTCGCACCTGCATAAGCGCAAAGCCCAACAGATTGAGGCCAAGCCATTGGTTTGGATTGTTCACTTTCTCATCGTCTTGAGTCAGGCCCACGCCCCAAATTCGGTCAACAGGGCTCGCCTCGACGAGGACCCGGGAGCCAGTTTGCTTGAGGAACTGGTGCAACTCAGGGTCCTGCGAAAACTTGGCTTGGTTCGCACGGACGACGATGGCAAGCCGGTGCTCCAGCCAAGCGGTATCGTCAAAGCCACGCACTTGACGGCCAAGTGCCTTTGCCGCACCCGGAGTCGGCGCCTGAATCACCTGTTCCCTCGTTGCCTGATCCCCGAACAGGGCGGCCTTCGCGGCCATCATGAAGTGTTCGGCTGTTGCGTAGCGTTGGCCATCAACGACGAAAGGAGCGGCGTACCACTGGCTGAAACAGGACGCGGTTACGCCGTTCTTGCCGGCTTGATGCCCCCAGAAAAATAGATACTTCAACCTCTCGCCCGAGTTGAAGCGAGAGCGAATGTCTTCAAGGAACCGCGAATCATTCATGGAAGCTTTCATTCCGCCTAAAGGGATGTTGCTGCAAAAAGCAAGGTCTTAGTTTGCTCGGGCGAATCCAGCAAAGCCTGGACTTGTTCGACTGACGCTGGTGCCAGATCCGAATATTCACTGTCGAGGTATTCAATTACGTGTTCATGTTCCCAAGGCCCCAACGACGCCTTGTAGTCGGTATATCGGTTTTGTATTTCCCGCCATGAACTGAAGTACTCCTTCGACAAAAGCATCTCAGTTTCGGTGTAGATGATGTGGAGCCTCATACCATTGGACATGCTGACGAGACCCTGAGTAAAGCCGACCAGAAAGTGTCGGCTTGAATTTTTAGTTGGATAAGTCCGTAGGAAACACCTGTCCCACACCTTCTTGAAAGAGAAAATATTGCCCCGGCTTCAGGAAAAATGGCGTGTTCGCTCTCCACCAATCTGCCGCCTCTGGGCTGGTCTGCGCGAGGAGATCGATAGCAGTGCGAGAGGCTACGATGTACCCACTTTCTTTCGGAAGCTTGCCAAATAGCTGCGCAAGTATGCGAACGAAGATATTCTTTGGCCGGGAAAGTACACCGAAGGTACGGTGTGGGTGCGCGTGTACACATTGCTGGGCAAGCGGAAGCGACAAACCAACCCATTTCTGCCTTACCCAAAAAGGCGCCTCACCAGGAGGAACGCTTGTGATTCTTAGTACGGCAGAATGCATTGTTGAGCTACCTATTGATAATATTTACTTATTTACCATTTTTACTTGGCAGCGCATTTACAGCGTTCCGAAGGTGCTTCGGCAACATGAATTGCAAGAGAACTCCTGGAATTGCGATCGTCGCGATGATTCTTCCGGGGATTGAGCCACCGTTCCACAAGCGAATAACAACCGCACTGATAGCCCAAGCAGTCAGCAGAGCTAAAACGCGCTCAGCGCCAAGATATACGAAGCCGAGCACCAGCCCGCTTAGGAGTATGAGTATTCCGACCAAGGTATCAAAGCGGTTTCGTTTCATGAGGCATAAGGTGGACATGAGCGGCTGGCCCCAGAATTTGATTATAGCCACTCAGCTGGCGGCGGTGCGCGTCGATGAAAAGGTTTGCCCCAACATCGCTAGATACGAGGAGCGGCTGGCGGCCAAGCGCGCGCAGCACGAACAGGAGCGCGCGCCGCAGGCCGCCAGGCCCACATCCGCCCGGACCGGCCCGTGCAATTGCGGCCGATGACAAGCCACGCACCGCTCAACGTGGTTGATCGTTTCCGGTGAACTGGCCGCTGAGGCCTTGGAGGTCGGCGGGCGCCGGTTCGAGCTGGGCTTGGCCGGCGCGGGACGCGGGTTTTCCGGGCCCGTTTTTGCGTTTCTCGTCGATACGGACGAGGGCCTGGCGCCGCGCCTGGTCGCGCAACTGGCGTGCGGCGCCCAGCGCCTCGGGTGTGGCGCGCCCCGAACCAAGCAATAGGGTCACTTCGCGTTCCAGCACCGGCAGGGCACGGGCGGCATCGCCGCGGTTGAGGTAGTGCTTGCCCAGAATGTGCAGGTTGCCCGCGATGGCATCGATGGCGTGATGCGAGCCGCTTGCATCGGCAATATCCAAGGCGCGCAGGAGCGTGAGCTCGGCCTTTGGCGAGTCGCCCTGGAGATGGTAGACATTGGCCAGTTCCCGCAGCGGCATCAGCAGTTTGCGCGAGTCGGGACCGGCATCCTTTTCGTACAGCGCGAGCGCACGCTCCCATTGCGCGGCCGCCTTGGTCCAGGCGCGTTGACCGACGAATGCTGTGGCCAAGTTCTCGATGTAGTAGGCCAGCATCGGGTCGCCTGGGCGCGCTGGCAGCTTTTCTTGTATCGCCACCGCGCTGGCGAAAGCGGCTTCCGCCAACAGATGTTCTCCGCGGCGCCAATGGGTGAAGCCGAGCTGGTACTGGCCTTGCGCAACGACCCGCGACTGCGGGCCGTAGGTCCGCTCCGCAATTTGAATCAATTGCCGCACCATCTCGATGGTTTGGGCGTCGAGCTGCTCGGCTTTAAAGCGAAGGGTCAAGGCTTCATTCTGCGCCTTCCATTCGGCCTCGCCCGACTGCGCATACAAGACGGCCGGCGCCGCCGCCAAGATGCTGATTGCCACGCCGACGCAGGCGCGCTTCAGGCGCGTTGACGGGCACATGGCGCGGATGTCAATTGAGCCCTTGTCGCACAGCGCTTGCATAGTCATTGTTCCCTTGGTGTGAGAGTCGAACCTTCTGATCAAGCAGTTGCTTCACTTTTGCAGTAACTTTTTTTGCCTGCTCTGCAGCATGCAGACGAATAGCACTTGCGAGGCGGCCATTCCGAACTCCGATCTTTTTCGGTAGACCGTTTCATTTTTGGAAATTTGAAGAATTAACGTTTCTAAATGCTCCTTGGAGGCAGAGTTCGTGATCTCAACCATCCTATTCACATGCTGGTCGCAATTTGCGGCGTCACCGCAGACGAATTTGCTTTCAACCGTAAATTGTCTAAACCGACGATATTCTGGAGGGCAGGTATTGATGTCGACTTTGGCGTCGTCGGGCGCTGGCGTTGGAGGGCGCTCTGTCACCAAACCTGTATCCGCCACGTCCGCCCCATCGCAATTTCCCCCTCCGGATTGCTTGCATTTGGCGACAGCGTCGAGGTAGCGCCTTTGGTTCAATTGGCGTGCATCGGCGCGTTGCCGCTGCGTTAAATTGCCGCAATTGCGGTCGAGATATTCAATGGCCGTGAGCGCTTCGGCCTTCTCAAGCTCATTGCTTAAAGGTCCAGGCGTGCGCAGTCTGTTTTCCAAGGTTTTGCATTCGGCCGCCGACGCAACCGCGGTGCTTCGGGGGGATGGTGTTTGCCCGCCCGTTGCCCGAGCGTCCTCTTTGAAGCAACGCCCCTTGTAGCCGGAACCTTCCACATAGCCCCAGCGCCCCGTCCCGCGGTGCTTTACGTTACAGGCGAACCAGTGCACGGTTCCATGGAGGATGTTGCCTTCCTTTTTGCCCGGACTGATGGTGCTAAGCCCCCCGTTGGGACATGTGAACGCTTCGGAACTGTCGAAGAAGTTTTTGGTTTGCTTCGGATTGACAACACAGAAGCCAACGTCAACGGCGAAGTCGCATTGATTGAAAAGGCGGCTGTTCTTCTCCATAACGCATGCGCTGTCATTTTCAGATGCCTGCACCTGTACGCCCGATAACAAGAGCAGCAGCGTCACCAGAACCCGACCCAAAGGGCGCATATGAGTATTTTTTTTCATTGGTGATCCCTCACAAACGGTCAAGGTACTGGTTCCCGCGGCTTGGCTAGCGCGTAAGTTCCGAGTCTGAATTTTGCATGATATTAGAAAAGAACGCAGTATTTTCTTGCAAAACAGAATGACGGGATCGCTCGCATAGTCAATGCCCCGTAGGTGTGAGCGCGTTTAAGCCAAGGCCATCCAGGCGGCCCACACGAATCTACATCTGCTTGAACTGGTCCATGTAATTGCGGCTGACCACCAACTGTTCGCTGCGCCCCTTGAGCTTGACCATGAGGCGCCCGCGCAGGTCGGTGCGCGTGCCCGCCACGTGGCTGGCCGCGACGATCACGCCGCGGTGGATCTGCCAGAATTGCGCCTCGTCGAGTTGCTCGCGCAATTTGCTCAGCGGGGTGCGGATCAGGCATTCGCCCTCGTGCAGAAACACGCTCGTGTACTTGTCATTGCTCTGGAAATAAATCACTTCTTCGATCGCGATCAGGCGCGTCTCCTGGCCTTGCGCGGCGCGGATCCATTGCAGCGGCGCGGCGCGCGGCGAAGGCGCGACGCCCGGCGCCAGCCCCAGCCCCGGCAGTTGCGCCAGCAAGGCCTGCAAGGCCGCCACGGGCGGGGCCGCCTGCGGGACGGCCAGCGCCGCCTTGAGTTTGTTGACGGTGCGCGCGAGCCGTTCGAGCGTGACCGGCTTGAGCAGGTAGTCGATCGCCTCGCGCTCGAATGCGTCGACCGCGTAGCGCTCGTGCGCGGTGACGAACACGATGCGCGGCGCGTGCGCGTCGGCGGCAAGGCGCGCCGCGAGGTCGATCCCGTTCAGGCCCGGCATTTGTATGTCGAGGAACACCACGTCGGGCGCCTCCTCGTCGATCAGGCGCAGCGCCTCGATCCCGTTGGCGGCCTTGGCCATAATGCGCAGCTCGGGCCAGGCGGTGGCCAGCTGGGACGCCAGATAGTCGAGCAGGTGCGGCTCGTCGTCGGCAATTAGGGCGCGTGGATGGTCGATGGCGGCGTTTCCTGGCAGGGCAGCAGCACGCGTACGGTGACGCCGCCGGGTTCGTTTTCGAGCAATTGTACCTGAGCAGCACCGGCATATAGACTGCGCAGCCGGGCCCGCAGGTTGCCCAGGCCGACCCCGCCGCCGGGCTTGGGCGGCGCGTTGCCAAGGCCGACGCCCGTGTCGCTCACTTCGATACACAGCTGCCCGTCCAGCCGGTGCGCGCGCACGACGATCTCGCCGCCCTCGACCTTGGGTTCGAGCCCGTGCGTGACCGCGTTCTCGATGAGCGGCTGCAGCAGCATGGGCGCGATCGCAAGCTCGCGGCAGGCGTCGCCGGCTTCTATGCGGTAACGCAGGCGCGCGCCCATGCGCACCGCGAGCACGTCGAGGTAGGCGCCGGCCAGCGTCAGCTCGGCCCCCACGGTGGAATGGTCGGCGCGGCTCGCCGCCAGGCTCGCGCGCAGATAGTCGATGAAGCGCTCGAGCATGTGGCGCGCCTGCTTGGGCTGGCTGTCGATCAGGCTGACCACGTTGGCCAGCGTGTTGTACAAGAAATGCGGTTCGATCTGCGCCTGCAAGGCGCGCAGGCGCGCCTCGGCCAGCAGCTGGGCGGCCGCGGCGATCTGCTCGCTCTGGCGCGCCGCCAGGATCTCGCCCGAGATGCGCCGCTCGCCGGCCAGGAACACGAAGAACATGAACGCGGCGGCAAACAGCGCGAAGCCGATCAGGGGCCCGAAATGGGTGCCGCCGCGCAGGTACGCGATGGGACTGACGCCTTTGAGGATCGCGCTGCCGAGCGCGATGCCGGCCACCACGCACAGGCTCACCACGCCGACCTGGTAGACCAGCCGCCGCGTGCCGCGCGCGCGTTCGGGCCAGCCGCCGAGCGCGGCGTTGAGGCCGACCAGGGTGAAGTGGATCAGGTAGCCGACCACGTTCGAGATCACGAGCATCGGCAGCAGGTAGGCCGAAAACGGCGTGCCCCGGCTCGAGAAAAACGCGTTGGCGGCGGCCAAAAACAACGCGATCAGGCAATTCCACAAACCCGTGTACAGCAGGTCGCGCGCCGGCGAGGCCGGCCAGCGCCGGAACAGCGGGATCATGTCGAGCGGGTGCGAGGAGGGCGCCGGCGGCGCGCTGTGGGTCATGGTGGTTCCGGTGTGAATCAGCTTGGCAAGAAGTTACCATGAAAACAGTGCGGCGCGCGGTAGGGCAGTCGCGCCAGCGCCACCGGGCCGTCCTTGATGTGCGCCGCGTCGAACACGGTCAGCACCGTTTGCAGGCGGCGGCTGTCCTGCGCCACGCCGACGAGGTAGCCGTCGGTCTCCGAGTGCGCGTTGCGGCGCGGCACCAGCACGTGCTCCTCGACTTGCCAGCCGGCATCGAAGCGGTAGCTGTCGGCCTTGCCGCTGTCGGTGTCGACGAGGTTGACCGTGTTGAGGATGCGCCCGCCGTGGCCGCCCGCGCCGCCCGCGCTGAGCAGGGCCAGCCGCCGGTGGCGTTGCGTTGCCACCTGCGGCATCACGCCGGGAAACTCGCTGGCGCCGAACAATCGCGCCTCGCGCGCGGTGCCGGCCGCGTAGTCGAGCGTGATCTGGGTCGCGCTGCTGCGCCCGGGCTCGGCGGCGCGCTCGCCGCGCATGATGCCGCCGAGTTCGGCGAGCACGTCGCCCTCGTGCAGCACGGCGTCGAAACGGGTCGTGCCGCCATCGTCGAAGGCGTTACCGAAGTGGAACACCATGCGCGCCGGCAGTTCGAACACCTGGCGCAGTTCGAGCGTCGCCTTGGACACCACCACCACCCGCATCGGGCGCGCGCCGGGGCCGCTGCCGACCCACACGTGCTGGTCGAGGAAACTCTTGGACGCGTCGCGCCGGAAGTCGTACGGCGGCACCAGAAAGTTCAGGTGATTGGCGCTGACGGCGAAGTCGTGCACCATCGTCAGCTCGGGGATCTTGACCATGCCGGCCGCGAGCACCGCGCCGCCCGCGCCTATGTGGTACAGCGCGAGCGTGTCGGTGCCGGGCAGGGCGCCGAAGTTCCACAGGCTGCCGTCGGGGTCGCGCTTGGGGTGGGCCGAGAAAGGCATCGACTTGAGGTCGGCGCGCCAGGTCTTGAGGCCGACCGTGGCCAGCGTGGCCGGGTCGAGTTCGGTGGCCGAGCCGCCCTCCCACAGCGCGTACACGCGGCCGTTGAACGGCAGCAGGTTGGTGTTGGCGGCATTGAGCGTGTCGTTCGACTTGGTCGGGCTGCGGTCGATGTTGGTGCCGAAGGTCGAGTACAGGAAGCGGCCCGCTTTGGACTCTTCGGTGAATTTTTCGGTGCGCACGAAGCTGCCGCGGTGGCTGACCTTGCCGCCGCCGATCTGCCAGCGCTGGGCCATGCCGTCGCCGTCGAACCAGTGGTGGTAGCGCTCGCCGCCAAGCTCGAAGCGTCCCGGGCCGTTGCGGAAGAACACGCCGTCGAGGTCGGCGGGCAGGCGCCCGCGGACCGTCGCCACGCCGGCCAGTTCGCCCTGCGTGTCGGCGTACACCGCCAGCCGCGGGTCGCGCTTGAGCGCGGCGTGGAATTTGCTGCGGGTGGCGGCGTCGGCCAGGGCGGCGCCGGGGGCGAGCCCGAGGGCGCCGAGGCCGATGCTGCTGCTGGCGAGGAAGAGGCGGCGGTCCATGGTCGGCGTCCTTATTTGAGCGAAACGCGCACGGTGCTGCCGGCGTCGGCGAGCGCGAACTTGGCAGTGTCGAAGCTCGGCGGGCCCATCTTGCCCATCGCGTTGTTGGAGAAGCCGTAGTCCTCGGTCGGCATGCCGATCAGGTTCTTGTCCATCTTGCCGTTGCCGTTGGCGTCGTGGTAGACCGCGAACGCGTACTCGCCGGCGGGCAGGTTTTTGATCACGAGCATGTTGCTGCCGGCGGCCGCAGGGGCGCCGCCGACGCCGGCGGGCGCGGCCGTGAGGAAGGTGCCGGCCGAGTTGTAGACCGCCACGAGCACGTTGCCGGCGGCGCTCTTGACGTCGTCGATGTGGATGGTCAGGTCGGCCGCCGAGGCGAGGCCGCAGGTGGCGAAGGCGGCGCTGCAGATGATGGTGCGGCTGATGTTGTAGATACTGTTGTTCATGTTGGTCTCCGGGGTTTGAATGCACTGCGTTTGCGGTGCGACGGAGTGAACTTTAGCGCCGTCCGGCGCAGCCCGATTGAGATTGCGACGACGCTGCGCGCGCACGGCGCCAGTTGCAGCCTGGCGGCGCGAAATGCAAAAGGGCGGCGCCGGAGAACCGGTGCCGCCCTTCATTTTGGTCGTGCAATGATCGCTGATTGGGAGTAAACCAAACAGAGAACGTGCAATACACAAACCACCACATCGTCCTCGCGGAGGCGGGGACCCATAGAACGGTTGCTATGAGCTAATGTTCTATGGGTCCCCGCATCCGCGAGGACGATGTTGGTTTTTGCTTGCTGTTTTCTTGCTATACGATTTCTAGAGCGCTTGAACCAGCATCAGAAATGCACCCCGCGCAGCAATTGCTGCATCGCGATCTGCTCCGAGCTCATTTGCGGCGCCTTCTTGTCGCCGCCCTTTGCCGCATCCGAATCGGGGAACATGCGGAACGTGGTGTTGAGCACGATCTGCGCCACGCGCGGCATCAGCGCGTGCAAGACTTGCCCGAACACGCCCACCCGGGTGGCAATGCGCACCGGCTTGTAAACCACGGCCTCGGCGATCATGTCGGCCGCCTCTTCCGGCGCCAGCGTCGGCACGTTCTGGTAGATCTTGGTCGGGGCGATCATCGGGGTGCGCACCAGCGGCATATTGATGGTCGTGAACTTGATGCCCACGTCCGACAACTCCGACGAGGCGCAACGCGTCCACGCCTCGAGCGCGGCCTTCGAGGCCACGTAGGCCGAGAAGCGCGGCGCGTTGGTCAGCACGCCGATCGACGAGATGTTGATGATCTGGCCGCGTTTTTGCGCGATCATCGACGGCAGCAGGCCCATGGTCAGGCGCAGGCAGCCGAAGTAGTTCAGCTGCATGGTGCGCTCGAAGTCGTGGAAGCGGTCGTAGCTGGCCTCGATCGCGCGCCGGATCGAACGGCCCGCGTTGTTGACCAGCACGTCCACCACGCCGTGGTTGGCCAGCAGCAGCTGCACGAAGCGGTCGCAGTCGGCCATGTCGGCGATGTCGGCCGGATAGGTCACGCAGTCGAAGCCCTTGGCCTGGATCTCTTTCTTGGCTTCGAGCAGCTTGTCCTCGTCGCGTCCGCAGATGATCGTGATCGCGCCCGCCTCGGCCATCTTGTGGGCCGCGGCCAGGCCGATGCCGGACGAACCGCCCGTGATCAGGACGACCTTGCCGGCCACCGTGCCGCGCAGGGTGCGGTCGATGAACAGGTCGGGGTCGAGGTTGCGCTCCCAGTAATCCCAGATCGGGGCCGCGTATTTTTCGAGCGGCGGACAGCTGATGCCGCTGCCCTTGAGAGCGGCAGTCGCCTCGCGGCTGTCGAAGCGGGTAGGGTAGTTAACGAACGTCATCAGGTCCGGCGGCAGGCCCAGGTCCTTCATCAGCGCGTCGCGCACGCGGCGCACCGGCGTGAGCGACATGATGCCCTTCTTGACCGACTTCGGAATGAAGCCGAGCAGCGCGGCGTTGATGCGGATGCTCATGGTCGGCGCATGCGCGGCGCGGCAGAACACATTGAGCACCTCGCCGACCCGCATCGGGTCCGGGTCGGTCAGGTGGAAGGCCTGGCCGTCGAGTTTGGGCAGGTGGGCGATGTGGTCCATCGCATTGACCACGTAGTCGACCGGCACGATATTGATGCGGCCGCCCTCGAGGCCGATGGTCGGCATCCATGGCGGCAGCAGCTGGCGGATGCGCTGGATCAATTTGAAGAAATAGTAAGGGCCGTCGATCTTGTCCATCTCGCCCGTCTTGGAGTCGCCGACCACGAGGCCCGGGCGGTACACGCGCCAGGCGCCCTTGGTCTCGGCGCGCACGATTTTTTCGGACTCGTGCTTGGTGGCGAAGTAGGGGTGGTCGAGCCCTTCGGCCTCGTCGAACATGTCTTCGCGGAAGATGCCCTCGAACATGCCGGCGGCGGCGATCGAGCTCACATGGTGCAGGCAGCCGGCGCCGATGGCGTTGGCCAGGTCGACCGTGTTGCGCGTGCCGTCGACGTTGACGGCCATCTGCTCCTCGGCGTCGGCGGTCATGTCGTAGATCGCGGCCAGGTGGAAGAAATGGTCGATCGATTTGCCGAGCTTTTTAATATCGTCCTTGGAGACGCCCAGTTTGGGCTGGCGCAGGTCGCCGAACACGGGAACCGCGCGCGCCTTGGTCACGCCCCAATACGCAAGCAGCTCGGGCAGCTTGTCGCGGCTGGCCTCGCGCATGAGGAAGTGCACCACGCTGCCCTTGCGTGCCAACAGCTTCTTGACGAGCCGCTTGCCGATGAACCCAGTCGCTCCGGTGACAAAATACTGCATCTTGATCTCCCTTTATGTTGGTTGTGCAAATCTATACGCCAATCATTACAGGCAAGTGCTCGCTTGGCAAGAAGTCTTACGCACGATCTTCGCGCTTCGATGTTATTTAGAAGCAGGTCTCTATCGTATTAGAACCCGATCTCTACTTTTGCTCTCTAGAATGGTCTCATCAAAAAAGGTTTTATTCAATTTCCGACTTACGATACTGGGAGCTAAAGATGGTTAAGAAACTCAAGACACTGGCAAAAAACGAAGACAAACAATTGGCTAGCGCTGTTCGCACCTCGGCTTCCCAGATCTGGCAAGCCGGCCTCGGCGCATTCGCCAAGGCGCAGGAAGAAGGCGGCCGCGTGTTCAACAAGCTGGTCAAGGAAGGCACCGACCTGCAAAAGCGCACCCGCATGATGGCCGAAGACAAAGTCTCGGAAGTCACCGACACCGTCAACAAGGTCGCCGACGGCGTGAGCAAGCAAGCCTCCGGTTCGTGGGACAAGCTCGAGCAAGTGTTCGAAGACCGCGTCGCACGCGCCCTGGGCACCATCGGCGTGCCGACCCAAAAAGACATCCAGGCGCTGACCCGCCGCGTCGAGCAACTGAGCAAGGCCGTCTCGCAGATGACCGGCAAAAAAGAGCCGGTCGCCAAGGCCGAAAAAGCGGCGCCAAAAGCAGCCGCCAAGGCAGCGCCTAAAAAGGCCGCAGCCGTCAAAGCGCCGGCCAAAAAGGTCGCCGCAGCCAAGCCGGCAGCAGCCAAGCCAGCCGTGAAAAAAGCCGCCGTGCGCAAGCCGGCAGTCAAAAAAGTCGCCGCTCCAGCAGCAGCGCCCGCAGCCGACACCAGCGCCGCGTAATAGCCGGCCTACCGTTTCCCCCAGTCTTCACCCCTGGCCTGTTCGCAGGCCAGGTCTGGGGGATCTGGACAGACGCATGATTGGGGCTTGTGCGCTGCACAAGCCCTTTTTTTATACCAAATAGAATCCGATTCCGATGACGACAGCCGCCCCCGCCAAAACCGCCCCACCGACTTCCCGGCCCAGCATCGGCCTGGCGCTGGCCGGCGGCGGCCCGCTGGCGGCGGTCTACGAGATCGGGGCCCTGGCCGCGCTCGAGGAATCGATCGAGGGGCTGGACCTGAACGGCCTCGACATCTACGTCGGCATCAGTGCCGGCGGCCTCGTCGCCGCCGGGCTGGCCAACGGCATCACCCCGCGCCAGATGTGCCGCATGTTCATCGAGAGTGACGTCGAGCAGTCCGCCGGCACCAAGGTGCTCAAGCCGGAGATTTTGCTGCGCCCGGCCAGCGCCGAGTTCCGCAAGCGCCTCGCCCTCGTGCCCGGCCTGTTCGTCGAATCGCTGTTCCACTATGCGCGCACGCGGCGCAGTCTGGTCGCCTCGTTCGAGCGCTTCAAGGAGGCGCTGCCGGCCGGGATCATCTCGGGCGATGGCATCAACAACTACCTCAAAGCGACCTTTGCGCTGCCCGGGCGCAGCAACGACTTCCGCAAGCTGCGCCGCAAACTGGTGATCGTCGCCACCGACCTCGACACGGGCGAGGCGGTGCGCTTCGGCGAGGCGCCGTGGGACACGACCCCGATCTCGCTCGCGGTGCAGGCCAGCGCCGCGGTGCCGGGGCTGTTCCCGCCGGTCGAGATCAAGGGCCACCATTTCGTCGACGGCGCGGTGCGCAAGACCATGCACGCCTCGATCGCGCTCGAGCAGGGCGCCGACCTGCTGTTTTGCGTGAACCCGATCGTCGCCTACAACGCCAAGTTCCACCACGACGCCGGCAAGCTCGCCGGCGGCGGCCTGCTCGACGTGCTGTCGCAGACGCTGCGCGCGATTTTGCATTCGCGCCTCGAGACCGGCATGGCCAGCTACGAGCGCAGCCACCCCGGGGCCGACATCCTGCTGTTCCAGCCGAACCAGGACGACGCCGAGCTGTTCTTCACCAACATCTTCAGCTATTCGAACCGGCGCCGGATGTGCGAGCGCGCCTACCAGAACACGCGCCTGATGCTGCTCGAGCGCAGCGCCGAGCTCGGGCCGAAGCTCGCGCGCCACGGCCTCAAGCTCAAGCTGTCGGTGCTGCGCGACACCAGCCTGACGCTGGTGCACGAGGAGAAGCCGGGCGGCGCGCTGGCGCGTCTGTCGCGCGCGCTTGACGATTTGGAGCACTGCCTCAAGGTGGCCGAGTTGTCCAAGCAGTAGGCCCAGCGGTGGAAGTAAAAGCAAAGCCAGAAAAACCACCACATCGTCCTCGCGCAGGCGGGGACCCATAGAACAGCGGCTTAGAGCAACTGTTCTATGGGTCCCCGCCTGCGCGAGGACGATGTTGGTTTTTGATTTGTAGGTTTTGACGGCACGGCTCCTGAGGCGCCGACCCCATTGTGCGATCGACGGCATTCCAGCAGGGCTGTTATTGTCCCGCTATTCGGTGTTATGCTTAATGCAGAAAAAAACAGAGGCCGCTCTTTATGCTCCAAAAAGCTCCACGCCGCACCCGCGAACGCATCCTCGAATTGTCCCTGCGGCTGTTCAATGAATTCGGCGAGCCGAATATCACGACCACCGTGATCGCCGAAGAGATGAATATCTCCCCCGGCAACCTGTACTACCACTTCCGCAACAAGGACGACATCGTCAATTCGATCTTCGTCCAGTTCGAGGCCGAGATCGAGCGCATCCTGCAGGTGCCCGACGGGCGCCGCTCCAACATCGAGGACGTGTGGCTGTACTTACACCTGATGTTCGAACTGATCTGGCGCTACCGCTTCTTCTACCGCGACCTCAACGACCTGCTCTCGCGCAACCGCAAACTCGAGCTGCACTTCAAGCTGATCCTCGCGCATAAAATCAAGGTCGCCAGGCAGCTGTGCGAAGACCTGCGCACCGAACGCTCGCTCGAGGCGTCCGAGGCCGAGATCAACGCCATGGCCACCAATATGGTCGTCGTCGCCACCTATTGGCTGTCGTACGAATACGTGCGCAATCCGCGCAAATACACCGAGCAGCAAGCGATGGCCGACGCGCTCGCGCGCGGTTGCTACCAGGTGCTGTCGCTGATCGGCCCCTACCTGCGCGGCGACACCCGGCTGCTGTTTGAAAAACTGTCCGAAGAATACCTAAAACAACTCAAGTAAGGAGACCCCGATGGCCTGGACCAAATTCCCGTACCCCGAAGACGGCTACGTCTACACCGCCGCCAGCCTCAAAAAAGCCTGGCCGCGCCTGCACGTCGGCGACGCCGAGCCGTTCCCTAAAAAGGCGGCGCTGGTCGACGCCTGGATCGCCTTCCACGCGGGGCAGTTCGAAGAGGCTACCAAGCTGGGACTCGCTGTTGGCGTCGACGGCTACGCGGTCGCGCACAAGGCCACCTGCATTTACGCCAACTACCTCGAGACGAACGAGAAGAAAAAACTGGCACTGTTCGAAGAGGTGGTCGAGCGTTGCGAGCGCCAGCAGGCCGAGCAGCCGGACAATTCGGCCGGCTACTACTGGCATGCGTACGCGCTGGGCCGCTACGCGCAGGGCATCTCGGTGGTCAAGGCGCTGGCCCAGGGCATCGCGCCCAAGGTGCGCTCGAGCCTCGACAAGACGATCGCGCTGGCGCCTGCCCATTCCGACGCCCACATCGCGCTCGGCGCCTTCCACGCCGAGATCATCGGCAGCGTCGGCGCCATGATCGGCGGGCTGACCTACGGCGTCAAAAAGGAGGAGTCGTACAAGGCCTTCAAAAAGGCGATCGAGCTCAACGACGACTCGGCGATCGGACGCATCGAATACGCGAACGCGCTCGTCACGCTCGACGGCAACAAGAAAATGGCGGACGCGGTCAAGCTCTACGAGCAGGCCGCCGCGGTCGAACCGCAGGACGCGATGGAGCGGCTCGACGTCGAGGCCGCGAAAGAAGAGCTGGAAGACGACTAATGAAGGCGATCGCGGTCTACTGCGGCGCCTCGCACGGGGTCTCGCCGCTGTACGCCGGGGCCGCGCGCGAGATGGCGCGCGCGCTGGTCGAACTTAATATCGGGCTGGTGTACGGCGGCGGCAATGTCGGACTGATGGGCGTGATCGCCGACGAGGTGCTGCGCCTCGGCGGCGAGGCCAGCGGGGTGATCCCGCGCGCGCTGCTCGAGCGCGAGGTCGGGCACACTGGCCTGACGCGCATGTTCGTGGTCAAGGACATGCACGAGCGCAAAGCCATGATGGCCGAGCTGTCCGACGGCTTCATCGCGCTGCCGGGCGGGATGGGCACGCTCGAGGAGCTGTTCGAGATGCTGACCTGGTCGCAGCTCGGCATCCACGCCAAGCCGGTCGGCGTGCTCAATGTGAATGGCTACTATGACGGGCTGGTCAAGCTGGTGGCGCACATGCAGGGCGAGGGCTTCGTGCGCGCACAGCACGCGGCGCTCATGATGGTCGAGCAGGACCCGGGCGAGTTGATTCGCTGTCTACAGGGCGCAGAAATCGCGTAGTGACTAGCTCAACGAACCCAAACCAACATCGTCCTCGCGAAGGCGGGGACCCATAGAACGTTAGCTCTGAGCTGACGTTCTATGGGTCCCCGCATCCGCGAGCACGATGTTGGTTTATGTTTCTTGAGTTTTCCTCGATACGATTTCTGAATCGCCTTGGGCGTGACAAACTTACTGCACCACCGCACCCGCCCGCGCATTCGCCTGCGCCACCAGCATCTCCGCGATCCGCCCCGGCGCCACCGGCGGGCTGATCAGAAAACCCTGGATCTCGTCGCAGTCGTTCTCGCGCAAGAAGTCGCGCTGCTGCTCGTTCTCGACGCCCTCGGCGATCACCCGCAAATTGAGCTTGTGCCCGAGCGAGATGATCGCCATCGCGATCGCCTGGTCGTCGGCGTTCTCGGCCAGCTCGCTGATGAACGACATATCGATCTTCAGGCTGCTGATCGGGAATGACTTGAGCGCCGACAGGCTCGAGTAACCGGTCCCGAAATCGTCGATCGACAGCCGCACGCCCATCTCCTCGAGCTCGCGCATCTTGCCGACCGACTGCGTCAGGTCGCGCATGATCAGGCTCTCGGTCACTTCGAGTTCGAGCGCCTGCGGCGCCAGGCTGCTCTCGCGCAGCGCCTGCGCGACCCGCTCGACCAGCCGCTTCTCGGCGAACTGGCGCGGCGACACATTGACCGACACCGTGATCGGCGCCAGCCCCGCCACCTGCCAGGCGCGGTTCTGGCGGCACGCCGTCTGAAGCACCCACTCGCCGATCTCGACGATCAGGCCGCTGTCCTCGGCCAGCCCGATGAAGCGCAGCGGCGAGATCACGCCATGCTCGGGATGGTGCCAGCGGATCAGCGCCTCGACCCCGAATACCAGGCCGCTGCGCAGGTCCACCTTGGGCTGGTACACGAGCCGCAGCTGGTTCTGCTCGAGCGCGTTGCGCAGGCCCTCGAGCAGGCTCAGTTTCTCCTCGCCGCTCGCGTTCATCTCGCTCGTGTAGAACTGGATGTTGTTGTTGCCCATCTCCTTGGCGCGGTACATCGCCGCGTCGGCGTTGATGATCAAGGTGTCGGGGTCGTCCCCGTCGCTCGGATACAGCACCACCCCCATGCTGCAGCCGATGCGCACGTCCTGCCCGCCCAGCATGAACGGCGCGACCACCGCCTGCCGCACCTTCTCGAGCACCGGCGCGATCGTCTGCGCGCTCGCGCCGGCGTCGCTCAGGATCAGCACGAATTCGTCGCCGCCGAAGCGGCCCACGGTGTCTTCCCTCCGCAGGCAGTGCATCATGCGCTGGCCGACCACCTTGAGCAGCTCGTCGCCGGCCTTGTGCCCGAGGCCGTCGTTGACCAGCTTGAAGCCGTCGAGGTCGATGAAGGCGACCGCCACGCAGCCGCCCGTGACCTGCGCGCCCGCGATCGCCTGCTCGATGCGCTCGCGGATCAGGCTGCGGTTGGGCAGACCGGTCAGCGTGTCGTGGTGCGCCATGTGGCGGATCCGCTCGTCGGCCAGCTTGCGCTCGGTGATGTCGCGGATGATCGCCACCACGCCGCCCTCGACCCCGACCAGTTGGCGGTGCATCCAGATCCCGCGCATGGCGGGGGTGCCGCCCTGCCATTCGGCCTCGTGCACGCCGCCCTCGTTCATGGCCTTGACCAGCTGCGCGAACACGCCGTTGTGGCGGTACGCCGGGATCAGGTTGCACAGGCGCGCCCCGTGCAGCTGCTCCTTGGTCTGCCCGGCCATTTGCTCGGCGCGCGTGTTGGTCGCCTCGAGCACGAAGTCGATCACGCCGCCGTCGGCGTCAAGCACGCTGCGCATGACGAAGAAGCCGTCGGGGCTGGCCTCGGAGGCGGCCGCGTAGGTCTCCTGCGCGCGCCGGATGCCGCGCTGGCCGCGGATCAGCTGCCACGACCAAACGCACACGATCGTGACCACCAGGATCAGCAGCGCGCTCGCGCTCGAGGCCGACCACAGGTAGCTGCGCCTATGTTGGGCGAAGGCGCTCATCTGCTCGTCCTCGGACAGGCCGACCACCACGCTCAGGGGGAAGCCGTGCAGCTCGCGCACCGCCGTGTAGCGGCGCACCCCGTCCCACGGGCTCGCGGTCGGCTCGGGCGCGCCGTGCGCGGCGCCAGGTCTGAAGGCGCGCCCGCCCCACGACAGCTTGTCGCCGATGCGCAAGGCGCGGAACACGCCCTCCGGACCGAACACGCCGAGCAGGCCCTGCGCGCCCTGGCGCGAATGCTCGTAGGCGCTGGTGAAATAGGCCGGGTCGATTTCGAGCACGGCCACGCCGCCGAAGCCGCCGCCGGCGTCGTGGATGCGCCGCGAAAAATGCATGCGCGCGCCGCCCGCGCCGGCCTGCACCTGGCTGACGAAGGGGGTGTCGACGGCGGCGTCGCGGTGCACCGTGAAATAGCGCTTGCCCGAGATGTCGGGCATCGGGCCGGGCGGACTGCTCGCCACCACCATGCCGTCGCGGTCGGCGATGCTGACCGTGAACACCAGCGACGGCGGCAGCAGGCCCTGTTTGTTGAGGGCGGGCAGGGCGCCGCGCGCGCCCTCGAGTTCGACCGCGTACTTGAGCACCTTGAGAGTCTGGTCGATGCCGTCGAGGTTGCGCGCCATCTGCGCCTCGTAGGTGTCGATCAGCTCCTGGGTCGAGCTGCGCGCGGCCGTCTCGGCCTGGGCGCGCTCGGTGCGGATCGACTGCACCGTGAAAATCCAGATGGCCCCGAGCAGCAGCAGCGAGAACAGCGGCAGCGTCGCGTACGAGGGCAGGCCGAGGCCGAGCCAACGCAGCAGCGCGGCGCGCTCGGCGCCGGCCACCGCCGCGTGCTCGCGGCCTTCAAGCGGGACGTCTGCCATATGCATCCTTCAGTGCACCACCAATACCGTCTTGACGCTGGCGTCGAGCGCCGACTTGTCGATGTAGCCGATCAGGGCCGGGTCGTCGGCCACCATCTTGCGGACCGCCGCGCTGCCGCCGGCCTCGCGCGGCGGCCGGCCGCGGCCCGTGAAGATCATCTTGGTCCAGTAGGCCTTGACCAGCGACGGCGACTTGGCCGCCACCTTGCTGTAGAACTCGTCGCGCAGGGGCGAGCCGACCCGGTGGTCGAGCGCGACGGCTTCGGCGCCGCCGGGGAAGCGCCCGACCTGGCCGAGGAAGATGTCGGCCACCTGCTGCGCGTGCATCGCATCGACCGCGCTCCTGGCCGAGACGATGACGACCAGTTCGCCCGCGTGGGCGTGCGCCGCCGCCAGCGCCAGCGCGAGCGCGGCCAGCGTGTGCCTGAGTGTGCATGGGGGCGGGTGCATGGGCATGGGCCGCCTCAAAACACAAAGTCGAGCAGCACGCTCGTCACGTGGACCGGGCGGCCCGAGCGAAAGCCCGGTTGCGCGTTGATCAGGGTGCCGGGCGAGCCGTCGCGCGGCGTGAGCCGCTCGAACTGCAGCTTGAGCGCGTAATTGGGGCGCAAGTCCCAGCGCAGCCCGGCCGTGATGTTCGATTGGACCGGCACCGCGATCAGCACCGCGTTCAGGCCCGCGTTCAGCGCGGCGCCGGCCGCGGCCAGCGGCGGCGGCAGCCCGGCCAGGTCCAGGCCGTCGTCGCGCGTCGCGCTGTGCACGCGGGTGCGCGCAAACGTCAGGTAGGGCGTGAAGTCGCGCAGGCGGTAGCCCGCGCTCGCGTACATGCTGGAGCGGTCGCCAAAATACGAGTCGGTGTTCATGTGCCCGAACTCGCTCATGACGAACCAGCCGCCCGGATCGTAACTCGCGCCGACGCTCCAGGCGGTCGCGCGTTTGGGGGCGACATCGTATTTTTCGGCGAGCGCGGCGCCCTGCGGCCCGAACTGGCGGAACGCGTCGAACAGCGGGCGCGCGATGTCGATCGTGAGCGAGGAGCTAAACACGCTGGCGCGCAGCGTGGCCGCGCCGATCGTGGCCGTGTTGGCGATCCCGGCCAGGCCGCGCGCCCTGGCGCTGGCGCCGTCCCACAGCTTGACGACGCTGCGTCCGACGAAGGCCTGGGTAAGGTGCTTGGCGGCGCCGCTTTGCCAGCGGTAGCTGAGGTCGACGCCGTCGCTGTTGCTGATCGGGACCAGGCTGTAGAGTTCGATCGGCGGGCGCGCCCAGGGAATCGCATAGCCGACCTTGCGGTGGTCGGCCACCAAAAACAGGGGCAGCGCGATGCGGCCGGCGCGCAAGGCGAGGTCGGGCGTGGCCTGGAACTTGACGTTGGCCCATTCGACGATCGGGCGGTAGTTGTTGTCGAGCCCCTGTTCGCTGATCACCTGCAGCACCCCGGACCAGCGTTCGCCCGGCGCAAAGTCGAGTTGCACGCCGAGGCGGCTGTCGACGTCGCCGCTCCAGCGCCGCGTGTGGCCGGCGCCGTTGGGTTTGAGGATGGTCGCGCTGAAGTCGGCCGCGCGTTCGCCCGAATGCGTGGCGCCGAGCGTGCCGAAGCCGCCGAACGACCAGAGCGGCTTGTCGGCGGCGCGCTCTGGCGCCATGTCGGCCGCCTCGGCCGCGGCCAGCGCCGCGCCGTGGCCGGCCGCCAGTCCCAGCGCGAGCGCGAGCGCGCACGTGCGGCGCGCCGCGGCAGAGGAGGGGGAATTCACGTTCGGGAATGCCATATGAGCCCAAGGGAACAAGACACTCAGGAGTCGCGCGCCTTGGCGCGGACCCGTACCAGCCAGCCTCGGCTGGACTATCGGTCCACTTTATACTTGGCAGGAGGGAATGTCGACAGCTTTAGCTGCGCATTGGCGATGTTGCAATTTATGCTGTATGCATGCAACAAACGACGCGGGATTTGAAATCGGGGGGAGATGCGTTCGTCGCGGACTCCCCTTGCACGCTTCTATTATTCGCGGATAATGTAATAGATATTTGACAGGTTGCGAACCGGGAAAAACTCATGTCGGGAGAAACGATAGACCACGCGGCCTTGACAACGCTGGCCGAAGCCGGAGTCGTGCGAAGTGCCCACGTTGTCGGACAAGAAGGCGGATGGAGCATCCTCGTGAAATATGGCGTGACCAAGCGCGTGCTGGCAACGCAGCGGACCAAGCAGGTGCGCGTCTTCCGAAGGCTCGACACCTTGGTCGAATACTTGATGGGGGTGGGCATTTCGCGCTTCGAGGTCGACGCTTCGGACTACAACCCCAACAGCGTTACGGCTACCAAGCGTCCGGATCGCGCGTCCGCCATGAAAGATGCCCATGCTGCGGCTGCCTACATAAAGTGGCTAGAGGTAGAGATACAAGAAGCGATCGACGATAGCAGCGCTACCGTCCCGCATGACGAGGCGATGCGTCGGGTCCGCGCTGCGATCAAGCGGTAGGCGCATCCTGTGTATCGCATCAATTGGAAAAAACAGGCGATCAACGATCTGATTAAGATCGGTCGGCACATTGACCTCGACAGTCCTGCGAACGCCGGGAAGATGGTCGACCTGATTGAACTAAGCGTAAATCCCTTGGCGTTGCACCCGGAACTCGGACGCAATGGCAGAAAGCGCGGCACGCGCTAGCTGATTGCGCATGGGAGTTATGTTGTCATTTACCGCGTACTGGGCGAGACGGTCGAGATTTTACGGGTAAAGCACACCGCCCAACAATGGCCGCGATCTTGAAGCGTAGCCAATTCGCGTTGGCGCTTCTCGACCGTCCTTTGTTTACCAAAGTCGTTCGGGCGAGAGATCTAGTTGGGTAAGGTAAAGCCGGAGGTCGAATTCGTATTGGTGATAATTCGGCTCCATATATGAGCAAAGCTTATAGAACGCCTTGTCATGCTGCTTTTCCTTCACGTGCGCGAGCTCGTGCACGGCGATCATGCGTAAAAACTCGAGCGGCACGTCCTTGAACAGGCTCGACACGCGGATCTCGTGCTTGGCCTTGAGCTTGTTGCCCTGCACGCGAGAGACGGTCGTGTGCAGGCCGAGCGCGTGCTGGATGATCTGGATCTTGCTGTCGAAGGCGACCTTGTTGATCGGTTCGGCGTTGCGCAGGAATTCGGTCTTGAGGTCCTGCACGTAGTCGTACAAGGCCTTGTCGGTGCGCACCCCGTGCGCGCGCGGATAGCGCGAGGTGAGCACCTCGCCCAGCTTGTCCTGTTCGATCAGGCGCGACACCTGCTCGCGCGTCTGGTCGGAATAGTGGCTCAGGTATTTCAGGGGCTGCATGCTGCGCGCTTCAAAAGGGGGAGAGCGCGCAGCTTACCACGGACCTCATTTTGCCGATCCGGTATCTGCCTTGCCGGCCTCGATGAAGCGCTCGAGCGTGGTCTGCTCGTCGCGCTCGCCGAAGGCGTAATTCGCCTCCAGCCACATCACATTGATGACGGCCGCGCCGAGCGCGAAGCCGAGGCCCAAAATCCAGGTGAAGTACCACATTGTTAGCTCCTGTTTAATACGATTCGTGCGTGTTTTCGCGGATGCGCGCGGCCGTCACTTTGCCGCGCATGATGCTGTAGACCCAGCCCGTGTACATGCTCACCACGGGCAAAAACACGACCATGACCCAGAACATCACGGCCAGGCTCTTGTGGCTGGCGACCGCGTCCCAGGCTGTGAGGCCGCTGTCGGGCGCGAGCGAGGAGGGCATGATGAACGGGAACATCGCAGCGCCCGCCGTGAGCACGATGCCCGCGACCGAGGCGCCGCTGGCGATGAACGCGGCGAGGCTGCGCCGCAACAGGCAGGCGCCGGCCGCGAGCACGGCCCCGCCGAGGCCGAGCGCCGGGAACAGCAGCGTCAGCGGCCAGCGCGTGTAGTTGTCGAGCCAGGCGCCGGTCGCCAGCGCGACCGTCTTGGCCGGCGGCATGAAGGCCGAGTCGAGCGGCGGCGAGGCCGTGATCCGGTGGCCCTCGATGCCGAACGCGACCCAGGCCCCGGCCAAGGCGAACAGGGCCAGCGTCACGCCGGCGGCGCCGATCGCGGCGCGGCGCGCCCGTTCGGCGATCACGTCGTCGGTCTTCTGGTACAAGAAGGTGGCGCCGTGCATCGCCAGCATGCTCACGCCGAGCGCGCCGGCGAGCAGGCCGAAGGGGTTGAGCATGTCGAAGAAATTGCCCGTGTACTCGAGGCGCATGCTGTCGTCGTAGCGGAACGGCACGCCCTGCAGCAGGTTGCCGAAGGCGATGCCGAAGATCAAAGGCGGCACCAGGCCGCTGGCGAACAAGCCCCAGTCCCAGGCCGAACGCCAGCGTGGATCGGCCAGCTTGGAGCGGTAGTCGAAGCCGACCGGGCGCAAGAACAGCGCGAACAGCAACAGCATCAGCGCGATGTAAAAGCCCGAGAACGCGGCGCCGTAGACCAGCGGCCAGGCCGCGAACAGGGCGCCGCCGCCGGCGATGAACCAGGTCTGGTTGCCCTCCCAGGTCGGGCCGATCGTGTTGATGATGATGCGGCGCTGCATGTCGTCCTTGCCCAGCAGCGGCAGCCAAATGCCGACCCCGAAGTCGAAGCCGTCGGTGATCGCGAAGCCGATCAGCAGCACGCCGACGAAGCACCACCAGATCACCTTGAGTGTGACGTAATCAAACAGCATGGAGTGTCCCTCCCGCTGTGGCGGGGATTGCGGCCTCGTCCTCGTCCTCTTGTTCCCAGTGGTATTTGCCGGTGTGCAGGCTGCTCGGGCCGAGCCGCACGTATTTGATCATCAGGCCCATCTCGACCACGAACAGCAGGCTGTAGAAAGCGAGCAGGCCGGCCAGGCTGAAATACAGGCTCGACGGCTGCAGCGTCGACGACGACAGATGGGTCGGCAGCACGCCGGCGATGGTCCACGGTTGGCGGCCGTATTCGGCCACCACCCAGCCCAGTTCGGCCGCGACCCAGGGCAGGGGGATCGCGCACACGGCGAGCTTGAGCAGCCAGCGCTGGCGTGCGAGCCGCTTGCGTACGAGGAAATAGAACGCGGCGCTGAAGATGAACAGGAACAGGATACCGAGGCCGACCATAATCCGGAACGACCAGAACAGCGGTGCCACCTTCGGGATCGTATCGCCCACAGCGAGCTTGATCTGGGCCTCGCTCGCGTCGACCACATTGACGGTGTATTTTTTGAGCAGCAGGCCGTAGCCGAGGTCGGCCTTGAGGCGCAAAAAGTCGGCGCGCGCGGCTTCGGACTTGTCGCCCTTTTTCAGGCGCGTGAGCGCGGCGTAGGCCAGCATGCCGTTGCGGATGCGCGCCTCGTGCTGCGCCTTGAGTTCCTTGATGCCGGTCACCGGTTTGTCGAGCGAGCGCGTGGCGATCAGGCCGAGCACGTAGGGGATCTTGACCGCGTAGTCGGTGCGTTCGGTTTCGTTGTTGGGCAGGCCGACCAGGGTCAGGCCGGCCGGCGCGGGCTCGGTTTCCCATTCGGCCTCGATGGCTGCCAGCTTGACCTTGTTGACCTCGCCGGCGGTGTAGCCCGATTCGTCGCCGAGCACGATCACCGACATTGTCGAGGCCAGGCCGAAGGCGGCCGCGATAGCGAACGAGCGCAGCGCGAACGGAACGTCGCGCGCCTTGAGCAGGTAAAAGCTCGAGACGCCGAGCACGAACATCGAGGCCGTCACGTAGCCGGCCGCGACCGTGTGGACGAACTTGACCTGGGCCACCGGATTGAAGATGACCTCGCTGATGCTGACGAGCTCCATGCGCATGGTTTCGAAGTTGAATTCGGCGCCGACCGGGTTGTTCATCCAGCCGTTGGCGATCAGGATCCACAGTGCCGACAGGCTCGAGCCGAGCGCGACCAGAAAGGTCACGAACAGGTGCTGCACCTTCGACAGGCGCGACCAGCCGAAGAAGAACAGGCCGACAAAGGTCGATTCGAGGAAGAAGGCCATCATGCCCTCGATCGCGAGCGGGGTGCCGAAGATGTCGCCCACGTAGTGCGAGTAATAGGCCCAGTTGGTGCCGAACTGGAACTCGAGCGTGATCCCGGTGGTCACGCCCATCGCGAAATTGATGCCGAACAGCTTGCCCCAGAATTTGGTCATGTCGCGGTAGATCACGCGCCCGGTCATCACATAGACCGACTCCATGATGACCAGGATCCAGGACAGGCCGAGCGTGAGCGGGACGAACAGGAAGTGGAACATGGCCGTCGCGGCGAACTGCAGGCGCGACAGGCTGACGACGTCATCTAAGGGAATCATGCGCGGCTCTCATGGGAGGTGGGACGGGCGCCTGCGTGCCGAGCAGCCTTTGCTCGACCTGCTCGGTGGGCAGGCGCATTTTTTTTGTTTGGGGGGACGAGAAGAATGCCTTCCAGAGCAGGCTCAGGATGATGACCTTGACCACCAGGGCGAGCGTGATGGCAAGCGCCAGCGGCAGGCGCACGGGGGCGGGGCGCATCTCACTCGCCTTGTTTGGGGGCGGGGGCCTCGGCCGGGGTGGCCTGGTCGGCCGTGTCGTCCGGGCCGGTGCGCTTGATGCGGAAGGTGTCGCGCACGCTGTCGCCGACGTTGAGCAGCTTTTTGACGGTCGAGCCCATCTTCATGAGCGAGGTCAGGGTTTCGGGCGAGAGGCGCTGGACGTCGTCGAACCAGGAGCTCGAGAGCTCGATCAGGTCGTACATTTCGCGCATGCGTTGCTGGGCGACGCGGTCGGCGTCGGTGACCGGGGTTTCGAGCAGGGCGTCGCGCAGCATCGACAGGGTCGGCTCGACTTCGCGCCGGCGGCGCTCTTCGAGCAGGGCCTTGAAGATGTCCCAGATGTCCTTGGGCGGTTCGAAGTATTCGCGGCGGTCGCCGGGTTTGTGGAGCAACTTGACGAGGCGCCAGGATTGCAATTCCTTGAGCCCCATCGAGACGTTCGAGCGCGAGAACGCGAGGTGCTCGGCGATGTCGTCGGCGTTGAGCGGGGTGGCCAGCACGTAGAGCAGGGCGTAGATCTGGCCGACGGTGCGGTTGATGCCCCAGCGGCTGCCCATTTCGCCGAAGTGGAGGATGAATTTCTGGGCCAGGGGGCTGAGGTTGGTCATGGGTTTTCTCGGATAGTTTGTAATTTCAGGAATTACTGAAATTATAGGCTAAGCAAAAAATCCGCGCTGGCCACAGGACAAAATCCACCACCACATCGTCCTCGCGCAGGCGGGGATCCATAGAACAGTTGCTTAGAGCCGACGTTCTATGGGTCCCCGCCTGCGCGAGGACGATGTTGGTTTGTGTTTGTGCTGTTGTTGGGGCAGCGATTTCTGTTGGGACAAGGGGCCAAACAGGCCGGGATCCAAACCAATCGCTCAATAAAAAACCGGGGAGAGCATCCCCGGTCGCTTTTACCAATGCCCTACACAGCCGCGCCAAGCGGCTCCAACGCCGTTAGCCTTCGTCCTTGCCACCCTGGCGGTCGCCCTTGGCCCCGCCCGCTTTTGCACCCGCTGCGCCACGCGCGGTGTTGCCCGCTTCGGCGGCGGCGGCGTTGGCGCGCGCCGCCGACTGGCGGCTCTCGCCACCCTTGCGGCCGATGTCGGCCATGTGCTCGCGGTCGCGGCTGACCGCCTCGCCGCCTTTTTGCCCGGCCCGGCGCGCCTCTTCGGAATCGAATTCGTGCGCCGTGCCTTTTTGGTGCGCAGCCTGGCCGCCCTTGCTGGCGATCTCACGCTGCTGCTTTTCGTCCATCGCGGCGAACCCGCGCTTGGCCGGTGTCGCGCTGCCGCTACTACCCTTCTGCGAGTTGCCGGCCTGGCTGCCTGCGCCCTTGCTGCCGCTGTCTTTACTAGTTGCCATGTCGATCTCCTTGGGTGTACATCAGTATCAGTACGAGAAGTAACGGCCCGGTGCGACCGCCTGTCTGTGCGCTCGCATTGCTGCGCTCGTGGGATTAGAGGGGCGCTCAATTTCAATAGTTCCGCCCCCGTGCCCGCTGTATGCGCAGTCTGCTCAGTCAGGCGAACGCGGCTGGCGGCGCGCCTTTTCGTGCGGCAGCGCCGCGTCGAGCGTGGCCGACGGCGAGGTCAGGTCCTCCTCGAGTTCCTCCTTGCGCGCGAGAAGTTGTTCGGCGAGGTCCTCGAGGTCGAGCCCCGCTTCGCGCGCGGCGTCGAACATCTCGGCTTCTTCTTTCTCGATGTGGTGGGCGATTTCTTCGCCTAGCACGGTGACCGTGGCGTCGAAGTGGTCGTCGCCGGGGTACATGACCTCGAGCTGGCTGATCAGCTCGCGCGCGCCCGCGTGCTCGACATCGGCCTCGTCCATCATGTCGTCGTTGTCGATCGCCGAGCGCACCACGGGATAGAAGATTTCTTCCTCGATCATCGTGTGCAAGGTCAGCTCGTAGCAGATTTCGTCGACCAGTTCGGCCTTGCGTTCGTCGTCGTCCTGGTCGCTGCCCTTCATGCTTTCGAATTCGCGAAACAGACTTTTGACCTTGTCGTGGTCGGCCTTGAGCAATTCAAGGGCGTCCATCGAGGATCGGCTTTTCGGCTTGCCAGTGTTTGACATTGTGAGCTCCGTAAATGTTTGCTGTGATTGAACTGGATCCGTGCGGTGGCGCGGACAGCCTTAGTGCGTCTCGTGCCGGCCGTTGCCGCCGGCAAAAGCCGGTCCGCTCCAGGTGTCGAAGGTGGCGCCGCCTTCGCGCCGCGGGGGCGCGCTCTCGGCGCCGCCGGCGCCCTGTTGCAACAAGGCGGCGGCGAGCGCGGCGGCGCTGAGGCCCGCTTCGGGCATGTGGTGCTCGGCGGCGCGCGTGAGGTCGATCTGGGCGCCTGCGAGCACGTTCATGAATTGTTCCTGGTAGTGGCGGAGGCGGTCGGTCGCCGGCTGGATCTGGTTCATCATGGTCGATCCGACCTGGAAGGCGTCGGAGCAGGCGAGCAACTGGCGGCTCGCGTTGAACGCGCCTTCGACGAATTGCTGTGTCCAGTGCATGTTCAGTTCGCTTAGCTTGCGCAGCGAATCGACGCTGGTCGCCGTCAGCTCGCTCATGAAGTTCAGTTGTGATTCCATTTGCGAGCGCATGGCGCGGCTGTTGGGTGTTGCTTGCATGGTGTCCTCGGGTTTGACGATTGCATTGCCTCCCTCTGGCAAGGGATGGACGCGCCCGGCATGAGCACGCGACATTCAGACGTTGTTTGTCTGGCCAAGTTCCGCAAACGGCGGACGGGCAAGCGTTCGGTCAAGGAAGCGGCAGATAGCGCGGGGGGGGGGCGGAAGGGGCTGAGGGGTGGAACAGGCGGGCCGCCGCGCCGGGCAGCCCGCCATCGAAACCTCAGGACAACATCAGGACAACATCAGGACAACGTCAGGACAACATCAAGACGTCAAGCCGTCAAGCCTCGGCCACCTTCAACACGAGCTTGCCGAAATTTTTGCCTTCGAACAGCATCAGCAGCGCATCGGGGAAAGTTTCGATGCCCTCGACCACGTCCTCGACGCTCTTGAACGTGCCTTCCTTGAGCCACTTGCCCATCTCGGCCACGCCGAGGTGGTATTTCGCGGCGTAGTCGAACACGACGATGCCTTCCATGCGCGCGCGGTTGACCAGCAGCGACAGGTAGTTGGCCGGGCCTTTGACCGCGGTGGTGTTGTTGTATTGGGAGATCGCGCCGCAGATGACGATGCGCGCCTTCAGGTTGATGCGCGTGAGCACGGTGTCGAGGATCTCGCCGCCGACATTGTCGAAATATACGTCGACGCCGTCCGGGCAATGTTCCTTGAGACCGTCCTTGACGCTGCCGCCCTTGTAATCGATGCAGGCGTCAAAGCCGAGTTCCTTGACGACGAAGTCGCATTTGTCCTTGCCGCCCGCGATGCCGACCACGCGGCAACCCTTTTGCTTGGCGACCTGGCCGACCACCATGCCGACCGCGCCGGCCGCGCCCGAGACCACCACGGTCTCGCCCGCCTTCGGCAGGCCCACTTCGAGCAGGCCGAAGTAGCCGGTCATGCCGGGCATGCCGAGCGTGTTGAGCCAGGTCGTCAGCGGCGCGAGCGTCGGGTCGATCTTGAAGAAGTTGGCGGTCTTGTCGTTGGCCGCGCCGGTCCAGTAACGCTGCACCCCGATGCCGCCCGACACATGGTCGCCCACGGCGAAGCGCGCATCCTTCGAGTCGACCACGACGCCGACGCCGCCGGCGCGCATGACTTCGCCGATGGCGACCGGGCGGATGTACGATTTGCCCTCGTTCATCCAGCCGCGCATGGCCGGGTCGAGCGACAGGTACAGCGCCTTGACCGTGATTTCGCCGTCCGCCAGTTCGCGCAGCGGCTCGGTGGTGTGCTGCCAGTCGGACGGTTTTGGCATCCCGACGGGGCGGGCGGCGAGGCGGAACTGCTCGTTGATCGGTGCGGTGCTCGACATGGCGTGGTCCTTGGGTGTGGGGAATCGGGACGCCCACTATACCGTAAATTGCACGGTCGTGCTTTTTTAGATTGCGGAAGAATTGCCCGCCGCGTGCGACAATATCGGACCCGCAAAATCGCGACCCATCCGCGCCGCCCAAAAACCATGAGCCATCCCGAATACATCCTGACCCTGTCCTGCCTCGACCAGCGCGGCATCGTGCACCGCGTCTCGGGTTTTCTTGCCGACCACGGCTGCAACATCATCGATTCGGCCCAGTTCGGCGACGCCGAGTCGAAGCTGTTCTTCATGCGCGTCCATTGCGCGCTCGAGGACGCCGCGGTCAGCGACCTGCAGTTGCGCGCCGGCTTTGCCGCGCTGTGCGAGCAGATGCGGATGACGGGCCAATTGCACCACGCGCACGTCAAGCCGCGCGTGCTGCTGATGGTGTCGAAGATCGGCCATTGCCTCAACGACTTGCTGTTCCGCTACAAGAGCGGCCTGCTGCCCGTCGAGATCCCGGCGATCGTGTCGAACCACATGGATTTCTACCAGCTCGCGGCAAGCTACAACATCCCGTTCCACCATTTGCCGCTGGCCGCGGGCGCCGACGCCGGCGCCAAGCAGGCGCAGGAGGCGCGCATCCTCGAGCTCATGGACAGCCACAAGATCGAGCTCGTGGTGCTGGCGCGCTACATGCAGATCCTGTCGCCGGCGCTGTGCGAGGCGATGCGCGGCAAGGCGATCAATATCCACCATTCGTTCCTGCCGAGCTTCAAGGGCGCCAAGCCGTACGCGCAGGCGCACCACCGCGGCGTCAAGCTGATCGGCGCGACCGCCCATTTCGTCACGGGCGACCTCGACGAGGGTCCGATCATCGAGCAGGATGTCGAACGGGTCGACCACGCGATGGACGCCGAGGCGTTGTCGGCGATCGGGCGCGACGTCGAATGCGTGGTGCTCGCGCGCGCCGTCAAGTGGTTCGTCGAACACCGCATTTTGCAAAACGGCGACAAGACCGTCGTCTTCAAGTAATCACCGCATCTCCACACCAAAAAGGCAAGCGCATCAATGGCCCTCAAAGCTACCATCTACAAGGCGGATCTGCAGATCGCGGACATGGACCGCAACTATTACCAGGACCAGGTGCTCACGCTGGCGCGCCATCCGTCCGAGACCGACGAGCGCATGATGATCAGGCTGCTCGCGTTCGCGATCCACGCCAACGAGGCGCTGACCTTCACCAAGGGACTGTTCGACACCGACGAGCCCGACCTTTGGCAGAAGGACCTGACCGGCGCCATCGAGCTGTGGATCGAGGTCGGCCAGCCCGACGAGAAACGCCTGATGAAGGCGTGCGGGCGTTCGAACAAGGTGATCGTGTATTCGTACGCGGCGACCAGCCACATCTGGTACAAGCAGATCGCCAACAAGCTCGAGCGCGCCAAGAACCTGACCGTGATTAACATCCCGTCCGAGTCGGCCGAAGGCCTGCAAAAGCTGGCCAACCGCAACATGCAGCTGCAATGCACGATCCAGGACGGGCAGATCTGGCTCACCGACAGCGTCTCGACCGTGCTGATCGAGCGCGAGGCGTTCAAGGCCGAGCGCTGACAAGGCGGGAGCGGGGTCGCCTGGGCGTATCAAGCGGCGTGACATTCGGAGACAATGTAAGGTTAACCAACTTGTATAATCGCTACCGGTTTCCCCCGTCTTACCAACTGAAAGGATTGCACAATGCGCCTGATAATTGCCCTGATTCTGCCGTGGCTCACGTTTTTCACGATCGGGCGCCCGATCGCCGGCGTCGTGTGCCTGGTTGCGCAACTTATCATCATCGGCTGGCTCCCAGCGGCGATCTGGGCCGTGTACGCGCTGAGCCAGTACGAGACCGAGCAAAAAATCCAGGAGGCGCTGTCGCGCCGCTAAACCAGTGAAATGAGTACCGGATGAACAAATTCGTGTTCGGCATGGCCGCCATGCTCGCTTTCGCCGCCACTGCCTCGGCGCAGGTGACGGTCAGCGCACCGTGGATCCGCGCCACCGTGCCCCAGCAAACCAGCACGGGCGCGTTTTTGCGCATCGAGGCGGCGGCCGACGCGCGCCTGGTCAAGGTCGCCTCGCCGGTGGCCGGCATCGCCGAGATGCACCAGATGGAAATGAAGGGCGACATGATGCGCATGCAGCAGGTCGCGAGCATCGCGCTGCCGGCCGGCAAGGTCACGCAGCTCGCCTCGGGCGGCTACCACATCATGCTGCTCGACCTCAAACGCCAGCTCAAGGCCGGCGAGACGGTGGCGCTGACGCTCACGTTCGAAGACCGTCTAAAAAAGCGCAGCGAGGTCACGCTCGCGGTGCCGGTCAAGCCGCTGACCTATATCAGCCCGGGCCCGGCCAAGGCGCATTGACGCCGGACTGTCGCGGCGGGCAACAATCCTAGTAGTGCTCGGCGGCGGGCGGCGCGACGACCCAGCTGTGTTTCCTGTTCTCGTAGACCGACACGGTCGGGCAGGGGAAATCTGGATCCGCGAAAGCGCCAACGGGAATGATCAGAAACGCGTCGAGCCCCTCGGCATGGTAGTAGACCGTGGCGCCGCACAGCGGACAGAAGTGGAAGGTGGCGCGCGAGCCCTCGTCGCCGACAAGGACGTGCGTGCTCGCGTTACCGGCGACGGCCACGTTCTCGCGCAAAAACCGTGCTTGCTGCGCAAACGGACTGCCGGTGCGGCGCTGGCAAGCGAGGCAGTGGCAGATCGAGACGCGGACCGGGTCGCCATCGACGCGGGCTGAGAGTTGGCCGCAGCTGCAAGATGCGAGTCGAGTTATCAAGTTCCCTCCAGTGAAGCCCGACGCCCGGTCGGCCGGGGCGGGCCGGCCACGCGTTGAACGACGACGTCGATGTTATTTGGGGCGGTGGTAGGCGCACAGTTTGTGGCCGTCCGGGTCGCGCACATAGGCGAGGTGCATGGCGCCCATGGGGCTGTTGCGCACGCCCGGCGGCTCTTCGATGGACTTGCCGCCATTGGCGACGGCGGTGTCGTGGAAGGTCTGCACTTGCTCGAGCGAGCTGCATTTGAAGCCGATCGTGGCGCCGTTGGCGCAGGTCGCCTCTTCGCCGTTGATCGGTTCGCTGATGCAAAAGGTGCTTCCCTCGTGCCGGTAGAAGAGCCGGACGTGGCCGGTCGCCGACTGGTCGCGAAACGGCGCGCCGGCCCCGAGCGTACCGAGCACCGCGTCGTAGAATTTTTTTGCCTGTTCGATGTCATTCGAACCGATCATGATGTGACTGAACATGAAATCTCCTCGTTGCCAGAGCGGTTCTCCAGCCTGCGCGTCAAATAATAATCCATAACCAGCATCGCCTTGGCAATTCCCACAGCAAAAAATGCTCGAGAATGCTCCCCGCGAATCGGCTGCCCAAGCGCACCAACACGAAAGTTCCGATATCGGGGTCAGACCCCGATATCGGAACTGTTGAACGGGCGGCAAGCGCGCGCCCCTCATCGCGCGCGTGGCGCCAAAAAAGTCGCATTTCGACAGACCGGGGACAGACCGGGGACAGACCGGGGTCTGACCCGGGTCTGACCCCGGTTTGGTGGGGAGGAAACTTTTGGCGCGGGGGGGCGAAAAAAAACGGCCGCGAGGCCGTTTTTTTTATCGCTGGAGGGCGCTTAGCGCGTGCCCAGTCCGTTGACGGTGTCGATCGGGAACGCTTCCCACTGGACCGACACATCCCAGTCCGCCGGTCGCGCCGGCGTCAGGCTGCCGCCCGTGATGCCGGCCTTGCGCCGGATCGTCTTGTTGAGCGTGGTGACGCCGTTGTTGATCCACTCGGCGCCCGGGTCGTAGCCGACCTGGCCGATCGCGTCGATCACATTGCCGCCCTTTTCAAGCGTGACCGCGTCGTCGCCGTTGAAGTTGGTCGTCGAACTGACCATCTTGGTCCCGGTGATGCTCGCCAGCAGCGCCGGGGCGAACGCGCTGTTGTACAGCGTGAGCGTGGCGCCCGGCTGCAGCAAGCCCGTCAGCACCTGGGTGTTGGTCGGGATCACCGCGCCGTTGGCATACAGCTTGACGCTGTAGCCGGTCAGGTCGACCACGCCCGGGCTCGCATTGTAGATCTCGAGCGCCTTGTTGTTCGACGAGCCTTCGAGGTACTCGCTGAAGAACAGGTCGTTGCCGCTCGGCGGCGGCGGCGGCGGCGTCACCAGCACCGAACTGTTGAGCACCAGGGTCTTCGGCGTGCTGTCGGTCAGCGTCAGTTGCACCGCGTAGGTGCCGGCCGCGGCGTAGTCGTGCGAGGCGCCCGTGGCGTTCATCGCCAGTACCTGCACGCCCGTGCCGTCGCCCCAGTCGACCGTCAGCGACGAGCTCGCCGCGTTCTGCGCCGGGATCGCCTGGATGTCGCTGATCACGGCCGCGGTGACGGTCTGCGCGCTCTTCGGCATGGTCGCGTTGAGGATCGCCTCGTAGTAGACCGGGTCCGGGTTCAGCGTCAGGCCGACCACCATCGGGTCGTGGTCCGACGAACGGAACGGCGTCGCCGCGTAGCGGTCGTCGAGCTTGAACTCGGTGTTGTAGTCGAACACGGCCGGTTCGTCGGCGTTCACATGCCACTCCGAGAAGCCTTTGACCTGGCCGCTGAAGGCGTTGCTGACGATCGCATGGTCGAGCGCGCCGCTCTGGCCGTCGAACACGTACGAGTAGCGCTCGGCCGCGGGCAGGCGCTTGAGCAGGTCCTCGAACCCGGCCGCCTCGATCGCGACGATCGGGTCTTCCCTGAGGTAGGCGTTGTAGTCGCCCACCATCAGCACGTCGTGCTCGCCCGAGGCGGCCACCAACTGGGCCACCCAGCGCGTCAGCGCGTTGGCCTGGCGCACGCGGGTGACGTTCCAGCAGCCCTGGCCCAGTTCGCGGTCGACATTGGTGGTGCCGCTCGGGCAGCCGCCTTTGCTCTTGAGGTGGTTGACGACGAACCAGAAGCTGCCGTTGTTGTCCTTGGCGGCGAAGCGTTGCGCCACCGGCGGACGGAAGCCGCCGTCGGCCGTGAAGTCGGGATCGGTCGGGATCCGGGCGTTGCCGATCGGGGTCACGCGCGCCGGTTTGTAGATCACGGCCTGCTTGATCTCGTCGGTGCCGGGCGAGGCGACGATGTAGGCGTAGGTGCCGGCGCCGACCTGCGCGTTGACCGCCGCGACGAGCGAGCCGATCGTGAGGTTCGGGTCGTTCTGGATCTCCATCAGGCCCAGCACGTCGGCGTTCAGGCCGGCGATGGCGCTGACGATCTTGTCGCGCTGGCGCACCAGTTCGACCGAGGTGTTGGCGCCGCGGCTGCCGAGCGTGGTGAAGTAGTTCAACACGTTCATGCCGCCGGCGCGCAGGGTGCCGCCGACCGCGGACGGGGCCGCCGGACGCGGGTTGGCCGAGACGAAGCTGACGGCCGCGGTCGGCTGGATGCGCCAGGCGTCGAACGCCCACATCAGGATGCCGCGCACGTTGCCGGCGATGTCGCCGGTGCGGCGCGTGCCGTCGCTGCCGGCCGCCGACAGGTAGGGCGTGGGCACCGGGTTCGAGGCCGACGAGCCGTCGTCGAGCAGGATCTGCGAACGGCGGTTGAGGTCGACGACGACGGCCGGGTCGCTGATGGTCGGGTGGCTGTACGGGGTGAACATGCGCCCGCCCGTGACGAGCGACAATTCGCCGAAGCGGCCGAGGTTGAGCGTGTCGGCGACCATCAGGTTCTGCGTCATTTCGACCAGCATGCCCTCGACGGCTTCGAACTGGGCGGTGCTGGTGTACGGCAGGAATATGCTGCGCGGGATGATCGCCGGGCCGGCGCCGCACACGGCGATGCCGGTGACGGTGCCGATCTGGGTCGCGCGGTCGGGATCGGTGGTGCCGCTCTTGAATTCCTCGACCTTGCCGCTGACCTGCACGTACTGGCCCACGCTCACTTGCGTCGGATGCGCCGGCGCGTAGACGAAGATGCCTTCCGAGGTCAGGGGATCGGCGTCGGCCTCGGCCTGCTGCATGAAGAAGCCGTTGAGCTTGTTGGCGGCCTGGAAGTTGCCGGTGACGACCCCGCGCACGGTGACGGTCTGGCCCACGAGCGGGCTCAGGGCGCCGGAACCTTGCACGGCCGTGATGTCGCGCAGGGTGGTACTCGGGGCCGGGCAGGCCGGGGTCAGGGGCACAACCACGGGGGCCGGTGTGAGCTCGGTTGTAATGCCGGTGCTGGTGCCGCCGCCACAGGCGGACAGGAGCGCGCATAGGGCGGTGAGGGCAATACCATTGCGATAAGAAGCTAGCATCAGTTATCCATGAATAGAAAGGGCATCGAAAGAGCGTTGCGCGGGCCGTAAATACATGGCTAGTGCGACAACATTCTTGCCAAAAATCATTCTACTTGAGATCGCATGCCAGTTGGGTTGTCACCACGCACGGACAAAACCGGCGAAACGTGGTAGTGAAGTTTGCGCGGGGCAAAAAAAATGCCACCCGGAGGTGGCGTCGATTGTGTCCGGGGGCGCTCAGCGCGGGGCGCCGCCGAGGCGCGTGACATCGCCCGAGCCGACCGAGCTCTTGGCCACCGACGGGTCGCCGTAGTAGTTGACGTCGCCCGAGCCGGCGATGGTCGCGGCCAGCGATTTTTGCGCCCACACGGTCGCCTCGCCCGAGCCGGCGACCGACACGCGCGCGATGTTGGTGCTGACCTTGCCGAGGTCGACGTCGCCCGAGCCGCCGATCGACACCGTCAGCTCCTCGGTCGCGCCGCCGCCGGCGCGCAGCTTGCCGCTGCCGCCGATCGACACCGCCACGCTCTTGGCGTCGATGCTCCCGATGTCGATCTGGCCCGAGCCGCCGAGGTCGAAGCTGAGCGACGGCGCGCGCAGCGCGGCGGCCGTGACCGAGCCCGAGCCGCCGAGCGAGATGCGGTCGATTTGCTTGGCCTGCACCACGATGCGCAAGGTGTTGGCGCGCAGGTTCATATTGTTCTTGCTCGGCTTGATCTTGAGGATGCCGCGTTCGACGACGGTTTCGATCAGCGGCAGCAGGTTGTCGTCGGTTTCGATCGTGATCGATTCGGTGGCGCCGATGCGCAGTTCGAGCTTGGCCGGGATCGCCAGCGACAGGCCCGTGAACTGGGCCAGCTGGCGCGCCTCGGTCTTGATGCTGCCGCTGCCTTCGACCTTTTCGGAACCCCAGAACGACGAGCCCGCGTACGACGGCGACACGGGCAGGACGAGCCCGAGCGTGCCGAAGGCGGCCATGACGGCGGCGGCGGCGGCGAAGTGGCGCAGGCTGAAGCGGCGCTTGGATGTGGTGGTCATGGTGTTTCCTCAGGTCGGTGGAAGGGGATCGCAGTGTGTGACCGAGAAGATACGGAAGCGGGCGCGGCGGCGCAGCCGCTTTGCGACAAAGCGCGCTTCGCGCGCGACAGAATGCAGCTTGGCGTGACAGGCGGGGGCGGGGATGTTCAACGGGGCAGGCTGGCTGTGGCGCCACCACAATCGAGACCCGAAAATCAAATCCACATCGTCCTCGCGGAGGCGGCTGTCGCAAAACGCAAATTGAGCCGATCGATATAGCCGAAATCGCGAAATGACGAGCCCCGGATAACTTAAACCAACATCGTCCTCGCGGAGGCGGGGTAGCGCCAGGCTAAGTCTGGTAGTGG
>JAZKIN010000084.1:0-15461 GCA_040384885.1 Pseudomonadota bacterium | reverse complement strand
ACCGCGCGCCGCCCCGACGTGCTGATCGTCGACGAGGCGCTGTCGGTCGGCGACGCCTACTTCCAGCACAAGAGCTTCGAGCGCATCCGCCAGTTCCGGCGCGAGGGCACCACCTTGCTGCTGGTCTCGCACGACAAGCAGGCGATCCAGGCGGTGTGCGACCGCGCGATTTTGCTCGACGGCGGCCGCCTCGCGCAGCAGGGCAAGCCCGAACAGGTCATGGACTACTACAACGCGCTGGTCGCCGAACGCGAAAACCAGACCGTGCGCCTGCGCGAGCTGGCCGACGGCAAAGTCCAGACCGTGTCGGGCACGGGCGAGGCCAGCGTGACCGACATCGCGCTGCTCGACGCCGACGGCGCCAGCGTCGAGGTGATCGACGTCGGCAGCGCCGTCACGCTGCGCGTGACGGTCATGGCGTGGGCGCCGATCCCGCGCATGGTGCTCGGCTACATGATCAAGGACCGGCTCGGCCAGCCCATGTACGGCACCAACACCCACCTCAAGGAGCTCGCGCTCGAACACGTGGACGCCGGCCAGAAGGTGGTGTACCGATTCCAGTTCCCGATGAACCTCGGGCCCGGCACCTACTCGGTCGCCACCGCCATCGTCAGCACCGAAACCCACCTCGTGAACAACTACGAATGGCGCGACCTCGCGCTCGTGTTCACCGTGATGAATATGCGCCGTCCCCATTTCGAGGGTTCGGCATGGCTTGATCCCTCCATTGAAATCGACCAGACATGACTCTCATCTCCTACGCCCAGAACGCCGAGGACGTGCTCCTGTGGCGCGCGCTGGGCCACATAAAAAACGGCTTCTACATCGACGCCGGCGCCAACGACCCGGTCGACCATTCGGTGACCAAGGCCTTTTACGACGCCGGCTGGCACGGCATCAACATCGAGCCGCTGCCGGCGCTGCAGGCGGCCCTGCTCGCGCAGCGTCCGCGCGATATCAACCTGGCGCTGGCCGCGGGCGCCGGCGACGGCAGCCTGACGCTGTTCGACGTCCCGGCCGTCAACGGCTGGGCCTCGCCCGCGCCCGAGGTGGCCGAGGCGCACCGCGCGGCCGGTTTCGCCGTGACCGAACTGACGGTGCCGGTGCGCAGGCTGGCCGACATCTGCGCCGAGCATGTGCAGGGCGCGATCCACTTTTTAAAGATCGATGTCGAGGGCTTCGAGGCCGAGGTCCTGCGCGGCATGGACCTCAAGCGCTGGCGCCCGTGGATCATGCTGATCGAGGCGACCCGGCCCAACAGCCGCGAAAGCAACCACCAATGCTGGGAGCCGCTGGTGCTCGCCCACGGCTACCGGCTGGCCTGGTTCGATGGCCTGAACCGCTACTACGTGGCCGACGAACACGACGAACTGCTGGCCGCGCTGTCGGTGCAGCCGAATGTGTTCGACGAGTTCATCCCGCACCACCTCGAACATGCGTGGGCCGGCATCGCGGCGGCGCGCGCGGCCAGGGAACAGGCCGAGGCCCAGGCCGCGCAGGCCGCGCGCGAACGCGACGAGGCGCGCCAGCGCGCGGCCGACGCCGTCGCGGCCTCGCGCGAATCGTCGATTTTATCGAACGTGATGTTCAGGAAGTTCGACGAGGTGTGCGTGCGCATCCAGCTCGCGCAGGACGCCAGGCTCGCGGCCGAGGCCGAGCTGGCCGCGCTGCACGAGTCGACGCTGGGCGCGCAGACCGAGATCGGCCTGCTGCGCGACACCGCGCTGGCCGCCCAGGCCGATGCGGCGCAGGCGCGCGAGGCCCACACCAAGGCGCACCAGGACGGCCTGCGCGCGCTGATGTGGGCGCGCGAGCTCGAACACAAGCTGATCGAGATCGAAGGCAGGCGCCTGTGGCGCATAGAAGCGTCGCTGCGCCGCTTCGGCGACGGCACGCTGCTGCGGCGCGCTGCGCTGCGCCTGAGCGCGAGCCAGCGTCTGCGCCGTCTCCTGATTCCGCTGTTGCTGCGCTTTCCGCAGTTGGCCAAGCGGGTCGCGGCGACGCTGGCGGCCATGAAAGAGCACGCGCCGCCGGGCAGCCCGACGCCAAGTTCCGTTCCCGAGGAACTCAAGGAGCTGCCGGTGTCGGCGCGCACAGTGCTGGCCGACCTCCAGCGCCAGCGCGGCGCCTAAGGCACCATGCGGCTGGTCATCGACCTTGTCGGCAGCCACCCCGGCGTGCTCGCGCTGGCGCAGGAGATCGTGCGCACGCGCGGCGCCAACGAGGTGTGGCTCGCGGGCCGGCGCGACAACATCGCGGCATTGCGCCACGCGTTCGCCGGCCTGCTGCCCGACGCGCGCGTGCTGCTGTGCCACCTGCCGGCAGCGGCTTCGCCGTGGCGCGCCGCCGCGGCCGAACTGGTGCGCGAGAATTTTCTCGCTTGCCTCGGCGCCGAACTGGTATTCGCGCCCGACGCCCCGGCCGCGACGGGCACGCGCTTCGCTACGGTGTCCGGACTCGATGTGCGGCAAGACCTGTGGCAGCAGCTTGGCGCCGCCGTGCGCGCGCTGCCGGCGCCGCCTTCGCCGCCACCGCGCCCGCGGCTCGCGGTCATCTCGCCGCTGCCGCCCCAGCATTCGGGCATCGCCGACTACAGCGCGGCGCTGATCCCCGAACTGGCGCGCCACTACGACATCGAGCTCGTGGTCGACCAGCCGCACGTGAGCGAGACCCGGCTCGCGCCCTATCCGCTGCGCCAACTGGCCTGGTTCGAGGCGCACGCCCACGAGTACGACCGCCTGCTCTACCACTTCGGCAATTCGGAAGCGCACCGTCATATGTTCGCGCTGCTGCGGCGCCACCCGGGCGTCGTGGTGCTGCACGATTTTTTCCTGTCGGGCGTGCTTGACAACCTCGAGCGCGACGGCTACCTGCCAAACGGCTTCGTCACAGCGCTGCACGCCTCGCATGGTTACACCGGCCTGCTCGAGCATGGCGCGATCGGGCGCAACGCGGCGATCTGGAAGTACCCGCTCAACAAGGAGGTGCTCGAGCATGCGAGCGGGGTGGTGGTCCACGCGGCCTATCCGTGCCGGCTGGCCGAGCAATGGTATGGCCCCGGCAGCGCCGCCGATTGGCAGATCGTGCCGATGGCGCGCGTGCGCGTCGGCGCCGGCACGCGGGCCCAGGCGCGCGCGCGGCTCGGCCTGCGGCGCGACGCCTTTTTGGTGTGCAGCTTCGGCATGCTCGGCCCCACCAAACTCAATGAGGAACTGCTCGACGCCTTTCTGGACAGCGAGGCCGGCGCCGATCCGCACGCGCGGCTGGTGTTCGTCGGCGAGAACGAAGCCGGCCTGTACGGCGCCGCGCTCACGCGCAAGATCGTGGCCAACCGCAGCGTCGACCGGATCGGCATCACCGGCTACGTCAGCGCCGCCTGCTACGCCGACTACCTCGCCGCCTGCGACGTCGCGGTGCAACTGCGCTCGAACACCCGTGGCGAAACCTCGGCGGCGGTGCTCGACTGCCTGCTGCACGGCGTGCCGACCATCGTCAACGCGCACGGCACCAACGCCGACCTGCCCGACGCCGTCGTGCTCAAGGTCGCCGGGCAGGCGGCCGCGGAATTGGGCTCCCGACCGCACTCGCAGTCGGGCCCACAACCGGGTTCGCAAGCGGGCGTTCAACCGGGTTCGCCAGCGGGCGTGCAAACGATCCCGCAAATCGTCGCGCAACTGAGCGCGGCGCTGGCGCGCCTGCACGCCGAGCCGGCGCTGCGCGAGGGCCTGTCGCAACGCGCACTCGCGCACATGCAGGCGCACCACCAGGGCGCGCACGCGGCCGCCAAAATGGGCGCGGCGATCGAACACTTCGCCCTGCACAGCGCGCGCAGCCACTACCAGGCGCTGATCGGGGAGCTGGGAACCCTGCCCATGCAGCGCAGCGACGAGGACCTGCGCGCGGTGGCCTGCGCAATCGCCCTGAACCAACCCGCGCGCGCGCCGCGCCAGTTGCTGGTCGACGTCTCGGCGCTGGTGCAGGCCGACCTGCGCACCGGCATCCAGCGCGTGGTGCGCAGCGTGCTACTGGCCCTGATCGCCGAGCCGCCGCCGGGCGTGCGCATCGAACCCGTGTACAGCCACGGCGGCAACCGCGGCTACCAGTACGCGCGACGCTTCGGCTGCGCGCTGGTCGGCATGCCCGAGCTTCAACTCGAGGACGCCCCGGTCGAGCTGCGCGCCGGCGACATCTTCCTCGGGCTCGACCTGTTCACCAACGGCACCGCGCAAAACCACGCGCTGCTGGAGTCGATGCGCGCGGCCGGGGTTGCGCTCTACTTCACGATCTACGACCTGCTGCCGGTGCTGCGGCCCGAGGTCTTTCCGTACGGCGCCGAGCGCTATTTCAGCGAATTTTTAAGCACCGTGGCGGCCGTCTCCGACGGCCTGGTCTGCATCTCGCGCGCGGTGTCCGACGAAATGTGCGCCTGGCTCGCGCAGCACGCCGGCAAGGAGCGCAACGCGCGCCTGGCGCCGCTCAAGATCGGCTACTTCCACCTCGGCGCCGACATCGACGCCAGCGCGCCGAGCACCGGCATGCCGCCCAACGCGCAGCAGGTGCTCGCCAGCCTGGCGGCGCGCCCGAGTTTCCTGATGGTCGGCACGGTCGAGCCGCGCAAGGGGCAGGCGCAGGCGCTGGCCGCGTTCGAGCTGCTGTGGGCGCGCGGGCACGAGGTCAACCTCGTCATCGTCGGCAAGCAGGGCTGGATGGTCGAGCAACTGGCCGCGCGCGTCAAAGCCCACCCCGAGCGCGACCTGCGCCTGTTCTGGCTGCCCGGCGTGTCGGACCAGATGCTGCTCAAGCTGTACGCGGGCGCGGCCGCGCTGCTGGCCGCGTCCGAAGGCGAGGGCTTCGGCCTGCCGCTCATCGAGGCCGCGCAGCACACGCTGCCGATCGTCGCGCGCGACCTGCCGGTGTTCCGCGAAGTGGCCGGCGAGCACGCCTATTATTTCAAGGGCAAGGACGCGGACGCGCTCGCCGCCGCGCTCACGGACTGGCTCGCCCTCGCGCGCGAAGGCCGCGCGCCCTCGCCGGCAGGCATCGGCTGGCTGACCTGGCGCGCGTCGGCGCGGCAACTGCTCGACGCCGTTGTCGGCCAGCAGTGGTACCGGGAAATTCACTGATCTTTGGTAAGAACGGGTCGCGTGTGCAGGGACAGGCGAACGGCGCTGTACTAGACTCGCTTTTGCCAAATCCACCACTGCCAAATCCACCACGCGCCGCGCCGACCATGTCCGCCTATCCGAGCATCGCCGTCATCATCCCGAGCATCGCCGTCATCATCCCGAGTTTTCGCGTGACGCGGCATGTGCTCGGCGTGATCGATTGCATCGGACCCGAGGTCGGCCGCATCTACGTGGTCGACGACAAGTGTCCCGACAGCTCGGGCCAGCTGGTGCGCACGGCCTGCCTCGACCCGCGCGTGACCGTGCTCGACCATGCGGAGAACCAGGGCGTCGGCGGCGCCGTGATGACCGGCTACGCGGCCGCGATCCGCGACGGCGCCACCGTCATCGTCAAGCTCGACGGCGACGGCCAGATGGACGCGCGCCTGATTCCGAGCTTCGTCGCGCCGATCCTCGCGGGCGAGGCCGACTACACCAAGGGCAACCGTTTCTTCGACCTCGAACAGATCCGCGCGATGCCGCCGCTGCGCCTGTTCGGCAACGCGGTGCTGTCCTTCCTCACCAAATTGTCGTCGGGATACTGGCACTTGTTCGACCCCACCAACGGCTACACCGCGATCCACGCCGACGTCGCGCGCCATCTGCCGCTGGGCAAAATCAGCCGCCGTTATTTCTTCGAGACCGACATGCTGTTCCGGCTCAACACCTTGCACGCGGTCGTCGTCGACGTGCCGATGGACGCGGTCTACGGCGACGAGGTCAGCAACCTGCGGATCTCGCGCATCGTCTCCGAGTTCCTGGCCAAGCATGTGCGCAATTTTTTCAAGCGTGTGTTCTACAACTACTACCTGCGCAATATGTCGCTCGCCTCGATCGAATTGCCGCTCGGCGTGCTGCTGCTCGCCTTCGGCAGCATCTACGGCGCGCTGCACTGGGCCCAGTCGGCGCGTGCCGAGGTCGCCACGCCGGCCGGCACGGTCATGCTCGCGGCGCTGCCGGTGCTGATGGGCGTGCAACTGATCCTCGCATTCCTCGCCTACGACATCGCCTCGGTGCCGCTGCGTCCGATCCACAAGCGCATCCACGCCTGCACCCGGCGCGACTATGTCTAAGCTCGTCGGCCGCCACCGCCAGTTGCTGGTGTACCTCGCCGGCGGCCTGCTCAGCGCGCTGGTCGATGTCGGCTTTTTGCAGATGCTGCTCGCCGAGGGCGCCGACGTGTTCGCGGCGACCTCGGCCGGCTTCGCGGCCGGGCTATTGTTCAACTACACCTTCCACGCCCGCCTCACCTTCGACGCGCCGGCCACGGCCTTCAATTTCGTCCGTTTCCTGTGCGTGGTCGCGCTCAACTATGCGATCACGCTGCTGTTCGTCGACCTGTCGGTGCAGTGGAGCGGGGGCGCGATGGCCGGCAAGCTGCTCTCGCTGCCCGTGGTCACGCTGGGCGCCTTTGTGCTCGGCAAGCATTGGGTGTTCAAGTAGATTAGCGCGGGGGCTGCACGTCGGTCGTTTGTGGTACGTCGACCTTGAGCGGCACGTCGACCGATAGCGGCCTCTCAAACGTTTGCAAAACTTCGATCGTCTGCAACGCCAGTCCGAGCAGCCGGTCGTCGCTGCCCTGCCCGAGCGCGAGCGGCGAGACCGGCTGCGGCACCTCGATCGTGAGCACGCGCTCGCTGCCGTCGGTCTCGAGCGCGAGCGCGACGCCGCCGGGGCTGCCGGCCAGGCGGAACGGCAGCGTTTGCCCGCCGATGCCGAGGATGAAGTCCTGGCCCGCGTTCGGGCCGAAGGCGTGCGCCTTGAGCGCGAGCGTGAATCGCCGCGGCAGCGGCGCGGCAAACGTGAGCACGACGCGTTTGCCATTCGACCACGCGCCCCAATGCTCGGGGTCGGCAATGCCCTCGACCCGCTCGAGCACCGAGTTCGACAAGGGCGCCACAAAATGGATCACGGTCCTGAGCCGGTACAGCGCGTAGTCGGCCGTTTGCAGTTCGGCACGGCGGCCGTCCGCGACCGCGTGCTTGCCGAGCACCAGCACCCATTCGTGGTGCTTCCCGGCCTGCGCCGGCAGGAACGGCGCGCCCGGCGCGAGGAAGCGTTCGCCCACATCGGGATGATCGATCTGGAACATCGCGCGCGTCACGCCGGCGCCCTCGCCCGCCACCAGCAGCCGGCTCGCATCGGCCTTGCCCAGGTATTGGCGCACCACCTTGCCGGCCTTGTCCTCGCCGCTGGCGCCGCTGCGCCCGATCACTTCCTGCACGCCAGCCTCGTTCACGAGCGTGCCCAGCGGTAGCCAGGCGAGCACGAATAGTTGCGCCGCGAGCTGGCGGCGGAAGGTCCACAGCGCCAGCAACAGCAGCAGCAAGACGACCCAGGCGGCGTAGACCTTGCGCCGCATGTTCATGACGAACAATTCGGGGCCGTCGATGAACGAGAGTGAATACGCGGGCTCGAGCATGAGTGCGGAGTACAGCACGGCCCCGATCAGCGGCAGCGCCACGAGGGCGACCCTGGCCGGCGCGATGCCCAGTTGCGGGCGCGCGAGCGCCGAGGCGGCCACGACCAGCAGCAGCGGGAACAGGAAATTGTAGTAGCGCATGTGCAGGCGGATGCCTTCGAGCGGGCCGCCGTTGGCGATCGAGGCCGTGAACAACACCGTCATGCCGAGCGCCGCGCCAAGCATGAGCACGGTGAACACGGCGAGCGCGCGCAGCTCCTCGCCGGCCTCGGCGCGTGCCTGCGCACTCACGCCGAGCAGGGCCAGCGTCGCGATCGGCATGCTCATGAGCAGCACCAACCCCATCGCATGGCCCTTCAAGCTGACCAGCGCGGCCGGCAGCAGCGCCGCGAGCGAGCCGACGGCGTCGCGGTTGCTGTGCGCGTGCGCCGTGTAGAAACGGCCGAGGAAGGTCAGGCCCGCCTCGCCCGCGACCGCATAGCCGAGTGCGAGCTTGACCACGGCCAGCGCGCACAGCGCGAGCACGCCCATCGCGAAGGCGGCGGCGAGCCAGCGCCCGCGCGGGGCCCGGGCCAGGCACAGGTAGAGCATGAAGCCGATCAGCGCCGGCAGCAGGAACACGGCGTGCACCTTGATCACGCTCAGCACGCCGAGCATGGCGCCGGCGGCGAGCGCGTACAACATCGGCGGCGCCGCGCGGTAGCGCAGCGCGCCCCAGGCGAACACATAGAAGGCGAAGCAATACATCACCTCCGGCATGAAGTAGGCGCTATAGGAATTGAGCGGCGAGAGCACGCAGACGGCGGCGAGCAAGGCCGCGATGCGCTTGCTGCAGACCCGTTTTGCGATCAGGTAGATCAGCGGCGCGGTGCCGACGAACAGCAGGCCGTTGAGCACCCGCGCGCATTCATAGAAACTTTCGCCGCACGAATTGGTCGTGCTGAACAGGGCGAGGTAGAGGTAGGAAGGCAGCCGCGACCGTTCAAACGGCTGCAGGCGCGCCGCGCTGCTGTAGTACCACTCGTCGGCGAGCACCATCGGAAAGGTGCCGGCGTTGCGCAGGAGCAGGTAAAGGAACGCGCCGAACAGCGCCAGCGCGACAGCGCGCGCGGCGCCCGGCTGCAGGTGGCGCGACGCCGGCGTGAGCGTGGTCGTGGGTAGCGTCGTCATGGCAACAAACCTTCGATAGCAATCGCGGAACGGCGGATTGTATCTGGCTTAACAACAGGGTCATTTGCATAACATCGACGTGCGCGCAGTATGCAAAAACGCATAGACCAGGCCATCGTTAAACAATAATGAATAGCGGGCCGACGCACGCAGGGCATGGTCAAGCAAAAATGAATAGTGGGCGCAGGGCCCGGAGATGGCGGCGCCGAACGGCGCCGCCGGTGCCGCTTAGGCCTTCGGCATTCCGCCCAGCAGGGCCGCCACTTTTTGCTTGGCCGGCTTGATCGACGGATTCTTGCTTACGGGCGCGGCCGATGCGGCGGGCGACGCGGTCGGCTCGTACGGCTTGAGGAACCATGGGTCGACCTTCTCGCGGCGCGGCGACGGGCCCGTGCTGCGCACCCGCTCGGGACGCTCGAAGCGCTCGGTGCGCTCGGCATCGCGCGGCGGGCGTTCGGCGCGTTCGGGCGAGCGCGACGGGGTTTCGGCGTCGCCGCGGCGGGCGCGCCGCTCCGGGGTGCGCTCGGCGTCGCGCGGCGGGCGCGAGCTCGACGGCGTGAAGCCCGGCACTTCGCCGCGCGTGATGGTTTGCTTGATCAGTTTTTCGATGTCGGTCAGCAGGCGCTCGTCCTTGTCCGAAAACACCGAGATCGCGTCGCCCGAGGCGCCCGCGCGGCCCGTGCGGCCGATCCGGTGCACATAGTCTTCGGCGTTGTACGGCAGGTCGTAGTTGATCACGCACGGCAGGTCGGAGATGTCGAGTCCGCGCGCGGCGACGTCGGTCGCGACCAGCACGTCGATCTCGCCCTTTTTGAACGCTTCGAGCGCGGCCATGCGTTCCTGCTGGGTCTTGTCGCCGTGGATCGCGGTGGCCTTGATGCCGCCCTGCTCGAGGTGGCGCGACAGGCGCGAGGCGCCGATTTTTGTGTTCGAGAACACCAGCACCTGCTTGAGGTCGCGTCCGCGGATCAGGTGCTCGACGACGTCGCGCTTGTTTTCTTCGGCCACCTTGTAGACCACCTGGGTGACCTTGTCGGCGGTCTGGTTGCTGCGCGCGACCTCGATCGTGACCGGGTCGTTCAGGAAGCTGTTGGCGAGGCGCTTGATTTCGGGCGAGAAGGTCGCCGAGAACATCAGGTTCTGGCGCTTTTTCGGCAGCATGTTAATGATGCGCTGCAGGTCGGGCAAAAAGCCCATGTCGAGCATGCGGTCGGCCTCGTCCATGACGAGCATCTGCACCTGGTTCAGCGAGACGTTTTTTTGCTCCACATGGTCGAGCAGGCGGCCCGGCGTGGCGATCACGATCTCGACGCCGGCCTTGAGGATGATGGTCTGGCCCTTCATGTCCATGCCGCCGAACACGACGGTCGAACGCAGCGGGGTGTGGCGCGCGTAGGCCTTGACGTTCTCGGCCACCTGCACCGCGAGCTCGCGCGTCGGCGTGAGCACCAGCGCGCGCACCGGATGGCGCGCCGGCGAGGTGCTCGGGCTCGCGTGGGCGAGCAGCAACTGGATGATCGGCAGCGAAAAACCGGCGGTCTTGCCCGTGCCGGTCTGGGCGGCGCCCATGACGTCGCGGCCCTGCAACACGATCGGGATCGCCTCGGCCTGGATCGGGGTCGGGTGCACATACCCCTGGTCCGACAACGCACGCAGGATCTCGGGCGCGAGGCCGAAATCGGAAAAACGCACGGTGGGAGCGCTGTCGGCTTCGATGGTGATCGGTGTTTCGGGCATAAGTTTTCCGGACGGTTTAATCGGGTGATCTACGGGCCGGTCGCTGCGGTGAGCGGCTTTTTTGGAGGGACGCCAACGCGGGGAACGCCTGGATGGACGGGAACGGGGCCGCCTGGATGACTGGATCGGAGGCGATCGCGTCGGCAAAACCGGTCGCTAGGACGTAGATGCAATATTAGTGCCGTAAACGATACCCTAAATCGACTTGCCTGTACATGGAATCCTGAATATTGGGGGCGATCCGGGTCATTTTTTTACCAAAAGTACATAACATCGGAGTAACTCGTCTGCACCGCCGGCGGCGCCGCGCCGGGTCCGATGTGGTGTTCATGTCAAGCAACTTATATGGTTGGAAATGGTAAATTGATTGACATGCGGCACTACAGGCATCACAGTAAAGGTTGGTATCAATCAACAAAAATAAGGGAGGAGAACGCAAAACGTTCCGAATCCATGAAGCTGCGTTGGCCCGACCCGGGCACCAAACTGTCGCTCCTGCGCCGCGTGCTGAGATTGCTGCCGGCGTTGCTGAAGGCGTTGCCGCCGGCGTCGCTGCGCGTGGCGCTGCTCGTGCTGCCGCTCCTGTTCTCGACCGGCGCTATGGCCGCCGCCGACACCAACACGACCCTGCGTTTCAAGCGCCTCGGCTCGCTCGGCTCGGACGAGCTGTCGGTGGTCTCGCTGCTGCAGGACCGGCAGGGCTTCATCTGGATCGGCACCCATAGCGGCGGCCTGTACCGCTACGACGGCCACGACGCGATCAAGTACACGCACTCGCCGAACCAGCCGCGCAGCCTGCCGCACGACCGCGTCTCGACCCTGTTCCAGGACGTGCAGGGGCGGATCTGGGCCGGCACCCAGAACGGCCTGGCGCGCTACGACCCCGCCACCAACGATTTCACGACCTTCGCGCCGCCGCGCGGGCCGCCGGCGCGTTTGATCATCAAGGCGATCGTGCCGGACCCGAACGGCGGCATGTGGCTCGCGACCTGGGGCGGCCTGCACCATTTCGACCCCGACAGCGGGGCCTTCCGCGACTACCTGCACGACCCCAAACGCGCCGACAGCATCAGCAGCAACGACCTGAACGCGATCGCGCTCGACGACAAGGGCGGGCTCTGGCTCGGCACCTGGCCGGGCGGCCTCGACTACCTGGCGCCGGGCGCGCGCGGCTTTGTGCACCACCGCGTCGACGCGGAGTCCGCGCCCGACTCGAAACGCAACATCGTGCGCTCCTTGTTGTTCGACCATCTGCGTACCTTGTGGATCGGCACCGAGGCCGGCATGGTGCGCTGGGACTCGAACGCGCCCTGGAGTGCGCGCGCGCGCCTGCCGGGCCCGGACAGCCGGGTCACCCACATCGTCGCCGACCGCACCGGCACCGTCTGGGCCGGCACGGTGTCGGCCGGCCTGCTGCGTTGGGACAAGGGCGGCGGCGCGATGCGCCAGTTCATCAACCGCGCGAGCGACCCGCACAGCCTGCCCTCGAACAACATACCGGCCGTGATGCAGGACAGCAGCGGCATGTTGTGGATCGCCACCTTCACCGACGGCATCGCGATGGTCAACCTGAACAGCCGCGGCTTCCAGCACATCGTTCCGTTCGACACCACGCCCGACAACCTGGTTCCCAACAATTCGCTGCAGGCGATCGCGGGCGCGGGCGGCGGGCGCCTATGGCTGGCCACCAACACCGGGCTGTCGCTGTTCGACCGCGCCGGCGTCCGCGCGCCCAGGCATTACCGGGCCGACCCGAACCGGGCCGGTTCGCTCAGCCACAATATGGTCTACAGCCTGCACCAGCAGGACGACGGCCCGCTCTGGGTCGGCACCTCGGCCGGCCTGAACAAGCTGGCCAACGAGGACGCGCCGTTCGAGCTGGTCAGCTTCGGCAAGGGCGGGGCCGGCTTCATCAACACGATCGCGCCGGGCGCCCCGGGCAAGCTGTGGATCGGCACGGGGCGCGAGGTGTTCCACTACGACATCGCGCGCGGCGACTGGACCACCTACGCCCGCGACGAGCGCGACCCGCACAGCCGCAGCGTCGACGGCAGCACCTGCATCGTCGAGGACCGGCGCGGGCGCGTCTGGATGGGCTCGGAATGGAGCGCGGGCGGGCTCGACATGCTCGACCAGAAAAGCGGGCGCTTCCGCCACTTCCGGCACGCCGCCGGCGACAGCGCCTCGCTCTCGGACGACAACGTCTCGAGCGTGTACGAGGACGCCAAGGGGCGCGTCTGGGCCGGCACCGCGAAGGGGCTCGACCAGGTGCTCACCGGGCCCGACGGCCGGATCAGCTTCCGCCGCTACGGCGCGCCCGACAGCGTGGGCCAGCTCAAGATCATGGCGATCCGCGGCGACGCGGCCGGCATGCTGTGGCTGAGCACGGCCGTCGGCCTGCTGCGGCTCGACCCCGGCAGCGGCAAGGTCGAACGCTTCCGCGGCTCGGACGGCGTGTCGCCGGGCTTCATGACGGGTTCGTCGCACGCGGCGCCCGACGGCATGCTGTACTTCGGCGGCGTCAAGGGCATGACCGCGGTCCAGCCGGGCATCGTGCACAAGGTCTCGTTCCCGCCGCAGGTGGCGATCACCGACATCAGCGTCCAGAACCGCTCGCTGTGGGACGCCGCGCCGCGCGCCGGGGTGCGCATGACGGGCCCGCCGACGGCGCCGAGCGCGCTCGCGCTCGACCAGGGCCAGAGCGTGGTCTCGTTCGAATTCGCCGCCCTCCACTACACCGACCCGGGGCGCAACAGCTACAGCTACCGGCTGCGCGGTTTCGACCGCGACTGGGTGTTCACGGACGCGGCGCACCGCAACGCGACCTATACCAACCTCGACCCGGGCAAGTACGTGTTCGAGGTGCGCGCGGCCAACGACCAGGGCATCTGGGGCGAGCGCGCCGCGCGCGTCGAGCTCGACATCCTGCCGGCATTCTGGCAAACCTGGTGGTTCCGGCTGCTGGCCGGCGCGCTCGTGCTCGGCGCGCTCGCGCTGGCCTACCGGCTGCGCATCCGCCTGCTCACGCAGCAGCGCCAGCACCTGCGCCAACTGGTGGCCGAGCGCACGCGCGAACTCGAGGAGAGCAACATCAAGCTCGCGCGGCTGTCGACGACCGACGCGCTGACCGGCATCACCAACCGGCGCGGCTTCGACGAGGCGCTCGCGCGCGAATGGCAGCGCGCCAAGCGCAACGGCGAGCCGCTGGCGCTGGCGATGCTCGATGTCGATTTGTTCAAGCACTACAACGACCATTACGGCCACCAGGCCGGCGACCAGTGCCTGCGCGCCGTGGCCGAGCTGATCGCCGTGCACGCGCGGCGCACGAGCGACCTCGTGGCGCGCTACGGGGGCGAGGAATTCGCGCTGCTGGCGCCGGCCACCGGCATCGCGCAGATGCTCGTGATCGCCGAGGAGATCTGCGCCGCGCTCGCGCTGCTGGGCATGCAGCACGAGAAGTCGCCGTTCGGCACGGTGACCATCAGCATCGGGGTGGCCGCGATCAGGCCGGACCTCGAGGGCACGCCCGAGCGCCTGATCCACGCCGCCGACCTGGCGCTGTACGACGCCAAGCAGGACGGGCGCAACCGCGTCTCGACCGGCGTGTGCGCGCCGCAGGCGGCGACGCCGGCCGACGCCTAGCACCCGGCCGGCGCCCGCGCCGGGGCGCGCCGCGGACGGCGCCGCGCCAGTGCGCCAACTACTGCGCCGGCCGGTGCGCCGGCCGGTGCGCCGGCTAGTGCGCCGGCTAGTGCGCCGGCTAGTGCGCCATTTTCTCCGATATTTGCATGATCTTCGCGACGGCTTTCTTGTCGCCCTGAGCGCCGGCCTTGCGGTACCACTGGAGCGCTTTCCCGGTGTCGACCGGGACCCCGATCCCGAGTTCGTACATGCTCGCCAAAATGTTCTGCGCGGCGACCGCGCCGCGCCCGGCCGCCTTCAACAGCCATTCGCGCGCCTGCACGTAGTTCTTCTCGACGCCCTGCCCGCGCGCGTACATCAGGCCCAGGTTGGTCTGGGCGTCGACATGCCCTTGCGCGGCCGCCTGCGCGAACAAGCGCGCCGCCTGCTGCAGGTCGAGCGCCACGCCCTCGCCGCGCGCGTACAGCAAGCCGAGGTTCGACTGTGCGCCCGCGTGGCCCTGCTCGGAGGCCTGCTCGAACCACACGACCGCCGCCTTGAGGTCGGGCATGCCGGCCACCCCGTGTTGCATCATCATGCCGAGCCAATTCTGGGCGTCGGCGTCGCCCTGCGCGGCCGCCTTCTGGCCCCACTGGAGCGCTTGTTGCACATCGCGCGCCACGCCTTTGCCGTCCTGGTACAGCATGGCCAGGTTGAACTGCGCCGCGCCGAGGCCCTGGTCGGCCGCCTTTTTAAACCAGCCGAACGCGGCGGCCTCGTCGCGTGGCATGCCGGCGCCGTCCAGATACAGCGTGCCGACGTTGTTCTGCGCGCCCGCGTCGCCGGCCTTGGCCAGCGGAAGCCATTCCTTGAGGGCCGTCGCATAGTCCTGGCGCGCATGCGCGGCGACGCCCTCCTCGATGCCGGCCTGGGCCGAGGTCGCGATCACGAGCACGGAGATCATCAAACAGGAGCGAAGTCGCATAGCGGCGGCCATTTCTTGGTAAGAACGACGAACAAGACGATTTTTTCCGAACGCGTATCAGGCTGGAAACGCGTAGGCCAAGATTACCGGATTTGCCGCCCGCGGTCGATGGATTGCGCGCGGTTTGTGGGTGGAGTGTGGGTGGATTGTGGATATTTTGGCGTCCGCGCTGCAACCCAAAACGCGAAAATCCAAACTCAAAAACAGCCACCAAATCGTCCTCGCGCATGCGGCTGTCGCGAAACTTAAAATGAGCCGCGATTTCGCAGAAATCGTGACATCACTGGCTTCTGAAAAATCAAACCTACATCGTCCTCGCGCATGAGGCTGTCGCAAAACGCAAATTGAGCCGATTGATATG
>JAZKIN010000083.1:0-25464 GCA_040384885.1 Pseudomonadota bacterium | reverse complement strand
AGCAACTGTTCTATGGGTCCCCGCATGCGCGAGGACGATGTTGGTTTTTGATATTAAAGTTCGAGCACCATGACTCCTGATACGACATACGGACCAGTTCAGCGGTGGGTTTCTAATCGAAATTCCACGAATACAGCAAATCAAGCGCAGTGTTGGTGCCGGTCTGGAACTGCAGCGTCAGACGCGAGTTGAGCTTGTAACGCAGCCGCACCATGCTCGATGCGGTCGTCGCCCCCTGCTCGAAACTCAGGTAGGCGCGTTGCGAAATACGCTTGCCGACCGTGACCACCGTGCTCTCGAGCCCGGCCGCCTGCGACAAGCCCAGTTCGTCCACCCCGAGCGAGTTGGCAAGGCGCGACTGGAAGCCGCCGCCCGAGCCGCCCAGCAGGGCGCCCGCCGCGGCGCTGAGCACGCTCGCCTCGTTGCCCGACACGCCCTCGATGCCATGCCCCAGCACCAGCCACGACAGCTTTTCGCTGTCCGGCACCGACGGCGTCGACACCAGCTTGGCCGCCGGCGCCAGCGCCGTGCCGCGCACCTCGACCCCGGCCTCGACATTGGTCTCGGACAGCTGTTCGCCCTCCGCTTGCTTGCGCATGGCGCGGATGTTGAGCCCCGGATTGTCGTACGCGCCCGTGAAATTGAGCACCCCGCGCTCGATCGCCAGCTTCTGGCCGTAGGCGGCGTAGGTGCCCTCGTTGACCCGGATGCTGCCGGTCACGCGCGGCGGCCGCGCACCGGTGGCGCGCACGTGCACGGTGCCGGCCAGCATGGCGTCGATCCCCATCCCGCGCAGCTTGAAAAATTCGCCGAGGTCGGCCTCGAGGTCGATGTTGAGCGGCAGCGCGGGCGCCGCCTTGGCCACGCTGCCCGGACGCGCGCGACCGAGCACGATGACGTCGTCGGACATGGTCGGACGGCCCAGCGGCGCCAGTTCGATCAGCGCGCGGTCGGCGCGGAATTTGCCTGCGAACAAAAAGCGCTTGGCGTCGCGCGTGAGCGAGCTCTGGCCCGAGAGCACCAGCGTGCGGTCGGGCCGCGACAACAGTTCCAGCTTGTCGGCCACCAGCTTGAGGTCGACGCTCATGTCGGCGCGCTCGAAGCGCACCGAGCCGCTGGCCACGGCAGTGCCCTGGTTGCCCTCGAAGCTCAGGCGTTCGAGCAGCACCCGGTCGTCGACGAGCTGGGCGCGCAGCTGGCCGTTGCGCAGCTTGACGCCCTGTTCGGCCCAGCGCAGCGCGAGCTTGTCGCCGCTGACGGTACCGTTGAGCAAAGGATTGCCGAGCGTGCCCGTGCCGCTGACGTCGAGCTTGAGCAGGCCGTCGAGTTCGAGCGCGGGCTGGCCCGTCAGCGGGGCGAGCCAGGCGATCGAACCCATGTCGGCGGTGGCGCGCATCCTGAGCGCGCTGGCGGGGGCGAGACGGCCGGCCACCAGTTGCGCGGTGGCGTCGACATTGGCCTTGCCGGCGCGCGTGCCGTCGATCGCGAGCTGGGCGCGCAGGGCGCCGTTGGCGACGTCGGCGCGCAGGTCGAACAGGCTCAGGCCGAGCGCGACCGGCACCTCGGCGCCGGCGATCAGGTCGCCTTTTTCGCGGAACACGTGCAGCATGCCGTTGAGCGATGGCGCGGCGCCGCCGGCGGGCGGCGTGTGCATGTCGAGCGACCATTGCGCGCCCAGCGTGAGGTCGCCGCGGAAATTCTCGCGCAGGTCGGGCGAGAACTGGGCCAGGTAGTTGAGCGGCACGCCGGCGGCGCTCCCCTTGCTGGTCCAGCGCGCGCCGTTCTTGTCGAGCGACTGCACGCTGATGCTGCCGTTGGGCAGGCGGAACACGGCGTTTTGCATCTCGACGCGGGCCGGGCGCAGCAGGCCGGGCAGGCCGGCGCCGGGCGCCGCGCTGATGCGCAGCGGCACCGGCCCTTGCAGCGTGAACGCGAACAGGCCCTTGTTTTGCAGCGCGCCGACGCTGCCGCTCCAGCTGTCGCCGCTCCAGCCGCCGGCCACTTCGCCGCTGGCGTCGAAGGCCTCGCCGGTGGCGGCCAGTTTGAGCGTGTGGGCGCCGCGCGTGCCGCTGGTGACCAGGCGCGCGGCGGCGATGCGGCGCGCGCCGTTGACGTACTCGGTCAGCGCGATGTCGCTGACCAGCGGATCGGCGGCGCCGCGTCCGCTGCCCAGGTTCGCGCTGGCGCGCACCGATTTGACCGAATGCAAGCCGAAGCGCAGGTTCTGGCCTTCGAGCGCGGCGGCCACGGCCGGCGCCTGCATCGTGCCCGACAACGTTCCCGAGCCGCGCAGCGCGCCGCTGAAGTCGGGGCCGAGCGCGGCCAGGTGGGTCGCGTCGAGGCGCCACGCGAGCGTGTCGCCGGGGGCGCCGAAGCTGCCCTTGGCGCTCGCCACGTTCGGACCCACGTGCAGGTCGAGGTCGGCGTTGGAGACGCGCTTGGCGTCGGCCACGAGCGCGGCGTGGCCCCACAGCGGCGCGTTCGACAGGGTCGACGGTTGCAGGTCGAGCTTGAGCGCGGCGCGCCAGGCGGGACCGAGCCGGCCGCTGGCGTCGAAGTTGCCGTTGATGCTGCCGGGCAGGGCGAAGCCGAAGGCGGCCGGGTTGAAGCGTTCGGCCTTGCCGGTCGCCTTGAGGTTGACCACCTTGTCGGCCAGCCAGGCCTCGCCGCTTGCGCGCAGGGTGCTGTTGTTGGCCGCGCGCGCGGCCGGGCTCCAGCCGACCCCGTTGGCGTCGAGCACAAAGCTCGTGCGCGGCGCATCCATGGTGCCCGTGACCACGCCGTTGGCCACCAGCACGCCGTACAGGTCGCTGCGCGCGAGCGCGAGCTGCTTGCCCTCGGCGCGCCAGGTCAGGCGCTCGCCCGGCGCGCCGAAGCTGCCTGCCAGCGCGATCGTGTTCTGGCCCAGCGCGAGATTTGCGGCCACGCCGCTGATATGCTTGGCGTCGGCCTTGAATTTGCCCTTGCCGGACAGCGGCTGGTCGAACAGGCGGCTCGGGCGCAGCGCGAAATCGGCCGCCAGCTGCCACGCCGGCGACAGCACGCCCGAGGCGTTGAGCGCGAGGTTGATGTCGGCCTTCGGATAGTCGCCGAACGCGGCCGGGTTGAAACTGGCCGCGCTGGCCTTGAGCTCGAACGGCTGCCGCTCGGCCAGCGTCGCGCTGCCCGACAGGCGCACGCTGCTCGCGCCGGCGCCGATGCGCGCCTGGCGCAAGGTCAGCAGCTTGCCGTCCATGACCGCGTCGGCGTCGAGCCGCAGCGCGCCGTCGGCCAGTTGCGCGACCAGGGTTTGGGTGCCGCCCGCGCTGGCGAGCTTGATGTCGCCCGCGATCGCGGTTTTTTTCATGCGCCCGTGCAGGCCCTTGAGGTCGAGCCGGTCGGTGTGCAGCACGAAGTTGGTCGACATGTCCTTATTGAGGCTGCCGGTGCCGGTGAACTTGCCGGCCGCGCCGAGGTCGATGAGCACGTCGCCGATGCGCAGCGCCGCCAAGGTTCCGCCAAGCTCGCCGTGCAGCGCGCGCAGGGGCAGGCGCTGCTGGTCGAGCGTGCCGGCCGGGCCCTTGTTGACGAGGTCGATCTTGCCGGCCACGTTGCGCCGGGCGTCGATCTGGGCCGACAGCGCAAGGTCGAGCTTGGCCTTCGGCAGCGCCGCGTGGAGCGTCGACGGGTCGATGTCGCTGCCGTTGACGGTCAGCGCGCGCACGATCAAGGGCTCGAACGGGGCCAGCGTGAAGGCGCCGCTCGCCTTGCCCGAGCCCGACAGGGCGGTCGCGTTGACGATCGTGCTGACGAGGTCGCCGCCGAAGCGCGCTTCGAGCGTGCCCGTCTTTTGGCCGGCCGCGTGCATGAACTGGGTCATGCTCGCGCTGCCGCTAAGCTTGAACGGGCGCGCGGCGTCGATTTTGGCGCTGGCCGCGGCCAGGCCCCACGGCGTGACGGCGCTGAGCTGGCGCAGTTCCCAGGCGCGCTGGTCGCCGGCGAGCTTGAAGCGCAGGTCGCCGATGACGGTCGCGGCGGAGCCTGGCGCGGCGCTCGTGAAGGTGATTTTCTGCGCGCGCCCGTCGTTGATGGCGAGCACGAACGGCGCCGCGAGCGTGGTCGGCAGCTTGGCCGGCGCGCCGTCGCGCAGCGCGTGCACCTTGACGCTGACGGCGTACAGTTTGCTGATCGCGATGCCCTGCTTGAGGTACTGCCAGGGCGACCATTCGATGTCGATGTTGTCGACCGTGATCACGCGCTCGGGGCTGCGGTAGACCATGCGGTCGATGTGCATCGCGTCGTACAGCGAGCCGGTGATGCCGCTGATGGCGACCTGGCCGCCGCTGACGTCGGCCACCTTTTGCGCGAGCACGCGCAGCGTGGTTTCGCGCCCGAGGTACCAGTAGGCGCCGGCTAGCACGATGCCGAACGCGGCCACGCCGATGGCGAGCCGGCGCGGCCAGCGCCGTGTGCGTGCCGGGGGCGGCGTCGGGTCGGCGTCGTGCGGCGCGGCGTCGTGCGGGGTCGTGGTCTTGCTCATCAGAAGGTGAATCCAAGCGAAAAGTGCAGGCGGAATTTCTTGGACGCCTGCCCGTAGGCGGCGTCGACGTTGATCGGTCCTACCGGGCTGCGCCAGCGCGCGCCGATGCCGTAGCCGAGCTCGGGCTTGAGCTCGCGCAGCTTGTCGGCGGCGTTGCCGGCGTCGACGAACACGGCCACGCCCCACGGCGGCTTGAACCAGTAGTTGTATTCGGCGCTGCCGGTCAGCAGGTAGCGCCCGCCGACGACCGCGTCGCCCGCGCGCACGCCGAGCTCCTGGTAGCCGTAGCCGCGCACCGACTGGTCGCCGCCGGCGCGGAACAGGAAGGTCTCGGGCACGCCGGCCTTTTGCCTGGAGGCGAGCGCGCCGGCCTCGGCCCGGAAGATCAGGCCGCCGGACGCGCCCGCGGGCCGGTAGTAGATGCCGCGCGCGCTCGCGCGCAGGAAGCGCTCGTCGGTCAGGATCGGCAGCAGCGCGCCGCCGAGCTGCGCGTTGAGCACATAGCCCTTGGTCGGCAGCAGCAGGTTGTCGAGCGCGCGGCGGGTGATGTTGTAGGTCAGCGGCATGCTGCGGCTGCGGCTGGTGAGCAGGCCGGCCGCCTCGCGCTGCTCGGTCAGCAGTTCGAGCGTGAGGCTGCGTTCGAGCAGCGGGCCGCCCCAGGCGCGCCGCGCGGCCACGCTGAACACGCTCGTGAGCTGGCCCGACAGGTCGGTACGCTCGAAGCCGGTGCCGATGCTGTCGTTGTAGCCCTTGGCCGTGGTCGGCCAATAGAAGTCGGCGCGCGCCTCCTGGTGCTTGGTTTCGATCAGGACGTTGCTTTTCATGCGCAGGCCGAACACATTGAGGTCGTCGTACGAGACCTGGGCGCGCGCGCCCGTGTTGCTCGACAAACCGAGGCCGATGTCGGCGTGCTTGCGCTTGTTTTCGGTCACGCGCACGAGCACCGGCAGCACCAGCGGGCCGGCATCCTGCGGCGGCGCGGGCTTGGGCGCGGGCGGCGTGGCGGCGCCTGGGGCGCCGTCGGGGTTGGCGCCGGGCTTATCGTCCGGGTCGGCGCCGGGATCGGCCGCGGCGGCCGCGTCGATGTCCTCGCCGAGCAGGCCCGACATGTCGACGCTGACGTCGACGCCGCTGAAGTAGCCCGTGTCCTGGATGCGCGCCTGGAACGCCTGCAGCGCGGCCTCGCTGTATTCCTCGCCGGGCTTGATCTGGTTGAGGTTGGTGATGATGCTCGACGGGTAGCGCTGCAGGCCCTCGACGCGCAGCCCGCCGAACTTGACCTCGGGACCGCTGTCGATCTCGACGCGCAGCAGCGCGCGCAGCACGTCGGGGTCGACCGTGGCGCTCGAGGCGACCAGCCGCGCGCGCGGATAGCGCGCCTGCATCACCTGGCGCAGCAGGTTGCGCTTGGCCTGTTCCCAGTCGGCCTGGCGGAACACGCTGCCGACCGGCATGGTCCAGCGCCGGCGCAGCGCGGCCGCGTCGAACGGGGTCGCGTCGGGCGCGGTCGGGGCGAAGCCGTTGAGCACGAGTTCGATGTCGCCGACCAGCACGGGCGGGCCCGGCTCGACCATCACGCGCGCGACCGGCTCGCCGCCGCTCGTGTCGAGGCCGGCGGTGACCTTGGGCGAATAATAGCCCTCGGTCGCGATCAGGGTGCGCGCCTGCTCGGGCGCGGCCTTGACCAGGCGCTGCAGCTGGTCGAGGTCGAGGCGCGGGTTGCCGCGCCAGCGCACGAGGTCGAGGTTATTTTCGAGTAGTTTTTCGAGCGGTCTCGGGGCTTCGACCTCGACGGTGTAGGGCACGCCTTGTGCGATTGCTACAGATGTTGTCGCAGTGACAAACACGGTCAGCCCGATTTGTGCCAAAATTCGTGGCCGCCTGCGCGGTGTCGCTGATCTGTTGTCGGGTCGTGCGGGAAACATGTCGCTCCATTAGTAAATTGCTCACGCCATCTTACCGGATCGGGGCAAACGGTGGCGGGCGCTTAACACGACTCGGGAAACGATCCATGCAGCAAGCTGACACCGCGCTCGTGCTTTTTAGCGGCGGACAAGACTCCACGACCTGCGTCGCCTGGGCGCTCGAGCGTTTCGCGCGCGTCGAGACGGTCGGTTTCGACTACGGCCAGCGCCATGCGATCGAACTGTCGGTGCGCCCGCGCCTGCTCGCGGGCCTGCGCGCGCTCTCGCCCGACTGGGACGCGCGCCTCGGCGCCGACCACCTGCTCGACCTGTCCCTGATCGGCAGCATCTCCGACACCGCGCTGACCAGCGACATGGCCATCAGCATGCAGGCGAACGGCTTGCCGAACACCTTCGTCCCGGGCCGCAACCTGATGTTCATGACGGTCGCCGCCACGCTGGCCTACCGGCGCGGCTTGAACGTGCTCGTCGGCGGCATGTGCGAAACCGATTTTTCGGGCTACCCCGACTGCCGCGACGACACCATGAAGGCGCTGCAGGTCGCGCTCAACCTGGGCATGGCGAGCCGCTTCCGGCTCGAGACCCCGCTCATGTGGATCACCAAGAAACAGACCTGGCAGCTCGCGCACGCGACCGGCGGCGCGCCGCTCGTCGAGCTGATCCGCGAGGGCACCCACACCTGCTACCTCGGCGAGCGCGGCGCGCTGCACGCTTGGGGCTACGGCTGCGGCAGCTGCCCGGCGTGCGAACTGCGCGCGCGCGGCCACGCCGAATTCGTCGCGGAAGGCGCCTGAGATGCGGCTGGCCCTGCTCACCGACCTGCACGCCAACCGCGAGGCCTTCACCTCGTGCCTGGCGCACGCGCACGCCCAGAACGCCGACCAGTTCGCGTTCACGGGCGACTTCGTCGGCTACGGCGCCGACCCGGCGTGGGTGGTCGACACCGTCATGCAATACGTCGCGCACGGCGCCATCGCGGTGCAGGGCAACCACGACTATTCGGTCACGCGCAGCACGCGCCCGCAGATGCACGCCGAGGCGCGCGAGGTCATCGACTGGACCCGGCGCCAGCTCAACGCCGAGCAGCTCGCGTTCCTGAGCAACCTGCCGCTCACGGCCGAACTCGACGACCTCGCCTTCGTGCACGCGAGCGCGTTCGAACCGGTCACCTGGGAATACGTGACCGGGCTCGAGGAGGCCGAGCGCAGCATCCAGGCCAGCGGCAAGCGCATGGTGTTTTCGGGCCATGTGCACGCGCCGGCGCTGTACCGGCTGGCCGAGGACGGCCGCATGGGCAGCCACACGCCGGTGCACGGGGTGCCGGTGCCGATCCGCGCCCAGCACCAGTACCTCGTGATCCCGGGCGCGGTCGGGCAGCCGCGCGACGGCAATTGCGCCGCCTGCTACGCGCTGTACGACACCGAGACCAGCCTGCTGACCTACTACCGGATCGCGTACGACCACGGCGCGGCCGCGCGCCGCGTGATCGCGGCCGGCCTGCCGATCGTGTTCGCGATGCGGCTGATCGAAGGCATCTGAACAAGCCGGTGTCCGAAGCACCCGGACGCAAAAAAGCCGATTCGCGAGAATCGGCTTTTTCGTTTGGGGGCCGGCGTGCGTGGGGCGCGCCGTTGCCGCTAGGCCTGGATGGCCGGGGCCGGGGCCGGCGGCGCCGGCTTGCGGCGGAAGATCAGCCAGATGATGGCGACCGGGATCACGATCGGCAGCAGCAGGGGCGAGGCGCAGACCGCCACCAGCAGCGCCGCGAGCACCAGGCCGACCACCAGCAGCACGCCGAGGCCGGCGAACAGCACCGCCAGGAACACCCCGACGAGCGCGAGCACGACCACGCCGATGACCGCCCCGACCACCGCCGCCAACGAGCCGAACACGAAGCCGAACGGGCCGTCAAAGTCGTCGCCGTCGATGTTGATCGACATGCCGTTGTCGAAGTAGACGTTCCACGCCAGCGCCAGGCCAAGGAACAGGATCAGGGCGGGAAGCAGCTTTTTCATGGTGGGGCCTCGTTTCTATAAGTGTTGTTGGAATGATTGAACTGTAGACGTGCGGGAAGGCCGCTGCCAGCGGCGTGCGACAGAATGCGTTTTTTGCGTGTCAGAAGGCAGCGTGGGTTCGCCGGCGGGAGCGGCGATGGCGGGCGGCGGGCAGGCCGTTTTTCCTTGAAATAAAAATCTCGCGACCTATACTGACTGCCTGCCCCAACCGCAGGGAGAACCACATGCAAGCACACCGCACCACTGAGCGGCACCGGACCGGCCGCATGCCGGCCTGGGCCGAACGCCAACTGCACGCGCTGGCGGCCGGCTCGGGTCCGAAGGGCCCGCCCTCGGCGCCGCCGACCATTCCGCCGATAATCATCACCCCGTTCAGCTACCAGACGCCGGCGCCGGCGATCGACCCGCGCATCAGCCCGCCGGGGCCGCCGCTCGAACCGCCGGGACGGCCCGGCATGCGCTTCGGCGCGCTCGCCGCGTGAAGCCGGGCCCGCCTTGCGCGGGCCCTTTTTCGGCGCCAGTGCCAAGCGCCCGACTTTACTTCAAGCCAAACCCGGGTTTTCGTGGGATGCGCGTCCTCTCTGGCTGATTGCTACTTCTTGGCGGCGGCTTGGCGCCGAAATTCTTCTGAATCGGCGATCGAAATATGTTCGTTCGGCTTGCCCGATTTCGGGCGCTCGACGCGCACGCCGTTCTTGTATTCCGGGACGTATTGCTTCGATACGAGTGCCTTGCTCGGATCCGGGGAGGCGCAGCCGGACAGGGCGGCGCTGCCAATGAGCGGCGCGCATACCGCCAGTCGCAAAAATAATCTTGTCATGGTCACGCCTCTGAAATGGATGAGAATCATTGTTGCGCCCTCCGCATAGGGACGGCCAAAAACCAGTTTATGCCTCTTGGTGAGCTTCTGTAAATCAATCTTTGTATGTTGTGGTTTTGGTGTTTAGACCCACCCTTGGGATTCAGTACCCGCGCAACATGAAGTCGATGCACGACTCGGCATCCAACTGTTCACTGGCTGAAAGGCGCCCGGCGCGCTTTCGTAGGATTACGAGAGGGACGGCCAAAACACTGGGAGTGTCCATGAGAAATTCGATGGAATCGACCACAACACGCGCCTGTACGCCTTGGATCATCGGCCAACCGGAAAAATGACGCAACAAGGGCAGGCACCAGCGGGTGCCGAGGTCCACAAAATCGCTTTGCACATCGACATACAACACGTGGCGCGCCGCTTTTGCTGGATTGACGTAGATATCAAATCTTGCCATCGTCGATCTTCGCCGGATCGGGATTTTCATCCATGTAGCGCGCCAGTTCATCGGCCGCCGTGCCGTGTTGCGCGACCTGTCGTGCGTAAAACGCGATCGCTTCCCGATTTTCGAGCGCCCATGTTGAATCGCGAGCGGCAGTCGCAGGCGCGGCGCTTTCGCCATGCGGGCCGACGATGTTGGACGTTGCCGCTTCTGGAGTGGGGACGAGTTCGAGTCGCCCATCCGGATGGACCAAAATAGTGAAGCGCCGTCCGGCAAACTGCTTTCCGAGCAAAATGTGCCCGTTTGAATCAACCCATGCGGCCATATTTCCTCCCACCCGTCGATCCAATCATGCGGCATGCGCCGGCGCGCGTCAATCGCCGCGCGGACTGCCAAACCCGGCTCCAGTGCGCCGCTTTTCTCATCGGTTGGCTAGAATCGTCTATCATTCTCCCTCCTATATTTATGAGTTAGCCGCAATGAGCGAGAGCGCACCCGATTTCGACGACGACGCCGCCCCCGGGCTGGTGCAAGAGCCACGCCTGTGGCAGGGCAATGGCTGGACCGCCCGCGTGATTAAAAACGAGGACGACGAGGGCTGGGCCGTGGCCATGATCCGCGACGGCGAGCCCGAGCCGGCGCTGGTCGGCCCGTGGACCATGGGACGCGACAAAAAAAATCCCAAGCCGCTCGACACCAACGCCTTCCACACGCTCGTCAAGACCGCCGCCGAAGTCATCCGCCGGCACGAGCAGCAACTGCACGCGATGTTGCACAAGAGCACCGTGGTCGCGCACGAGGGCGTCGAAACCAAGGTCACGCTCGACATCGTGCCCGACGACGAGCATCCGTACGCGCTGCTGACCGCGCTCGACGCCGACGGCGAACGCATCGCCCAGGTGCGCGTCGCCGCCAATTTCAAGCTCTCGCCCGCGAGCGCCTCGGCCTGGATCGAAAACGGCTTCCACACGCCGTCCTGAAAGCGCCCGAAAAGCGCCATGATCGGCTCGTCCGCCCATGGCGCCCCATGTTAATATTTCCCATACGTATTGAACGAATGAGGAAACCGCATGGAAAGTCGTCTTAGCCGCCTCGAGGCGGTCCAGGCCATGTTGCTCGAGATCGGCCGCAGTTCGTCGACCTGCAGCGATATCACCGAGTTCATCCGTACGGTCCACCGTTCGCTCGGGCGCATCATGTACGCGGCCAACCTTTATGTCGCGCTGGCCGACCGCGCCGACAACACGGTGCGCTTCGTCTATTTCGTCGACGAACTCGACCCCGTGCCCGACCCCGACGAAAAGGTCACGCTGGCCTCGGCCAGCGAGTCGCCGACGGCGTGGGTGATCCTCAACCGCAAGAGCCTGATCATGACGGCCGACGAGCAGAGCGCGCGCCTGGTCGACGGCAAGCCGTGGGGTGGCGGCAGCGAGGCCGAGCACTGGATGGGTTGTCCGCTGCTCGACCACCAGCACCAGATCCTCGGCGCGCTCGTGATCCAGAGCTACCAGAAGGACCAGACCTTCAGCGAGGAGGACCAGGCGCTGTTCGCGTTGATCGCCAACCACGTCTCGAGCGCGCTGCAGGGGCTGCAGAGCATGGACCGGCTCGAACGCGCGGTGCAGGAGCGCACCGCGCTGCTGGCGCACGAGGTGGCCGAGCGCGGGCGCGCCGAGACGGTGCAGCACGCGCTGTACGAGATCGCCAACCTGTCGGCGTCGGCGGTGGACGCGGCGGGCCTGTCGGCCAGCCTGCACGGCATCATCAGCGCCCTGATCGTGGCCGAGAATTTCCTCATCGCGCTCTACCATCCGGAAACGGGCGAGATCAGCATCCCGTATTTCATCGACCAGAAGGACGCCGAGGCGCCCGTCAAGCGCTTCCGCTACGGCGTGGGCATGAGCTCGTACGTGCTGTCGACGCGCCAGGCCAGCCTGCACGACGCCGCGAGCTACGCGCGGCTCGTCGCCGACGGCCTGATCAAGGAGCCGCTCGGCAACGTCGAGATCGCCAGCTGGATGGGCGCGCCGATGCTGGTGCACGACCAGCCCTACGGCGTGATCATCGTGCAAAGCTACGACCCGGCAATCGTCTACACGCAGGCCGACCTCGAGCTGCTCGCGTTCATGGCCAGCCACGTGGCCGTGGCGATCGCGCGCATGCAGGCCGACCGCGCGATCCGCAAGGCCAAGGACCGGCTCGAACACCAGAACGCGGCGCTCAACTCGGCGCTCGGCGCGCTGCGCGAGGCCCAGGGCGAACTGGTGCGGCAAGAAAAACTCGCCTCGCTCGGGCGCCTCGTGGCCGGCGTCGCGCACGAGATCAACACCCCGCTCGGCATCTGCGTGACCGCGACCAGCCACCTGGTGCAGGAGCTCAAACTCACGCGCGAGGAGCTCGAGGCGGGCGAGATGACCGAGGAGAGCCTGCAGCAGTTTTTGGAGATCATCGACCAGTCGCTGCGCATCATGACCACCAACACCCAGCGCGCGGCGGCGCTGGTGCGCAGCTTCAAGCAGGTCGCGGTCGACCAGTCCTCGGACGACATCCGCAGCTTCAACCTCAAGACCTACCTCGGCGAGGTGCTGCTGTCGCTCCAGCCCAAGCTCAAGGGGCGTCCCATCACGGTCGAGGTCGAGTGCGCGGCCGACATCACGCTCGACAGCTTTCCGGGGGCGGTCTCGCAGATCGTCACCAACCTCGTGGTCAACTCGCTGGTGCACGGTTTCGAGCGCGAGCAGGCCGGAACCATCCGGATCGCGGCGCGGATCGAGCACGAGCACGTGCTGTTCGAGTACAGCGACGACGGCGCCGGCATGGAGAGCGACACGCTGGCCAAGTTGTTCGATCCGTTCTTCACGACCCGGCGCGGGCAGGGCGGCAGCGGGCTCGGGGCGCACATCCTGTACAACCTCGTGACCGGGCCGCTCGGCGGGACGGTCAAGGCCGACAGCGCGCCGGGGCAGGGTCTGCGCTACACGATGCGCTTTCCGCGCAGCCGGCGCGCGGTCAAGCCGGAGGCGGAGGCGGAAGCGGAGGGTCCCGCGGACTAAAATTGATCCGCTTGATATAGCAGAAATCGCGACATAACAAGCTTCTAAAAACTTAAACCAACATCGTCCTCGCGGCGGCGGGGACCCATAGAACGGTTGCTTTGAGCCGCTGTTCTATGGATCCCAGCATGCGCGAGGACGATGTTGGTTTGAGTATTAGAAGCTAGTGCTGTCGCGATTTCTGCCAAATTAAGCGTCTCATTTTAAGTTTTGCGACAACTTCCTTCGCGAGGACGATGTCGGTTTGGTGCTGTTCCGGAAGCTCCTGCAGCGGTTTCTGCCTAGTCCGGAAAACTCAGATTGATCGCGAGCGCGTCGTCGATGTTGTTTATGAGCAGGTCGACGTAGAACGGGTCGAGGTGGCTGCCCGACACCTTGCGCAGGTGGCTCACCACCTCGTCGATCGGCCAGGCCGCCTTGTAGACGCGCTGGTGCACCAGCGCGTCGAACACGTCGGCCACGGCGACGATGCGCGCGTACGGGTGGATGTTGGTTCCGGCCAGGCCCTGCGGATAGCCGCTGCCGTCGAATTTCTCGTGGTGCTGGTGCGCGATCACGGCGGCCGCCTTGAGGATCGGGCGGCTCGAGCCGTCCAGGATCGACAGGCCGACGGCCGGATGCTGCTTCATGATCTCCCACTCGGCGCCGTCGAGCTTGCCCGGCTTGAGCAGCACCGCGTCGGGGGTCGCGATCTTGCCGATGTCGTGCATCGGCGCGGCGTGCTTGAGCACCGCCGTCTCCTCCTCCGACATGCCCGACAAGCGCGCGAGCATCTTGCACACCTCCGACATGCGGCGCACGTGGTTGCCCGCCTCCTTCGAACGCGACTCGACCACGTCGCCGAGGCGCAGGATCAGTTCGGCCTGGGTGTCGGTGATCTCCTGGGTCAGCAAAATATTGTCGAACGCGATCGCCACGCCCGAGCAGAACACCTCGAGCAGCTTGGCGTCGATGTCGGAGATCTCCTCGACCCCCTTGAGCACGAGCAGCGATGCCTTGCCGCTGCTGTTGGGGAAGTAGCCGACGTAGGTGTCGCCGTGCAGGCGCGAGATGCGGTTGCTGCGCGCCTCGTCGAGCTGCGCCATGAGGTCGGGCCCGAGCATCGCCTCGCCGATGTCGCCGATCTGGGCCAAAATTTCGTATTCGGTCTCGCCCGTGATCACGCTCGCGCCCGCCAAGCGCAGCAACATGCTCTGCTCGAGGCGCAGCAGCGCCACGACCTGTTGCAGCAGGCCGCTCGCGAAGTCCTTGAGGTTGCGCTGCTGGAAAATATGGGCCGAGGCCGCGATCACCCGCTCGAGCCCCTCGCGGTAGTTCAGCTGCGCCAGCCGGGCCTCCTCGACCTTCATGATGTCGCGGTAGGCGCGCAGCGCGGCGAAGGTCGTGGTGAACAGCTTGGTGCGGTCGAGCTCGGTCTTTTCCTTGTAGTCGTTGATGTCGTAGTTGACGATCACGCGCTCTTCGGGCGCCTGGCCCGGCTGGCCGGTGCGCAGCACGATGCGGGTGAACTGGTTGCCCAGGTCCTGGCGCAGCCAGCGCGCCACCTCGAGCCCGCTATCCTCGCGCTCCATGACGACGTCGAGGAACACCAGCGCGATGTCGGCCTCGCGCGCGAGCACCTCCTTGGCCTCGGCGCCGCTGTAGGCGTGCACGAAGCTGAGCGCGCGACCGTCGAGGCGGAAGCGGTTCAGGGTCAGTTTGGTGATGTCGTGGATGTCCGGTTCGTCATCGACCAGCAGGATTTTCCAGGGAGCTAACTTGGGCGTGGAGGATGACAGGAATGACATAAAAGCAATTTCCGATACCGGTGGGGTGAGGATGGCCTACACACGTGCGCATAACGCACGGACGGGCCGTGCTTCGATTGTAGTATGACATCACCCCATTAACAACATGCAAGATTGAATGTTCCTCTTTGCAACAAAAGTGTGACTTCGGGCAAAATCCGGGCGCACTACAATTGCTTACAAAAAGTCGCTAATCTGGTGCTGGAAAGGTCGGGCGGAAAGGGCGTATATTGGCGTTCGGGGCGCGTCGCACGCAGGCGCCCGTTTCGGAAAGGTCCACCATGAAATTCCCCACTCCCCTGTTGCGCCGGCTCGGCCTGGCCGCGGCGCTCGCGCTGGCCGCCGGCACGGCCGGCGCCGGCGTCAACATCCGCTTCGCCAACCCCGACAATTACGCCGATTTGCCGCATTCGGCGTCCGACCGCGCGCGCGTGCTCGAAGGGCTCGGCGAGCACTTCGAAAAACTCGGCGCCAGGCTGCCGGCCGGGCAACAACTCGACGTCGAGGTGCTCGACGTCGACCTCGCCGGGCGCATCGATCCGTACTTCAGCAACCAGCAAGACGTGCGCGTGATGCGCAACGCGGCCGACTGGCCCAGCATGCGCCTGCGCTACACCCTGCGCTCGGGCGAGCAGGTCATCTCGAGCGGCGAGCAGGATTTGCGCAACATGATGTACCTGAACCGCACCAACCGGCACGACCTCAGCGACGGCCTGCGCTACGAAAAGCAGATGATCGACGAGTGGTTCAAAGAAAAAATCGCGCCGGTCCGGCAGGGCTGAGAAACTCAGCCTCTGAGCCGGGGCGCGATCGGGCCGGCGCCGCAAGCAGGGTTGGCGGCGCCGGCGTATTTGCGGCCGCTTACGGCTTGGCCGGCGCGCGCTTGATGACGGTCGCGATGTCCTTGACGCTGTAGTCGGACGGCACCGCGAACAGGGCGGCGGCCGGCTCATCGCGCTTGAGGTTGGTGAGCCGGTAGGTGCGCTCGCCCGAGCGCGGGTCGCTGTGCTTGGTGTACACGGTCACCTGCAGCGACGGCGCGTACCAGCTCTCGTGGGTGACGGTGATCGGGTTTCGGTTGCCCACCGCGCCGGCCGGAATCTCGTAGCTGCGCTGCTTGCCCTCGGCCTTGACGCCGTCGAATTCACGCGCGCCGAGGTCTTTGGTGGTGGCCTTGGCCGACCATTTGAAGTCGCCGAAGGCGTTGGCCACGATCGGCCCGATCTGCGGCCCGTTGCCGGCGGCCATGCCGCGCATCACATGCACGCGCACGTTCTCGCGCACCCGCTCGCCCACGCCGCCCTCGGCCCGCTCGACCCGCTTGACGATGATTTGCTCGCCGTCGCCGCCGGTCTCGACGCGCGTTTCGTGTTCGACCGCGCCGGGCCTGCCAGCCTTGTCAAGACGCCGCTTATGTCCCATCCCAGGGCCGGGTCCCATCCCAGGGCCGTGTTCCATCCCAAGACCGCGCCCACCCAGCGCGGGCAGCCTGGTCGCACTTTTGTCCTTCGGACGCAGCAGCAAGGTGCCGCCGGCCGGGTCGCTGATCGTCACGGCGCGCACCTCGCCATCCTTGTCGCGCATTTCGGTGCGGGTGCGCCCGGCGCTGTCGCGGTAGCTCATCGAGGTGGTCTTGTTGCTGATCTGGTTGCCGTCGGGCAGGTTCTGCACGCGCTCGGAGACCACCTCGGCGCTGTAGGGGGCGTTCTTGACGTGCTTGGCGCGCAGGCGCATCGGGCCGGCGAACTCGGCGCCCGACATCTCGCCGAGGGCCATGGGCCCGGCGCCGCCGTCCTCGCCCGCGTGCATCACGACGACCCGGCGCTCGACGCGGTGCGGTTCGCCCGCCTCCGCCTCCCCGAGCGCCGCCATGGTGTCGCTGTCGACGGCCGCGAACACGGGCGTCACTAGGGCGCCGATCAGGGCGGCAAGCAGAATTTTTTTGGTGTTCATGGGATCCTCGTGCTGGTGGTTGGTTGGGTGTGGGGCGGGTGCCGTCGTGCCTTACTGCTGTGATAAGAATCGCAGCGCAAGGGGCTGACCCTCGGCGCTGACGAGCATTTCGGCGCGCACGGTGTCGCCCGCCGTTTCTGGTGTGACCGGCACGCCGAGCGAGGCCAGCGCGGCGCCCGAGAGGTCGGCTTCGACCATCTGCGGCGCCGCTTCGCGTTCGATCCGTTCGAGCGGGGCGAGCGCGATGAAGGCGCCGCCGTCGTCGGCCATGTTGGGGTGCGCCGCGCCGGGCGCGGGCGGGGCCTTCGGCGCGAGTGTGAACACGAGCACGGCCATCATGCAGGTGCCCAGGCCGCCGGCCATGCCCCAGTGGCGCCCCGACAGCGCGTGGTGCCAGGGTGTCGGCCGCTGCTGTTTGGCAAACGCGGCCATGAGGGCCTGTTCGACCCGCGGCGGCGCCGCGTGGCCCGCCAGTTCGGCGCGCAGGGCCGCGAACAGCGGATCCGGGATCGTGTCGGGGGGCAGATTGGTGGAATTGGTGGTCATAGTGGGTCCTCGGTTCAGGCCGCGTAGTGGGCGGCCGGACGGTGTGCGTCCAGTTTGCGCGACAGCGCGGCGCGGCCACGGGAAAGGCGCGAACGCACCGTGCCGATGTCGATCTGGCAGATCTCGGCGATCTCGAGGTAGGACAGCTCGTGCATCTCGTACAAAATAACGGGTTCGCGGTAGTGCGGCGGCAGCGTCGCCAGCGCCTGGCGCACCTGCTCGGCCAGTTCGTTGCTGAGCATGCGCGCGAGCGGCTCGGCCGCCTCGCAGGCCAGTTCTGGCGCGTCGTCGGCGTCGCCGTCGTCGGCGCCTTCGGACAGGCTGTCGAAGCGGCGCCCCGGGTGCTCGTGCTTGAGAATGAGTTTGCGCGCGACGCCGAACAGGAAATTGGGCAGCACGCCGCGCAGCGGGTCGAACTTGAAACTATTCGTGAGCAAGCCCATGAACACCTCCTGCACCACGTCGGCCGCGGTGTCGCTTGACCCGCAGCGCATCAGCGAGAAGCGGTAGAGCGGCCCCTGGTGGCGCTGGTACAGTTGCTGGAACGCGGCCGCCGTCCCGTTGCGCATCTGGCGCAGCAGTTCGGTGTCGGAGGTGGCGGAAGTGGTTGTCATGTGTCGGGTCTCTGATGGTATTGCCGTCCCGCGCCAAAAAAGTTCCAACTATTTTCAAGCCGCCGCCACGGCCCCTATTTGGCGGGCAGGCCGAGCGCCTCGATCTCGGCGTCGCCGTCGTCGTGCAGGCGCTCCCAGTCGGGGAAATTGCTCGCGCCGAGCGACTTGGCCATCGACAGCAGCAGGCTTTGCCCCGCGCGCGCGGGCGCGAGCTGGTAGACCGGGTCGGCCAGCGCCTCGGCCGGGGAGATGATGCTCCACCCCATCTCGCGGAACTGGGCGATGACGTCGCCGAGCCACAGCGCGTTGATCAGGTTGTGGTGGAGCAGCAGCACGTGGCGCACCTCGCGCCCCTGCAATTGCAGCGACATCGCGCGGTAGGCCAGCGCGCGCTGGCGGATGTGGGCCAGGTACACGCGCTTGAGCGGGGCCAGGTCGGCGTCCGGGTTTTTGGTGAGCATGTCTTCGAGCGCGTCGTCGAGCCGCCAGTCGCTCGTGTCGATGCTGACGAAGGCGTTGCGGTAGCCCTGCTGGCGCAGGAAGGCGCGCATGCCGTCGCGCCGCTCGGGGGTGTTGCCCTCGCGCAGGAAGGTGTAGCGGTACCACTTCTGGTAGCCGGGCAGGGTGCTGATGATCTTGTCGCAGTCGAGGATCTCCTGCTGGTATTGCGCCAGGCTCAGTTTTGGGTCGTGCAGGTCCGGGTGCGTCATCGTGTGGTTGCCCAGCGCGTGGCCGGCGTCGCCCCAGGCTTTGGCCAGGGCGTAGCCGGCGGGCACGTTCGCGCCGTTGGCGGCGGTCACGAACAGCGCCGCCTTGACCCGGTGTTTGGCGAGCGCGGCGAGCATCGCGGCGTTGCGTTGCTGCGGCGTCAGGCGCGCCGTCACGCCGAGCTGGGGCCCGTCGTCGAAGGTGAAGGCGACCGACTGCGCGTGCGCGGCGGGCGCGCACGCCGCGAACGCGAGCGCGCCGATCAGGGCGGAGAGTGGTTTCATGCGTGTTTTACCTTTTCGGTGGTGGCTTGATTATCCCATGCGGAAACTGCTTTATTGGGCGAAATTGTGGGTGTACGTCAGCCGCACGGCTGCCGCCGTCGGCGTCTCGGTGCGTCTGTGCAGCATGCCGTCCGCGGCGGCGTAGCGCGCCGCCGTGCGGCGCGGCTGGTGCAGCAGGTTGGCCAGCGACAGCTGCCACTTGCCGCGCACCGAGGCCTGCCAGTTCGCATACAGTTCGAGCTCGCGCGCGGCGCTGCCCCACTCGGTGCCGGCCGCGCTCAGGCGCACCGGCCCGCCGCCCTGGAAGCTGAAATTCATGCCCAGCCCGACCGGTGCGCCGGCCATGCGGTAGTCGAAGCCCGCGTTCGCGCTGACGGGCACCTGGCCGTCGAGCCGGTTGTCGGGCCCGGCGACGGCGTGCATGCGCGACCAGTTGCGCACGAGGTTGGCGCGCAGGTCGACGGCGGGGGCGCCGCCCCACAGCGCGCGCAGCGGCAGCTTCGCTTCGAGTTCCAGGCCCCAGGTGTCGGCCCGGCCCTGGTTCGAGGGGATGCTGACGTGGCGCAGCCCCTGGCGCGTCAGGCGCGTGGCGATCACGTCGTCGATGCGGCGCGCGTAGGCGCTCATGCTCAGCAGGCCGCTTTTGCCGATGTAGTGTTCGTAGGCGAGGTCGAGGCCCCAGGCCCGTTCGGGCACCAGCCGCGGGTTGCCCATGTAATCGGGATTGACCGGGCTGTTGCCGTTGTCGACGGTCAGGCGCCGCTGCGCCAGGCCGATCAGCGTCGGCGCCTTGTAGGTGCGCGACAGGCCCAGGCGCACCTGGTCGCTGGCCGACAGTTTGTAGAGCGACTGCAGCAGGGGGCTGACGACCTCGGAGCGCTGTTTCACGTGCGCGAGCGCGTTGCCCGTGGTGCGCGTCGACAGCGCCTCCCAGCGCAGGCCGGCCGACAGCGACCACTGTTGGTCGATGCTCCAGTCGTCCTGGACGAACACGGCGAGCCGGTCGAGCGCGGCGCCGTAGTGCTCGTCGCTCGACTTGACCGGGTCGGCGGCGACGCTCGAGCGTTCGTGGCGTGTTTCGCTGCGCTCGCCGCTGGCGCCGTCCCAGCCGGCGACCAGCGCGTGCCCGCGCGCGAGCGGGCGCGACCATTTTCCGGCGAGCGTGAACTGGCGCTCGTCGGCGCGCGAGGCGACCCGGCGCGCCTCGGCGCCGGCCTCGCTGAAAAACCCGAAATCGGCATGCCGCAAGAATTGCGTGACACCGGCTTTGAGCTCCCAGCGCCGGCCGTCGTCGCGCGTGCGGGTCCAGTGCAGGTCGCTGCGTAGCGTGCTCGCGCTCGCATCGAAGAACGAGTTATTGTCGGGGAATGCGGTCGGCTCGCCGCGCTCGGTGCGCTCGTGCGCCGTGTTGTCGTCGGCGCGCTGGAGCACGCGCACGAAGCTTTGCGAGCTCAGCGTGTCGCCGTTGGCCAAATTCAGGTTGAAGCGCGGGCTGATGGTGACGATGCGCTGCAGGGACTGCTCGCGGCGGCGGCGCGCGCGCTCGACGAAAAATTCGCCGCTGCCGAGTTCCTCGTCGGCGTAGCGGTTGTCGACCCGGGTTTCGGCCGCGGTCGCGGCGACCGTGTAGGCGACCTTGCCGCTTGTACCGCTGAGCTGGCCGGCGAGGCTGCCCGACGGCCGGCCGTCGCTCGCGCCGAGCGTCGAGGTCAGCTCGCGGCGCGCCTTGCCGCCGCTTTTGCGCAGCACGATGTTGATCGTGCCCGCGATCGCCTGGGCGCTCATGTCGGCCGTCGCCACGCGCCGCACCTCGACCCGTTCAATCAGGTCCGGCGCGATGGTCTCGAGCGAGAAGCCATTCGGCAGCGCCTCGCCGTTGAGCAGGACCTGGGTATAGCCGTTGCCGAGGCCGCGCATTTGCAAGGCGCCCGGGCGGCCCGGCACGCCGCCGACGGTGATGCCGGGGACGCGCTTGAGGGCGTCGGCCAGGGTCGGGTCGCCGAAGCGCAGCAGCTCGTCGCGCCCGACCACCATCGCCGCGGCGCTGTCTTGCTGCCGTTGCGCGGTGCGCGAGGCGGACACTTCGACCACCGCCGGGACGGCCGGTTCGGGCGCGGCCTGGGCGAGTGCGCCGGCCAGCAGCGGCAAGGCGAGCATGGTTTGTTTTCGGTACAGGGACATCAGGATCCTTCATCAAATTTTTTGGGCGCGCCGGTACGCCGCGCGCGCTTAGGGGCAACGCTCGGCGTTCAGGCGCGGCGGATTGGCTGGAAAGGGGGCGGCGTCGCGGCTGGCGCGACGCCGTTGCCGGGTTTACTTGTCGGCGGGCAGTGGCAGGCGCGCTGCGAGCGCCGCGCGGGTCGCGTTCGCGGTGAGGCCGGCGATCACGGTTTCGGGATTGACCAGTTCGGCCCCGCGGCGCACTTCGAAATGCAGGTGCGGGCCGCTGACCTTGCCGGTCGCGCCGGACAGGCCGATCAATTGCCCGGCCTTGACGATGTCGCCGGCGGCGACGTCGCGCCGGTCGAGGTGCGCGTACAGCGAACGCATGCCGGCGCCATGGGCGAGCTCGACCGTTTCACCGTAGATCGCTTCACCCTGGTAGCCCTTGGCCGACACCAGCACGACGCCGTCGGCGCTCGCGTACACGGGGGTGCCGGTCGGCGTCGCGAGGTCGATGCCGCGGTGCGCGCGTACCCGGCTTGGCGAGACCACGCCGTAAAAGCTCGACACGCGCGGCCGCTCGAGCGGCGCGCGCCACGCCACGGGCGCCCGCGCGGACGCCGCCGCAGCAGCCGCAGCAGCCGCAGCGGGCGCCGCATCGGGCGCCATAACGCGCACCGCCGTGGCGGCCTGCCATGCGAACGCGGGCTGCAGCAGCAGGCCGCCGGCGAGGCAGAGGCCGAGCGCGCCGAGCACCACGCAATGCGCCATCGCACCCATCGCCGGGTCGGCGTTGCGGCGGATCAGCTGCATGCGCCCGGCCAGGGTGGTGCTTTCGTGGCCGCCGAAGGCCATCGCCGCGCCGAAGGAATTTTGTTGCAGCTTGAGCTGGGCCAGCAGCGCTGCGGCATAGGCCTGGCGTTGCGGCTGCGAACGCCCTTGCAGCACCTGCGCGTCGCAGCTCAGTTCCTGGGCCCAGGTCAGGCGCTCGCCGAGCTTGCGCATCACGGGATTGAACCAGAGCAGGGTCTGCAGGCCGATGCTGGCCGCCATCCAGAGCGGATCGCGGCGGCGCAGATGGGTCAGTTCGTGGGCGATGACCATCTGTTGCTGTTCGTCCTGGAAGGCGCGCAGGTGGCGCGGCAGCAGCAGGCACGGCTTGCGCACGCCGATCAGCATCGGCGACACCGCCGCGTCGGTCTCGAACACGGCAATCCCGGACGCGCCGGCCTGCCCGGCGCCGAAGCCGGCGTGCGCGCCAAGTGCGCTCAGTTCGCTGGCGCTGCGGCGCAGGCCGCGCAGGGTGCGCACCACGCGCGCCACCTTGGCGATGGCCAGTCCGAGCCCGGCCAGGTACATGAGCAGCCACGCCTGGGCCGCCGGCACGAGCCAGCCGCCGACGCCATCGAAGGCCTTGCCGCCTTTGATGTTGTCGGCTCTGATGTCGCCAACGTTGATATCGCCGGCGTTTATGGCAGCGGCGTTGATGATATCGGCTTTGGTGGCATCGGCACCGATGGCGTCGGGGCCGAGCGCGTCGCCGTCGCGCCGCGGCGCGGCGACCTGCGCGGACGCCGCCGCCGGCGCCAGCGCGATCGCGGGCAACACGCCGAGCTTGTTACTCTGGGGGACCAGCAGCAGGGCGAACACGGCCACGATGATCATCTGCGGCAGCAACCAGGCCCAGCGCTTGGCGGCGAGCGCCGGCCAGCGCGCGAGCGCGAGGCGCAGCGCGGCCCATACCGCAAGGCCGGCCACGGCCGACCCGATGCATGCCTGCAGCAACTGCAGCCCGGCCACGGCGAGCGGGCTCATGGCGCCTCCTGCGCGTCGCTCGGCCAATCCTGCAGCATCCGCTCGAGCGCGTCGAGCTCGTCCTTGTCGACCAGTTTGCTGCCCGTGAACATGCTTACCGGCAGCGGCGTGTCGATCTCCATCACGCGCCGCCCGAAGTCGTGCGCGAACGCGGCCAGGGTGCCGACTTTTTCGAGCTCGGCCTGGTAGACCAGCACGCCGTGCCGCGCCGATTGGCTGACCATGGCTTTCTCGAGCATGCGCTCGAGCGTCTTGCGGGTCGACGAGAACGACCAATCGAGCTCGGCGACGACGCGCTCGTGGATTTCGCGCGCGCTCAGTGGGTGTTCTTTCCAGAGCGCCTTTAGCAGGCTGAGTTCCGACATTGACGGGATAGACATGGCAAGGCTCCAATTGTGACGACTTGCGTTAGTTTGCGACATATGTCGCGCCTCTGTCAAGGTCCGGACACGGATTTCCTTGTGCGGCGTTCAATCGACGAGGTTCACGCGCGGGAACTTGGCGCGGAACTCGTCGGGCATGGCGACCACCTGCGCGCTCTTGTAGTTAAAGAAGACGAAGCCCGATTTGGCCATCGCGACGAGGGTCTTGTCGCGCGGGCGCGTGACGCGGAAGGTGATGTCGCCGCCGTATTTGTTGAAGTCCATCACGCCCACCTCGAACAGCAGCTGGTCGCGCGCGTGGGCTTCGGCCCGGTAGGTGGTGGCGAGGTCGGTGACGATGATGCCGGTGCCGTCGCGCTCGGTCTCGCGCACGCCGTACTCGTACAGGAAACGCGCGCGCGCCTCGGAGATCATCGAAATCATCGAGTCGTTGCCGAGGTGGCCGGCGCCGTTGATGTCGGTCACCCTGACCGTCAACGGGGTGCTGTAGCAAAACTGGTCTTCGGGGAAATCAAGCTGGATGCGGGCCATTGTCTGTTGTTCTCGGTGGGGGGATGGGCAATTCTAGCGCCTCGCCGCCGGCCGCCCCCGTTTTGCGCTCCCGGCAGCTTTTTTGGCGGATCAGCCCGCTGGCGCCGAGGTGCGCACGATCCGGTAGATCTTGCCGCCGGCACTGAGCAGGTAAAGCTCGCCGTCGCCGCCGGTTCCGAAGGAGACGATGTTGCCGATCGGGTCGATCGGCCAATCGGTGTTTTGCACGATGGTGCGGCCGTCGTACACGAAGCTCCTGAGGAAGCCGGCGCAATAGTCGGAATAAAAATAGTGGCCCGCAAGTTCGGGGATCGCCCTGCCGCGGTAGACGGCGCCGCCCGTGACCGAGCAATTGGGGTTGGACGGCGCATGCAGGTATTCGAACGTCGGCAGGGCCAGCCCGGCGACGTTGCAACTGAACACGCCGAAGCATTCGCCGCCCTCCATTACGTTCCAGCCGTAATTGAGCGCCGCCGTCGCCACGCTCGCGATGTTGATTTCCTCGCGCCGCGACTGGCCGACATCGGCGATGTAGAGGCGTCCGCTGTCGAACGCGAAGCGCCACGGGTTGCGCAGTCCGAGCGCCCAGATTTCGGGGCGGCGCCCCGCTTGCGCGACGAAGGGGTTGGTCGGCGGGATCTGGTAGCGCCGCGCGAGCGTGGCGCCGTTGACGTCGATGCGCAGCAGTTTGCCGAGCAGGGAGTCGAGGTTTTGGGCGTTGCGCTGCGGATCGCCCGCGCCGCCGCCGTCGCCCGTGCCGAAGTATAAAAAGCCGTCGGGACCGAAGCCGAGCAGGCCGCCATAGTGGTTGGTATAGGACGGATGGGGGATCGCGAGCAGGGCCAGCTCGCCCTGCGGGTTGGCCAGGTTCGGGTCGGCCGAGACGCTGCCGCGCGCGATCACGATGTTGTTATTGAGGTCGGTGTAGTAGTAGTAAAACAGGCCGTTGTCCGCGTATTGGGGATCGAAGGCGAGCGAGAGCAGGCCGCCTTCGCCCGTGACCGACACGCGCGCGCCGATGTCGAGGAACGGGGTGCCCAGCAGCGCGCCGTTTTGCACGATGCGGATGCGTCCGGCGCGCTCGACGATGAACAGGCGCGCGTCGCCGGCCGGGGCGGTCAGGAACATCGGCGCCGTCGCGCTCGCCACTTCGGTGAGCCCGAGCGTGGGCAAGGCGGCCGGCGGCCGCGGCACCACGCCGGGCGAGCCGCCGCCGCCGCCGCAGCCGGCCACCAGGCTCGTAAATATGGTCAGCAATAGAATCCGCACGCGCGTGATCAACATCGTAGCCTCCAGCTTGTTGCCAGCCCGTTTGCCAGCCCATCTGCCAGCCGAGGGGTAAAACGACGGGCGAAGGCCCGCCTCCGTGGTGCACGCTATCGAAGCGACGATGTTGGTTCTGTGCGTTCGCGCACGCGTGGCGCCGCCGGTGTGGGCGATCGGCGCGCCGTTTGCAGCAGCGCAAACGCGGCGCCGATAGTCAGGCTGCGCGGGTGCCCGAAAAATCGGGCAAGGCCGTCTCCGGCGCGATGGTCGCGGTCGCATAGTCGCCGACCAGCGCGAATCCGAGGCTCAGGTAGGCCGCTTGCGCGGCGGCGTTGCCGCGCCCGGTCGACAGGCTCGCGCCAAGCACGCCGGCCTTACCGGCGATCGTCAGCGCGCCGGCGACCACGGCGCGCGCATAACCGTTGCCTTGCCGCTACTTGGCTCTATGGGACGGCGTCAAGATAAGCAAAAATAAGCCTACCACCACATCGTCCTCGCGCATGCGGGTGTCGCAAAATTTAAAATGAGCTGCGTGCTTTGGCAGAAATCGCGAAATCGCTAGTTTTAATACCTCAAACCAACATCGTCCTCGCGCATGCGGGGACCCATAGAGCAGCGGCTCAGAGCAACTGTTCTATGGGTCCCC
>JAZKIN010000082.1:0-3382 GCA_040384885.1 Pseudomonadota bacterium | reverse complement strand
ATTCCCTACTGAAACACATGGTGGACATGACCGGCCACCGCGATCACACGATGCTTGACGTGTCCGTGATGGCGGCCGTGCAGGAGCTCGCCGGCGCCTCGCAAACGCGGGTGCTGTCGATCACCACCGTGCGCGGCCAGCAATACGTGCGTTCGCGCGCGGTCATCTGCGCCGGCGGCGCCCCGCGCGTCGAAGAGCAGCCCGACCCGAACCTGCCGGGCGAGCCGATCGGCGCCTACCCCGAGCTGGCCGACTGCCTCGCGCGCCATGGCAACAGCGCGCAGGCGGCGTCCGCCGACGGCAAGCTGACCCTGTGGCTGCCGATCTGGTTCGGCGACAAGGCCGACACCTGCCTCGAGATCATGCACCCGACGCCGTACAGCGCCGACACCATCCACGTCATCGGCGGCATCGTCAGCGTCTACCGCAATTTCCAGAACCTGCTCGACTACAGCGAGCGCGACTCGCTGACCGGCCTGCTCAACCGCAAAACCTTCGACGACCAGCTGGCCAAGATGCTGCAGGCCTCGAGCGAGGCCGAGGCCTCCGTACCCGGGCCCGAGCGGCGCCACCCGTCCGAGCTCGAGCGCCAGTGGCTGGCCGTGGTCGACGTCGACCATTTCAAGCTCGTCAACGACAAGTTCGGCCACCTGTACGGCGACGAGGTGCTGATCCTGATCGCCAACCTGATGCAGTCCTCGTTCCGCACCAACGACCGCGTGTTCCGCTTCGGCGGCGAGGAGTTCGTGGTGCTGCTGCGCTCGACCACGCTCGACAGCGCGCGCAACATCATCGACCGCTTCCGCACCAACGTCGAGGCGCACGACTTCCCGCAGGTCGGTCGCGTCACGGTCAGCGTCGGCTTCGTCAGCATCAGCGCCTACGAGTCGCCCGTGATCACGCTCGGGCGCGCCGACCAGGCGCTGTACTACGCCAAAAGCCACGGCCGCAACCAGGTGTGCGACTACGAGCAGCTCGTGGCCGAAGGCCTGCTGACGGCGGTCGCCTCGAACGACACCGCCGAGTTTTTCTAGGACGCGGCGCGCGCGCGCCCGGCCCCCGCCGCCCCCCATGGAACTGCGCCAGCTCCGCTACTTCGTCACCATCGTCGACCACGGCTCGCTCTCGCGCGCGGCGCTGGTGCTGCACGTGGCCCAGCCCGCGCTGACGGCCCAGCTGCGCCAGCTCGAGCAGGACCTCGGGGTGCAGCTGCTGCACCGCTCGGCCCAGGGCGTGCTCAGCACCGACGCCGGCAAGGTGTTCTACGAACACGCCCAGGCCATCCTCAAGCAGGTGGCCGACGCGCGCGCGGCGGTGGTGCAGTCGGCCACCCGGCCCTCGGGCAGCGTCACGCTCGGCCTGCCGCACAGCATCTCGGGCGCGCTCGCGCTGCCGCTGCTGCTGGCCGCGCGCGCACGCTACCCCGAAATCACGCTGCAGCTGACCGAGGAGCTGTCGGGCAGCCTCGGCGAGCAGCTCAAGTCGGGCCGCATCAACCTCGCGGTGCTGTTCGACGACGGCCAGCTGTCCGGCTTCGCGGGCACCGCGCTGATCGAGGAGGAGCTCATGTTCATCTGCCGCGCCGACGCCGCCGCGGCGATCGGGGGCGACACCGTCAGCCTGCGCGCCGCGCTCGGCGCCACATTGATCCTGCCGGCCCAGCACCAGGGCGTGCGCCCGAAGGTCGAGAGCGTGGCGCGCGCGGCCGGCCTCACGCTCGGCAGCGTGATCGAGATCAACTCGATCGCGATCCTCAAGTCGGCGATTTTGGCCGGCATGGGCGCGACCATCCTGCCGCTCGCGCCGATGCTGGCCGAGGTCGAGCGCGGCGCGATGCGCGCACGCGCTATCCACAGCCCGCCGCTCTCGCGCACGGTCATGCTTTGCTCATCTAGAAACATTCCGCTGACCAACGCCGCGGCCGCGGTGCGTGCGCTCGTGCTCGAGGTCACCGCCGAGCTGTGCCGCAGCGGCACTTGGCTGGGCGCCCGCCTGCTATCCATTCCTGCATAGTTAAGGCAGCTGCTATACAAAATTGTATGGCCGGCGGGTGGGCCATCATTTTTTCTGATACCCCCATCCAAAAACCGTATTTCCCCTGCTGACGGGAAGGTCATACACTTCGCCCGACCCCGTTTTTGCCGCCCACAGCGGCGCCCTCCCCGCCACCTCCCGCGCCTACCCGGCGCCCCCCGTGGCGGGCGAACGACCGAATCACGATTTTGGAGCAACACAATGCCTGACACCATCGCCCCCGTCCCCGCTTGCGAGGACGTCCCGAGCCGCATGACCACGGTCACCCTCGACGACAAGTACACCGCCCGCAGCGGCAACATCTTCCTGTCCGGCATCCAGGCGCTGGTGCGCCTGCCGATGATCCAGCGCGAGCGCGACCTCGCGGCGGGCCTGAACACGGGCGGCTTCATCTCGGGCTACCGCGGCTCGCCGCTCGGCGGGCTCGACGAGACCCTGTGGAAGGCCAAGGGCCACCTCGAGGCGCACCACGTGCAGTTCGTCCCGGGCGTCAACGAAGACCTCGCCGCGACCGCCGTGTGGGGCTCGCAGACGGTCGACCTGATCGGCCCGGCCAAGTACGACGGCGTGTTCGCCATGTGGTACGGCAAGGGCCCGGGCGTGGACCGCTGCGGCGACGTCTTCAAGCACATGAACCACGCGGGCACGGCCAGGCACGGCGGCGTGCTGCTGGTCGCCGGCGACGACCACGGCGCCTATTCGTCGACCCTGCCGCACCAGTCCGACCACCTGTTCTCCGCCTCGATGATCCCGGTGCTGTACCCGTGCAATGTGCAGGAATACCTCGACCTCGGCGTGCACGGCTGGGCCATGTCGCGTTTTTCGGGCTGCACCATCGCGTTCAAGGCGCTCGCCGACACGGTCGAGTCGAGCGCCTCGGTCGACGCCGACCCGCACCGGGTGCAGGTCAAGATCCCGCAGGACTTCGTGATGCCCGAGGGCGGCCTGAACACGCGCCTCTCGTCCGACCCGCTCGGCATGCAGGCGCGCAAGCAGGAGGCGCTGATGCAGGACTTCAAAATCTACGCGGCGCTGGCCTATGCGCGCGAAAATAAACTCAACCACGTCACGATCGACAGCCCCGACGCCAAGCTCGGCATCATCGCCTCCGGCAAATCGTACTTGGACGTGCTCGACGCGCTCGAAGACCTCGGCATCGACGAGCAGATGGCGGCCAAGGTCGGCCTGCGCCTGTTCAAGGTCGCCATGCCCTGGCCGCTCGAGCCGGACAGCGTGCGCGAATTCGCGCAGGGCCTCGACGAGATCCTCGTGGTCGAGGAGAAGCGCCAGATCGTCGAATACCAGCTCAAGGAACAGCTCTACAACTGGCGCGACGACGTGCGCCCGC
>JAZKIN010000081.1:0-40330 GCA_040384885.1 Pseudomonadota bacterium | reverse complement strand
CAGTGTGAAAGTAGGTTATCGTCAGGCTAGTTATATGAAAAAACCCCAGAGGACTTGTCCTTCTGGGGTTTTTTTTCGTCCCAAGGGGCGATCGGACCGTCGGCACGCCACGCCGATGACCGCGTACGCTTGGCGCATTCCTACAAGCCGCTGCCCGACCCGCCAAATGCGGCTTCCGCTTGTGGCAGCAAATGTGACACCTGTTCCAATCTGACACAGCAAGCCTAGGGCTCCGCCGAATCTCGCCCGCATCGTGATTGGCATGGCAATTGCTCATACTGATCATTATCCATAAAATCAGTAGGAGACGACATGAACCACCCGATCAAAAAAATTGCCGGCGTTGTTGCCGTGGCCGCCGCAGTGTTGACCTCGATGCTCGCGGGCGCACACGGCAACGTGGTGCCGCAGGGCGTCGACACCAAAGGCTTGCCGGCGCTGGGCGACAAATGGCGCGACCAGAACCCCTACAGCGACAACAAGCTCGCGCTCAAGATCGGCGCCTCGGCCTACAACCAGAACTGCGCGCGCTGCCACGGCATCGAGGCGATTTCGGGCGGCATCGCGCCCGACCTGCGCCAGCTCGACCGCGACTGCACCGGCCTGAAGGTGGCGGCCAAAAAGACGGCCTGCTTCAAGGAGATGGACGCGTATTACCTGACCACTGTACGCAGCGGCAAGGTGCGTAACGGCGCCGTCTACATGCCGCCGTTCGAGGGTGTGTTCAACCAGGAAGCGATGTGGGCGATCAAGACCTACCTCGAAACCCGCCGCGAAAACTGAGCTCCGAACCAACCAGGAAAAACACATGCGCCCCCTCCGCCACCAAGGCGCGCACGCATTGCTTGCGTGCGCCTGCCTCGCACTTTGCACCGCCCTGCCGGCCCGCGCCGACTGGGAGAAAATAAAGCAGACCGGCCAATTGAAGGTCGCCGTGTACAAGGAGTTCGCGCCGTTCTCCGACAAGGGCGGCGGCATCGATGTCGACCTGGCCGCGGCGCTGGCCAACAAGCTGGGGCTCAGACTCACGCTGATGCCATTTCCGGCCGGAGAGGACCTCGGCGACGACCTGCGCAACATGGTCTGGAAGGGCCATTACCTCGGCTTCGGCCCCGCCGATGTGATGCTGCATGTGCCGGTGGACGCGCGCATGATGGCGCAGCAAGGGCAGGTGCGGATCTTCGCGCCCTACCATGTGGAGACGGTGCGCCTGGTGCGCAGCGCGGCGGCCATCCCGAGCTTCGAGGGCGTCGATTCGCTGCGCGGGAAACGGATCGGCGTCGAAAAGGTGTCGCTCGCCGGGATGCTGATGCTTGGCGAGGCCGACGGAAAATTCCGCGACGATGTGCGCATCTTCGCGAGCGCGGCCGAAGCGCTCGAACGGCTCAAGGCGGGGCAGCTCGACGCCGTGCTCGCCAACCGCTCCGAGATCGAGGCGGTGTTCAGGGGCGACCCCGCGTTTCCCCTGCACGCGCTGGCCTTCGAACGCCTGCCGCGCGCGGGCTGGGCCGTCGGGATGGCGGTCCGCAAGGACGAGATCGAAATGGCGCGCCTGCTGCAGGCCGCCATGAACGCCTTGTCCGATAGCGGCGAATTGAAGGCCATCTTCGCCAAACACGGGGTGCAGTTGGCCAAGCCATGAGGCCGCATCCGAGACTGGCGGCCCTGCCCGCTGCGGTCGCCATCGCGCTGCTCGCCCAGCCCCAGGCGCACGCGCAGGAGTATCCGGCCGGCAGCGTCGCGCTCGTCGAAATCGTCGAAATCGTCGGCGTGGCGCCCTCGGACGGCCTGGGCATCGAACGCCGCCTGCTGCCCTATCCGGTGCAACAGGCGGGCGCCGAGGCGATCCGCAAGGCGCAGGCGGAGAACCTGGCCGACTTCATGGCGCGCAACTTGAACGGCGTCAACGTCAACGAGACCTCGGGCAGCCTGTTTCAAAACGACATCACCTTCCGCGGTTTCCGCGCCTCGCCCGTACTCGGCTCGGCGCAGGGGATCTCGGTCTACCTCGACGGCGTGCGCGTCAACGAACCCTTCGGCGACGTCGTCAACTGGGACATGTTGCCCGAGGCGGCCGTCGGCAAGGTGTTGCTGGTGCCGGGTTCCAATCCGATGTACGGGCTAAACACGCTGGGCGGCGCGCTGGCGCTGAGCACGAAGGACGGGCTGGCCGATCCCGGACTCGGGTTCGGTCTGTCGGCGAGCAGCGGCGGGCGCCGCCGCGCCGACCTGTCGTACGGCTTGCACGACGCCAACGGGCGCCACGCGTTTGTCGCCGCCACGCTGTTCGACGACAAGGGCTGGCGCGACCATTCGGACGGCCGGCTGGCCAACCTGTTCCTCAAGCTCGGGCACTCGGGCGGCGCGACCAACTGGCATGTCTCGCTGCTCGGCGGACGCAGCGCCTTGCGCGGCAATGGCGTGCTGCCCGACGGCCTGTACCGGCACGGGCGCCGCGCGGTGTACACCCACCCCGACACCACCGACAACCGCTTGCTGCAGAGCAGTCTGGGCGTAAGCCACCGCCTCGGCCCGCACCGCACGCTGACCGCCACGCTGTACGCGCGCAACAGCCGGCGCGGCGGCGTTAACGGCGACATCGGCGCAGACTATGCCGACTACGTCGAAGACTGCGGCGACGGCTTCCTCGGCGACGGCGCCGCCGCCGCGCCGGCCGCGTGCCGCCTTACCCGCGCCGGGGGCGCCGCGTTGCACACGGCCCAGCTCAACACCAGCAGCACGCGCCAGTCCGGCCAGGGCGCCAGCGTCAACCTCGGCGTCCACGAAGGCGTTCACCGAATCAATGCCGGCATCACCTTCGACCGCAACAGCATCGGCTTTGCCCAGTTCGACCAGCTTGGCTGGCTGACGCCCCAGCGCGGCGTGCTGGCCGATCCCGCGCAGGCGCCACAGGCCGGTTCTTCGGTGACGGGCCGCTCGCGCGCATGGGGGCTGTACGCCGCCGACAGCTGGACCCTCGCGCGCGGCACCCACCTTAGCGCCGCCGCGCGCTTCAACCACGCGGTCGTGGTCAATACATTGAGCCACGCCGGCGAGCCGCAGCCGCGCGAAGCATTCAGCTACACCCGCCTCAATCCCGCGCTCGGTCTGACCCACGACGTCGGCGGCGCGCTGACGCTGCTGGCCAATGTGGCGCAGAGCAACCGGGTGCCGACCGTGATCGAACTCGGCTGCGCCAACCCGGCCCATCCATGCCGCCTGCCGGTGGCGCTGCAGGCCGATCCGTATCTGAAGCAAGTGCTCACGCGCACGGTCGAGGCGGGCGCACGCTGGCAGGCACGCGGCGCCGACGCCAGCCTCGCTGTTTACCGCAGCGTGAACCGTGACGACATTTTATTCATGAGCTCGGGCACCACGCGCGCAGGCTACTTCGCCAACGTCGGGCGGACCCGCCACCAGGGCGTCGATTTGAGCGCCAACGGCCAATTCGGACGGCTTGCCGCGCGCGTGAGCTACAACTTCCTCGACGCCGCCTATGCGAGCGGGGCGACGATCTTCACGGGTGCGCGCAGGGTCGAGGTCGGGCCGGGCACCCGCATCGCCGGCCTGCCGCGGCACACGGGCAAGATCGGCCTCGACTTTGCGGTCGATCCGCGGCTGACGCTGGGCGCCGACGCCCAGGTCGTATCAAGCATGGTGAGCCAAGGCAACGAGGACGGCTTGCGCGCACACCCCGAACTCGGCGAGCCTGCGCGCGCGGCCGACTGGCGCGTGCATGGCCACGCCTTGCTCAATCTGCGCGCGACGGTGAAACTGGGCGCCAACTGGGAGATTTTCGCGCGCCTAAACAATGTGTTCGACCGCCGTTACGCCACCTTCGGCACGATCGCGAGCGACCTGTTTCCGAACGGCCGGTTGGTGCAGCCCCATATCGCGCCGGAGCAGGCGCAGCACGCCCGCTTCGTCGCGCCCGGTGCGCCGCGCGCGTTCGCGGCGGGATTGCGCTACCGATACTAGCGTTGTATGGGGAATGCTGAGTACGGTAGCGTAGTTGTCAGGCCAGCTTAAGTCCCGTTTTTGCATCGTTCAAACAGGTTTTTCGGTTAGCAAACGTTCTATGGGTCTGTCGCGAAAGGGCGGCAATGCGCTGGAATTGGCGCCGAATACGCTTTAGAAATCGCGTCGAAGAAAATTAAATATTAAAACCCGACATCGTCCTCGCGCATGCGGGGAGGCATGCCTCCCCCCCATAGAACAGTTGCTCTTAGCCGCTGTTCTATGGGTCCCCGCATGCGCGAGGACGATGTTGGTTTGAGGTATTAGAAGCTGGTGATGTCGCGAGTTCTGCCAAATCAAGCGGCACATTTTAAGTTTTGGGACACCCTCATGCCCGAGGACGATGTCCATGGCCTTTTCACTTAAGATTAGAACGCGTATTGCGCGCTGGCGCCAAGCAGCCAGTTGCGCCCCGGCGCCGCCTCGTAGTAGCGCTTGTTGGCGTCGCCCACGATCAGCGAACCGACGTAATTGCGGTCGAACAGGTTGTTGATCCGCGCATACTGCTTGAAGCGCCACCCGCCGGCCGCCTGCTTCGCCTGCACCCGCGCGTTGAGCACGGCGTAGCCCGGCGCCGGCCGGTCGGCGTTGGCGTCGTCGGCATACACCTTGCCGCTGGCGACGGCCTCGAACGCGGCGCCGAAGCGCTGGCCGCCCGCGTTCCACGCCAGTTCGCCGTACAGGTTGGCGTTTGGCACGCCCGGCAGGCGCTTGCCCGCGGCCACGGCGCCGAAGGCCTGGTCGTAGATGGCGCGCAGGGCGGTGACTGCGAGGCGGCCGCTGAAACCGCCGTTCCAGTCGGCGTCGAGCGAGAGCTCGAGGCCCTGGCGCAAGGTCTTGCTGGCGTTGCGGTAACTGGTGCGCCCGCCGCCCGAGGCGGCGACGACGAGCTCGTCGCTGGTGCGCACCTGGAACAGCGCCGCGTTGAGGCGTGTGCGCGCGCCCAGCAGCGCCTTGGCGCCGAGTTCGAGGTGCGCGCTCTTGGCCGGGTTCAGCGCGAAATTGACGCCCGGACCCGTGCTCGAATAAAACAGCTCGTTGAGCGTGGGCGCCTCGAAGCCGCGCGCCGTGCTCGCATACAGGTTCAGCGCCGGCGCGACCTTGTACAGCACGCCGACCAGCGGCGTCGTATGGGTGTAGCCGACCGCGCCGCTGTCGTCGCCGTTGCCCAGGTAACGGTCCTGCACCGCAAACTTGAGGCTGCTGCGGCGCAGGCCCGCGTTGAGCACCCAGGGTCCGCCCTGCCATTCGGCCTGCAGGTAGGGATCGGCGCTCGAAACGGTATCGCGCTCGTCGCGCCGCAAGGCGCCCTTGACGCCGAACTGGGTGCCGACGAAGTTCTCGAAACCTCGCCGCAGATCGCTCGAACGGCCGTATTCGACGCCCACCGTCGTGCTCAGTTTGCCGCCGGCGATGCTGCGCACGGCCAGCCAGTTCAGGTCGACGCCGTGGAAGTCGCGGTCGAAATCGACCACCCCGCCGGAATGGCTGGGCGGCGCCTGGAAACCCTTCGAGAACGACTGGTATTGGATCACCCGGCGCTTGCCGCCGTAGCCCGTCAGGCGCAGGCGGTCGTCGCCGAAACGCTGCTCGTAGGACAGTCCCAACTGCTGGTGGTCGATGCTCTTGCGCGTGTTGTAGCGTTCGGCCAGCGTGCGCTTGGGCGCGGCGGTGTCGCTCGCGTCGACCTCGCCGGCGCGCGGGTCGCGTTCGAAGGTGGCCCATGTCACGCCGAGCGCGTCTTGCGTGTCGTCCTGGCGCAGGCTGTTGCCCACCAGCGTCAGGCGGCTGGTCGCGCTTGGTGCCAGCGTGATTTTGGCAAAACCCTGCTCGCGCGTGGCCGCGCTGTGGTCGCGGTAGCCGTCGGTGCTGAAACGCGAGGCGTCGAGCACATAAGCGACGCCCGCGCTCTTGCCCTGCGCATTCATGTCGAGCTTGCGCGTGCCCTTGCTGCCACCGAGCAAGCCTAGCTCGAGCGTCGGGCGGCCCTCGCCGTCGCGCGTGAACAATTGGATCACGCCGCCCGAGTGGTTGCCGTACATGGCCGAGAACGGGCCGCGCAGGACCTCGATGCGCTCGGCCATGTCGAGGTTGAAGGTGGCGGCCTGGCCCTGGCCGTCGGGCATGCTGGCCGGAATCCCGTCGGCGATCAGGCGCACGCCGCGCACGCCGAAGGCGGAGCGCGCGCCGAAGCCGCGCGAGGAGATCTGCAAGTCCTGCGCGTAGTTCTGGCGGTTCTGCACGACCAGCCCCGGCACCGCCGCGAGCGACTCCGACAGGTTCACGCGCATCTGGGCGGCGCCGATGTGGGCCGCGTTGACGACGTCGATCGCGGCGGGCAGGTCGAAACTGCTGCGCTCGACCCGGCTGCCGGTCACGACCACTACATCGCTAGGCGCGACGTTCACTTCGGCGCCGCGCACGTCGGCGGCGCCCACCGCGGCGGTGGGCGCGTCGGCGGCGTGGGCGCAGGGGCCGAGCGCGAACAGGGCGGCGATGGCGTTCAAACGGAAAATCTGCTGCTTCATTGCGCTCTCCAGTGGATTGACAACAGTGGCGACGGGCCATCGGTCAATGCATCGGTAAGCAATATACCTGCCAAGCCGGATTCGTGCAGGACGGCGCGGTGGCACGGCGATTGCAAGGTGCACCCCATGCGCGCGCGTCCCGCCGCGTTCCCCGAAAGGAAACCCAATGAACCGTTCCATCCTGCACCGCGTGCGCGCCGGCGCGCTGGCCTGCGCCGCGCTGGCCGCCGGCGCCGCCGCCGCCGCGCCGCTGGCCTACGTGCCCAACGAAAAATCGGGCACCATCAGCGTCATCGACACCGCCACCGACGCCGTCGTGCGCGCGATCCCGGCCGGCAAGCGCCCGCGCGGCATCGCGTCGGACGCGTCCGGGCGCACCCTGTTCGTCACCGACGCGGGCAGCAGCGCGCTGCTGGTGCTCGACGCCGCCACGGGTCAGGCCCGCGCCCCGGTCGCGCTGGGCAAGTCGCCCGAGGGCGTGTACGCCTCGGCCGACGGCAGGCACCTGGCGGTCGCGGTCGAGGAGGGCAACAGCGTCACGCTGCTCGACGCGGCCACCGGCGCGCTGCTGGCCGAGATCAAGGTCGCGGGGCGCAACCCGGAACACGCCGTGTTCAGCCCGGACGGACGCTGGCTGCTGGTCAGCGCAGAGGAGGCCGAGCAGGTCGACGTGATCGACGTCGCGCAGCGCCGCCAGGTCGGGTCGATCGCGGTCGGCCTGCGTCCGCGCGGCATCGGGTTTTCGCCCGACGGCTCGCGCGCCTACATCGCCTGCGAGCTGGTCAACACGGTCCATGTGATCGACATGGCGACACGCAAATCGGTCGCCGCGATCGCGGTCGGCAAGAACGCCAACGGCATCGCGGTCCATCCGGGCGGCGCCCAGGTGTATGTCTCCAACGGCGCCGACGGCAGCGTGATGTTCATCGACACCGCGCGCAACGTCGTCAGCGCGACCGTCGCGGTCGGCAAGCGGCCCTGGAACATGGCGCTCACGCCCGACGGCGCCAAGCTCTACGTCGCCAATGGCCGCTCGCACAGCGTGTCGGTGATCGACACGGCCAGCGCCACCAAAATCGCCGACATCGCGGTCGGCGAATTGCCCTGGGGCGTGTTGATCCGCTGAGCGCAACACCTGTCCCACTTTGCAACAACCGGCGCGCAACAGCTGCGCTCCGGCCGCGGCGCCGGACAAGGCGCCGCGCGGGGCGGGGCCGGTTTAATCGCCGCCAGGCGCGCGCTGGCACGGGCTTTGCGATAGACCGGGTGTGAACAAGGCCATGCCGTTGCCCGCAACGGTTTTAATAAAACCAACGATAAACCACCGACAAAGAGGATGACATGAATCTCGCAGACATCAGCAAACTGGGCGTCGCCAATCCATTCAAGGCGCGCTACGACAACTACATCGGCGGCAAGTTCGTCGCGCCCGTCAAGGGCGAATATTTCGGCAACATCACGCCGATCACGGGCCAGGTGTTCTGCGAGATCGCGCGCTCGGGCGCCGAGGACGTCGAGCTGGCGCTCGACGCGGCGCACGCGGCCAAGGATGCCTGGGGCAAGACCTCGCAGGCCGAGCGCGCCAACATCCTCAACAGGATCGCCGACCGCATGGAGCAGAACCTGGCCCTGATCGCCACCGCCGAGACCATCGACAACGGCAAGCCGATCCGCGAGACCATGGCCGCCGACATCCCGCTCGCGATCGACCATTTCCGCTATTTCGCCGGCTGCATCCGGGCCCAGGAGGGTTCGGTCGCGCAGATCGACCACGAGACCTACGCCTACCATTTCCACGAGCCGCTCGGCGTGGTCGGCCAGATCATCCCGTGGAACTTCCCGATCCTGATGGCGGTGTGGAAGCTCGCGCCCGCGCTCGCGGCCGGCAACTGCGTCGTGCTCAAGCCGGCCGAGCAGACCCCGGCCTCGATCCTCGTGCTGATCGAACTGATCGGCGACCTGTTGCCGCCCGGCGTGCTCAACATTGTCAACGGTTTCGGCCTCGAGGCCGGCAAGCCGCTCGCCTCGAGCAAGCGCATCGCGAAAATCGCCTTCACCGGCGAGACCGGCACCGGCCGCCTGATCATGCAATACGCGGCGCAGAACCTGATCCCGGTCACGCTCGAGCTGGGCGGCAAGTCGCCCAATGTGTTCTTCGAGGACGTGATGGACGCCGACGACGAGTATTTCGACAAATGCCTCGAGGGCTTCGCGATGTTCGCGCTCAACCAGGGCGAGGTCTGCACCTGCCCCTCGCGCGTGCTGATCCAGGAATCGATCTACGAACGGTTCATCGAGCGCGCGCTGGTCCGCGTGGCCGCGATCAAGCAGGGCAATCCGCTTGACGCGGCCACCATGATCGGCGCCCAGGCCTCGCAGGAGCAGCTCGAAAAAATCCTGTCGTACATGGACATCGGCAAGCAGGAGGGCGCCGAGCTGCTCGCCGGCGGCGGGCGCAGCGAGCAAGGCGGCGAGCTCGCGGGCGGCTATTACGTGCGGCCCACCGTGTTCAAGGGCGACAACAAGATGCGCATCTTCCAGGAGGAGATCTTCGGCCCGGTCGTGTCTGTGACGACCTTCAAGGACGAGGCCGACGCGATCCGGATCGCCAACGACACCCTGTATGGCCTTGGCGCCGGGCTGTGGACGCGCGACGGCTCGCGCGCCTTCCGCATGGGCCGCGCGATCCAGGCCGGGCGCGTCTGGACCAACTGCTACCACCTGTATCCGGCGCACGCCGCGTTCGGCGGCTACAAGCAGTCCGGCATCGGCCGCGAGAACCACAAGATGATGCTCGACCACTACCAGCAGACCAAGAACCTGCTGGTGAGCTACAGCCCGAAGGCATTGGGCTTCTTTTAAACGCGCCAGAGCCCGAAAGGAAATGTCATGGAAAAAGCCCTTGCCCGCGTGATCGCCACCGATGCCGCGCTGGCCCTGATCGGCACGCTGCGCCGGCGCCACGGGCCGCTCCTGTTCTTCCAGTCGGGCGGCTGCTGCGACGGCAGCGCGCCGATGTGCTACCCGGCCGGCGAGTTCAAGCTCAGCGACACCGATGTCTATCTCGGCAACCTGGACGGGGCGCCGTTCTACATCGGCATCGAGCAGTTCGGGGTTTGGGAGCATACCCAGCTGATCATCGACGTGGTCGACGGCAACGGCGGCATGTTCTCGCTCGACAACGGAACCGGCAGGCGCTTCCTGACCCGTTCGCGCTTGTTCAGCAATCAGGAGTTCGAGGCACTGAGCGCGGAGCGGGCAGCCGCGCTAAAAAAACCACACCATAAACGAGGAGACGATTGTGCATAAAAAAATCATTGGGACCCTGCTGGCCTTGTCGGCGCTGTCGGGCGCGCATGCGACCCCGGTCACCGACGCCATGCTCGCGAACACGGCCAAGGAGCCGAACAGCGTGCTCTCGTTCGGCATGGGCACGCAGGGGCAGCGCTATTCGCCGCTGACGCAAATTAACACCAAGAACGTGGGCCGGCTGTCGGCGGCCTGGTCGATGTCGTTCGGCGGCGAAAAGCAACGCGGCCAGGAATCGCAGCCGCTGATCCACGACGGCAAGATGTTCGTGACCGCCTCGTATTCGCGCATTTTCGCGGTCGACCTCAAGACCGGCAGCAAGCTGTGGAAGTACGAGCACCGCCTGCCCGACGGCATCATGCCGTGCTGCGACGTGGTCAACCGCGGCGCCGCGCTGTACGGCAACCTGGTCATCTTCGGCACGCTCGACGCGCAACTTGTCGCGCTCGACCAGACCACCGGCAAGGTCGTGTGGAAGGAAAAGATCGACGACTACGCGGCCGGCTACTCGATGACGGCGGCGCCGCTGATCGCCAAGGGCCTGTTGCTGACGGGCGTGTCCGGCGGCGAGTTCGGCATCGTCGGCCGGGTCGAGGCGCGCGATCCGCTGACCGGCCAGCTGGTCTGGGTGCGCCCGACCGTCGAGGGCCACATGGGCTACCGTTACGACAAGGAGGGCAATAAAACCGAGACCGGTATCTCGGGCACGACCAACAAGAGCTGGCCGGGCGAGCTGTGGAAGACCGGCGGCGCGGCCACCTGGATGGGCGGCACCTACGACGACAGCACCGGCCTGGCCTATTTCGGCACCGGCAACCCGGCGCCGTGGAACAGCCACCTGCGCCCGGGCGACAACCTGTTCTCGTCCTCGACCGTGGCGCTCGACGTCGGCACCGGCGCCATCAAATGGGCCTACCAGAACACGCCCAACGACTCCTGGGATTTCGACGGCGCGAACGAGTTCGTCACCTTCGACATGGACGGCAGGCGCTACGGCGGCAAGGCCGACCGCAACGGCTTTTTCTACGTGCTCGACGCCGCCAACGGCAAGCTCAAAAACGCGTTTCCGTTCGTGCGCAAGATCACCTGGGCCAGCAGCATCGACCTGAAGACGGGGCGTCCCAATTTTATCGCGGCGAACCGTCCCGGCAATCCGACCAAGGGCGCCGAGGGCGCCAAGGGCAGCACCGTGTTTTCGGCGCCGGCCTTTTTGGGCGCGAAGAACCAGATGCCGATGGCGTACAGCCCGCAGACCAAATTGTTCTATGTGCCGGCCAACGAGTGGGGCATGGACATCTGGAACGAGCCTGTCAGCTACAAGAAGGGCGGCGCCTACCTCGGGGCCGGCTTCACGATCCGGCCGCTGTTCGACGACTACATCGGGGCATTGCGCGCGCTCGATCCGAAGTCCGGAAAAATCGTGTGGGAAATCAAAAACAACGCGCCCTTGTGGGGTGGCGTGATGAGCACGGCAGGCGGGCTGGTGTTCTACGGCACGCCCGAAGGCTTCCTCAAGGCGGTCGACGCGCGGACCGGTAAGGAGTTGTGGAAATTCCAGACCGGCTCCGGCGTGGTGGCGCCGCCGGTCACCTGGCAGGACGGCGACACCCAATACGTCGCGGTCGTGTCGGGCTGGGGCGGCGCGGTGCCGCTGTGGGGCGGCGAGGTGGCCAAGAAGGTCAACCTCCTCGAGCAGGGCGGTTCGGTCTTCGTGTTCAAGCTCAGCAAGGGCTGATCGGCGAAACGAGCCTTCAATACCTCAAACCAACATCGTCCTCGCGTAGGCGGGGACCCATAGAACGGTTGCTCTGAGCCGCTGTTCTATGGGTCCCCGCATGCGCGAGGACGATGTTGGTTTTTAATATTTGATCTTCTCCGACGCGATTTCTAAAGCGTCTCAATTCCATCGCCGACTGCGTCCAAACAGAACAGTGCAACCCCGCACTGGTCCGATTCTGCGCAGGATCTGCGCCGTTGGCGCGCCGCTGCCCTTCGCCACGCGTGGCACGCTAATTGCCATCCATGGAAGTACATCGAGTGATGTGTCCACCAAAAAAAATGAAAGAGGAGAACCCAATGAGGAAGATTTTTCTGTTGAGCGCGCTGACCGCGGCGAGCATCCAAAGCGCCCAGGCGGTCGAGATCGCGGCCGGCGAATGGACCGTGAACGTGGGCGGCATCGTCAACGCCTATTACACGGCGGTGTCGTGCAGCGGCGCCGCGGTCGGCGGGCTCGCGCTCGGCGGCGAGGGCCTCGGCTGCGGCGGCCAGGACCAGCGCACCACGATCGGCAACGGCCTGCTGCCCAACGGACTGATCACTTCGGCGGCGTCGCGCCAGGGCGGCTACGACGTCAAGGCGCTCATCGGCATCTACAATTCCACCGCGACCGACAGCGCGATCGGCCAGAACAGCGTGGTCGACGTGCGCCAGGCCTACTTCACGTTCGGCAACGCCGAACTGGGCACCTTCAAGCTCGGGCGCGACTACGGCATCTTCGGCGCCAATGCGATCCTCAGCGATATGACCTTGCTCGGCGCCGGCGCGCCGGTGCAGGCGACCCAGCGCGGACGCGTCACGCTCGGCCACATCGGCGCCGGCTACAGCTACCTCGGCAACTACGGCCAGCTCGCCTACAGCGCGCCGAAGTCTAGCGGCGGCATCGGCTTCGACATCGGCCTCATGAGCCCGGTGGCCGACACGCCGATCCTGAGCGCGCCCCTGTACACCGCCAAGTCGGGCCCGCAGGTGCAGGCGCAGCTGAGCTACACCACGGACGCGTTCAAAGCCTGGCTCGGCGCCAAGGCGCAAAAATTCACCTCGGTCACGGCCGGCGTGCCCGACCTGACCATGTCGGGTTTCGAGCTCGGTGGCTCGGTCCAGTTCGGCGCGCTCGGCCTGCTCGCCAACGTGCAGTCGGGCAGCGCCCTTGGCATCTTGTCGGACGCCGACCAGGGTAACGTCGATTCGACCAATTACTTCGTCCAGGGCACGTTCAAGGCCGGCCAGAAACTCAAGCTCGGGGTCAGTTACGGGACCAGCGAGAACGACGACGACCGGCCGGGCACGGGCGGCTTGCGCTCGAACGCCAACCTGAGCGTGGGCGCCTACTACGCGCTCAACAAGGTGGTCACGCTGGTCGGCGAGGTCGGGCAGACACGCTCGAAGGCGTTCTCGGGCAACGCGGCGCGCATGAACGGTGTCGCGGTCGGCGGCATCATTTTCTTTTAAGCCGAAGCGAGGCCGGGCGTGTTCGTGCTCCGATTGCTCCTCTGTCTCGCGCTCCTCGGCGTGGCGGTGGCGGCCCCGGCCGGCGTGCTCACGCGCGCCGGGCTGGCGCTGCGCTTCCCCGCGCCCCTGAGCGTGGGCGAGCGCGAGCGCGATGTGCCGGCCTGGCCCGTGTTCAAGCAGAACGGCACCCAGACCGAGCTGGTCGGCTACGCCTTCGAGTCGCTCGACCTGGCGCCGATCCCCGGTTTCGCGGGCGTGCCGATCAACCTGCTCGTGCTGATCGACCCGAAGGGCGATTTTCTCGAGGTGTCGGTGTTGTCGCACCACGAACCGGTGTTCCTCGACGGCTTGGGCGAGGCGCCGCTGCACACATTCGCGGCCCAATACAAGGGTTTGTCGCCGCGGCAGCACATCACCATCGACAGCAAGCTCAAACGCGTGCGCGCGCCCGACGCCGCGCACGCCTACCTCGACGGCGTCTCCAAGGCGACCGCGTCGGTGCGGATCATCAACCAGAGCGTGCTCTCGGCCGCGCTCAAGGTGGCGCGCAAAAAGCTCGGTTTCGCCGCGGCGCGCGATCCGGACCGGATCGCGCACATCCGCGCCGCGCCGTTCCGGAAAATGGACCTCGAACAAATGCTCGCGGAGGGCATGGTCGCGCGCGTGCGCCTGACCGAGGGCGAGGTCGAGAAATTATTCCGCGGCAGCGCCGGCGCCGGGCGCGACCCGGCCGCGCCGGCCCGGCCTGACGCGCCCTTCATCGACCTGTACCTGGCGTGGGTGTCGGTGCCCGCGATCGGGCGCAACCTGCTCGACGCCGCCAGCTGGAACAAATTGCGCGATCGGCTAGACGAGGGCGACCACGCGATGCTGGCGTTGTCGTCCGGCCGTTACAGCGTGATCGGCGAGGAGTTCGTGCGCGGCAGCGTGTCGGACCGGCTGCTGCTGCGCCAGGACAATCTGCCGATCGAGATGCGCGACCTCGACATGGCGCTGGCGCTGGCCGGCGGCAGTGGCCTGCCGGGCCAGAGCATCAGCGTGTTCCGCGTGATCGGCCAGGCCGGGCTCGACCCGGCCGGCGCGCTCGAATTCGCGCTGCCGCTGACCCGCAGCAAGGGGATCGTCTACCCCGAACGCATCACGCGCGAGGTGGCGATCAAGTACCAGTTGCCCGCGCATTTGGTCGAGTTGCCACCGGCGGCCGCGAGCGGCTGGCGCGCCGTCTGGCGCGAACGCCTGCCCGAACTGGCGGTGCTGGCGGCGGCGCTGGCGCTGCTGGCCTTGGCGCTGTGGCGGCAACGCGCGCTGACCGCCGACGGCGCGCGCTTCGCCTGGCTGCGCTGCGGCTACCTGCTGTTCACGCTCGGCTTCATCGGCTATTTCGCGCAGGGGCAGCTCTCGATCGTCAACCTGACGGCCGTGCTGCAGGCGGTGGCGGCGGGGCGCGGCCTCGGCTTCCTGCTGTACGACCCGGTCAGCCTGGTGCTGTGGGGCTTCGTGCTGGCCAGTGTGCTGCTGTGGGGGCGCGGCACCTTTTGCGGTTGGCTGTGCCCGTTCGGCGCGCTGCAGGAGCTGGTCGGCAAACTTGCCGCGTGGTTCAAGGTGCCGCAAGTGCTGATCCGCAGGCGCACCGATGCGCGCCTCAAAAAGCTCAAGTATGCGGTGCTGGCCGCGCTGCTGGGTAGTGCCGCGTGCGCACCCGCGCTGGCCGACCGGCTGCTCGAGGTCGAGCCGTTCAAGACGGCCATCACGCTCGCGTTCGTGCGCTCGTGGCCGCACCTGTTGTATGCGCTCGGCCTGCTCGGCGCGGGCATGTTCGTGTATAAATTTTTTTGCCGCTATCTGTGCCCGCTCGGGGCGGCGCTCGCCGTCATGGGCCGCCTGGGCCGGCCGGCCTGGATCGCGCGCCGCGCGCAATGCGGCACGCCGTGCCAGACCTGCCGCCACCGTTGCGACTATCAGGCCATCGAGCCCGACGGCAAGGTCGACTACGCCGAATGCTTCCAGTGCATGGACTGCGTCGTGATCCACGCGAGCGAACAGAAGTGCGCGCCGTTGATGCTCGAACTTAAACGCCAGCGCACGATTCCGATCGCGCGCGCCGAAAATTTATGAACAGGAGCACATGATGCGACGCAGGACCTTCATCGCGGCCTCGCTCGGCACGCTGGCCGGCGCGGCCGCCGCGACCCAGGCGCGGCCGCAAGCACATCCGCAAGCACCAGCGTTGCTGCACACGGGCGCCGGACGCGCGTTCGGCACCACAGTCAACGTCGCCGTCAGGCACCACGACGCGCGCGCGGCGCAGGCGGCGATCGCGGCCGCGCTGGCCGCGCTGCATGGGGTGGACCGGCTGATGGGCATCCACCACCCTGACAGCGAGGTGTTCCGGCTCAACCGCGATGGCGTGCTGGCGCGGCCCGATCCGCGCCTGGTGGCCGTGCTCGGCCACGCGCGCGCCTTGTCGGCGCTGACCAAGGGCGCGTTCGACATCACCGTGCAACCCTTGTGGCAGTTGTTCGAAGCGGCCGGCGGCGCCGTGCCGCCCTTGTCCGCGCGCGTGCTCGCCGGGACCCGCGTCGGCTGGCCGCGCGTCGAGTGCGACGGCGCGCGCGTGGTGTTCGGCAAGCCCGGCATGGCGGTCACGCTCAACGGACTGGCGCAGGGCTACGCCGCCGACCTGGCGCTGGCGGCGCTGCGCGCGCACGGGATCGGGCATGCCCTGGTCAACAGCGGCGAATTCGGCGCGCTCGGCAGCCGCCAGGCGGGGCGCGCGTGGCGGCTGGGCGTGGCCGATCCGCGCGAGGACGGCGCGCTGGCCGACACGGTGGCGCTCGACGGGCGCTGCATGGCCACCTCGGGTGACTACGCGAGCAGCTTCACCGCCGATTTCTTGCACCACCATATTTTCGATCCGGCCACCTCGGACTCACCCGTGGAACTGGCCAGCGTGACCGTGCTCGCGCCCACCGGCATCGAGGCCGACGGCCTGTCTACCGCGTTCATGGTGATGGGCGCGCGCCGCGCGCACGCATTGGCGGCGCAGCTGCCCGGCGTCGATCTGATGACGATCAACAAGCGCGGCGTGGCCTGGCGCTCGCCCGGGTTCGCCGCCGCGCGGGCCTGATGGGGCGCGCGATGACCGGCCTACTTCAGGTGGGGCAGCTTGCGGTAGATGGTGTTGCGCGAGACCCCGAGCGCGCGCGCCGTGGCCGACACGTTGCCGCCGTGCGCCTCGAGCGATTCGACGATCACCTTGTGCTCCATCTCCTCGAGCCTGGTGCCGGACGCGGGCGGCCGATCGGCGCCGGCCTGCGCGCCGGGTCCGCTGTCGATGTCGTCGAGGAAATCGTCCGGCATGTGGAGCAGGGAGATCTCGTGCGCGTCGCCGGCCATGATCATGGCCGTGCGCAGCAGGTTGGTCAGTTGGCGGAAGTTGCCCGGCCACTTGTGGCGCATGAACAGCGTGAGCACCTCCGGCGAGACCGTGTAGCGGCCGCCGTTCGACTCGGTCGCGAGGAATTTCTTGACGACCGTCTCGAGGTCGGTGCGTTCGCGCAGCGGCGGCAGCTTGACCACCAGGCCGTTGAGCCGGTAGTACAAATCTTCGCGGAACAGGCCCTTGGCCATGCGCTCGCGCAGGTTGTGGTTGGTCGCGCAGATCAGTTCGACGTTGACCGTGATCGATTTGTCGCTGCCGAGCGGCGTGACCATCCGTTCCTGCAACACGCGCAGCAGGCGCGCCTGCAGGCTGAACGGCATGTCGCCGATCTCGTCGAGGAACAGGGTGCCGCCGTTGGCCTGCAAGATCTTGCCCACCGCGCCCTTCTTGCGCGCGCCCGTGAACGCGCCGTCCTCGTAGCCGAACAGCTCCGACTCGATCAGGGTTTCCGGGATCGAGGCGCAGTTGACCGCGATGAACGGCCCCATCGCGCGCGGCGAGTCGTTGTGGATGGCCTGGGCCAGCAACTCCTTGCCGGTGCCGGTCTCGCCCATGATCAGGATCGGGATGTCGCGTCCGAGCACCTTGTTGACCTTGTTGATCAAGAGCTCGATCTGCGGGTCGCCCGTGTTCAGGTAGCGCAGCCCCGACAAGCGCCGCGCGGCCTGGCCCTGGGCGCTTGGGTGCGGCGCGGCCGGCGCGGCGGCCGCTTCGTGCCGGTCGCCGAGGGTATGCACGCCGTGCAGCAGGCGCAAGCGCGCGCGGCCCAGCACCCGCACCCCGTTGTGCATGCACAGGTCCAACAGGCCGGGGCTGGCGGTGCGGTAATGGTCGAACAGCGCGGACACGGGCAGGCCGAACAGGGAACTGAAGGTGTGCGACTGCAGCGCCGCGAACGACAGCCCGAGCTGGAACAAGCCGGCCCGATTGGCCGACAGGAAGCGCCCGCCCGGGCTGAACGAGGCGATGCCCTCCATCAGGGTGCCGATGAATTCGGGCCGCGCATGGAAATGCAGCGTGATCGCGTCCTCGAAGGCGGCCGCGAACATCTGGTTTTCGATCATCAGGGCCGACATGCGCACCAAGGCCATGGTGTGCCGGTGGAAGCTGCGCTGGTCGCCCGAGACGTCGAGCACGCCGACCACATTGCCCTGGTGGTCCGCGATCGGCGCGGCCGAGCAGGTCAGGAAGTGGTTGATTGACAGATAGTGTTGCTCGGCGTGTACCAGGGTGGCCTGCTTTTCGGCGATCGCGGTGCCGATCGCGTTGGTGCCCTTGCTTTGCTCGGACCAGGCCACCCCGGGCGCGAGCGCGACCCGGTTGGCCTTTTCGAGGAAGTCGGCGTCGCCGAGCGAATGCACGATCACGCCGTTGGCGTCGGTCAGGATCACCATATTGTGGGTGTTGATGATCTGCTGGTACAGCGTCTCCATGGCCGGCACCGCGTGCGCGTGCAACAGGCGGTTCTGTTCGATCAGGAGCGACAATTCGACGCGCGCCATCGGGCTGAAATCGGGGCGCTCGTCGGCGCGCAGGCCGTAGTCGAGCGAGCGCCGGTGCGAGCTCATGATCGCCGGGACGGGGGCGTCGTCGGGGCACGGGGGCTCGTGCGGGCGCTGCATTTGCTGGTTCGGATCCGGTGCGGATTGCTGATGCATGGTGTGGTCTCCTCCTACGGCCCATCGTGGGGCTCTATGGCGACACCGTTCGGTGTCCCTGAATGTAGCACTTGTTCCAAAACGGAGCAAAGGGCTGGCGCCGCGAATCCCGCGCGGCGCCGCTTCCGCTGTCGTAAGCAAGCATGGTGCCAGCAGGGCGGCGTGGCACCGGCCGCCCGGCACCGAGTGTGGCAGAGCGGGCTTGCGCCCACCTTACGGCGGCTTGTGTGCCGACCCCCCTCCGCCATCGCGGATCCAAGGCGCCACAAATGCGGCGGTCCCGTGGCCCGCGCATGCGGTTGGACCAGTTTCGAACACCGGCCGCGCGCCGGCGCCGCCGTCTACACGGCCCCCCGCAGGCAGGTCCGCGTGCGCCGCCTACAACACCCGCATCACATTTTGCTTGTTGAATTGGTCGGGCCAGTTTAGTATTTGGTCTAATCAAAGAAAAGAAGTGTTCAAACCAATTTGAGCACACTGACAAGGAGACAAGATGCAACGTTCGCGCCCAACCGAGATCAAACCCGCCCTCATGGCCGCCGCCGTGGCTGCAGCGATGCTGCAACTGGCCGCACCGTCCTACGCCCAGGCCCCGGCCGCCGCGCAGGCCGAACCTGTGCAAACCGTCACCGTCACGGGTTCCCTGATCCGGCGCGTCGCCAGCGAAGGCGCGACCCCGCTCGTCACCATCAAGGCGACCGAGCTCGAGGCGCGCGGCAACACCGAACTCAAGGATTTCGTCCTCGAACAGCCGCAGTCGCTGTCGCTGGGCACCAACACCGGCGCGGCCGGTCCGGTCACCAACCTGCGCGGCCTGGGCCCGATGCGTACGCTGACCCTGCTCAACGGCCGCCGCCTCGCCAACGAGCCGCTGCAGGACCAGTATGTGTCGGCCAACGTGATCCCGCGCATGGCGCTCGACCGGGTCGAAACGCTCAACGGCGGCGCCGCTTCGACCTATGGCGCCGACGCCATCGGCGGCGTGCAGAACTACATCACCAAGCGCGGCTACAAGGGCGCTTCGATCAAGGCCGAATACGCGACCCCGCAAATGGATGGCGGCGGCCAGACCAAGAGCCTCGGCGCGATCGTCGGTTTCGGCGACCTCAAGACCGATGGCTGGAACGCCTACCTCGCGGTCGACCACCAGACCAAGTCGGCCCTGTTCCAGAAGGACCGTCCCGAGCAGCACGATCCGGCCGTGCTGCGCACGCTCGGCCTGGGCCTGCTGCCCGATGCGCGCAACCCTTCGCCGCTGGCCAACTTCGGCTTCACGCGTGCGGCCAACTCCAACTACAACCCGGCGTTCGCCACCGGCTGCGAGTCGCCATATACGATCCCGGCCTTGGGCGCCGCCAGTGCCAACACCCCGCCGGTCTACGCGCCCGGCTGCGCCCGCGACGCCTTGTTCTGGACCGCGGTGACCGACGGCAGCGAGATCACCACCGTGGCCGGCCGCGCCAGCATGAACCTGTCGGGCGGCCACAAGCTCGACCTCGATATCCTGCACAGCAACTTCAATGTGCAAAAGTACCGCGGCATGCAGGTCCCGAACGCGAACCAGCCCTTCACGACCTATTCCTTGCCGTCGACCAGCCGCTTCTACCCGGGCAAGGGCATCACGCCGCTGCCGAAGGTCATCGGCAGCAACACCGGCGCCAACACGCCGGTCATGTTCATCGATCCGACCCGGACCCCGGGCACCGTCAGCGACCTGAACCTGAACAACCGTAGCATCTACTTCCAGTGGGGCCCGGGCGAACTCGGCCCTGCCTACCGCAACGACGAGCAAACCAACGAGCGCATCGTGCTGACCGCCGAAGGCAGCGTGATGGGATGGGATTACCGCACCGGCGTCAACTACGGCCGCTCGATGCGCGACACGCGTGCCGGCGAAGGCTACATCCTGTACACCAAGGCCCAGGAAGGCTTTGACAAAGGCATCCTCAATCCATTCGGCGCGCAGGATGCGGCCGGCACCGAGTACCTGCGCAGCATCGAGGCCAACGACTACACCTACCGCCTGAACAAGGCCTACAACCAGAGCGTCGACCTGACGCTGACGCGTCCGATCTGGACCCTCGGCGGCGGCGACGTGATGCTGGCCGTGTCGGGCGAACTGCGCCGCGATTCGGCCCGCACCTTCAATGCGCCGCTCGACTATGTGTTGCGCAAGCCCGACGGCAGCTACAACATCGACGCCGCCGGCACCGTGGTCCAGAGCGACCTCGTGGGCGAAGTGCCGCAAGGCGTCGCCAAAAAACTGCGCCGCGACATTTCGTCGCTGATGCTCGAACTCGACGTGCCGATCACGTCGACCTTGCTGCTCAACGCCGGCGTGCGCGCCGACAGCTACAAGGACCTCGACAAGACCACGGTCAATCCGAAGCTGGCCGTGCGCTGGCAGCCGACTTCGTCGGTGGTGCTGCGCGGCTCCGTCTCGACCGGCTTCCGCGCGCCGTCGATCATGGACATCCAGAACCCGACGCCTGAAGTGCGGACCCAGCTCATGGACGATCCGGTCCTGTGCCCGAGCGCGCAGCCGACCGTGCCGGCCACCGGTACCCCGGCCACGGGCTACACCGCCGAGCAGGTCTGCAACGTGCTGACCTCGTACTGGACCAAGTCGCCCAACAACACCTTCCTCAAGCCCGAGAAATCGCGCGGCTTCTCGTACGGCGTCGCGTTCGAGCCGATCAAGAACCTGTCGGTGACCCTCGACTACTGGGGCATGCACCTGCGCGACGTGCTCGGCGCGGTCGCGATCGCCGAGATCCAGCAGAACCCGGTCAAGTACGGCGGCAACTTTGTGCGCGCCGCCGACGGCACCATCAACTACATCGTGGCAAGCCAGGCCAACCGCGGCCAGTCGCGCCTGCGCGGCGCCGACCTGTCGGTCCGTTACAGCTTCCCGAAGACCAGCTTCGGCACCTTCGACACCAAGCTCGACGGCACCTGGTACCACAAGTACGAGTTCCAGGGCGAGAAGGATGGCGCATGGCTGCAGAACGTGGGCGTGGTGACCAACGACGGCCGCTACGGCAGCGCGGGTCCGAACTCCGGCTTGGCCGGCCTGCCGCAGATCAACCCGCGCTGGAAGCACACGGCGTCGGTCGGCTACAGCTACGGCGACTGGAAAGGCACGCTCTCGCAGCGCTACAGTTCGGGCCTGACCGACCTGACCCCGCGCACCGGTTCGAGCCTGACCAAGATCTCGGCGTACAGCCAGTTCAACGTGAACGTCAAATACACGGGCATCAAGAACACCACGCTCTCGGCCGGCATCAACAACCTCACCGAGGAATACCCGCCGCTGACCGCGAACAGCCTGTATTCGGGTGGCTACATCACCAGCCTGGCCGACATGATGGGCCGTGTGTTCCGGGTATCGGTCGAGTACAAGTTCTAAGGCTGTTGCATCGGTAAAAAGCGTTCCAACCGATCCACGCGGGTAGCAGGCGTGGACGGTTGGACCTGCCCCAGCATTTACAAGGCCAGCCGGGAGGCGCGGCGCCTTGCCAGATTGGACAGACCAACCTAGAATCGTACCCATACACTCCTGTTCGCTCTGCCCCCCATCCCCGATGAGAAAAAATACCGCAGCACAAGACGCGAACCATGCCGAGCCGCGCCTGTACCGGGTCGTCGCAAGCCGTATCCAGGCCCTTATCGAGGAAGAAAACATCAAGCCGGGCGAACGCCTGCCGTCCGAACGCGACCTCGCCCTCAAACTTAGCGTGAGCCGCACCTCGCTGCGCGAAGCGCTGATCGCGCTCGAACTGGGCGGCTTCATCGAAGTGCGCGGCGGTTCCGGCGTGTACGTCAGCGAGCAGGCCGCGCCGCAAGCGCCGGTGGTGGAAGTCGGCCCCGGGCCGTTTGAAGTGCTCGCCGCGCGCCGCATGATCGAGGCCGAAGTGGCCGCGCTGGCGGCCAAAATGGCCACCGATTCGGCCATCGACGCCATCTTGCTCGCCGTGCTAGAGATGGAGAAACACCACGACGACCGCGGCGCCAACGAGCAGGCAGACCGCAACTTCCATCTTGCCATCGCGAGGGCGACGGGCAACAGTGCGATGGTCGGCGTGATCGACTACCTGTGGAATCAGCGCGGCAGCCTGTGGCACAAACTCAAAGAACACTTCCAGACCGAAGAACTGCGCAAGAACACCCTGAACGACCATCGCGCGATCCTCGAAGCGATCGCCGCGCATGACGTCGGCGGCGCGCGCCAGGCCATGCGCAACCACCTCGAACGCGTCACCCGCACCTTCTCGCGCGGATAGTTCCCGGAATTGGCTCATCCAGATTGCTTAACTGGTCCAACCAAATTATAATTGGTCTGGTCATTTGACACGTCAATCTGAAGGAGGGCACGATGCTCCGTTTCGCGTTCCTGGTATCGCTTTGCGCAAGCGCGGCCAACGTGCTTGCCGCGCCAACCCCGCCGCCCCGGGTAATCCTGGTTGGCGACTCCACCATGGCCCCGCGCACCGGTTACGGCGACGCGTTGTGCGCCCGTTTCGACCCGGCCGTCGCCTGCCTGAACCTCGCGCGCGGCGGACGCAGCAGCGGCAGCTACCGGGCCGAAGGGCTGTGGGACAAGGTACAGGAGCACTTGCGCGACAGCGCCCCTTACAGTGCCACCTACGTGCTGATCCAGTTCGGCCACAACGACCAGCCGGGCAAGCCGGGCCGCTCGACCGACCTCGTGACCCAGTACCCCGCCAACCTGGCGCGCTACGTAAGCGAGGCGCGCGCGCTCGGCGCCGTGCCGATCCTGGTCACGCCGCTCACGCGCCGCAGTTTTCGCGGTCCATGGCTGCACGACGACCTGGCGCCATGGTCGGCCACGGTGCGCACCATCGCACGCGGGCAAAAGGCCGACCTGCTCGACCTTAACAAGCACAGCGCCGCGGCGGTACAGGCGATGGGCACGGCGCAAGCCGACACCCTGGCGCAGGAGCCGCCGCCGCCCGAACCGCTGCCCGAAGGCCGCAAGAGCGCGTTCGACCGCACCCATGTCGGCCCCAAGGGCGCCGCGCTGTTCTCCGGCATGGTGATGCGGGACCTGGTGCGCTTGCGCCCCGCACTGGCAGCCTCGCTGCGCCGGCCGTGAGCGCCCTGCGCTGGCTGGCCGCCGCCGCCCTGCTTTTCAGCGCGACGGCGCGGGCCCAAGTGGCCGACGGCTGGGCCAGCCAAGACGGCGGCACCAGCGGCGGCGGCAGCGCCGCCGCAGTCAGCGTGTCCAGCGCGCCCGAATTGCGCGCGGCGCTGGCCGCGGGCGCGCGCGTCATCGAAGTGGCCGGCATCATCGACATGCGCGAAGGCCAGCCGTTCACGAGCCGTGCCGACCAGCAGAAACGCGGCACCATCCGGGTGCCGAGCGATACCACGCTGACGGGCGCCGGCAGCGGCTCGGGACTGCTGCACGCGAGCCTGGTGCTCGACAAGGTCAGCAACGTCATCATCCGCAAGCTCAATCTGCGCAATCCGTGCGACATGAACCCGACCTGGGATCCCCAGGATGGGCCCAAGGGAAACTGGAATTCGCAGTTCGACGCGATCGCGGTGTCGGCCTCGCGCAGGGTCTGGATCGACCACAACAGTTTTACGGACGCGCCCCACGGCGACGAACTGGCCGCGCTTGAGAACGGCATGCCGAAGCAGTGCCACGACGGCGCGCTCGACATCAACCAGGGTTCGGACCTGGTCACGGTCTCGTACAACCGCTTCGCGCTGCACGAGAAAAACACCCTGGTAGGTTCGAGCGACAACGCCAGTGGCGACATCGGGCGCTTGCGCGTCACCTTCAGCAACAACCTGTTCGAGTATGTCGCGAGCCGCGCGCCGCGGGTGCGCTTCGGGCAGGTCCATTTGTACAACAACTACCATGTCGGCGCGCGCGCGCACGCGGTGTATCAGCACCAGTACAGCGTCGGCGTGGGCAAGCAGGCCGACATCATCGGCCACGCCAATGTCTACGAGATCGCCGGCGCGCGCGGCTGCGCCGACGTGGTGCGCAGCCACGGCGCCGACAATTCCTTCATCGATGCCGGTTCGACCCTGAACGGCGCCGCGCTGGCCGCGTGCGCGCTGCCGGCCGCCCCCAAGTGGCAGGTGCCTTACGCCTTCAAGGCGCGCCCGGCGGCGGATGTCAAGCAGCACGTGCAGGACAACGCCGGCGCCGGCAACTGGCACATCGACGGCATGCCGGACGGCGCCATGCTGGCGCTTGCGGCCGGAGGATCGCGCCTCGCACCGGCGTCGCCCGACTTTTATGTCGAGGCGCGCATCGGCGCCCTGCGGCCGGCTACCGGCAAGGGGCAGCTGTTCCTGCTTGGGCGGCAGCACGCCGGCAACTGGTCCGGCGCCGGCCTGGCGCTGGCCGGCGGTGTGCTCGAGGTCAACGTGATGCGCATGCAGGACGGCGTGCTGGCGCGCGTCAAGCAGTTTCGCCGGCTCGATGCGGCCGGGCGCGGCTCCGACCTGCTGCGCGTCGAGCTCGCGGCCAGCACCCTGACGGTCTACCTGAATGGCGAAAAGCTCGGCACGGTCAACGATGCGCGCTTTGCGCACGGCAGCACGCAGGTCGGGTTCTACAGCCAGGGCAACGCGTTTGACATCGACCAGGTCCGGGTCGGACCCGCGGCCGACAAACCGGCTCGCATCGCCGTCTCCGGCGTGGCCGGGGTGCTGCGGGCGCAGGCCGGAGACCGGCCGCTCATCGTGCCGGTCAGCGCCGTCGGCGGCGACGGCGCGACGCGTATCGCTTTCACGGCGCGCTCGGACGATCCGCGCGTGGCCAGCGTGACCGCCGGCGCCTTGGCGGTGACGATCGTGCCGGCCGGCGCGGGCGAGACCCGCGTGCTACTGGGCAGCCCGACCGACCCGGCGCTGCAAACCTGGTTCAGCGTCAAGGTCGGGCCGCGCTTTGGCATGCCGCCCGCGCAGCTGCCGGCGCCGGTGGTGTTCCCGCCGGCCGGTGCCCGCAGCGTGCCGGTCGATACGCCGCTGCGGCTCACCTTCGCGACCCCACCCACGCTCGGCAGCACCGGTTCGGTGCGCATCTACCGCAAGCGCGACATGGCCTTGGTCGACATCATTCGTCCGGGCGAAGAAGTCACCCGGATGGGGCCGCGCAAGGCCGAGCGCCATCGCTACGTCAGGCGCCAAGCTATCCGGGTGGCGGCGCTTGGCGCCACCATCGAGGCGCATGCCGGCGTGCTCGCCTACGACACCGACTACCTGGTCGTCGTCGGCGCCGGCGTGTTCGACAATGCGGGCGGGCGCTGGTCGTTCCGGACCCGCAAGGATATGGGGGCCCGTACCCGCCTGGTCGTCGACGACGACGGCGCTGCCGATTTCCGCACCGTGCAAGGGGCGCTCGACCATGCGATGGCGCGTTACCCGAAGGCCGCGCCGTTGACCGTCGAGATTCGCAACGGCAGTTACGAGGAGATGCTGTTCCTGCGCGCGCGCGACCGCGTGACGCTGCGCGGTGAAAGCCGCGACGGCGTCGTGATCCACGCGGTCAACAACGAAGGCATCCATTCCGGCTCGGGCGCGAGCGTAGTTGCGGGCGCACCGGGCGTCGGCGGCGGGCGCGCGCTGTTTTTGGCGGAAGACCTGGACCTGCTCACGCTCGAGACGCTCACGCTGCGCAACAACAGCGAGCGCCGCCACAGCCGTTCGGCCCAGGCCGAGACGATCTACTTCAACAGCGACGCGGGCCGTCTGGTGGCGCGCGACGCGAGTTTCTTCAGCGAACAGGATACGCTGCAGTTGAAAGGCTACGCCTGGTTCTACCGCACGCTCGTCGCCGGCAATGTCGATTTCATCTGGGGCGCGAACCGGGCGGCCTTGTTCGAACAAAGCGAGATCCGTTCGATCGGCGACAGCGCCAACCCGGAATCGGGCGGCTACGTTGTGCAGGCGCGCACGGTCTCGGCGCTCGACCCGGGATTCGTCTTTCTCGACAGCGTGCTGACCCACGGCGCGGGGCCGGCCGGCAACGCGGTACCCGTGGCGAGCAGCTACCTCGCGCGCAGTCCCGGCACTGCGACGACCTGGGACAACGTCAGCTTCATCAACTGCCGCATGGACCGGCACATCGCGCCGCGCGGATGGGCCGGCGCTGGGGTAGGACGCGAACCGGCTCCCAATCCGGTGCTGGCCGATGCGCTGCGTGGTTGGCGTGAGTATGGCAGCACCGATCTCGCCGGGACCGCGCTTGACCTGCGGCTGCGGATTGGCGGGTATGCGCTTGATGCGGGCGACAGGGACAGGCAGTTCGGCAGCCGCGCCGCGGTTTTCGCGCGTTTCAATGGGGGCGAGGGGTGGGATCCGGGCAGCGAGGCTGATCGTGCAGTGAAGCGTCGATAGGCGCCGCGCTGGTGGCTTGGATCGTGGCCTGCACTACGACGCCGCAGTAGCGGTGACAATTTGATGTGAAATCCGCACCCCCAACATCGTCCTCGCGCATGCGGGGACCCATAGAACGCTGGCTCTGAGCAAACGTTCTATGGGGCCCCGCCTTCGCGAGGACGATGTTGGTTTTGGTTTTTGCTGAAGGGCTCAAGCGGCGCGATTTCTGCCGCATTAAACACGGACCGACGTGGTATCAGGTCACCGGCGCCGGGTTAAACAAAGTCAGCGCATTGTGCAGCTTGTGATGTTCCGCCCACGTCTTGCGGCCGCTGGCAACCTCGAGCATCAGCTTGAACATCTCCCAGCCCACATCTTCAATCGTCGCACTGCCGCTGGCGATGCGCCCGGCATTGACGTCCATCAGATCATGCCAGCGGCGCGCCAGATCGTCGCGCGTGGCGACCTTAATCACCGGCACCGCAGCCAATCCATAAGGTGTGCCGCGCCCGGTCGTGAACACGTGGATGTTCATGCCGGCCGCCAGTTGCAGCGTCCCGCAAATAAAATCGCTGGCCGGCGTGGCCGCGTAGATCAAGCCCTTGCTGGTCAGTTTTTCGCCCGGCGAGAGCACGCCGACGATCGGCGAGCTGCCCGACTTGACGATCGAGCCCATGGCCTTTTCGACGATGTTCGACAAGCCGCCCGCCTTGTTCCCCGGCGTGGTGTTGGCGCTGCGGTCGACGCCGCCGCGCACGAGGTAATCGTCATACCACTGCATCTCGCGCACCATCGCCTCGGCCACCTCGGGCGTGGCCGCGCGCGCGGTCAGCTGGTCGATGCCGTCGCGCACCTCGGTCACCTCCGAGAACATCACGGTAGCGCCGGCGCGCACCAGCAGGTCGGTGGCAAAGCCGACCGCCGGATTGGCCGTCACGCCCGAAAACGCGTCGCTGCCGCCGCACTGCACGCCGACCACGAGCTCGGAGGCGGGACAGGTTTCGCGGCTGCGCGCGTCGAGCCGTTTGAGGTGCCCTTCGGCGGTGACCATGATCGAGGCGATCATCGAATCGAAGCCCACGTGCTGCTGGTCCTGCAGGCAGACCACGGACGGTTCGGTGAACGCGCCGCCTCGGATCGGGATCGAGCCCTTGGGGAACAGCCTGGTCGGCGGCAGCTTTTCGCAGCCGAGGCTCACGACCATGACCGCGCCGCCGAAATTGGGGTTCTTGCTGATGTTGCGCAGGGTGCGGATCGGCACCTCGGCGCCCGGCGCGTCGATCGCCACGCCGCAGCCGTAGCTGTGCTCCAACCCGACCACGTCGTCGACGTTCGGGTAGCGCGGCAGCAGTTCGTCCTTGATGCGCCTGACCGCGAAATCGACCACACCCGACACGCACTGCACCGTGGTGGTGATGGCGAGGATGTTGCGCGTGCCGACGCTGCCGTCGGCGTTGCGGTAGCCCTCGAAGGTGTAGCCCTCGAGCGGCGCGGCCGGCGGCGCCAGGCGCGTGCCCACCGGTAGGTCGTCGAGGCTGCGCGCCGGCGGCATGCGCAGCACTTTTTCGGACACCCAGCCGCCCTTGGCGATCACGCAGTTGGCGTAGCCGATCGTGACGTTGTAGCGCACGACCGGGTCGCCCTCGGCGAAGTCGCACAGCGCCACCTTGTGACCCTGCGGGATCGGCTCGACCAGCGCGAGGCCGTCCGCGAACACGGCGCCGGCAGCCAGGCCGCCGTCGTTGGCGACAATCGCGACATTGTCGTTTGCATGCATGCGGATGTAGCGCGCATGGTCGTTTGTGATCGTCATCAGCTTTCCTTGTCATGCCATCCGGCGGCCGGTTCGCCTAGCTTGCGACCGTGCGTCCAGTATGCCACACACCTTTCTCGATTGGCTAGTCCACATTGCAATTTTGGTCCAACCAAATTAGAATGGCCCGACCAAAGCGTGTTTTTGGCCCAACGGTCACTTCAGAATGGCCGATAATGCGCAACAAGTGCGCCGTCGTTAACGATTACTGGAGACACCGTGACTACACCAAGTAAACTGCTCGCCGTCGTGGCCTGCGTGGCGGCATTCGCCAGCCCGGCCCAAGCCGAAGGCCCATACCGCAACCCGGACAACAAGAACCTGTCCGATATCAGCGAGGGCACCTACCCGACCCCATACAAGAAGCCGACCGTCGCCGAGATCGGCGAGGCGCTGCACCGCATCCGCGGCTACCTCGACGCGGCCACGCCGTCGCGCGTGGTGCGCAAGGACACGGGCGCCGAGATCACCGACTTCAGCACCCCGGTGGCCGAAGCCACGGTCGAGGAGAGCAGCGGCGACTTCGGCCTGCAGGTGTACGAAATGGGCGTGGTGCACGCGGGCCTGATCCGCGCGGCCGAGGCCACGGGCGATCGCCGCTTCACCGACATGACGGTGCGCCACCTGGCCTTTTTCGCCGACAAGCTGCCTTACTTCCGCGCCCAGGAACAAAAATTCAAGCTCGAGCGCGCCAACAGTTTTTCGCGCTTCATCGATCCGCGTTCGCTCGACGACGCAGGCTCGATGTGCGCGGCGATGATGCGCGCGCGCGCGGCCGGCATCGGCCCCGACCTGGCGTCCCAGATCGCAATCTGCGGCGACTGGGTGGCCAATAAACAGTACCGGCTCGCCGACGGCACGCTCGCGCGCAAGCGCCCGCAGGCCGCGTCGCTGTGGGCCGACGACATGTACATGGGCGTTCCGGCGCTCGCCGAGTTGGGCCGCATGAGCGGCAAGCGCGCCCATTTCGACGACGCGGTCAAGAACGTGCTGCAGATGTCGGCCTATATGTTCGACAAGCAGAAAGGGATCTACACCCACGGCTGGAACGCCAATCATCCGGATGCGCCCCGCTTTTACTGGGCGCGTGCAAATGGCTGGGCCGTGGTCGCGATGTCGGACCTGCTTGACGTGCTGCCCAAGAGCCACCCCGGCTACAACAAGGTACTGGCCCAGTTGCGCGCCACCTTGCACGGCATCGCCGAACTGCAATCGGGCGCGGGACTGTGGCACCAGATGGTCGACCGTAACGACTCCTACCTCGAGACCTCGGCCAGCGCCATGTTCACCTATGCTTTCGCGCATGCGATCAACCAGGGCTGGATCAGCCCCGTGACCTACGGCTCGATCGCCCAGGCCGGGTGGGCCGGCCTGTCTGCGCGCATCAACGCCAAGGGCCAGGTTGAAGGCACCTGCGTCGGCACCACCTTCGCCAGCGACCACACGTATTACTACCACCGTCCCACCAGCGTGCACGCGCTGCACGGCTACGGCCCGATGCTGCTCGCTGGCGCCGAGATGATCAAGATGCTTAAAAATCCGGCATTCCAGATCGAGCACAAGGTGCGCACCTACCACTACGTGCCCAAGGGCGGCAGCACCGATTACCGCGAACACCACTAAGCCGGAGCGCCATATGAAGCCGACCATGTTGTCCGTCGCGGTGGCCACGATGCTGGCCGCGCCGTTCGCAAATGCGGGCGCGCAGCTGCGCATCGACGCCAGCCACGACCTGGCCATCGCGCGTCCGTCCGAAACCATCACCGTTCCCTGGGCCGAGGTCAATCGCGCCTTGCCCGGCGCGTTGATCCAGCGCCTCGCGGTGCGCGACCACGCCGGCCGCGTATTGGCGCACCAGGTCACGAATGTGCTGCCCCAGGCCAAAGACCCGCAAAACATCGGCGCCGCCTATGGCGAGCTGATTTTCCAGTACAGCTTCGCCGCCGGCGAGAAGAGCGCCAACTTCACGGTCGAGAAAATCGACGCGCTGGCGCCGGCCTTCCCGACCGCGGTCACGGCCCGCTATGTCCAGGAGCGGCTCGACGACTTCGCGTGGGAAAACGACCTGGTCGCGCACCGCACCTACGGCCCCGCGCTCGGCGCGCCGGCCGCACCCGGCGTGGCCAAAGAGGTGCTGGCCACGAGCGGCCTCGATATCTGGTTCAAGCGGGTCGGCTATCCGGTGGTCGACCGCTGGTATAACAAGGGGCACGACCATTACCACAAGGACGAAGGCGAAGGCATGGACATGTACAACGTCGGCAAGTCGCGCGGTTGCGGCGGCACCGGCGTGTGGGATGGCAAGCTGCTTCACACCAGCCACAATTACAAGTCGTGGAAGGTGCTCGCCAACGGCCCGGTGCGCGCGGTTTTCGAGCTGAGCTACGACAGCTGGGACGCCGCCGGCGTCGCCGTCTCGGAGGTGAAGCGCTTCACGGTCGATGCCGGGCACCAGTTCGACCGCATTGACAGCACCTTCACGTTTGCCGGGCCGGCCGCGCTCACGATCGCGGTCGGTTTGAACAAAAACCCCGCCGACAAGGGCCAGCAGGCGCAGATCGCGACCGCGCGCGACGATGCCCGCGGCGCCCTGATGCAGTGGGTGCAGCAGGCCGGCAATGGCGCCTTCGGCACGGCGATCGTGCTGCCCGGCGCGCTCGGCTATGCGGAAGACCCGCTCAACCAGCTGGTGCTGGCCAAGGTCGCATCGGGCCAGCCGCTGCGCTACTACGCCGGTGCGGCCTGGGACCGGGCCGGGCGCGTCACCACCTCACAACAATGGACCGCCGAAATCGCCACGCTGGCGGCGCGGGTCGCCAATCCCGTGCGGCTGTCCCTGGGCACCACCACTTCGAAAGACAAGCCATGAGCCACAACACCGTTCCCAACCCGCGCCGCCGGGCGCTGATGCAAGCCTCGTCCGCCGCCGGCGTCCTGCTGGCCGGCGGTTGCGCGACCCGCGCCGCCGCCCCGGCCGACCCGTGGCAGCGCGCGCAGGCGATCGTGGACCGCTTCGCGAAGCCGCAGGTGTTCCGGCAACAGGATTTTCCGATCACCGCCTTCGGCGCCAAGCCGGCCACGCTGGCCCGCATCAAGGCCAAGCTGACCGACGAGACCGCGGGCGAGCTGCAGTCGCCGGCGCCCGGCAGCGCCGATGCGCATGGCGCGATCGCGGCGGCCATCGCGGCCTGCCATGCGGCCGGCGGCGGGCGGGTGCTGATCCCGGCCGGCAGCTGGTACTGCGCGGGGCCGATCGTGCTGCGCTCGAACGTGCATGTGCACCTGGCAGCGGGCGCGCACGTCTACTTCAGCGCGCGGCCGGCCGACTACGCCCGGCATGGCGACTACGACTGCGGCGCCAACGGCAAACTGGTGCTGTCGCGCTGGCAGGGCAACGACTGCCTCAATTATTCACCCATGGTGTACGCCCACGGCCAGGACAATATCGCGCTCACCGGGGCCGACTGGACCAGTGTGCTCGACGGCCAGGGCGGCGTGCCGTTCGAGGAGGGGCCAGGCTGCTGGTGGGACTGGAAAGGCCGGCACCGCGCCGGCGCCGTCGAAACCGAAATCGCGCCTAACGCAAACAACGCCAAGTCGCTCGACAGCGTCGCGCCCGCACTCACAGCGGCCCAGCGCGCGCTGATCCAGGGCGCGGGCGAGCGCTGGCGCAGCGACTCGCGCTACCTGCCGGCCCTGTCGGAGGCGGGGGTGCCGGTGGCCAGGCGCGTGTTCGGCCACGGCCACTACCTGCGCCCGTGCATGATCGAATTTATCGGCTGCACCAACGTCCTGCTGCAGGGCTACCAGCTGCAGGCCGCGCCGTTCTGGCTGCACCATCCGGTCAACTGCCGCAATGTCCAGATCCGCAAGGTGAACATGGACAGCATGGGCCCCAACAGCGATGGCTTCGACCCGGAGGCGTGCGACGGCGTGCTGGTCGACGGCTGCACCTTCAACACCGGCGACGACTGCATCGCGATCAAGGCCGGTAAGAACCTCGACGTCCAGCACGGGTCGACCCGCAATATCGTGATCCAGAATTGTGTGATGAACAGCGGCCATGGCGCCGTGACGCTGGGCAGCGAAATGGCCGGCGGGATCGAGAATATCTACGCGCAGAACCTCGAATTCAAAAACATCAATTGGGCCAGCGACCCGCTCAACACGGCGATCCGGCTCAAGACCAATATGAATCGCGGCGGCTCCCTGCGCCATTTTTATGTGCGCAACGTGAGCATTCCGAATGGCGTGCAGGTCGTGCCGAAGTTCTACCCGCCGCTGCCGGGGTCCGTGATCGCGCCCAAGTCGGTGGCCTCGACCGCGGGCGGGATCATCACGATCGACTGCGACTATGCGCCGGCCGACGACAGCGTACGCACCCGCCCGCCCATGGTCTCGGACGTGCACATCTCGGGCGTCAAGGTGGGCAATGTGGCGACCCAGGGCGGGCAATATTCGTGCTACCAGGCGATGGTGATCCTGGGGCCGGTGGCGTCGAGCTTCAACGGCGCGGCCGGCACCCCGATCCTGCCGCTGACCCGCATCAGCATCACCGACTGCGATTTCGGCACGCCGCGCAATGCGGCGCAGCCGTGGTTCTTGCATAACGTGAGTTCGGTCACGCTCAAGAATGTGACGATCGCCGGCAAGGTGGTGTCGACGACGCTGTCGGATATCCGGCCGGTTTAAAAGCCGTATCGGGCGCCGGCGCCGACGCCAAGAAAATTAAATATCAAAAACCAACATCGTCCTCGCGCATGCGGGGAGGCATGCCTCCCGCATGCGCGAGGACGATGTTGGTTTAAGGTTTTAGAAACTATGGACGTCGCGACTTCTGCCAAATCAAGTGGCACATTTTAAGTCTTGCGACACCCCCGAATGGAGTGGCGGCCGGGCGCGTCGCCGGCGCTCCCCTCGGGCAAGGTGGCATTAAATGCTAAAGTGGCGACTTGACATCGCAACTCCTCTTGGCATAGCCGACCCGATGGACTATCAGCAACTTGTCACACAGCGGCGCACGCATCCGGCCTGGCGCCTGCTCGCGGCCGACCATGCGCCCATGATCGCCAGTTTCCTGCATGGCAGCTTCATCGCGCCGAACGTGCGCACGGTCGCGCGCCAGCAACTCGCCTCGCTGCTCGACGACCACCTGTTCCACCTGCACGAGGCCGGCGGCGAGGTGTTGTTCCCCAAGCCGGCCACGGCCTACCTCGACGATTGGGCCTCCGACGAGCGCGGCTGGCTGCGCAAGTACTATCCGAGCGGCCAGGACGAGCCCCACTACGACCTGACCTCGTCGACCGAACTCGCGCTCGAATGGCTGGGCGGGCTCGGCCAGCGCAATTTCATCGGCACCGAGTCGCGCCTGATGACGGTGTTCGACCTGCTGCGCCAGATCATCGACGGCACCGAGCTCAACCCGCGCGCCCGCATCGCCGAGCTGCAACGCAAGAAGGCCGAGATCGACGCCGAGATCGCCCAGATCGGCCAGGGCCGGCTCGACATCATGGACCCTACCCAGATCCGCGAGCGGTTCTTGCAAATGGCCTCCACCGCGCGCGAACTGCTGTCGGACTTCCGCGCGGTCGACCACAACTTCCGCATGCTCGACCGCGGCGTGCGCGAACAGATCGCGACCTGGGACGGCAGCAAGGGCGCGCTGCTCGAGGAGATCTTCGGCAAGCGCGACCTGATCGCCGACACCGACGAGGGCAAGAGCTTCCGCGCGTTCTGGGACCTGTTGATGTCGCCGTCGCGCCAGGACGAATTGAGCAAGCTGCTCGGCGGCGTGCTCGCGCTCGAGCCGGTGCGCGGGCTCGAGCCCGACGGCCGGCTGCGGCGCATCCATTACGACTGGCTCGAGGCGGGCGAGGTCACGCAGCGCACGGTCGCGCGCCTGTCCGAGCAGTTGCGGCGCTACCTCGACGACCAGGCCTGGCTCGAGAACCGCCGCATCATGCAATTGATGCGCGACATCGAGCAAAAGGCGCTCGGCTTGCGCGGGCAGATCGACGAGCGCGCGCCGTTCATGGAACTCGCCGAGGCGGCGCCGGCGCTCGCGCTGGCGATGGACCGCACCTTGTTCAATCCGCCGTTCAAACCCAAAATCACGCAGCAGATCGTCGACGAACACGGCGGCGTGGTGCCGACCGACGCCCTGTTCGAGCAGGTGTATGTCGACCAGGGGCGGCTGATGTCCAACGTCCGGCGCGCCCTGCAGACGCGCGCGCAGATCTCGCTGGGCGCCTTGACGGCCGAATTCCCGATCGAGCAGGGGCTGGCCGAGCTGGCCACCTACCTCAAGGTGGCGACCAACGACATGCACAGCGCGATCGACGATGCGCGCACCGAGCGCATCGATTGGGTCGACGCCGACGGCCGGCACCGCGAGGCGACGCTGCCCTTGATCATCTACACCGCATCGAAAAAAACGGACCACGTATGAATGACGAAAACCAGCTCGGGCAATTGCTGATCGGCCTGTTCCAGCGCGTGCTGTACCGCGACCAGGACGCACCGCTGTGGCAGCCGCTGCTCGAGCTGCAGGCGCGCGTGCGCGACTATTGCAAGACGATCGGACTCGAGCTCATCCTCGACGAGGCCGAAGGCTACGCCTATCTGCGCCAGCGCGTGGCGGCCGAGGGCGAGCCCGAACTGCCGCGCCTGATCCAGCGGCGCCAGCTGAGCTACCCGGTCAGCCTGATCCTCGTGTTGCTGCGTAAAAAGCTCGCCGAGTTCGACGCGACCGGCGGCGAGACCCGTCTCGTGATAGGGCGCGAGCAGATAGCCGACCAGGTGCGCCTGTTCCTGCCCGACACGGGCAATGAGGCACGCCTGCTCGACCGCATGGACACGCACATCAACAAGGTCATCGAGCTTGGATTTTTGCACCGCTTGCGCGGCCAGGAGCACCAGTACGAGGTCAAGCGCATCCTCAAGGCCTTCGTCGACGCCCAGTGGCTCAGCGAGTTCGAGCAACGCCTCGGCGATTACGGCAAACACGCCGGAGCCGACGCCGGGGCTGACGGCGGCGGGGACGGCGCATGAGCGACCAGGGCGAATTCGACATGGGCGTCACGGTGCCCGAGCGCGCCGGTTTCCGGCTGCACCATTTCGAGGTGTTCAACTGGGGCACCTTCCACGAGCGCGTCTGGCGTTTGCAGCCCGGCGGCGACAACATTTTGCTCACCGGCGACATCGGCTCGGGCAAATCGACCCTGGTCGACGCCATCACGACCTTGCTCGTGCCCGCGCAAAAGATTTCGTACAACAAGGCGGCCGGCGCCGACGCGCGCGAACGCTCGCTGCGCACCTATGTCATGGGCCATTACAAGTCCGAGCGCGGCGACACCGGCATGGCCGCGCGCGCGGTGGCGCTGCGCGACCAGAACAGTTATTCGGTGATCCTCGGGGTGTTCCACAACGAGGGCTTCGACCAGACCGTGACGCTGGCCCAGGTGTTCTGGCTCAAGGACGCGCGCGGCCAGCCCGAGCGCTTCTATGTGGTGGCCGAGGGGAAATTGTCGATCGCCGAGCATTGCGCCGGATTCGGCACCGATATCGCGCAGTTGCGCAAGCGCCTGCGCGGCATGCCCGGGGTCACGCTGCACGACAGCTTCCCGCCGTACGGGGCCGATTTCCGGCGCCGCTTCGGCATCGGCAACGAGCAGGCGATGGACCTGTTCCACCAGACCGTGTCGATGAAATCGGTGGGCAACCTGACCGACTTCGTGCGCGAGCACATGCTCGAGGCGTTCCCGGTCGAGGCGCGGATCGCGGCGCTGATCGCCCATTTCGACGACCTCAACCGCGCGCACGAGGCGGTGCTCAAGGCCAAGCGCCAGATCGACCAGCTGACCCCGCTGACCGACGATTGCGCGCGCCACGCCGCTTTGCTGCAACAGGTCGAGTCCCTGCTCGGCTGCCGCGACGCGCTGCGGCCGTGGTTCGCCGAACTCAAGGGCGAGTTGCTCGAAAAACGCATCGACCACCTGAGGGCCGATCTCGAAAAACTGGCCGCGCGGCTCGAACGGCTCGGCGAGGAAAAGCGCGCCCAGGCGCTGCGGCGCGACGAGATCGCGCAGGCGATCAGCGCCAACGGCGGCAACCGGATCGAGCAGATCAAGTCCGAGATCGCGCGCGAGCAAGCGGTGCTCGCGCAGCGCGAGCGCCGCGCCGGCCAGTACGACGCGCTCGCGGCCAAGCTCGGCCTGCCCGGCGCCGCCGACGAGTTGCTGTTCGGCGCCAATTGCCGCGCGATCGAGGACGGCCAGGCACTATGCATCGAACAGCGCGACGAATTCCAGAACCGCCTGACCGAAGCGGGCGTGACCTTGCGCGAACTCGGGCGCCTGCATGGCGAATTGAGCACCGAGCTCGAGTCCTTGCGGCGGCGCCGCTCGAACATTCCGAGCCAGATGCTGGCCGTGCGCGAGAACCTGTGCCAGGCGCTCGGCATCAGCGCCGACGCCTTGCCCTTCATCGGCGAGCTGATCCAAGTGCGCGAGGACGAGCGCGAATGGGAGGGCGCGGCCGAGCGGCTGCTGCACAACTTCGGCCTGTCGCTGTTGGTGCCCGAGGCGCACTACGCCGATGTGGCGGCCTGGGCCGACCGCACCCACCTCGGTTCGCGTCTGGTTTACTACCGCGTGCGCGCCGCCGTCGCGGCCGACCAGCGCAGCCTGCAGGCGCATTCGCTTGCGCGCAAGCTCGCGATCAAACCCGACTCGCCCTTTTACAACTGGATCGAGGCCGAATTGGGCCGACGCTTCGACTACGCCTGCTGCGAGAACCTCGAACAATTCCGGCGCGAAAAGCTGGCGATCACCCGCAACGGCCAGATCAAGGCCGGCGGCGAGCGCCACGAGAAGGACGACCGCCACAATATCGACGACCGTTCGCGCTTTGTGCTCGGCTGGTCGAACGAGGCCAAGATCGCCGCGCTCATGCGCCAGGAGCGCGACGTCACCACGCGCGTGCACGCGCAAAGCGCGCAGATCGGCCTGCTCAAGGGACAGGTGGCCGGGCGCAACGAATTGCTCGGGCATTGGCAGCAACTGGCCGTGTTCGACAGCTTTGCCGAACTTGACTGGAAGCCGCTGGTCGGCGCCATCGAGCACTTGCTGCAAGAGCAAGAGGCGCTCGAGCGCTCGTCCGACGTGTTGCGCACGCTGCAACTGCAATTCAAAGAGCTGAACGCCGCGCAACAGGCGACCGAGGCCGAACTGAGCACCGCCACCGCCGGCCATGCGACCGTCGACGAAAAGCTCAAACAGGCATCGCTGGCGCTGGACGACTGCGCCGTTTTGCTCGACGCCACGCCGGAGACCGCGCGCGCGCATTATTTCCCCCTGCTGCAGTCGATGCGGCAGGAGGCGCTCGGCGAGCACAGCCTCACGGTCGAATCGTGCGACAACCGCGAGAAGGACATGCGCGCCTTCCTGCAGGGGCGCATCGACGCCGACCAGAAGAAGGTGGCGGTGCTGCGCGACCGCATCATCCGCGCGATGCAGCAGTACACCGAGGCATGGCCGCTTGACACGCGCGAAGTCGACGTGAGCATCGACGCGGCCGCCGAGTTCGAAAAAATGCTGGCCGGCCTGCAAGCGGACGACCTGCCGCGCTTTGCCGAGCGCTTCAAGGAGCTGCTCAACGAAAACACGATCCGCGAGATCGCCGGTTTCCAGTCGCAGCTCAAGCGCGAGCGCGAGACCATCCGCGAACGCATCGACATCATCAATGTGTCGCTGCGCGCGATCGATTACAACCCGAACCGCTACATCGCGCTCGAAGCCGAGCCGAACCTCGATGCCGACCTGCGCGACTTCCAGCAGGATTTGCGCACCTGCACCGAGGGCGCGCTGACCGGCTCGACCGACGAGGAATATTCGGAGCGCAAATTCCTGCAGGTCAGGGAGATCATCCAGCGTTTCCGCGGTCGCGAGGGCCTTACCGAGATGGACCGGCGCTGGACCCGCAAGGTCAGCGACGTGCGCAACTGGTTCGTGTTTTCGGCCTCGGAGCGCTGGCGCGAGGACGACCGGCCGCACGAACACTACACCGACGCCGGCGGCAAGTCGGGCGGGCAAAAGGAAAAGCTGGCCTACACGGTGCTGGCCGCGAGCCTGGCCTACCAGTTCGGACTCGAGTGGGGCGTGACGCGCTCGCGCTCGTTCCGCTTCGTGGTCATCGACGAGGCCTTCGGGCGCGGCTCGGACGAGTCGGCGCGCTACGGCCTCGAGCTGTTCAAGCGGATGAATCTGCAGTTGCTCATCGTTACGCCGCTGCAGAAAATCCACATCATCGAACCGTATGTCGCCGGCCTCGGTTTCGTGCACAGCGAGGAGGGGCGGCTGTCGATGTTGCGTTACCTGAGCATCGAGCAATACCACGCCGAACGGCAGGCGCGCGTGGCATGAGCAAGGATCCCGTGTGGACCGGCGTGGCCGAGCTACGCGCCCAGGTGCAGCGAGTGTGGGACGACGGGCGCCTGCTGGCCGCGCGCGTCGCCGGCGAGTCCATGTTTCCACTGGTGCTGCGCCTGCGTCAGCCGAGCGTGGCCGAGATGGGCGCGCAGTTCGACATGGTGCGGCGCTGGATCAGGGAGCTCGAGGAAGGCAGCCGCGCGGCCACGGGACACGGTTACGATATCGTCTGGCGCGAAGTCAACCACCGCCAACTTGGCCGCAACATGGTGCCCGACAAGATTGTTATCGCCGAGGAAGGGGATGCCTTGCGCTGGATCGGGCGGCAGTCCGATGCGCGCCGTTTCGATCAGCTCGCGCAGGCAACCTTGACGGCATGGCCGCAGTTGCAGCCCTGGCTGGCACGGCGCGCGCTGGCGGTGCTTGGGCAGGCCGAAGCGTGGACGCGCATTCTCGCCATCGTGCATTGGTTCATCGCGCATCCGCGGCCAGGCTTGTATCTGCGCCAGCTCGACATCGAGGGCGTAGACAGCAAGTTCATCGAAACGCGCAAAGGCATGCTGAGCGAGATGCTCGACCAGATACTGCCGCCCGAATCAATTGAGTCCGCGGCGACCGGCGCGCGTCAATTCGAGCAGCGCTATGGTTTGCTTAATAAGCCGGCGCTGGTCAGGTTCCGCATCCTTGACCCCAAACTGTATATCGCAGGAATGTCCGACATCAGTATTCCGGTGGCCGAGTTTGTCGCATTGCGCATCGGGGTGCGGCGTGTATTTATCACCGAGAACGAGGTCAATGGCCTCGCGTTTCCCGACTGCGAAGCGAGCATGGTCGTGTTTGGCGGCGGCTACGGCGTCGACCGTTTGGCCGCCGTCGCTTGGCTGCGCGATAAAGACGTCATGTATTGGGGCGACATCGATACCCATGGTTTTGCGATTCTCGACCGACTGCGTGCGAGCCTGCCGCAGGCGCGCTCGATGCTGATGGACGAGGCGACCTTGCGTGCGCATCGCGTGCTTTGGGGCGCGGAAGAAGCGGACAAGCGCTTCGCCGGCCAATTGACCAGATTGGACGACGCCGAGCGGTGCTTATTCGAAGCGCTGCGCGACAACGTGCACGGCGAGCGCATCAGGCTGGAACAGGAGCGGCTCGGTTTCGGCTGGGTCGCGGAAGCGATCCGCCAATTAACCCTTGCCGGCCACGACAGCGTTTGCTATAGTTCGCCTCCCCGATGAAACGGCAGTAAAGCGTAGCGACGGGGACGGTCGGAAACGACGGTGCGGTAGAAAATAAGGGGTTGACGATTACGATGCAGTGCCTCATAATCTTGCCTCGCTGCTGATGAACACAACGCTTCATCACCAAGCAGCTCGCAACACAGAACAAGTTCTTTAAAAATTAACAGTCGATAAGTGTGGGCGTTTGATGAAGGTGCCAACAAAGCGTAAGCGATGTTGAATACTTAAATTATCAAATGTTCACAAAGAAGAAATATAGGCGCTTCGCAAGAAGTGGCCTGTCAGTATTTTGAGTGAGCGATC
>JAZKIN010000080.1:0-2359 GCA_040384885.1 Pseudomonadota bacterium | reverse complement strand
CCCATGCTGGGCGCACTTCTATGGGTCCCCGCCTTCGCGAGGACGATGTTGGTTTGAGGTATTAAAGGCTAGTGATGTCGCGATTCCTGCCAATTCGCTCATCTTAAGTTTTACGACACCCGAAGGGGGAGTGCCGTAGGGAAAAAGGTTACTTCAGTTTTTCCTTACGATCCACGCTGCCTTCACAACAGAAATCACTACCCTGGGCTATCGGTTCGCGCCTACTTAGCCGACCTCGCCAAACTAGCCAAGGACAGGGCGACGAGCTGGCCAACCGGGATCTGAAAGCTGCCGCCGCGTAGTCCTGTTAATTTCTTCCCGGCGCCCGCTTACAGCTTGCCGTACGAGTGCAGCCCCGACAGGAACATGTTCACGCCGAGGAAGGCGAAGGTCGTCACCAACAGGCCGAGCACGGTCCACCACGCGGCCACGCGCCCGCGCAGGCCCGACATCAGGCGCATGTGCAGCCAGGCCGCGTAGTTGAGCCAGACGATCAGGGCCCAGGTCTCTTTCGGATCCCACGACCAGTAGCCGCCCCAGGCGTCGGCGGCCCACAGCGCGCCGAGGATCGTGGCCACCGTGAAGAACGCGAAGCCGACCGAGATCGATTTGTACATGATGTCGTCGAGCACCTCGAACGAGGGCAGGCGGTCGGCCAGGATGCCGTGCGATTTGAGCAGGTAGGCGGTGCCGACCATCGCCGACAGCGCGAAGCTGCCGTAGCCGATGAAGTTGGCCGGCACGTGGATCTTCATCCACCAGCTTTGCAGCGCCGGCACCAGCGGCTGGATCCCGGCGGCGTCGCGCGAGACCGTGTACCAGAGCAGGAACACGACCGCCGCGGCGATCACGAGCAGCACGAAGGCGCCCAGCTGGCGCGTCGCGTAGTGCTCCTCGTAGTACAGGTAGAACATCGCGGTGATGATCGAGAACAGGATGAACACCTCGTACAGGTTCGACACCGGGATGTGGCCGACGTCCGCGCCGATCAGGTAGGACTCGAACCAGCGCACCAGCATGCCGGTGATGCCGAGCACCACGGCGGCCCAGCACAGCTTGGAGCCGACCGAGGTGCCGAAATCCTTGCGGCTGAGCAGGCCGACCCAGTAGAACGCGGTCGAGAACACGAACATCGCGCTCATCCACAAGATCGCGGACTGGCTCGACAGCATGTACTTGAGGAAGAACTTCTTGTTGCCCATCGCAAGGTCGCCGCCGTACTGCGATATCGCGAACAGCGCCAGCAGCGCCACCAGCGGCATCAGCCAGCGCACCGGCTTCCAGTGCCAGCCGAGCGCGGCGAAGGTGGGCGCGGCCAGCGCCAGGATCACCTTTTCGTAGATGTCCATGTAGGCGCCGTAGCGGTTGAGCGCGTACAGGGCGGCGCCGGCCAGCGCGGCCGCAAACAGCCAGTCGAGCGCGCCGAGGCGCTTGAAGTAGCCCGGCGCCTGCGCGTAGGTGGGGGTGCTTTGGGTGGCTTCCATCATGTTCCTCCAGATGCAACCGGGGCCGCTTTGGCGGCCATCGGCAGTTTTGCTTTGATGTCGTTGAATTCATGCTCGAACTCGAGCGTCTTGCGCTGGGTGCTCATCGCCATCAGCGCGCGCGTGGCGCCGCCGGGCTCGTCGCTGAGCCAGACCCACAGGCGCCGCTCACGGATGTAGAACATCGAGAACACGCCGAGCACGAGCAGGATGCAGCCGAGGTAGACCACCTTCTTGCCGGGCGAGCGCGTCAGCTGCAGCACCGAGGCGCGCACTTGCGTGAAGTCCTCGAGCTGCAGGTAGACCGGGGCCCCGTACAAGAAATTGTCCGACAGCGCGTTGGTCGACAGCTGCAAAAAGCGCGCGTGGGCCTCGTCCTGCGCCACGGGCGCGAGGGCGTCGCGCTCGCGCGCGGCCTGCCACAGCTCCCACAGGGTGCCGTTGAGGATTTTCATGTAGATCTCGGCGGCCTTCTTCTGCTCGGCCGCGGGCACCTGCTCGAGGAAGCTCGAGACGGCCGTGTAGCCGCCCTGCTTGCCGTCGCCGGCGAAGATCGCGAGGCTGCGCGCGCTCGAGCTGGCGAGCTGGCCCTTGAGCGCGTCGCCGCTGCCGGCGGGCATCGCGCGCGCCGCGTAGCGTTGGGCCGCGAGTTCGCGCAGCGCCGGGTCGCTCAGCGCCGCGCGCAGGCGCATCCATTCCTTGACGCTCGAGGCGTCGTCGGCCGGGATGCGCAGGTAGTTGAACGGGTCGGACGGCGTGGCGCGCACGCCCGACAGGTAGAACAACGAACCGTCGAGCGTGACCGGCTGCATGTAGTTCTGGTATTCGCGCGCCTGGCCGGTCTTGTCGCGCAGCTTGTACTGCACGCTCGGGCC
>JAZKIN010000079.1:0-2199 GCA_040384885.1 Pseudomonadota bacterium | reverse complement strand
AGGCCGGCGATGATGCGCAGCAGCGTGGTCTTGCCGCAGCCCGAGGGGCCGAGCAGGGCGGTCAGCTCGCCGTTGGGAAACTGCAGCGAGACCTTGTCGAGGGCGACAAACTGGCCAAACCGCTTTTCGATATTTTTGACTTCGATCGTCATGTCAGTGCTCCGTGGTGCGTTCGAGCGAGAGCACGGGGGTGTTTTCGTGCAGGCGCCATTCGATGAAAGATTTGATTGCGAGCGTGAGCAAGGCGAGCAGGGCGAGCAGCGAGGCGATCGCGAACGCGGCCGCGAAGTTGTACTCGTTGTAAAGGATCTCGACGTGCAGCGGCATGGTGTTGGTCTCGCCGCGGATGTGCCCCGACACGACCGAGACGGCGCCGAATTCGCCCATCGCGCGCGCATTGCACAAGATCACGCCGTACAGCAGGCCCCATTTGATGTTCGGCAGCGTCACGCGGTAGAAGGTGCTCCAGCCCGAGGCGCCCAATACCAGCGCCGCCTCCTCCTCCTCGTTGCCCTGCGCCTGCATCAGCGGGATCAGTTCGCGCGCCACGAACGGGAAGGTGATGAACACGGTCGCGAGCACGATGCCCGGCACCGCGAACAGGATGCGGATGTTGTGCTCGGCGAGCCACGGGCCGAACCAGCCCTGGGCGCCGAACATGAGCACGTAGATCAGGCCGGCGATGACGGGCGAGACCGAGAACGGCAGGTCGATCAGCGTGAGCAGCACGCTCTTGCCGCGGAACTCGAACTTGGCGATGCACCACGAGGCGGCCACGCCGAACACGAGGTTGAGCGGCACCGCGATGACGGCGGCGATCAGCGTGAGCTTGATGGCCGAGACGGCGTCGGGGTCGGTCACGGCCGCGAGGTAGGCCTGCCAGCCCTTCTTGAAGGCCTCGAAGAACACGGCCGCGAGCGGCACGAACAGGAACAGGGTCAGGAAGGCGAGCGCGATGCCGATCAGCAGCACGCGCACCCAGACCGGCTCGAGCGCGGCGCCCTTGTGCTGGACGGTGGGGCGGGCGCTCATCGCTTGCCCGATCCGGCGCGGGTCCACGCCTGCAGCACGTTGATGGCCAACAGCAGCGCGAACGAGAACAGCAGCATCACGACCGCGATCGCGGTGGCGCCGGCGTAATCGTATTGTTCGAGCTTGGTGATGATGAACAGGGGCGTGATCTCGGACACCATCGGCATATTACCGGCGATAAAGATCACCGAGCCGTATTCGCCGGTGGCGCGCGCGAAGGCGAGCGCGAAGCCGGTCAGCAGGGCCGGCACCAGCGGCGGGAACACGACCCGCGTGAAGGTCTGCCAGCCGCTCGCGCCGAGGCTCGAGGCCGCCTCTTCGCGTTCGCGCTCGGCCTCCTCGAGCACCGGTTGCACGGTGCGCACCACGAACGGCAGGCCGATGAAGGTGAGGGCGACGACCACGCCGATCGGGGTGAAGGCGATCTTGAGGCCGAGCGGCTCGAGGTGGCGCCCGATCCAGCCGTTGCCCGAATACAAGGCCGTGAGGGTGATGCCGGCGACGGCGGTGGGCAGGGCGAACGGCAGGTCGACCAGGGCGTCGATGAAGCGCTTGCCCGGGAACTTGTAGCGCACCAGGACCCAGGCCAGGATGCCGCCGAACACCACGTTGATGACCGCGGCGATGAACGAGGCCCCGAAACTGAGCTTGTAGGAGGCGACCACGCGGTCGGAGGTGACGGCGCTCCAGAACTGCCCCCAGGTCATCGTGAAGGTCTTGAGGAAGACCGCCGACAGGGGGATCAGGACGATGAGGCCGAGGTAGAACAGCGTGAAGCCGAGCGTGAGGCCGAAGCCGGGCATGACCCGGAACGGCGCGCTGCGGGGCGCGGGAAGCAAGACAGCGGACATGGGACCCTTATTACAAATTATTCTAATAGGGGTCATTATCGAGCCGCTTGCGCATAAAGCAAACGATCAGTTTCGCATTTAGATAGAAGATTTGCCTATAAGGCCAAGAAGAAACTTCCCAAAAAGAAAATAGAGCGAGATCGGGGGGCGTAATCTGCTGCTTCAGAAATCGTGTCGATGAAAACCCCAAAACCCCAAAACCCCAAAACCACATCGTCCTCGCGAAGGCGGGGACCCATGGAACGTTCGCACAGAGCAACTGTTCTATGGGTCCCCGCATGCCACGGTGTTGCAAAACGAAATTTGCGTCACTCGT
>JAZKIN010000078.1:0-46959 GCA_040384885.1 Pseudomonadota bacterium | reverse complement strand
ACCGTTCTATGGGTCCCCGCCTTCGCGAGGACGATGTTGGTTTGAGTTATTAGAGGCTCGTCATGTCGCGATTTCTGCTATATCAAGGCTCGATTGGCGTTTTCCGACGGCCTCGTTCAGCGGTGCCGCGTCAATAGACCTTGTTGGCGGCCTTGCATTGGCGCATTTCGCAGCGCGCCATGTAGACCTGGCCGTTGTCGCAGGCCATGCGGTAGATCTCGATCGGCCCCGGTTCGGTCAGCAGCGAGGCGCCGACCCCGCCGCGGCAGCCGACCTGCTTCGCCAGGTTTTCGACGGTCACCGTCGACACGCCCGGACGGAAGCCGACGCGCTGGATCGGCACGCCTTCGGCATCGACCAGTTGCACCGGGGCCGGGCGCGCCGGCGCGACGGCGCTGCGCTGGACCGTGTTCGAGCGGCAGGCGCCCAGCGCCGCGACAGCCAACAACATCACTAATACGTGTTTCATGGTTTTCCCGGGATTGACACACACATCGATACAGGAACGCTTAAAAGGTCAAGCTCTTGACGCCTTCGCTCGTTCCCAACAAACACACATCGGCACCGCGGCGGGCGAACAGGCCGACCGCGATGACGCCGACAATCTGGTCGATCTCGCGCTCGAGCCCGACGGGATCGGTGATGCGCAGGCCGCCCACGTCGAGGATCTGGCCGCCGTTGTCGGTGATGAAGACCTCGTCGCTGCCGGCCCTGGTGCGCAGGCGCGGCTCGCCGCCGAGCGCGCGCAGCCTGCGCGCGACGGCCTCGCGCGCCATCGGCAGCACCTCGACCGGCAGCGGGAACTTGCCCATCGTCTCGACCAGCTTCGAGCCGTCGGCGATGCAGACGAACTTGCCCGAGACCGAGGCGACGATCTTTTCGCGCGTGAGCGCCGCGCCGCCGCCCTTGATCATCGCGCCGGCCGGGGTGATCTCGTCGGCGCCGTCGACGTACACCGCGATCGCGCTGACGTCGTTGAGGTCGAACACGGCGATGCCGTGCGCGCGCAGGCGCGCCGCGGTCGCCTCGGACGAGGCCACCGCGCCCTTGATACGGTGCTTGACCAGCGCCAGTTCGTCGATGAAAAAGTTGGCGGTCGAGCCGGTGCCGACGCCGATGATTTCGCCGTCAACCACGTAGGCGATCGCGGCGCGCGCGACTTCTTGCTTGAGTTCGTCTTGAGTCATGATGCTGAGGAGTATTAAACAATGACGACATTTTAACGGATCGTCCGCAAGGCGCGGACATTCCCGCGACAATTTCGTTTGCGCCAGCGCAAAATGGCCGTTTCCTTGTGCAAATGCCGTGCCATTTGGCAAAAAACCCACGCAAACTATGCGAAAATGGGCCTTGCTAAAGAACATTCGGGAACAGCTTGATGAACGCAACAACAACCGTCCTGATCGTCGACGACAGCCGCGTGTCGCGCCTGATGGTGCGCCAGTTCGTATTGAGCAAGGCGCCGGACTGGCAGATCGTCGAGGCGTCCACCGGCGAAGAGGCGATCGGCGCGGTCGCCGAGCTCGCGCCGCTGCTGCCGCGCCTGATCCTGATCGACCTCAACATGCCCGGCATGGGCGGCATGGCGGCGGCCGAACAGCTGCGCCAGAACTGCCCCGGCACCCACATCTCGCTGCTCACGGCCAATGTGCAAAACGCCACGCGCCAGCGCGCCAACGAAGCGGGCATCGGATTCATGGAAAAGCCGATCACCGAGGCCCGCATCCACCAGTTGATCGCCGCACTGGCCTGACCGCCAGCACTCCTCCGACACCATGTTCAATCTCAGCGAACTGCAGCACGACGCCCTCGTAGAAATCTTCAACATCGGGGTCGGCCACGCGGCCCGCGCGATGAGCGAGATCGTCAACGAGGAGGTGACGATGTCGGTGCCCTCGATCTCCTTCCTCAACCGGGCCGAGGCCGCCGCCATGCTCGGCAACAAGGACAGCCTGCGCGTGTGCGGCGTGAGCCAGCATTACGAGGGCGCGTTCGCGACTGAGGCGATCTTGATGTTCCCCGAGGATAAGAGCCTCGACATCGTGCGCCTGATGGTCGGCGAGGCGGTGCCGTTCAAGGAGCTCACCGAGATGGAACAGGAGGCGATGAGCGAGATCGGCAACATCATCCTCAACGCCTGCGTCGGCACGCTGGCCAACATCTTCGACCAGGAGCTGCGCGGCTCGCTGCCGCAGTACCACGTCGGCACCAGCGAACAGATCCTGGGCGCCTCGGGCGGCCACGCCGAGTCGGTGGTGCTGATGCTGCACATCGACTTCATCCTCGAAAAACACCAGATCCACGGCTACGTCGCCTTCATCCTCGACCTGAGCGCGCTGCACGACCTGCAGGCCCAGGTCGACCGCTACCTCGCCAACGCGATGGGCCGCGCCTGACATGGCCGAGACGGCGCACGACCGGCTGGGCATGCTCGAGAGCGTGCTCGACGCGATGAGCCTCGGCGCCATCGTGCTCGACGAGCAACGCCGCGTGGTGTTGTGGAACCGCTGGATGGCGCAGTATGCGGGCACCGCCGCGCCAGACGCGCACGGGCGCGACCTGTTCGCCCTGCTGCCCGAACTGGCCGGCAAGCGGCTCGAGAGCGCGGTCGCCCAGGCGCTGCGCGACAATTTTCCGGCGGTGCTGTCGCAGACCCTGCACAAGGCGCCCTTCCCCCTGTTCATGCACGCGGCCGCGCGCGCCGCGGGCGAACGCATGCAGCAGGCGATCGCGGTCACGCCGCTCGCCATCGGCGGGCGCGCGCGCCATTGCCTGATCCAGGTCAGCGACGTCAGCGTGGCCGTCGCGCGCGAACACCTGCTGCGCGAACAGGCGCTCGAGCTGCGCTCGCAGACCTTCTCGGACGGCCTCACGGGGATCGCCAACCGGCGCCATTTCGATGTCGCGATGGAAAAGGAGATGCGCCGCTCGAAGCGCGCCGGCACCCCGCTGTCGCTGTTGATGATCGACATCGATTGCTTCAAGGCGTACAACGACCACTACGGCCACCAGCAGGGCGACGACTGCCTGGTCAAGGTCGCGGCCGCGCTCGCGGCCATGCTCAAGCGCCCGCTCGACCTGATCGCGCGCTACGGCGGCGAGGAGTTCGCCGTGGTGCTGCCCGAGATGGACGCGCGCGACAGCATGCAGATGGCCGAGGCGATGCGCCTGTGCATCACCGAACTGGCGATACCGCACACGCACGCGGGCGCGGCGCAGCACGTGACGGTCAGCGTCGGCGTGGCGACCCAGAGCGCGGACCACCTCGCCGAGCATCCGGCCGCGCTGATCGGCGCCGCCGACCGCGCGCTGTACACGGCCAAGCGCAGCGGGCGCGACCGCGTCGTCATGCACGCGCCCGAATAGCCCCGGTTTTTCCTTACGGCACCACCGAATGGCTGCGCTTGAGGCAGCGCAGCACGAAGGTCGAGCGGCTGTGGCGCAGGCCCGGCAAGGTGTACAGCTTGCGGCGCAGGAACTGTTCGTAGCCCTCGGTGCCGGCCACCGCCACCTTGATCAGATAATCGTACTCGCCCGTGAGCAGGTAGGCCTCGATCACCTCGGGCATCTGCGCGAGCGCCTGGCCGAAGCGCTCGAAGGTGTCGTCGTCGTGGCGCTCGAGCGTGACCTCGATCATCACCGTGTCGGGCAGGCCGAGCAGCTTCTGGTTGAGCAGCACCGTGTAGCCCTCGATCACGCCGGACTGCTCCAACTGGCGCATCCGGGTCCAGCACGGCGATGCCGACAGCCCGACCTTGTCGGCCAGCTGCGTGTTCGAGATGCGGCCGTCGAGCCGCAGCTCGCGCAATATTTTGCGGTCTATCTCGTCAATACCGGCAGCAAAGTCCATGGTTTCGCCCTCATCAGAAGAATTATCCCGATAATAGCATCGCGGCAGAAGAATCACCTTTCATTAAGGTGTATCGGGAAAACTTCAAAAGCCTATTCTGCGGGTCCCCTCCTATAGTGGCTGCATGAACGCACCACTCCACACCAGCCAACTTTCGATCCATTTTTCGGTCAGCGCCGAGCATGCCTTCAACGCGCTCGAGGCGGTGCTCGCGATCGCCCGCCGCGGCGGACTGTCGATCGGCGCCTTGAAGGTCGAACCGGCGGGGCCGGCCGGCGCGCATGTGGTATGGCTCGAACTGCGCGCGAGCGAAGAGGATCCGCTCGCGCTCTTTTTGGCGCGCTTGCAAGGCGTGTTCGACATCGACGATCTGTGTGCGCAGGCGCTGCCGGAGCGCCGCGCCGCTTGAGACGCGGGCTTGGCGCTGCCCGTCCACCATGCAGGCTGCGGCGCCGGCTGAGCGTTATGCCGGCGACGCTTTGCCGGACTAGTATGCCGGACTACGTCATGCGGCCTGCGTTATGCCGGACCGGCTATGCCGCGCTGCGCAGCGCCGGCCGGGCCGCCTTGTCGAAGTGCGCCACGACAGCGGCGCGTCCGGCCTCGTAAGCCTTGCGCACGCCGTACGCCGAAAAATCGTGGTCGCCGCCGGCCGGCGCGGCCGCGCTCGCGATGACCTCGATGTTCTCGAGCGCGCGCAACCGCGCCAGCCATTGGAACGCGGGCGCCTTGCGCAAGGCACTGTCGGGCGCCACCTCCTTCTCGAGCGCGGCGAGCATCGCGACAAAGCCCTCGCGCTGCCCGTTGCCGCCGTACTGGGCCCAGAAACGGTTCTGGTACTGCAGCGCGATGGCGCGCGTCTGCACCTCGATCAGATTGGCCGGCGCCGGCTGGCCGTCGGTCGGGAACAGGTCGACCACGAAGATCGGCAGCGTCTCGATCTCGGCCGGCTCTAGCATGTTGAGCAAGGCGTCGATCGGGGTGTTGCTGAACAGGCCGCCGTCCCAGTAATGGCGCTCGTCGATCGCGGTCGACGGAAATCCCGGCGGCAGGCTGCCGCTGGCGAGCACATGGGCGGCGCTCAGCGCGCCCGCGGTCGAGGCGTGGTTGGCGGCCGCCGTGTGGGCGCCGGCCGCGTGGTAGTTGCAGAAGGTGCTCGGGCCGCCCGTGTGCAGGTTGGTCGCGGTCACGGCGATGCGCATGTGCCGCTGGTCGTTGAGCTGGGCGAAGTCGCAATGCCGGTTGAGCGTGGCGAGCATCGGCGAGGTGTCGCACAGGCTGGTCCAGCGCGCCATGTCGAGATAGTCGGAGCGCGAGCGCCAGAAATTCGGATTGCCGAGCAAGGACAGGCTGCCTTGCATCGCGGCCGGCAGCCACGGCACCTGCGGCAAGGTGATCGCCTGCCACACCGCGTGCAGGCTGGCCACGATGTCGCCGTCCCTGGCGCCGGCGATCGCGGCCGCGTTGACCGCGCCGATCGACACCCCGCTCACCGCGGTCGGCTCCCAGCCGAGCTCCACGAGCTTGGTCACCACGCCGTATTCAAATGCGCCGAGTGCGCCGCCGCCTTGCAAAACCAATGCCATTTTCTTCATGAATGCCCCTTGTGACAGCCCGGTTGGAAAAAACGAGGACGCCCGCAGTTGCTGGCGCCGGTTGATATTTATCAAACGAAAACGGACTATAGCGCTGGGGAAAGAGTGTCGTATTGAAGCATCGCAAAGGATGAAGGATATTGCGGCGCGGACTTATTTCGCTAAGGCGGACTCGGCAGCGCCGGACCGGGCATGCCGCATGGCGCGGCCAGCCCCTCTGGCAAACGTGCTCGTTCGATGTCGCGTTTTGTCTCGTTGTGTCGCATCGTGTCGTGGCTGTCAGGAACCGCCAGCGACCGCAGGCAGAATGAGACAGAACGCGCACGAACAAGGCGCCAAACGAGCACGAATGCCAGAGGGGGACGGCTAGGCGCGGCCCAGGGTTGGCCACGGAAACTTGATTTCGAGAAACTTGCGCCGCGCGCAAGAGCCCGCTTTACCCGCTTTACCCGCCAGGTCCGCCTTGCCCGCCTTGCCCGCCTGGTCCGCCTTGCCCGCCTTGCCCGCCAGGTCCGCCTTGCCCGCCTGGTCCGCCTTGCCCGCCTTGCCCGCCTTGCCCGCCTTGCCCGAGCGCCGCGCGCAAGAGCCCGCCTCGCCCGAGCGCCTCGCGCCGCGGCGCCGCCCTACTCGTAACGCAGCGCGTCGATCGGATCGAGCTTGGCCGCCTTGGCCGCCGGGATCACGCCGAACACGATCCCGACCCCGCCCGAAAACAGCAGCGACAGCGCGATCGCCCACCACGGCACGAAGGCCTCGGGGAAGTTCGGGATCAGGCTCGCGATGCCGATGCCGAGCCCGTAGCCGATCGCCAGCCCGATCAGGCCGCCGAGCACCGACAGCAGCACCGCCTCGATCAGGAACTGCAGCATGATGTCGCGGCTGCGCGCCCCGATCGCCTTGCAGATGCCGATCTCGCGCGTGCGCTCGGTCACCGAGACGAGCATGATGTTCATGATCCCGATGCCGCCGACCAGCAGCGCGATGCTGACGATGCCGCCCATCACCAGCGTGACCATGGTCGTGATCTCGGCGAAACTCTTGGCCAGCTGGTCCGATCCGGTGATCTCGAAGTCGTTCTTCTCGTCGTCCTTGAGCCGGTGCGCCTTGCGCAGCGCGACCTCGATCTGGCGCTTGACCTCGTCCGCCTCGAGCGTGTTGTCGAGGCTGACGTTGAGCATGATGCGCGGCTCGCGGTTGTTGCCGATGATGCTGCGCCCCGTCTTGTACGGGATGATCACGGTGTCGTCCTGCGACATGCCGAACACCTCGCCGCGCTTCTCCATCACGCCGACGATCTTGAACCATTCGTTCGAAAACTGGATGAACTGGCCGATCGGATTGCCGGCCATGTTCAAATCCTCGACCACCTTCTCGCCGACGACCATCACGCGGCGCGCGTTCTGCTCGTCCGAATCGGTGATGAAGCGCCCGGCCGCCGCGTAGTGCCCGTGCACGTCCTGGTAGCTCGGCGTGGTCGCGAGCACGCGCGCGAACGTGCTGCGCTCGGCCAGCCGCACCGTCGTGCCCTCGGGCGAGAACACGGGGCACAGGTCGCCGAGGCCGTCGACGTGCAGGCGCAGCTGCTCGATGTCGTCGAAGCGCAGGTAGTTGACCTTGCCGCGCATGACCTCCTTGAAGTCGTTCTTGGCGCGGATCGTGAGCGCGTTGCTGCCCAGGCCCGCGAACTGGTCGCTGATGCTCTTGGACATGCCCTGGATCAGCGACACCACCGTGATGACCGAGGCCACGCCGATGATGATCCCGAGCGAGGTCAGGAAGCTGCGCAGCCGGTTGGCGCGGATCGACGCGAGCGCCGAGCGCACGCTTTCAATGAATACGTACATGCATCCCTTTCAGTGCGCGCTGGCGGCGCGCCGCCCGTTGCGCACGTCGCTGATGACCTTGCCGTCCTGCAGCCGCACCACGCGCTCGCAGCGCGCCGCTATCTCGGGCTCGTGCGTGACCATGACGACCGTCTGCCCGCCCGCGTGCAGCTCCTCGATCAGGGCCAGGATGTCGCGGCTCGTGGCCGAGTCGAGGTTGCCGGTCGGCTCGTCGGCGAGCAGGATCGACGGCGTGCCCACCAGCGCGCGCGCGATCGCCACGCGCTGGCGCTGGCCGCCCGACAATTCGTTGGGCCGGTGGTGGATCCGTTCGCCCAGGCCCACATGCACCAGCGCCGCGGTCGCTAGCCGGGTCCGCTCGCCGGGGCCGATGCCGCGGTAGATCAGCGGCTGCGCGACGTTGGCCAGCGCGCTCGCGCGCGGCAGCAGGTGGAAGCTTTGGAAGATGAAGCCGATCTCGGCGTTGCGCACCAGCGCCAGCTCGTCGCCGTTCATGCTGGCCACGTCGCGCCCGTTGAGCACATAACTGCCCGCGCTCGGCCGGTCGAGGCAGCCGACGATGTTCATCATGGTCGACTTACCCGAGCCCGAGGCGCCGATGAAGGCGACGTACTCGTTGCGTTCGATGTGCAGGTCGACGCCCTGCAGCGCGCGCACCGTCTGGTCGCCCATCTGGTAGTGTTTTTCGATGCCGGTCAGGCGGATCACGGCTGCGCCTTTCCCTTGTTGACGGCCGGGTTCTTCGGCTCGCCCGGCTTGAGCTCGCTGACGGCCTCGCCGTCGCGCAACTCGCGCAGGGTGCGCGCCGGGCCGATCGCGAGCGTGTCGCCCTCCTTCACGCCGCTGAGCACCTCCTGGTGGCTGTCGTCGGCCAGGCCGAGCACGACCGCGCGCTTGCTGATCTTGCCGCCGACCACGGCGTACACATAGCTGCCCGCCTTCTTGCGCACGGCGCCGCCGGCCTCGTCGTTGCCGCCGTCCTTGCCCCCGTCGCCGTCCTTGCCGCCGCCCTTGCCGGCGCCGGCCTTCTCGCTCAGCACCGCCTGCAGCGGCACGACCGGGCGCGCCTGGCCGCCGCCGACGACGATCTCGACGCGGCACGTCATGCCGGTGCGCAGCGCCAGGCTGTTCGGGTCGAGGCGCACCTTGACCACGTAGCTGCGCCCCTGCGAGGCGCCGGGCGCGGCCGGCTTGGGCGACATCGACACGCTCTCGACCTTGCCGGCGATCGGGCGGTCGGCGAACGCGGACGGGAATACGCGCGCGCCCTGGCCGGCGGCGACCCCGCCGATGTCGGCCTCGTCGACGTTGACCTCGGCCATGATGGAGCCGACGTCGGCGATCGTCATCAGGCTCGAGCCGGCCATGCCGGTGGCGCTGGCGACGGCGGTCTCGCCGATCTTGATCTGGACCGCGGTCGCGGTGCCGCCGATCGGCGCGCGCACCTCGGTCTTGGCGAGCCGTTCCTTGGCCAGCGACAATTGCGCCGACGCCTGCTGCAGCGACTGGCGCGTGGCGCGCACCTCGACCTTGGCCAGCTCGACCTGGTGCCTGGCGTCGTCGTTGCTGCTCATGCCGATGAACTTGGCCTGCGCCAGCTTCTCGTTGCGCGCGAGGTTGCGCTGCTGGTTGGCCAGGTTCAGTTCGGCGCGTTCGATCGCGATCTCGTAGCTGCGCCGGTTGGCCTCCTGCTGCGACACCTCGGCCCGGTACAGGGTCGGGTCGAGCCGCAACAGCACCTGGCCCTTGACGATCTTGTCGCCCTCGACCACGAGCACCTCGGCCACCTTCCCGATCACCTCGCTCGAGAGCTGGACCTCCTGCCGGAACACGAGGTTGCCCGAGGCCAGGATGGTCGGCTGGATCTGCTGCAGCGCGACCTTGCCGAACTCGGCCTGCTTGACGGTCTTCGCGCTGCTGAGCTTGACGGCGACGGGCACGGCGATGAAGGCGAGCACGACTGCCGCGCCGATGATTTTACGGTTCATCTGGAAACACTCCGGTGACACCCCTGCGCGGGGCCGATGGCATTGCTTGCGGGTTCGGTTGCGGGTTCAGGAAAAAGCGACGATCTTGGCGGCCCATGCGCCATAGATCAGCAACCACGGCAGCAAGGAAATGGTGACGCAGGTGGCCAGGGCGCGCCCGGTCCAGACGCGCAGGCCGACCACCGACAGGGCGATGGTCCACAGCACCGTCAGGTCGACGCTGCCGGCAAGGCCCGCCCATGGGTGCCCCGGCGCCAGGTGCAGGACCAGATAGTTGAGCGTGACCATCGACAGGTCCTCCATGCCGACCTGGCCGCCCGAGCTGACGATCTGGAGCGCCATGAGCGGCAGCACGAGCAGGCGCGGCACCATGATCCAGGCGCCGAAGCCGAACCATTTCTTAAAGCCGATGTCGTTGCCGACGAACTTGGCCGCCAGTAAATAGTACAGGCCGAACATGGCGGCCGTCGCGGGCACCGTGAGCATCACGCTGACCAGTCCGCCCCAGGTGATGACGGCCGGGCTAAGGCCGGTGCGGATCGCCTCGCGCTGCGCCTCGTCGGCGTCGGGCATGCCTGCCAGCATGTGGTTGAACAACCAGGTGAAATCGACGGTGCGGAAATACCAGAACAGCAGCGCCGCCGAGCCGAGCGTGACGGCAAGCAACGGCAGCCAGCTGCGCGTCCTGGCCAGGGTCGACTCGAAGGCGGCTTTCGGATCGTAGAACATTTGCAGCAGAACACCGGTCGCACTGGCAGACATCGTAGCTCCTCGAAAAACAAAGATACTACTTTAAAACATTCAAACTTGGCAAATTTATAAGGCCCGGCGGCGCTGTTTTCTATCGGACCAACTTCAGCCTGCGGTGGCCAGTCCGGCCACGAAGTAGCGTACCTCGCCCTGCGCGAATTCGTTGAGCAGGTGCAGGCCGCTCTCGTGCATCGTGCCGAGCAGCTCCTCGGGTTCGAGCCAGGCCCGGCTGCGGCTGCCCATCGAGCGGACCGTCTCGCCGCCGGCCGCGATCGACTCGCGGTAAAAGTTGAAGACGACGCGTTTTTGTTCCGGCATGAATTGCTGGCCGACGATCGCGAAGTCGCGCCGGTCGCCGTGCGCGCAGGTCCAGACGTCGTGCCAGTTCTTGTGCTTGCTCGAGAGCCCGGCGCTCAAGTCCATGATGTCGAAGATGAATTTACCGCCGGGCTTGAGGTGCGCGCCGACCTGGCGCAGCAAGGCCAGCCGCTGCGCCTCGTCGAAGGTCAGGTTCAGGCTCGTGCCGCCAAGCACGATCAAGTCGTATTGCTGGTCCAGCGAAAAACTGAGGACCTGGCCGAGCAGCACTCGCAGGCGCTCGCGCACCGGCGCCGGCTGTTTCGCCATATTCGCCTGCGCCAGATCGGACCATACCCCCGGCCCCACCAGCACGTCGACCCGGGCCCCGGCGCGCGCGAGCGCGATGCCGATGCGCCCGCCACCGCAGCTCAGGTCGAGCACGCGCGACGGGCTGCGCGGGAGCAGCCGTTCGAACACGGGGATGTCAGCGAGGTATTGGCCCATATAGTGCTGCCAGAAATCGGCGAACGCGGCATCATCCTGCGCGTCCGGGGCGTCGGCCAGGACAAGCGTTGACAACTTGGCGAAGATGCCGTGGAAGCACGGCGCTTGCACGGCGCATGGCCAGTCGCCACCGCGCGTCTGCGCCCCGCTTGGATGCTGCGTCGTCATGCGGTCCATTGCTCTCAAAATCGTCGGTCCTCCCTTGCTTGCGTGCACCGGTCCACGACGGCCGCTGACACTTTATTCAATTGGCGTGGGCAAATATGGTGCGCACTTGGCACCCAATCGCAAAGACATAAACTTACCACACGGCAATGACCGATAATGTATTCAAATGTCACCCAATATCACTAATTATCGATCCACATTGCTTTAAACGCAAGTTTTTTATTGCAGTGCAGCACCAAGGGCACGCCAAAGGCCCGCTGGCAGGCTTAGGCGGCTGGCCGGGTTTGCCAAAAAGCCTTCGAGCACCGCTTCGAACAGCGGCAGGCTCGCCGGTGGCTGCGGCTGGCGCATGCCGGCCGAGGTATGCAGGAACTTGAGCACGTAGTAGTCGGCCAGCAGGTCCCCCTGCGCCTCCATGTTGAAGTCGGCGAGCGTCTTGCCGGGCGCGAGCGTGTAACGGTAGGACAGGCAGATCCGGATCGCGCCGCGGCTGCGCACCGGGTAGCCGAGCTGGTGCTGCCAGACGTGCACCATCTCGTGCATGAACCAATGTTTGGCGGACACGTCGCCGCTCGCGAAATCGTCGCGGAAGCACGAGTGGTGGAAGTACATACTGCCGTTGGGCGTCATCGCGCAGTTGCTCGGCTGCAGGCCTAGCGGCAGGTAGCAACGGTTGTGGATGCGCACTTTGCGGTAGTCGATGGCGTCGCCGAACAAGTCGGCCGCCATGCGCATTTCGCCGGGGGTGAGATGGCGCGCGGCGCGCCCTTGCTGTTCTGCCTTCATGGGAAAGGCAGTCTATCACCGTTCAGGCAAGTGCCTGCGCATCGGTAAGCACTGCCGGCGGGCTCGCGGTTCAATCCGATCGGGCTAAGGCACGGTTCCAAAATCGAAGGTGGATATCGACGAACTCTGGCACTTTGCCAAAGCATGCCGGGTCGCCAACGTTATGCGCCCTTACCTGGAGTTACTTTAATGAGCAAAGATCGCGCAGCATCGGTGAGGGCGCGTTTGCTCAACATCGCCAAGACGGAAAAGTCCGACTTTCAACAGGTGCTCGTGCGCTACGCCCTCGAACGCATCCTGTATCGGCTGAGCCAGTCCGCCTATGCTGACAAACTCCTGCAGAAATGAAATAACGCTACCTCCGCGAGCAATTTGGCCGTGCTGAGGCCAGCGTTTTACATCATCTCGCAACACGAGATCTGCATTTGTTCGTTCATGGTGACTCTGATCATGTGGTCAGTATGAAGACCAGAAGTGTCAATCCACAGGCGGATCTCGCCACAACTAAAATCGACGGCCTCATAGTTAAGATACTCGGCCAGGAATCCCTCATCTGCCTCGACCCAGTCATTGCCAAGGATCGAGTCCCAAACATCATCCCAAACAAGATCGTAGTTTTGGATCTCGTGCTCTATCGCGAACTTGAAAGGCTGATGGTTTACTTTCAGCCACGCCAAAAAGGCGTGCATTCGTGTTAGGCCAGCCTCGAATCCTTCCGCTGCAATCGAGATTCGGCCAGATTTCATGTAAGGCATCTCGACTTCGATTTCGTAGAAGGCAGTAGCGGAATCGAGAACCATTACGCCAAACTCGTGAGTTGCAATTCTTTCAGGTGACATGGGATTTTCTTCAGGTTAAAGATTCCGACAGTCAGAAAGCTCGACGCCCTCGCAGCGCTCTGCCAAACTGGGGGCCCTTCATCGGCCGCCACTATGAACACCAAACAACTCAAAGAACTGTGCCAACGCTTCCCGGGCGCCACCGAAACCTTGCATGGCGCGCCGAGCAATATCCTGGTCTACGCGGTCGGCGGCAAAACCTTCGCCTACTTCAAAACGAGCGCGCCGGAGATCTGGCGCTTCAGTTTTCGCGTCACGCCCGACCGCTTCGTCGAGTTGACCGGGATGCCGGGCGTCAAGCCGGCCAGGTATATGGGGCGCTTCCACTGGGTCAGCGTGGTCGATGTCAGACACTTCCCGGCGGATTACCTTATCGAGCTGGTGCAAGCATCATATGAGCGCGCGCTGGGCTCGTTGAGCAAGGCGAAACAGGTGGCGGCGATCGCGGTGCAAGGCTGAACCGGGCAAAAATCGCACGCGCAACATCAAATTGCCCAAATCAACATCGTCCTCGCGAAGGCGGGGACCCATGGAACGTTAGCACTTAGCAAGCGTTCTATGGGTCCCCGCCTGCGCGAGGACGATGTGGGGGTGCGCGAAAAGTTTACTTTACGCGCAGCGCGGCCGCCGCCTTCGCCAGTTCGGTGATCAGCGCCCAGTTGCCCGCATTGATCGCGTCTTTCGGCGTGAGCCACGAGCCACCCACGCAGGCGACGTTTTTGCACGCCAAAAACTGCGGCGCCGTCTCGATCGAGATCCCGCCCGTCGGACAGAAGGTGACGTCGGGCAGCGGGCCGCCGATGGCGTTGAGCATGCCCACGCCGCCGGCCGGCACCGCCGGGAACAGCTTGAGCTGGCGGAAGCCGGCCTCGCGCGCGGCCATGACCTCGGACGGCGTCATCACGCCCGGCAGCAGCGCCAGCCCGCTCTTGCGCGAGGCTTCGATCAGCGCCGGCGTCAGGCCCGGCGAGACCCCGAACACGGCGCCGGCGTCGCGCGCGGCGGCGAATTCTTCAGGCTGGGTCAGCGTGCCGACGCCGAGGATCGCGCCCGGCACCTCGGCCATCGCGCGGATCGCGCCGAGGCCGTGCGGGGTGCGCAACGTCACTTCGAGCACGCAGATGCCGCCGGCCACGAGCGCGCGCGCGAGCGGCACGGCGTGCGCCGGATCGTCGATCGCGATGACGGGGATTACGCTCGCCGAGCGCATGATGTCGAGCAGGGTCATGGTCATTTTGGATTCCTGATAAGTGTGTCTTCGTCGGAGCCGGGCACGATGTCGCCGCTGTCGGCGCCCTCGTGCAGCGGCACGGTGGTCGGGATCGGCGATGGCAGCGCGAAGGTGGTCGCGCCCTTCTCGGCCTCGCTGATGGTGTTTCTAAACATGGCGAACAATTCGCGCCCCATGCCCACGTGCGACGGCGACAGGTCGGCCGTGGCGAGCGTGCGCGCGGCCCAGACCGCGGCCGGCACCAGCGCCTCGAGCGTGCCGGCGGTCGCGTCGAGGCGGATGATGTCGCCGTCGCGCACCAGCCCGAGCGGGCCGCCCGCGAGGATCTCGGGCGAGACGTGGATCGCGGCCGGCACCTTGCCCGACGCGCCCGACATGCGCCCGTCGGTCACCAGCGCCACGTGGCGCCCGGCGTCCTGCAGGTTGGCCAGCGCCGGCGTGAGCGCGTGCAGCTCGGGCATGCCGTTCGCGCGCGGGCCCTGGAAGCGCAGCACGGCGACGAAGTCGCGGTCGAGCTTGCCCGCCTGGTAGGCGTGCATGAAGTCCTCCTGCGAATTGAAGGTCAGCGCGGGCGCCTCGACCACGCGGTGCTCCTCCTTGACGGCCGAGATCTTCATCACGGCGCGCCCGAGGTTGCCGGCGACGAGGATCATGCCGCCGTCGCGCGCGAACGGCGCGCTGGCCGGGCGCAGCACGCTGTCGTCGCCGCTGATCGCCGGCACCGGCTTCCAGACCACGTTCGCGCCGTCCAGGAACGGCTCGGCGCAATGGGCGCGCAGGCCGCGTCCGAGGATGGTATTGACGTCGTCGTGCAGCAGGCCGGCGTCGAGCAGCTCGCGGATCACGAAGCCGGGGCCGCCGGCGGCGTTGAAGTGGTTGACGTCGGCGTCGCCGTTCGGATAGATCCGGGTCAGCATCGGCACCGCGGCCGACAGCTCGTTGAAGTCGTCCCAGTCGATCACGATGCCGGCCGCCTTGGCGATCGCCACCAGGTGCAGCGTGTGGTTGGTCGAGCCACCCGTGGCGAGCAGGCCGACCACGGCGTTGACGATGCATTTCTCGTCGACCAGCTGGCCGACCGGCATGTAGCTGCCGCCCTGCTGCGAGATGTCGACCGCGCGGCGCGCGGCGGCGGCGGTGAGCGCCTCGCGCAGCGGCGTGCCCGGGGTGATGAAGGCGGCGCCCGGCAGGTGCAGGCCCATGATCTCCATGAGCATCTGGTTGCTGTTGGCGGTGCCGTAGAAGGTGCAGGTGCCGGCCCCGTGGTACGAGGCCGACTCGCACTCGAGCAGCTCCTCGCGCGTGGCCTTGCCCTGCGCGTAGAGCTGGCGGATGCGCGCCTTCTCTTTGTTGGACATGCCGCTCGTCATCGGGCCGGCCGGCACGAACACGGCCGGCAGGTGGCCGAAGTGGAGCGCGCCGATCAGCAGGCCCGGCACGATCTTGTCGCACACGCCGAGGTACAAGGCCGAATCGAACATATTGTGCGACAGCGCGATCGCGGTGCCCATGGCGATCGCGTCGCGCGAGAACAGCGACAGCTCCATGCCCGGCTGGCCCTGGGTCACGCCGTCGCACATGGCGGGCACGCCGCCGGCGAACTGGGCCACCGCGCCATGGGCGCGCACGGCCTCCTTGATGATCTGCGGGAAGCCCTCGAACGGCTGGTGCGCCGACAGCATGTCGTTGTAGGATGAGACAATCGCGACCGACGGTTTTTTCTGCTCGCGCAGCTTGAGCTTGTCGTTGGCCGGGAACGCGGCGAAGCCGTGCGCCAGGTTGGTGCACGAGAGCGCGCCGCGCTGCACGCCCTGCAGGCGCGCCGCATCGAGGTGCGCAAGGTAGGCGCCGCGCGAAGGACGGCTACGCTTGATGATCCGGTTGGTCACGCTTTCGAGTACGGGGTGCAGCGCCATGATCGTTCCTTTTGAATTTACTTCGTGAAATTTTACTACAAAATCTGCGCGATGCGGTCATTTCGATGACCGAGCTTGCCTTTTTTTGCACCGAAACGCAAGTTTCGCCCCAAACCGGGGCGCGCCGCAAAGACGGAAAGACGGTGCGTCCCCATTGGTGCGTCCGCTTTTTTTGTAGTGAATTTACGCGACTTTCCTGTATTATTCGCTAATCTGTCCCCGGCACTGTCGCCCGCGGCGCCCGCGCGCCCCGCACCGCGCTTGCTGCGGACCGCCAGCGCCCCCATTCCAACCGACTCCTTTAACGCCGAACCGACCCATCATGCGCCAGCCCGCCCTCACCGCAACCGCCTCGTTCCAAGCCCTCGAAACGCACGCCATCGACGCCGAAGACTGGCAGATGCGCGGCCTGTTCGCGGCCGACCCGCAACGCTTTTCCAAGATGTCGCTCGAGGCGGCCAGCCTGTTCCTCGATTACTCCAAAAACCGGCTCGACGCGCGCACGCTCGAACTGCTGGCCGACCTCGCGCGCGAGCGCGGCGTCGAGCAGCAGCGCGACGCCATGTTCGCGGGCGAAAAAATCAACCTTACCGAAGGCCGCGCCGTGCTGCACACGGCCCTGCGCGCGCCGCGCGAATGCGCGCTCGAGGTCGACGGCCAGGACGTCGCCGCCGACGTGCACGCGGTGCTCGAGCGCGTGCGCGTGTTCACCGACGCGGTGCGCAGCGGCGCCTGGCTCGGCCACAGCGGCAAGCCGATCACCGACATCGTCAACATCGGCATCGGCGGCTCCGACCTCGGCCCCAAGATGGTGTGCCTGGCGCTGCGCCAGTACTCGCACCCGCGCATCGCGATGCATTTCGTCTCGAACGTCGACGGCCACGACATGGACGCCGCGCTGTCGGTGGTCAACCCCGAGACGACCTTGTTCATCATCGCGTCCAAGACCTTCACGACGGGCGAGACCATGCTCAACGCGGCCACCGCGCGCGCCTGGTTTTTGGCGCACGTGCCGGCCGCGCACCTGGCGCGCCACTTTGTGGCGGTGTCGACCAACGTCGAGGCGATCAAACAGTTTGGCATCGATCCGGCCAATATGTTCCCGTTCTGGGACTGGGTCGGCGGCCGCTACTCGGTCTGGTCGGCGATCGGCCTGCCGATCGCGCTCAGCGTCGGCTACGGCCACTTCGCCGACTTCCTGGCCGGCGCGCACGCGATGGACCTGCACTTCAAGGAGGCGCCGCTCGAAACCAACATGCCGGTGCTGCTGGCCCTGGTAGGCTTCTGGAACCGCCAGTTCCTCGGCTGCCCGTCGGTCTCGATCGCGCCCTACCACCAGGACCTGAACCGCTTCCCGGCCTACCTGCAGCAGCTCGACATGGAAAGCAACGGCAAGCGCGTGACCAAGGGCGGGCAGCCGGTCGACGGCCCGACCTGCCCCGTGATCTGGGGCGACTGCGGCACCAACGGCCAGCACGCCTACTTCCAGCTGCTGCACCAGGGCACCGACCTGACCCCGATCGACTTCATCGCCAGCCTGCGCCCGGCGCACGAACTGGCCAGGCACCACGCGGCGCTGCTGGCGAACTGCTTCGCCCAGTCCGAGGCCTTCATGCGCGGCAAGACCATCGACGAGGTGCGCGCCGACCTGCAGGCGCAGGGACTGTCGCTGGCCGAGGTCGAGCGCCTGGCGCCGCACAAGACCTTCCCCGGCAACCGTCCGAGCAACACCATCCTGATGGAATACCTGACCCCGTTCACGCTCGGCGCGCTGATCGCGTTGTACGAGCACAAGACGTTCGTGCAGGGCGTGATCTGGGACGTCAACAGCTTCGACCAGTGGGGCGTCGAACTGGGCAAGGTGCTGGCCAAAAAAATCGAGGCCGAGCTGACCGGCGCGGCCGCGCCCGAACAGCACGACAGCTCGACCAACGGCCTGATCGCGATGGCCAAGGCCGCCGTATGAGCGCGCCGCCGGACGCCGCGCCGGGCAGCGCGCACGGAATCGAGATCGGCGTCGCCCACGCGGCCCCGATGGCGGTCGGCGAGTGCCCGCTATGGCACGCGGCCGAGTCCAGCCTGTACTGGGTCGACATCGACGGCTTCAGCGTGCACCGCCTGCATCCGGCCAGCGGCGCGCACCGCGCCTGGCGCATGCCGAGCGAGCCGTCGGCGCTGGCGATCCATGCCGGCGGCGGCCTCGTGGTCGCCACGCGCGCCGGCCTGGTCCGCCTCGACACCGACAGCGGCGAGCTCGCGAACATCGCGCCGGCGCCGTACGACACCACGATCACGCGCTTCAACGACGGCCGCGCCGACGCCGCCGGCCGCTTCTGGATCGGCACCATCTACGAGCCGCGCGACCAGCAGGCCGCGCAAATGTTCTGCCTCGAGCGCGGCCGGCTCAGGCTCGCCTGGAGCGGCGGCATGACCAATTCGAACGGCCTCGGTTTCAGTCCCGACCACAAGCTGATGTACCACGCCGACACCGCGACCCACCGCGTCGACCGCCACGCGTTCGACCTCGACACTGGCACGGTCGGCGCGCCCGAGCGCTTCCAGCAGTTTTCGACCGACAAGACGGCCAGCGATTACGGCGGGCGCCCGGACGGCGCAGCGGTCGACAGCGAAGGCGCCTACTGGTGCGCGATGTTCGAAGGCGGCCGCCTGTTGCGCTTCGCCCCCGGCGGCGCGTTGCTGCGCGAAGTCAAGCTGCCGCTGCGCTGTCCCACGATGGTCGCGTTCGGCGGCGACGACCTGCGCACGCTCTACATCACGAGCGCGAGCCACAACCGGTCCGACGCCGAGAAGGCGCAGTATCCGCTGACCGGCTGCGTACTGTCGCTGCGGGTCGAGGTCGCCGGGCGGGCGGAGCCGGTGTACCAGCCCTGAACACGACGGCCGTAAAGATATTTTTTGAACATGTGAGCCGAATCGAGGCAAATTCCCGCATTACTTGGTGACGGCTGCAAAAGCCTCTGAATAACAATTCAATCCACTAAGAAAAAAAGGAATTCGCCATGTTCAAAAAAAGAAGGGCAGTACCACTAATGATGCTCGCGGTCGCGGCCAGCCTGGCCGGCTGCGGCGGCGGCGACAACCAGGCGCCCGAGGCCGCGCCCCCGGCGCCGCCCGCGTATGCGATGACGTTCACGCCTTCGCTGGGCAAGATCTTGAACGCCGTCGTGCAGCTCAAATTGGCCAACGGCACCGTGATCGCGACCGCCCACACGGGCACCGTAGGCAGCGTGACCTTCAGCAACGTGCCGCAAAACTCGGGGCCGCTGCTGGTCGAGGTGCTCGGCAGCACCAGCGCCACCTACTACGACGAGGCGACCAACACCTTCCTGCCGTTCGGCCCGGAGCGCATGCTGCGCACCGCCGTCGTCGCCTCGGCCGCCAACAGCAATATCGCCGTGACCGCCTTCACGACCATGGCCGTGGCGCGCGCGGTTCAGCTCACGGGCGGCCTCAACGCGGCCAACATCGCCAGCGCCAACAGCGCCATCGCGACCGCCTTCAAGGTGCCCGACATCCTGACCGCGCCGGCCATCGTGGGCAGCGCCGCCGACATGGCGGCCTTGCCGAACACGCCCGCCGGCCAATACGCCCTGCGCCTGGCGGCGCTGGCCAAGCTGGCGCTGAACCAGAATGCGAACATCGGCGCGCCCGCGCTGGCGATGGTCGAGGCGATGAGCAAGGACATGGCCGACGGCGTCCTCGACGGCAAACAAGGCGCCGACCTGCTGGCCAACCTGCCCTACGTCGGCGCCAATTTCGGCAGCGCATGGCTCGCCGCCGCGCAGGCGATGGCGGCCAGCAACACCAACCTGCTCGGCTATTTGAGCGCCAACAACTTTGGCGTGACCTGGTCGGGCGCGCCGGCCGCGCCGGTTATCCCGCCGGTCATCCCGCCGGTCATCCCGCCGGTCGTTCCACCGGTTGAACCCACGCCCGGCACGCCTGGCAATATGCCGCCGGTCGGCGTCTGGGTCGGCAGCCAGCACGTCGGCGGCAACTGCAAGGTCACGGTCGCGGCCAATGGCGACTTCACCGTGGTCTACGGGGCCGTCACCGTCACCTCGAACTACAGCGGCGTGTCGCCCGATACGTCCGAAGTGACCGCCGCCGGCACCTCGTACGGCGCGGTCACCGATGGCAGCCTGCCTACCGCGAGGATCATCGGCCTGACGTTCAAGAACGGCGCCCTCGACATCGCCTCGATCGTCACCGCCGGACCGCCACCGACGTCGATGATTTGCCTCTCATTCACGAAGCAATAGGCGCTCGGCGTTCAACGCGGGACCGCAGCCATGCGGCCCGCAGTTTTCGGGAAAGACAGGACGCGGGTCGGGGTCGCCGCGCGAGTTGCACGCTGTACCAGCCCTTCGCACGGCGGTCGAAAGATATTTTTTGACCGCGTGAGCCGAATCACGGCAACTTCCCGCATTACTTGGTGACGGCTGCAAAAGCCTCTATTCAACCCACCAAGATATCAAGGAATGCCATGTCCACAAAAACCTCACATGCAATGTTGCTGCTAGCACTCGCGGGCGGCCTCGCCGGCTGCGGCGGCGGCGACACCAAGGCGCCGGAAGCGGCGCCGCCGGCCCCGCCTGCGTACGCGATGACGTTCACGCCCTCACTGGGCAAGGTCTTGAACGCGGTGGTGCAGCTGAAATTGGCCAACGGCACCGTGATCGCTACCGCGCACACCGGCACCGTCGGCAGCGTTACCTTCAGCAACGTGCCGCAAAACTCGGGGCCGCTCCTGGTCGAAGTGCTCGGCAGCACCAGCGCCACCTACTACGACGAGGCGACCAACACCTTCCTGCCGTTCGGCCCGGAGCGCATGCTGCGCACCGCCGTCGTCGCCTCGGCCGCCAACAGCAATATCGCCGTGACCGCCTTCACGACCATGGCCGTGGCGCGCGCGGTTCAGCTCACGGGCGGCCTCAACGCGGCCAACATCGCCAGCGCCAACAGCGCCATCGCGACCGCCTTCAAGGTGCCCGACATCCTGACCGCGCCGGCCATCGTGGGCAGCGCCGCCGACATGGCGGCCTTGCCGAACACGCCCGCCGGCCAATACGCCCTGCGCCTGGCGGCGCTGGCCAAGCTGGCGCTGAACCAGAATGCGAACATCGGCGCGCCCGCGCTGGCGATGGTCGAGGCGATGAGCAAGGACATGGCCGACGGCGTCCTCGACGGCAAACAAGGCGCCGACCTGCTGGCCAACCTGCCCTACGTCGGCGCCAATTTCGGCACCGACTGGCTGGCGGCCGCGCAGGCGCTCGGTGCCAACAACAGCAATTTGCTGAGCTATCTGAGCGCCAACAACTTCGGGGTGACCTGGTCGGGCGCGCCGGCGCTGCCACCGCCGCCGGCCCCCGGCTCCGGCACGGGCACGGGCACCGAACCGGTCCCCGGCACGCCGCCGACCAATATGCCCCAGACCGGCGTCTGGATCGGCGGCACCCTGACCGGCACCAACAACTGCCGCGTCACGGTCGAGGCCAACGGCGTGTTCACGATGACCTACGGCACCACCACCGTGTCGGCGCACTACAGCGGCGAAAAACCTGACGCCTACGAGGTGAACGCCCAAGGCACCTCCTATAGCGCGACCTCCGATGATGGTTTGCCCACGGCCAGGATCGTCTCCGTCAACTTCAAGGGGGGCGCGCTCGATGTCGCGTTCGCACTCACGGTCGGCCCGCCGCCAACCTCGGTGATGTGCCATAAGTTCGTCAAGCAGTAAACTGGACAAGCACTAAATTCGTCAAGCAATAAGCGCTTGGCGACCAACGCGGGAGCGCAGCAATGCGGCCCGCGTTTTTTTATTTTGCCCCGACATACGCAAGAACAATAAAAAGCCCCCCAGGCCAGTGCTGGCCGGACGTCAATGTTAATGATATGCTACCGATTCACCGAGCAATAAACGCCTGCCGACCGACGCGGCGCCGCCGCGATGCGGCCCGCGTTTCGCCCAATAAGACAAGGATATCTTCATGCTCAAAAAAAACCCGATACCGGTGCTGATGCTCGGACTGCTCGGCACCCTGGCCGCTTGCGGCGGCGGCGGCACCGATGCGCCGCCACCGCCGCCGACCCATTCGATGACGTTCACGCCTTCACTGGGCAAGGTGTTGAACGCCGTGGTGCAGCTCAAACTGGCCGACGGCACCTTGCTCGCGAGCGCCGACACCGGCAGCGCCGGCACCGTGACGTTCAACAATGTGCCGCAAAACGCGGGGCCGCTGCTGGTCGACGTGCTGGGCAACGCCAGCGCGATCTACTACGACGAGGCGACCAACAGCTTCCTGCCGTTCGGCCCGGAGCGCCTGTTGCGCGCGGCCGTCACCGGCTCGGCTGCCAACGGCAACATCGGCGTCACCGCCTTCACGACCATGGCCGTGGCGCGCGCGCTCCAGCTCGCCGGCGGCCTGAACGCGGCCAACATCGCCGCGGCCAACGGCGCCATCGGGGCCGCCTTCAAGGTGCCCGACATCCTCGCCGCGCCGGCCCTCGTGGGCAGTTTCGCCGACATGGCCGGGCTCCAGAACACGGCCGCCGGCCATTACGCCCTGCGCCTGGCGGCGCTGGCCAAAATGGCGCGCACGCACAACGCGACCATCGGCATGCCCGCGCTGGCGATGCTCGAGGCGATGACCAAGGACATGGCCGATGGCGTTCTCGATGGCAAACAAGGCGCCGACCTGTTGAGCAAGCTGCCCTACTCGGGTGCCAATTTCGGCGCCGACTGGCTGGCCGCGGCGCAGGCGCTGGGCGCCAACAACAGCAATTTGCTGAGCTTTATGGGCGCCAACAACTTCGGCGTGGCCTGGTCGGGCGCGCCGGCGGTCCCGCCCCTGCCGCCGCCTCCCGATACCGCCCCGGGCACGCCGCCGGTCAATATGCCGCCGACCGGCGTCTGGCTCGGTTCGACGCTCAACAACAGCAACAACTGCCGCGTGACGATCGAGGCGAACGGCCTGATCACGATCGGCTACAACAACGCCATTTCACAGGTTCACTACAGCGGTGTAGCGCCGGACGCGTTCGATGTGACTGCGGGTGGCAACGCGTACACCGCGACCTCGAATCTTGGTACGACCATAGCCCAGATCAGTACGGTCTACTTCAGGGCCGGCGTGCTCGATGTCTCGTTCGTGCTGTCGGCCGGACCGCCGCCGACCTCGGTGATGTGCCATAAGTTCGTCAAGCAATAAGTGCTGGCGACCGACGCGGGACCGCAGCGATGCGGCCCGCGTTTTTATTTGGCGCCGGCGCGCGCCTTGGCCGCCTTGGCCACGAGCGCATCGAGCACCTGCATGGTCGCCGCGTGCAGCTCGGCCTTGCCGCCTTTGCCCCCGAGGCTGGTGCGCAGGTGGTCGGGCGAGGTCAGATACCGGCCGTCGACGACGATTTGCGGCACGCTCTCGACGGCATAGGCGGTGAGCAGCTGCTCGTTGCGGCGCATGCGCGTCTGCACCGCGAACGATTTGTACATCTCGAGGTATTTTTTCTGGTCGATACCGACCTTGACCAGGAACAGCGTCATCAGGTCCGGCTTATCGAGGCGCAGCTTAAACCTGTGCATGCCTTCGAATATCTTGCCATGCACGGCTTCGGCCTTGTTCATCATTTCGAGCGTGACATACGCCTGCTGCATCGGGACCATGCGCGGGTCGAACAATACATGCACCCGCTTGAAGGCGATCTTATCGCCCTGGGCGGCGACCCATTTGGCCAGCGCCGGATCGATCGCATAGCAATGCTCGCAAAAATAACCGAAGAACTCGATCACTTCGATTTTTTTGCCCGAATCGGTCGTTTGCGGCTTGGCCAGCGTCGTGTATTCGACCCCGCTGCGCGGCGCGGCCGGCGAGGCGGCGACGCCCCCGGCCAACAGGCTGAACGAGGCAACCACCATTAATTGTTTTAACCAGCGCATGCTCTACCTTTGACGAGTACTGAGTCGATTTCGATGGCCGACAATTTACCATGAACGCGCCCGGCCATTGCCGATCGCGCCCCCGCCGTGGCAGGCCGGGAATATGCATGGTGGCGCATCTTCATTAAGCCTCGCTTATCGCCGCATGGTTTCTTTGCCGCGGCCCGGGTCATGCCCGGGCGGGCGGCAATGCCTCAAGCCTTGGGCGTGAACGTCGACACATTGTGGAAGTTCATGTCGCTGCCCGGCCCCTTGGTCGCGCCGACGTCCTCGCGCTTGAGCACCACCAGCCGGTTTCCCACGACCGAAAACACGAAGTCTTCCTTGTTGCTCGACTCGATCGTCATGAACACGAGCACCTTGGCCTTGAATTTGCGCGTCATGCTCGCCGCCAGCGGCGCGCCGTCGGCCCCGATCCACACCTGGGCGATGCGCACATTCTCCTTGACGCTGACCTTGGCGTCCTCCGCCGCGGGCTCGTTGATCACCAGTTCGATCAGCCGCGCCGGCTTGCCCTGCCACGCCTCGACGCGTTCGGATTTAAGCTGCGCCATCGACAGCGTCTGTAAAAACGCCTGCGCGTAGTTGACGGTCTGGGCCATGCGGGTGGCCGTCACCGAGCGGATCAGCGATCCGAGCGGCATCACTTTGGTGATCGACACGCCGCCCTTGCTTTCCTCGGTCGCGCGCTTGAGCAAGGCGCGGTCCCAGCGCATCTGCAAGCCATCGGGGCTGTCCTCGATATACACCGCCGCGCTCGCCGTCTCGGGCCCGGTTTTCTTGTCGTTGTCGGTCTTTTTCTCTTTGAGCTCGTAGGTGCCGCGCAGGGTCGACTGCCCTTGCAGCGGCGCCAGCGCGGCCTTGAGGTCGTCGAAGCCGGTGGCGTGGGCCGAGTTGGCAAACAGGAGGGCGATCAGTACGGCCAGTTTCATGGTCAATCCTTGGGAGAGTTTTTGGTAGTTGTATGCGCCGGAGGAAATGATGTTGAAATTGTTTCACATCGTTTCGTGCGAGTAATATACGCGCTTTGCGGTGTGAAAAACACATCGTTTGTAATCATCTGTTTCAGCCTGTGCGGCGCCACGCGAATGCTGCTAAACCGGCTTTTAGCGCGCGCTCGAAATCCCGCCCAGTAAAATATACGCCAGACCAAAGACGCTTCCGAGAATCGCGAAATCCGAACTCCCACCACATCGTCTCCGCGCAGGCGGAGACCCATAGAACAGTGGCGCAGTGCAAACGCTCCTTGAATGGGGGCGCCGAGCCATCCGCGAGGATGATGTCGTGTCTTTTTCATATCAAGCGTTGCATCACGAAATCTGCCGTCCCCTCGCCGCCGCGCGAGCCCCGAATGTGGCACCATACCGGGGCAAATGAAGCCCCGGGGGCATTACGTAGTAAAATTTCTTGCAAAGCGCATATTCGTGTAGTAAATTTACATATGCGCAGCGCCACGCTGCATCGACTCCGGCACCTTCTCACTCTTTGCGATCACATATTATGGCTCTTACCGATTTTGACCTGGTCCTGTTTGGCGGCAGCGGAGACCTCTCCATGCGCAAACTGCTCCCCGCGATGTACGCGCGCGACGTCGCCAAAGACCTGCCCCCGTCCTCGCGCATCATCTGCGTGGGCCGCCACGAATGGTCGCAGGAAGAATTCCTGCAAACGGTCGAAAGCACCTCGAAGCCGCACGTGAAAGCGGTGGCCGAGGCGCACTGGACCAAGTTCATCGCGCGCATCGTCTACGTCTCGCTCAACGCCACCGACGCCAAGACCTACGGCACGCTGGTCGACGTCATGCGGCCCGATCCGGCGCTCACGCGCGTGTACTACCTGGCCACGCCGCCGCACCTGTTCGCGCAGATCTGCGACAACCTCAAGGAGGTCGGCCTGGCCACGCCGAACTCGCGCGTGGTGCTCGAAAAACCGCTCGGCCGCGACCTCGCCAGCGCCAAGCAGATCAATGCCGAGGTCGGCAAGGTGTTCGCCGAAACCCAGATCTACCGGATCGACCACTACCTGGGCAAGGAGACCGTGCAGAACCTGCTGGCTCTGCGCTTCGGTAACATCCTGTTCGAGCCCCTGTGGCGCCGCGAATGGATCTCCGACGTCCAGATCACGATCGCCGAAAAGCTCGGCGTCGGCAACCGCATGGGCTACTACGACACCTCGGGCGCGCTGCGCGACATGCTGCAGAACCACCTGTTGCAACTGCTGTGCATCGTCGCCATGGAGCCGCCGACCTCGATCAACTCCGACGCCGTGCGCGACGAAAAACTGCAGGTGCTGCGCTCGCTCAAGCGCTTCACCCCGACCACGCTGTCGCAAAACATCGTGCGCGGCCAGTACCGCGCCGGCCACGTCGACGGCAAGCCGGTGCCGAGCTACCGCGACGAGCCGGACGCGCCCGAGCATTCGCGCACCGAGACCTTCGTCGCCATCAAGGCCGAGATCGACACCTGGCGCTGGGCCGGCGTCCCGTTCTACCTGCGCACCGGCAAACGCATGGCCGACGGCCTGGCCGAGATCGTCGTGCGCTTCAAGCCGATCCCGCATTCGATCTTCAACCAGCCGACCAGCAGCTTCCAGCCGAACAGCCTCGTGATCCGGCTCCAGCCCGACGAGGGCCTGAGCCTGAACCTGATGGCCAAGACGCCCGGCGACAGCATGCGCCTCAAGCAGGCCGAGCTCGAACTCGACTTCCGCGAATCGTTCAAGTCGCCGCGCATGGACGCCTACGAGCGCCTGCTGCTCGACGTGCTGCGCGGCCAGCTGACCCTGTTCATGCGCGGCGACGAGCTCGAGGCGGCGTGGGAATGGGTCGAGCCGATCCTCGACCATTGGGAGAAGGAAGACAGCGTGCCGACCCCGTACACGGCCGGCACCTGGGGACCGGCCGCGGCCAGCGCATTGATCGGCCGCGACGGACTGCAGTGGCGCGAAGAAGCCTTACCTGAAGACTAATTGGGTAAGGCAGGGAGTCTTGCCATGCATGGCAAGACCGTTCCGCAGGCGCGTTGCAGTGCAACGCGAAACCCCTGCTCCACCGCTTCCCGACGTGGCTTTAGCTTACGCAGGTGGAACTCCTGCTGTACACCTCCCAGAGGATTAAAGTGTTATTAGACTCGATCCGCACCCAGCTCGACTCGCTCTCGAAGTCCGAGAAAAAAGTCGCGCTGGCCGTGCTTGAGCATCCCGGCGCGACCGTGAGCCAGAACATCACCGCGCTGGCGAAAGCCGCGCAGGTGTCGGAGCCGACCGTGGTGCGCTTTTGCCGCACCCTCGGCTACGACGGCTGGCACGAGTTCAAGCTCAAGCTGGCGCAGGGCCTCGCGCTGGCCCTGCCGGGCGCGAACGAGCAGCCGGCACAGGACGACCTCGCGGCCGACCTCGTCAACAAGATCTGCAGCCGCTCGATCAACACCCTGCTCGACCTGCGTAACAACCTCAACCCGGAGGCGATCCAGCGCGCGCTCGACATCCTCTCGCGCGCCAACAAGATCGAGTTCTACGGCCAGGGCACCTCGGGCATCGTGGCCGCCGACGCCCAGCACAAGTTCTTCCGCTCGGGCGTGCCGACGGTCGCCTACGCCGACCCGAACATCCACAGCATCGCCGCCGCCCTGCTGCACGGGGGCGACGCGCTGGTGGCCATTTCGCAGCGCGGCAACAGCCCGGCGCTGGTGCGTTCGGTCAAACTCGCGCGCCGCGGCGGCGCCGACGTGATCGTGCTGGCCCCGTCCGGCACGCCGCTGGCCGAACTGGCCACGGTGCTCATTCCGATCGACCTGGTCTTCAACACCGATCCGTACACGCCGATTTCGGCACGGCTGGCCTACCTGGTCGTGATCGACGTGCTCGCGGTCGGCCTGGCCCTGCAGCGCGGCCCCGACTTCCGCAAGAAGATGCAGAACGCGCAAAAGGCGCTGCAGGAGTTCGACATGCAGTTCGATTCGTTCATCGGTTAAACGGTCCTTGGTGGGAGAGGTACACTGAGAGGTACAATCAATAACGTTTCCACTTCCATCAGGCACCGACATGAATCAACTTGAACAGCTCAAACAACTGACCACCGTCGTCGCCGACACCGGCGACTTCCAGTCGATCAAGGCGTACACGCCGCGTGACGCCACCACCAATCCCTCGCTCATTTTCAAGGCCGTGCAAAAGGCCGAATACAAGCCGCTGCTCGAGCAGGCCGTGCGCGACTTTCCGAACCAGTCGACCGAGCAAGTCATCGACCGCGTGCTGATCGCGTTCGGCGTCGAAATCCTCAAGCTCATCCCGGGGCGCGTCTCGACCGAGATCGACGCCGGGCTCTCTTTCGACACCGAGGCCACCGTGGCCAAAGGGCGCGAACTGATCGCGCTGTACGCGGCGGCCGGGATCGAGCGCGAGCGTGTGCTGATCAAGATCGCCGCGACCTGGGAAGGCATCCGCGCGGCCGAGATCCTCGAACGCGAGGGCATCCGCTGCAATATGACCTTGCTGTTCTCGCTGTCGCAGGCGATCGCCTGCGCAGAGGCGAAGGCGCAACTGATCTCGCCGTTCGTCGGCCGCATCTACGACTGGTATAAAAAATCGACCGGGATCGAGTACGCCGGCGCGGACGACCCGGGCGTGCAATCGGTCAAGCGCATTTACAACTACTACCGCGCCTACGGCTACAAGACCGAGGTCATGGGTGCGAGCTTCCGCAACACCTCGCAGATCCTCGAGCTCGCCGGCTGCGACCTGCTCACGATCAGCCCCGACTTGCTGCAGTCGCTCGCCGACAGCGACGCGCCCGTGGTGCGCAAGCTCGACGCGGCCAACGCGAGCGCGCCGACCGAGAAGGTCTCGCTCGACGAAAAAACCTTCCGCTTCATGCTCAACGAGGACGCGATGGCCTCGGAAAAACTCGGCGAAGGCATCCGCGCGTTTTGCGCCGATTCGGGCAAGCTCAAGCAGATCGTTGCGGGGATGCGGTAGTCGTTTTGACGCTTCAGAAATCGCAATGCAAGCACCTTAAAATCAATAACCAACATCGTCCTCGCGGAGGCGGGGACCCATAGAACGCTGGCTCTGAGCAACTGTTCTATGGGGGGGAGGCATGCCTCCCCGCCTCCGCGAGGACGATGTGGGTTTAATCTTTCGGTTTCAGTATCTGTCCATCCTGATCAGCGCATCGAATCCAGATAGCTATCAACCACCTGCCCGCCCGCTTCAACCAGGTCAAACGCCGCCGGCTCGATCAGCCACGCGCGCACCAACCCATCAAGTATCGCCCACGTCCCCAACGCCAGCACCTGCGGCGCCACGCGCGTCTTGAAGTGTCCTGCGCGCACACCCGCCTCGATGCACGCGCGCGCCATCGCCAGCCACCTGGCCTGCCCTTCGGCGCGGCGTTCACGCACCGCGCTCATCTCGTCGACATACTCTAGCTTGAGCAAGGCGATCTCGAACACCCGGCGCGCCTTCGGATCGTGCTGCGTCAGCCGGAAAACGCAAAGCATTATCTCGCGCAATTTTGCCGCCGGATCATCCGCGTGCGCCGGATCGAGCAACTCGATCGCCGAATCGATCGGCATCTTTGCGCGCTCCATCATCGCGTTGAACAGCGCCGCCTTATCATCGAAATGCCAGTAGATCGCGCCGCGCGTCAGCCCGGCCGCGCTGGCAATATGTTGTAGCGTGGTTCGGGAAACTCCTTGCTCGACGAACAAGCCTTCGGCCGCATCGAGTATGCCCTCCCGTGTCGCCAGAGCGTCTTCTTTGGTCCTACGCACCATTGCTATAACTCCAGATTATCCGGTCCCGCACGTTAAACATACACCCGTGATAGTATATTCGAAATCCAAAAATATGCACATCCGAATGGCGTCATCCGCCACGACAAGTGCCGCCACTGCCCCCTCCAAACCAAGGACGAATTCGCGATGCGTCAATCCCCGCACTCCCCCACCCCGTTGACCCGGGCCGCCTTCGGCGTCCTCGCCGCGCTGGCCCTGCTGACCGCCTGCGGCCCCAAACAAGAGGCCAACGGCGCGGGCGGCGGACCCGGCGGAAACCGTCCGCCGCCCGAGGTTGGCGTGATCACCACCGGCTTCGCGCCGGTGACCCTGCAGACCGAGTTGCCCGGACGGGTCGAACCGGTCCGCGTGGCCCAGGTGCGCGCGCGCGTCAACGGCGTCGTGCTCAAACGCCTGTTCACCGAGGGCAGCGAGGTCAAGGCCGGGCAGGTCTTGTTCCTGATCGATCCCGCGCCCTACCAGGCCGCGCTCAACAGCGCGCGCGCCGCGCTTGGCAAGGCCGAGGCCAACCTCGCGCAGGCGAAGGGCCAGGCCGAACGCTACCGCCCGCTGGCCGAGGCCAATGCCGTGAGCAAACAGGAATACGCGAACGTGCTGACCGCCCAGCAGCAGGCCGCCGCCGACGTCGCCGCCGCCAACGCGCAATTGCAGATCGCCAGAATCAATACGGGCTACGCCAACGTGGCCGCCCCGATCGGCGGACGCATCGGGCGCGCGCTCGTGACCGAGGGCGCGCTGGTCAGCGCGGCCGAGGCGACCCAGCTCGCGCTGGTCCAGCAAACCAATATCGTGTACGTCAACTTCACGCAGTCGGCGACCGATTTGCAGCGCCTGCGCAAGGGCGCCGGCAGCGCCGCGGCCAATCCAGGCGGGGTCCCCGTGACCATCTTGCAAGACGACGGCACGCCGCTGCCGCAACAGGGCAAGCTGCTGTTCTCCGACGTCAACGTCGATCCGACCACGGGCCAGATCACGCTGCGCGCCCAGGTGCCGAACCCCGACAACAGCCTGCTGCCCGGCCAGTACGTGCGTGTGCGCGTGGCGCAAGCGGCGCCGCAATCGGCGATCCTGGTGCCGCAACAGGCGGTCACGCGCGGCGGCTCCGGCGACAGCGTGATCGTGGTCGGCGCCGACGGCAAGCCGGCCCCGCGCCCGGTCAAGATCGGCGCCCAGCACGGCACCAACTGGATCGTGCTCGAGGGCCTCAAGCCGGGCGAGAACGTGGTCGTCGACGGCTTCCAGAAAATGATGGTGCCGGGCGCCCCCGTCAAGCCGGTGCCGTGGAAACCCGCCGCGCCGGCCGGCGCCGCGCCCGCGTCCGCCAACGCCACCAAATAATCGTCAGGATTCCCCATGGCACGTTTCTTTATCGACCGCCCCATTTTCGCGTGGGTGATCGCCCTGTTCATCATGGTGGTGGGCGCGGTCGCGATGACCCAATTGCCGATCGCCCAGTACCCGGCCGTCGCGCCGCCGTCGATCGTCATCAGCGTGGCCTACCCCGGCGCGTCGGCCCAGACGCTCGAGGACAGCGTGATCAGCATCATCGAACGCGAGATGAACGGCTCGCCCGGCCTGATCTATATGGAGTCGGTCAGCCAGGCCAACGGCCAGGGCTCGATCACGCTCAGCTTCGAGAGCGGCACCAATGACGACCTGGCCCAGGTCGACGTGCAGAACCGGCTCGGGCGCGCCACGCCGCGCCTGCCGCAGGCCGTGGTGCAGCAGGGCGTGCGCGTGGACAAGGCGCGCGCCAACTTCCTGATGTTCACGATCCTCTCGTCGGACGACCCGAAATGGGACCCGATCGCGCTCGGCGACTACGCTTCGCGCACCGTGCTGCCCGAGTTGCAGCGTATCCCCGGCGTCGGCCAGGCGCAATTGTTCGGCACCGAGAAAGCGATGCGCATCTGGATCGACCCGGCCAAGCTGCTCGGCTTCAACCTCGCGCCGGCCGACGTCAACAGCGCCATCCGCGCCCAGAACGCGCAGGTGTCCTCGGGCACCATCGGCGACCTGCCCAACATCGCCGGCCAGACCATCACCGCCACCGTCGTCGTCACCGGGCAACTCAGCACGGTCGAACAGTTCGGCAACATCGTGCTGCGTGCCAACCCCGACGGCTCGAGCGTGCGCCTGCGCGACGTCGCCCGCGTCGAGATCGGCGGCCAGAGCTACGGCACCTCGGCGCGCTTGAACGGCAAGCCATCGACCGGCATCGGGATCCAGCTCGCGCCGTCGGGCAACGCGCTCGAGACGGCCAAGCTGGTGCGCGCGCGCATGGGCCAACTGGCCCCGTACTTCCCGGCCGGCATGAAGTGGGCGATCCCGTTCGACAGCTCGCGCTTCATCGACATTTCGATCCGCCAGGTCGTCGAGACGCTCGTCGAGGCCGTCATCCTCGTGTTCCTCGTCATGTATTTGTTCCTGCAAAACTTCCGCTACACCATCATTCCGACGATCGTGGTGCCGGTCGCCCTGCTCGGTTCGCTCGCCACCCTGCTCGCGTTCGGCTTCTCGATCAATGTGCTGACCATGTTCGGCATGGTGCTCGTGATCGGCATCGTGGTCGACGACGCCATCGTCGTGGTCGAGAACGTCGAACGCATCATGAGCGAGGAAGGCTTGCCGCCGCTCGAGGCCACGCGCAAGGCGATGGGCCAGATCTCGGGCGCGATCATCGGCGTGACCGTGGTGCTGGTGTCGGTGTTCGTGCCGCTCGCGTTCTTCGCGGGCGCGGTCGGCAACATCTACCGCCAGTTCTCGGCCGTGATGGTGTCGTCGATCCTGTTCTCGGCCTTCATGGCGCTGTCGCTCACGCCGGCGCTGTGCGCCCACCTGCTCAAGCCGGTCGAGGCGGGCCACCACCACGAGAAGAAAGGTTTCTTCGGGCGCTTCAACCGCGGCTTCGCGCGCACCGCCAAAGGCTACGAGGGCTGGGTCGCAAAATTGCTGCGCCACACGGGCCGTTCGCTGGTCGTGTTCGCCGCCGTGATCGCCGTGGTCGCGCTGCTGTTCATGCGCATGCCGTCGTCGTTCCTGCCCAACGAGGACCAGGGCTACGTGATCACCAGCTTCCAGTTGCCGCCGGGCGCCACGCTCGAGCGCACCCGCACCGCGCTCGTCACGGCCGAGGAATTCATCCTCAAGCAGCCCGAGGTCAAGAGCATGGTCGGGGTTATGGGTTTCAGCTTTTCGGGCAGCGGGCAAAACGCCGCGCTCGCCTTCATCACGCTCAAGGACTGGGACGAGCGCAAGGGCGACGGCCACGGCGCGGCCGACGTCGCCAACCGCATCACGGGCAAGCTTTCGAGCATCCGCGACGCCTTCATCTTCGCGGTGAGCCCGCCGCCGATCCCCGAACTCGGGCGCGGCACCGGTTTCTCGTTCCGCCTGCAAGACCGCGGCGCCAACGGCCGCGACGCCCTGCTCGCCGCGCGCGGCCAGTTGCTCGGCATGGCATCGCAAAGCAAGGTGCTCACGGGCGTGCGGCCCGAGGGGCTCGAGGACGCGCCCCAGGTCCAGCTCGACATCGACCGCGACAAGGCCAGCGCGCTCGGCGTCAGTTTCGACGCCATCAACGCGGCCATCTCGACCTCGCTCGGGTCCGCCTACATCAACGACTTCCCCAACCAGGGCCGGCTGCAACGGGTCGTGGTGCAGGCCGACGCGCCCTCGCGCATGCAACCGGACGACCTGCTGCGCCTGAACGCGGTCAATGCGCGCGGCCAACAGGTGCCGCTGTCGACCTTTGCGAGCACGCGCTGGGTCACCGGACCGATGCAGACGGTGCGCTACAACGGCTACCCGACCATGCGCCTGTCGGGCGACGCCGCGCCGGGATTCAGCACCGGCGACGCGCTGGCCGAAATGGAACGGCTCGCGGCCCAGTTGCCGCCGGGCTTCGCGTTCGAATGGACCGGCCAGTCGCGCGAGGAAAAATTGTCCGGCTCGACCATCTTCGTGCTGCTCGGCTTCGCGCTGCTGGCCGTGTTCCTCGCGCTCGCGGCGCTGTACGAAAGCTGGTCGATCCCGGTGTCGGTGCTGATGGTGGTGCCGCTCGGCGTGCTCGGCGCCGTGCTCGCGGCCATGTCGCGCGGCTATCCGAACGATGTGTACTTCAAGGTGGGCCTGATCACGATCATCGGCCTCGGCGCCAAGAACGCGGTGCTGATCATCGAGTTCGCCAAGGACTTGCAGGCGCAGGGCAAGTCGCTGACCGAGGCCGCGCTCGCGGCTTGCCACCTGCGCTTCCGTCCCATCCTGATGACCTCGCTCGCCTTCATCCTCGGCGTGTTGCCGCTCGTGATCGCCGGCGGCGCCGGTTCGGCCAGCCAGCGCGCGATCGGCACCGGCGTGATGGGCGGCATGATCACCGCGACCGCGCTCGGCGTGTTCTTCGTGCCCGTGTTCTTCGTGGTGGTGCGCAAACTATTCAAGGGCAGCGAACGGCAGCGCCAAAAATACGCGCATGAAGAAGGCGCGCCAGCGGGGGATAAACACGATGCATAAGCTTTTCAACATCGCCACGCCGTTGGCGCTGGCCCTCGCGCTGGCCGGCTGCGCCTCGCTCGCGCCGACCTACGAGCGCCCGGCCGCACCGGTCGCGGCCGCCTTTCCGGATGCGCCCGCCATTGGCGGCGAGGCCGCGGCCGGCATCGCCTGGCAGCGCTTCTTCACCGACGCGCGGCTGCGGCAACTGATCGAACTGTCGCTGTCGGGCAACCGTGACCTGCGCGTGGCCGTGCTCAACATCGAGCAGGCCCGCGCCCAGTACCAGATCCGGCGCGCCGAACGGCTGCCGGGCGTGTCGCTGGCCGTCAACGGCAGCCGCATGACCGAGGCCGACGACAGCATCGCCAGCAGCTACAGCGCGGGGTTCGGCGTGAGCGCCTTCGAGCTCGATTTCTTTGGGCGCGTGCGCAACCTGGGCGAGGCGGCGCTGGCGCAATTTCTGGCGACGACTGAGGCGCGCAAGAGCGCACAGATCAGCCTGGTGGCCTCGGTCGCGAATGTGTACTTGAGCCTGCTGGCCGACGACGAATTGCTCGACCTGACACAAAAGACGCTGGCCGCGCGCACCGAATCGCTCAAGCTGATCCAGCTTAAGTACGACAACGGCGTGGTCTCCAAGCTCGACTTGCAGCAGGGTTTGTCGCTGGTCGACAGCGCCCGCGTGACGCTGGCGCAACAGCGGCGCCAGCGCGCGCAGGACGCCAACCTGCTGACGCTGCTCGTGGGCCAGCCGCTGCCGGCCACGCTCGCGCCCGCATCGACGCTGGCGGCGACGACGCTGGCCGAGTTGCCGGCCGGCCTGCCGTCGGATCTATTGACGGCACGCCCCGACATCCGCGCGGCCGAGCAGCAACTGATCGGCGCCAACGCCAACATCGGCGCCGCGCGCGCCGCGTTCTTCCCGCGCATCTCGCTCACGGCCACGGCCGGCAGCGCCAGCGGCGAGTTGAGCGGACTGTTCAGCGGCGGCTCGTACGGCTGGACCGTGGCGCCGCAACTATTGCTGCCGATCTTCGACCACGGCCGCAACCGCGCCAACCTCGGCAGCGCGCGCGCGGGGCGCGACATCGCCATCGCCCAGTACGAACGCACGATCCAGAACGCGTTCAGGGAGGTGTCGGACGCGCTCGCCGGCCAGGCCACCTTCGGCGAGCAGCTGCGCGCGCAACGCGCCGTGGCCGAGGCCGAGGCCGAGCGCTTCGCGCTGTCGGACCTGCGCTACCGCAACGGCGCGGCGAGCTACCTCGACCTGCTCGACGCCCAGCGTTCGCTGTTTGGCGCGCAACAGGCGGCGGTGCTGGCCAGGCTGCAGCAACTGCAAAACCAGGTCACCTTGTACCGTGTGCTTGGGGGTGGGTGGAGCGAACCCGTGGCGCGTTGAGGCGCTACGCAACAACTTAATCAGCTTTACCTCTGGGCCGCATGTTCGCGCGCCCAGCATCTTTTGCTCCTCACGACCCTGCTTTTCCGCAATAAACCAAGCGTTCGCAACATCCCTTCGGCTTCCCCCCTCCTCCTCCGCCTCATCACGATCCTTTCGCCGATCGGCCCTCGCCGAGAATGATTAATCACTTGGCGAAAATTGATTCATCGCAATTCGAAATGTGAAGAATCGTTCAAATTGATTGTTTTGCCTCATTGAACACAACGATGCCGAACGATTGGGAGCTGACCACGTGAACCTAACAAACCTGCCCTTCGAGCTCACAGCCTTGACTGGGACGAATCGCCCGATCCGGCTGAGGCTGACGACTGCAAAAGGTGTGATCGACGATCTTTTGCTCGTCAAACATATCAGCGGAGTTGAAACTATTTGCGGAGGCATTGAATATTCATTGCTCTGTGTGTCCAACAGGGCTGGGATGCCTCTCAAGCAATTCATTGCCAATCCGGTCGAACTGCAATTCGTCACCGACACCGGCGGATTGCGCGCAGTAAGCGGCATCGTTAGCGGCGCTGTCGAAGGCCACGGCGATGGCGGATTAGCCACCTATCAATTGATCGTGCGCGATGCCTTCTCACTGCTCGAGAAGACCTGCAACACGCGAGTTTTTCGCAACCTAAGCGAAGTCGATATCACCAGCGTGGTGCTAAGCGAGTGGCGCCAAGCCAACCCGGTCGCCGCGCGCGCATTCGACTTCGACGTCGGGCACCTGAAAAGCTACCCGGCACGCGAGTTCACGATGCAGTACAACGAATCGAACGCGGCGTTCCTGCGCCGCCTTTGGAAGCGGCGCGGCCTTGCCTGGTTCGTTCAACCGGGGCGCGCGACCGAGAAGGGCAGTGACCAAACTTGCCTTCACACCCTGGTGCTGTTCGACGACGCCATGTCGCTCAAGGAGAATAGCGCAGGTGTCGTGCGATTTCACCGCGACGACGGCACCGAACAGCGTGACACCATTACCAGTTGGCACGCCGTGCGAACCCTCACTGCCGGTAATGTCACGCGGCGCAGTCTGGACTATGCGCGGTCTTGGTCGATGGGCAGCCAGACAGTCGGCCACAACGATCAGGGCAAGCTCGGAAATCAATTCGCCTCCAGTCTCGACGATTATCTGGTCGACGTGCCGCACGCGGGCGCCGACGCCTCGGACTACGATCGCCTCGGCGTTTTGCGCATGCAGCGCCTGGAATACGAGTCGAAATTTTTTCAGGCAGAAAGCGGCGTGCGCAGTCTTGCCTGCGCTGAATGGAACCTAGTCAAAGGGCATCCCGAGCTCGACTCGCACCCCGCGCACGAACGTGAGTTCGTTATCACCGAGCTGCGCGTTGAGGCCGAGAACAACCTGCCCAAAACGCTCGATGACCGGGTGCGCCGTCTGTTCGCATTGAATCATTGGAGCAGTGACAAGCTTGAACAAGCCAGCGCCGAGCGAGGCATGCGTTACACCAATCGTTTCACTTGCGTGCGGCGAGGCATACCCATCGTGCCTTCCTACGATCCGCGAATTGACCTGCCGCGTACCGAAACGCAGAGCGTGACTGTGGTTGGGCCTGTTAGCGAGGAGATTCATTGCGATCAGTTTGGGCGCGTCAAGGTGCGCTTTCCGGCTTGCCGCCCGACGGACCACGAGCATGCGCACGGTGCCGGCGCATCCGACAGCGACAGGGATTCGGCCTGGCTGCGGGTGTCCAGTGCTTGGGCCGGCGCACAATTCGGCGCGATTTCCCTGCCCAGGGTGGGCGATGAGGTGATCGTCGTGTTCTTGGGCGGCGACCCGGATAAGCCCCTTATCATTGGCCGCGTGCACGGGGCCAAGACGCCGCCTCCCTCCTTCAGCCGCACCAGCGTGCTTCCCGGGGACAAACACCTGTCCGGGATCGTGAGCCAAGAAGGCAAGGCGCGGCGCAGGAACCAACTTCGCATGGATGACACGCCGGGCCAGATCAGCGCGCAATTGGAAAGCGAACATGGGCACAGCCAGCTCAACCTCGGCTACCTGACGCATCCACGGCGCGACGGCAAGGCGGAGCCGCGTGGTGAAGGGGCGGAATTGCGCAGTGACCAGGCGGTGTCGATCCGCGGCGGCAATGGGGTGTTCATCAGTGCCGATGCGAGCGTTCGCGCCGCTGGCCGACAACTCGAGCGCGACGGCCTGAACGGCCTTGCCGAAGCGCTCACGGGTATCCAGAAGCAGCTTGCCGAACTGGCCGACACACACAACGCCGGGCGCACGGACGGCGAGCCGTTGGCGCAGTTGGCTGGGCATCTGAAGCAGTGGGAAGAAGGCAGCAACATCGATGGCGAAAAGCCAGATGCGGTGGGCGGGAAGCCGATCGTCGCGATCGAGGCGCCGGCAGGCTTGCTACTCGGCAGTCAATCCAATGTTTCCATCGGCGCGCAAACCCATGTGGATGTGCTCAGCGTGGGGAATACCCAGATCTCGGTTGGGCGCAAGTTGATGCTGCATGCGATGCAGAGTATCAGCCTGTTCGCCCACAAGCTCGGCGTGAAGCTGATCGCGGCCAGCGGGAAGGTCGAGATTCAAGCCCATGAGGACAACGTAGAAATCACCTCCGCCAAGCGCATTATCCTAATCGCGTCGGAGGAGATTGTTTTTCAAGCGCCGAAGGTCACCGTGGTTACGCAAGGCGCCCAAGCGGTCTACGGCGAGGGGGCGATCTCGCACAAATGCACGGGCGGGTACGCAGTCAATTCTACCGACGTCTCGTTCACCGGCCCCACAGATAGCGAACCGCCACGAATGCGCATGCCGAAGGAAGTCCCAGCCCATGAGCAGCGCGTACGCATTGTCGATCTCAACACCGGGGAACCAATGCCCAAACAGCGCTTTCAAGCGACGATGGAGGACGGCCAGGTCATTGAAGGCACCACCGATGAAATGGGATTAACACAGATATTGGAGTCATCAATTCCTTTTGGTCAATTTACGATCAAGGCGATTTTCGAATGATGGCTAGAGGCTTTTGACTGTTGCATTCACGCGAAGGATGAAAATGACAGACGAATACAACTTTCCGGGTTACAAGCTTCCTGTGAACCCGTACTTCGAGCAAGGTACCATCACTTGCGGATTTGCAACCCCCAAACAGGATCGCATTCCACAAGTGCAAAGCATTCCACCCAGACGCGTATTGCCGATTATTTTCATCCCCGGCATCATGGGTTCAAACCTAAAGATGAGCGCGGCACGGCAAGCCCAACTTGAAAAGGACAATAATATTGCGTGGCGACCGGAGCATAAAATAGTCACGTTTAAATCCCGGAAAGACTCGCCCGCAGAGCGGCAGCTTCGACTTGATCCCAGGGAAACGGAAGTTGATGTATACGATCCTCTTCAAAACCCCACAGGCGACCCTAACGAAACGTCAGACGAGCGAAACAGCGAGGTGGAAGTCGATTTCTCTTATAAGGCAGATACAAGCATCAACCCCCTCCTTCTAAAAGCCGACCCCCGAGGCACTAAAGATAGCCGTTCAAGCGAGCAGAAGGCACGTGCGCGAGGCTGGGGCGAAGTGTTTTTCAAAAGCTACCGTGAACTGTTAGAGATGTGCGAGGAACGGCTGAATACAGCTTTTTACGGCGGCAAGATGAATTCTTGGTGGAAGGACGTTGTTGGTGTCGCGCCGTCGAAATGGGAAGCGCATGCCCAGCCCGCTCTTACGCCTATCGACGAGGCAACACTTCGGACCGCGGTCAAAGGCTGCTGGTTTCCGGTTCATGCCATGGGATACAACTGGTTAAAGGAAAATAGAGAATCGGGGATAATTATAGCCGATCGTGTCACAGCATTGATGAAGGAATATCAGGCTCAAGGCTTTCAATGCGAAAAGGTCATACTGATCACGCATTCGATGGGTGGGCTAGTGGCACGGGCAGCGATTCATCCGGCGATGGGCAAGCTCAACGACAAGGTATTAGGAATCGTTCATGGGGTCATGCCCGCGATCGGGGCGGGGGCGGCTTACAAACGCATGCGCTGCGGCTTTGAGGGCAGTGGGATTGAGACCGATGTGTTGGGTAATTCAGGCGCCCATGTCACACCAGTGCTCGGTAATGCTCAAGGTGGACTCGAATTGCTACCCAGCCAGGCCTACGGTAACGACTGGTTGAAAGTGCGCCATAGGGGGGTAATTATCAAGAGCCTTCCAAATAAAGGAGACCCTTACGAAGAAATATATAAAGTGAAGGGGAAGTGGTTTAACTTGCTACAGGAAGATTGGATAAATCCGGCTGCTGCGGATGATTCCGGATTTACAAATACGTGCCGTCTCTTGGACCGCGCAAAGAAATTCCATAGTGACATAAATAATACGTATCACGATCAAAGCTATGCACATTATGGTGCGGGCTCTTCCCACAAAGCCTGGCGCACGGTGATATGGGGAATCGACGACGGCGCGAACGTAGTGGATGTAGACCTTCTAAATCTCGTAAACGACAACAGCCAAGGTATCTTGAAATTAGTCGATCCGAGCACCCCGGCACCATTAGGGAAATCGGGCCCGGGATTCGCCGTGACCATGTTGCCAGCAGCAGATCCAGGGGATCAAACGGTGCCTTTACATTCTGCAGAACATCAATTAAATAGCGGCAAGTTCAAGGGAATATTTCGACAACGTGGGTACGAACATCAATCCAGTTATTTGGATGAATCCGTCCTACTTTGCACAATCTTCAGTGTAGTGCGGATCGCCTCTACAATGAAATGGTCGAAATGATGAAGCACGCTAACCTCAACCGACACGCTCATTCGGCGGCCTTACCTACAATCATGCTCACCGCAGCATTTTCCCTATTCGCATGCGACAGTTCGGCACAACTAACAAAAAGGCCCAACGTGACTTCCTTATCTCCGCGTTTGCAACCGCTGTTCGAGAAAACAAAAACTGTCTGCTTCGGGCGGTTTGTCATAACAATTCCAGTTACGGCCACAGTAGTCTATGGCCCCGCTCAGGCAGAAATGGAAATTTTATATTATGCCGGAGCGGGAGATCAGGTTGCGCAACGTCTAGCCGAGCATCTCGCCATCGTGGAGCGCGAGCGGCGATTTATGGACGCAGACGATATCATCAACTTACCTTTGTTCGGAACGGTTGTTGATGGGGTCTTGTCAGGTCAAAAAATTGCTTACGGTTCATACAATCGGGTGGGATACACGATGTACTCTTTTATCCCTCTTGGAAAAGATCTTTTTGTTCAGCATTCCAACAGCGTTTTACCTGAAGTAGACAGACTGAAAACCTTCAACATGGTTGCAAGTCATCTTCGCTTACGTAACGAAGACGAAATTCCGCAAGAGCCCGGATTTTGTATTAACGGCGGTTTTTTCCCTATGCAATTTGAACGGGAAAAAGTGACGCTCGGATTGCGTCTAAAGGAATTCCCCGATGTGCACATATCGATCGAGGTCCAAAAAAATGTCGAACGCTTGGCGGAAACCGGGCGCTTGGAATTGATGCTAGATGAGGCCAAGGAAGAGGCAGAGCAACGAAACTTAGGCGCCGTTTACGCTCGGATAAAGACTTTCCGTCGTGGAGAGCGCCAAATTGGGGCGTGGAAGGGATACGAATTTGTGTCTCGGAGACCGCCGTTTGAGAAAGAGACCGAGGCCCATGAGTTTTACTTCGAAAGTCTTGGGGCGATAAACGATCCATTGCAGCCCCGACTCGACGTTCGCTTGGATTCGGGCGTCAAAAAAAATCGCAAATCGAGTGTCAAACCTAGTATCACTGACGAAGAGGCGATTGAGCTTTGGGACCGACTTCTGGAAACCATTCGCGTGCGCCAGACCAGCGACAGTAAGCCGGCCAAAGGAGCCCCGGACAAGGCGCCGCTCGGAAAACAAACAGTGACTGGTGGAACATGCTCGCAAGATGGATGGTGGCAATGCACTGACCGGGGCGAGATCGAGGGCGGCGCGCGGCGCCACTTCAAAGAAGGCGAAACATTTCCCAAAATTGCGGTCTTGTACCAGCCGAGCCTATGGCAAAGGCTGAGTGGCGAACGTCCGAAGCATGAGATGTCGACCGTGTGGCAGCTTGTCGCGTATGACCAAACGTCAAAAACCGCCTTGCAAGAAGGCACGATCGATTTGGCAGCGGATACTCACATCGAGCAAACGAAGTTGCCGTCGGGAGTGGACATTGCGAACGATCCGCCACCGAAAATCAGCTGAGGCGTCGCTTCAAAACATCAGGGCGCGGCACTACCAAACGCCCTAATTTTCAACTTCTGCCGTCGAGATGAACTTATGCCCAAAAACGTCATCCGTTTGAACGATCCCACCAGCCACGGGGGCAAGGTGGCGAGTGTCACCGCAACGCATTTCACGGTCGGTGGAATCGCCATCGCCCGCCTCGGCGACAAATGCACTTGCCCCTTGCATGGCGACGGTACGATCATCGAGGGCGACACGCGTCACACGGTCGACGGCATCCCCGTCGCCTACGAGGGGCACAAGACGAGCTGTGGAGCGACGCTGACATCGACGGTTGCCAACTTCAACCGCGTATGACCTTCTCGCCGTACGTCCCCGCAAGTAACTGGATCCGCTGACACGCCTGTCTACCGGCGCTTGGAACGAAGTTACAGCAAGCCGTCCACGCCGACGGAACCGGCCGAACTCGCGCGATGTCTACCCTTGGTGCTATTGTGTCGGCCACAAGGGGGCTCCATGCCAATATCCGCGAAACATGTCTGGATTTTCCTCGCATGCATCTTGGTCGCGGTCATCGCGACTGCAGCAACTGCCCTATCCGGCATGCTGCGCATGCCAGGAAAATCGTTCAGCGCGCCGCTGCCGCAGGTCACCAGCATGCAGGCCGACCTCGCCGAACGCATGCGCCGGCACGTGACCAGCATCGCCAGCGTCGAACACAACACGCGCACACCGGACAAGCTCGACGAAGCGGCGCGCTACATCGAGACCATGCTCGCCAGCGCCCACTACACCGTGCAGCAGCAACGCTATGTCGCGCGCGGCCACCATGTGCGCAACATCGAGGTGTCGATCTCAAACGCGGCGCCCGGCAAGGCGCCGGCGCGCATCTTCATCATCGGCGCGCACTACGATTCCGCGCCCGGCGCACCCGGCGCCAACGACAACGGCAGCGGCACCGCGGCCGTCATCGAGCTCGCGCGCCTGCTCAAAGACACCCCGCTGGCCGAGGGTACCGAAGTCAAGTTCGTGTTCTTCGTCAACGAGGAGCCGCCCTACTTCAACACCGGGGACATGGGCAGCCGCCGCCACGCCGAACGCTTGCGCCGGCAGGGGCTCAATGTCGAGGCCGCGCTGATCGTCGAGACCATCGGTTATTATTCGGACGAAAAAGGCAGCCAGCAGTATCCGCCCGGCATAGGCGCCGCGTTTCCCGACGCGGGCAACTTCATCGCCTTCGTGGGCACGCTCGAATCGGCCGAACTCATCCGGCGCACGCTCGGCGCCTTCCGCTCGAGCACGCAGTTCCCGTCCGAAGGGCTGGCCGCGCCCGCGTTCGTCGAAGGCGTCACGTTCTCGGACCATTCCTCCTATGCGCGCGCGGGGTATCCGGCGCTGATGATCACCGACACCGCCTTCCTGCGCTACCCCTACTACCACACGGCGCAAGACACGCCGGACAAGCTCGACTACGAGAACATGGCGCGCGTCGTGACCGGCCTGTCGAAGGCGATCCAGATGATGGTCGGTTCCAAATCGACCTGAGGGCCGCGCGCGGGGCCCGCCTATTTCAGGTCGATATCGCGGACGATGCGCTCGGCGATGAGCTTCTCGGCGGCCGCATAGCCCTCGAACGCGAAGCCGATGCGCTTCATCGCATTGTCGACGTCGGGAAAGGTGTACCGCATGTCGAGTTCGACATTCTCGACGCCGTTGATCGCGGCGGAATAGCCCGCGTTGTAGGTCTTTAAGAAGAGCACGCGCTGCGTCTTGACGTCGACCAGCTTGGCGTTCACGACCAGCAAAGGCTTGTAGGCCATCTTGGGCTTGGCGATATTTAAAAAGCCGATCGGGCCGAACCACACCATCAAAAAGCTGTCGGTGCCGATTTTCATGCCGGTGTAATCATCGCTCTTGCCGTCCGCGGCCAGTTTGGGCGTCTGGTCCTTGAGGTAAACGAGCGCCACGTTCTTCTTCTTGAACTCGCGCATGAGCGCGTCGACCATCACGCCGGCAAACTTGAAATTGCGTTCCTTGACCGCCTGCTCGAAGTTGCGGCCCATCTCGGCCTCGTGCTTGCGGTCCGCCTCGAAGCTCAGCAGGGACTTGCCCGTCAAGTCGCGGATCAGGAACAGCGCCGGATCGGATAGCTCGATCAGCGAGACCGCTTTGATGGCCGCTGTCCCCGGCGGCGGCGCATTGGCCGCCCCAACCTGCCCCGCGATGCACGCGGCCGCAATCGCCGCGATGGCGCTAAATGATCGGATAAACATGTCTGCCTTTGTGCTCAGGTCGGGCCGCCCCGAGCTATGCAAAAATGCATGGCCCAGGCCCAGTCTATAGAAAAATGAATAGCCTATCAGTCCTGCAGGAACATCTGCTGCAGGTCGTTCAGGAAGCGCATGCCGAGCTCGGTGGGGCGGATGATCTTGTGGTCGCGGTACAGCAGGCCCTTGGCCTCGGCCTCGTTGAGCGGCTTTTCGATCGCGTTGATGCTCATGCCGGTGCGCTGGCCGAACAGGTTCGGGTCGAAGCCGCCCGTCAGGCGCAAGGTGTTGAGCATGAATTCGAAGCCCATGTCGGCGCGCCCGATCTCGTACTCCTCCTGCACCGGATTGCCGGCGCGGGCCGACTCCATATAGGCCTTGGGCTGCTTGAAGCGGGCCTGGCGCAGCACCCGGTGCGGGAACGAGATCTTCGAGTGCGCGCCCGCGCCGATGCCGAGGTAGTCGCCAAACTCCCAGTAGTTGCGGTTGTGGCGCGCCTGGCGGCCCGGCCGGGCGTAGGCCGACACCTCGTACTGGGTGAAGCCGGCCGCCGCCGTCTCGCTCGCGATCAGGTCCTGCATGTCGGCGCTGGCGTCGTCGTCGGGCAGCGCCGGCGGGTACTTCGCGAACAGCGTGTTCGGCTCCATCGTCAGGTGGTACAGCGACAGGTGCGGCGGCGCCATCGACAGCGCCGTGTCGAGGTCGTGTTTGGCCTCGGCCAGCGTCTGCGACGGCAGCGCGTACATCAGGTCGAGGTTGAAATTGTCGAAGTTCGCGTGCGCGATCTCGACCGCGCGGCGCGCCTCGGTGTCGTCGTGGATGCGCCCGAGCGCCTTGAGGTGGTTCGGGTTGAAGCTCTGGATCCCGATCGACAGCCGGTTGATGCCGCTGGCGCGGTAGGACCTGAATTTCTCGGCCTCGAAGGTGCCGGGGTTGGCCTCCATCGTGACCTCGCACGCGCCGTCGAGCGGCAGCAGGGTGCGCACGTCGGACATCAGGCGGTCGAGGCCGGCGGCCGACATCAGGCTCGGGGTGCCGCCGCCGATGAAGATGGTGTAGATCTTGCGGCCCCAGATCAGCGGCAGCGACTGCTCGAGGTCGAGCCGCACGGCGGCCAGGTATTCCTCCTCGGGCATCACGCCGCGCGACTCGTGCGAATTGAAATCGCAGTACGGGCATTTTTTGACGCACCACGGGAAGTGGATGTACAGCGACAACGGCGGCAAGGCGCTCAGGTTCAGCGTGCCCGGCTGCAGGTATTGCAGGGCGCTGTCGGCCGAGCGCGCGGCGCGCGGCGCCGACGCGGTGTCGCCGACCGGCTTGATCGGGATCATCGCAGTTTTTCCATCAACTGGCGCAGGGCCTGGCCGCGGTGCGACAGCGCGTTCTTTTCAGCCGAACTCAGTTCGGCGGCGCATTTGCCGAGCGCCGGCAGCCAGAAGTGCGGGTCGTAGCCGAAGCCGTTGCTGCCGCGCGCGGTCGGGGTCAGTTCGCCGTGCCAGCTGCCGTCGGCGATGACCGGCTGCGGGTCGCCGGCGTGGCGCACGTAGACCAGCACGCAGTAGTAATAGGCCGATTTGTCGGCGTGCGCGGCGAGGTCGGCCAGCACTTTTTCGTTGTTGCGCGTGTCCGATTTGGGCTCGCCCGCATAGCGCGCGGACCAGACGCCGGGCGCGCCGCCGAGCGCGTTGACGCAAACGCCCGAGTCGTCGGCCAGCGCGGGCAGGCCGGTCAGGCGCGCCGCGTGGCGCGCTTTCTCGAGCGCGTTCTCGACGAAGGTGGCAAACGGCTCCTCGCACTCGGGAACGTTGAATTCGCCCTGCGGGTGCAACGTGAAGCCGACCGGGAGCAGGATTTCGCTGAATTCTTTGAGCTTGCCGGGGTTGTTGGAGGCGAGGATCAGGCGTTGGGTCATCGGGGTGCTCTTGTTTGCTGGAGGCGGTATTTTAGCGTGTTAGGTTCGCGCGTATCGGACGGCTCTAGAAATCGCGGCGCTAAAACGCCAACGATCAAAAACCAACATCGTCCTCGCGAAGGCGCACTGCTGTCCGGAATAAAATCATTGACATTGCAGTCTGTCGAATCGGTTACTGCGTCGCTTCATAAATCGTAATTGAGAAACTTAAATAGCAATAACCAACGTCATCCCCGCAAAAGCGGGGACCCATGCTGAGTAACCCGACATGCGACCTCAATTTTTTTGACGATAAGCCGCCGGCCTAGAAGTCCGAACTGCACGTGGCTGCAAGCTCAGCATGGGTCCCCGCTTTTCGCGGGGATGACGTTGATTATTTTCGTTGTACATTCGATTTCACGATTTTTGAGACTATCCGAACCGATTTTTGCACGAGCTAGATGTCAAGTTATTTATTCCGGACAGCAGTGCGCGAAGGCGGGGACCCATACAACAGTTGCTAAGAGCTAACGTTCTATGGGTCAACGCGGGGGCGCCGAGCCTACGCGAGGACGATGTTGGTTTGGGTTTGTGATGGGCGGCGGACTCGCCACCGTCTACAACCCAACAGCCTGCTTCTGCATCCTGATCAGATCCGCCACGCCCGCCTGGGCCAGGTCGAGCAAGCGGTCCATTCCCGCGCGGTCGAACGCGGCGCCTTCTGCCGTGCCCTGCACCTCGATGAACGCGCCCGCGTCCGTCATGACCACGTTCATATCGGTGTCGCAATCCGAATCCTCGACATAGTCGAGGTCGAGCACCGGTTCCCCCTTGTACACGCCGACCGAAACCGCACCCACGAAATGCTTGAGCGGCACCGCGGCGATCGCGCCGCGCGCCACCAGCTGCGTGAACGCATCATGCGCGGCGACCATCGCGCCCGTGATCGAGGCGCAGCGCGTGCCGCCGTCGGCCTGGATCACGTCGCAGTCGAGGTGCAAGGTGCGTTCGCCGAAGCCCTGCAAATCGAACGCGGCGCGCAGCGAGCGTCCGATCAGGCGCTGGATCTCCTGCGTGCGGCCCGACTGCTTGCCGCGCGCGGCCTCGCGGTCCATGCGCGTGTGCGTCGAGCGCGGCA
>JAZKIN010000077.1:0-2269 GCA_040384885.1 Pseudomonadota bacterium | reverse complement strand
TTTTGATATTTAATTTTCTCCGACGCGATTTCTGAAGCGTCTCAGGCGCCAATTCCAGCGCATTGCCTCCCTTTCGCGACAAGCTCGAATGCGGGGAGGCATGCCTCCCCAGATGGAACAGTTGCTTTGAGCCGCTGTTCTATGGGTCCCCGCCTCCGCGAGGACGATGTTGGGCGGGCGGCCCCGCCTCAGCCGAAGCGCACCGCGTAGACCGGCGGCATCGTCGTCGAAATCGTCCGCCAGTTGTCGCCCGCATCGTTCGACATCCACACGCCGCCCGTGGTCGTGGCCATCAGCAAGGTGTTGCCATCGTCGTCCACGGCGAGACCGTGGCGGTAGACCAGGTCGTAGCAATGCTCCTGCGGCAAGCCGGTGCGCAACACCTCGAAACTCTTGCCGCCATCGCGCGTGCGCGTGACCGCCATCGCCGCGCCGACCGGAATGCGGCGCTGATCGGCCTCGGCCGGCGCGAACCAGGCGGTGTTGCCGTCGCGCGGGTGGGCCGCGACCGCGAAGCCGAAGTTCGATACCGGCGCGTCATTGATTTCCTGCCACTGGCGGCCATCGTTCTCGGAGCGCCACATGCCGTTGTGGTGCTGGCACCAGATGGTGTCGGGGCTGCCCGCGCTGCGGGCGATCCGGTGCGGATCCTGCACCGCCTCGTTCTCGTTGAGCTCGGGCGGCATGTAGTCGGCGCGCATGCCGGTCGAGCTCACGGTCCAGCTGGCGCCGCCGTCGGCGGTGCGCCACACGCCCCCGCACGAGACCGCGACGACCACGCGTTTGCTGTCGCGCGGATCGACGCAGATGCTGTGGATGCCGGGCGTGTCGTAGCCGCCGCCGAACCACTGGCTGCGCTGCGGCACGTCCCACAGCGCGCGCACCAGCTCCCAGGAGTCGCCGCGGTCGGTCGACTTGAACAAGCCGCCGGGCAAGGTGCCGGCCCAGAGCACGCCGGGCTCGTCGGCGCCTCCGGGCTCGAGCGCCCAGATCAGTTTATTTTTCCATTCGACCGCGTCCTCGACGCCCTCGGGCTTGAGCGGATAGGCCGGCGCCGCGATCTCGGTCCAGCTGTCGCTGCCGGCGTCCTTGCGGTGCAGCTTGACGCCGAAGTGGCCGAGGTTGAGCGCCGCATACAGCGCGCCGTCGCGCGCGTCGGGCAGCGCGATCGAAACCGGCTCGCCGAGGAAGTGGCTGGCGCCGAGCTCCCAGCCGCCCCCCTTTTTGACCAGTTCGAACAGGCCCTTGCGGGTGGACAGGAATGCGCGGTCGCTCATATCAGCCTCCAGAGAGTGCTTGCAGTACGTAGACAGTACTGTCGGGTTTTAGGGGGTCGTCCAGTTTGTTACGTTCGGTGCAGCGCCGCCCGTCGATGAAGACGACGACGTTCTCGCGCAGGTGGCCCTGGTCGTCGAGCACGTAGCCGCGCAGGGTCGGATTGCGCGCGAAGGCGTCCTCAAGCCCGGCGCGCAGGATCGGCGCCGCCGATTCGACCTCGGGCACGCTGGTGAAGCGTGCCAGTTGCTGCGTGAAGGTAATTCGGGCCATGGTGTCCGATCAAGCCAAAGTGACAAGCGTGTCCCGGATTCTAGCGCGGTTTGCTGCCAAGCTGGCGCTTATGTCGGCGCGCAAATGCACGCGTGGATCCGCTTGAAACTTGTCGCTTCGGTCACCGGGTCTGGCCTAGAATGGGGCGTGCCAACAAGCGGAGCCGAGCATGCCGATCAAACCCGAAGAACTCGCAGCGATGATGCTCGAAGTAGAAATCGAAGACCCGATCGACTTTTCCGACCTGCCCTTTAGCGAGGACGAACTGCGGCTGCTGGTCGCTTCGCATCTGTGCGAGATGGCGGCGGCGATGGAAAACTTCAGCCATGAGGACAAACTCATGACCCTGCTCGCGGTGTCGGCCAAGCTGGTGCTCGAGAACCTGGTGCTGCATGTGCAACTGCTGCGCGGCCACGGCTTGCCGATGGGTGAGAGTGTTGAGGCTTTGTTGGGGAGGCTGCGCAAGCCGGAATAGCGAAGCTGATACCTTAGGAAATCTAAACCCACATCGTCCGCACGAATGCGGTGAGGCATGCCTCGCCACCATAGAACAGTTGCTATGCGCTACAGTTCGATTGGTTGGAGAGGCATGCCTTCCCGCCTTTGTACCAATTTGCAACTTCAGCGGCGCGGATGCATCACCTTGTAGGTATTTGCATAGTCAGCATGGGTTCCGAGTAGATGAGGACGTTACCGCCCTCATCCCTCACAGACCCCTGCG
>JAZKIN010000076.1:0-29082 GCA_040384885.1 Pseudomonadota bacterium | reverse complement strand
GCGACCGGCACCTGCATCATCGAAGGTTACGGCCTGTCCGAAACCTCGCCGGTGGCCACCTGCAACCGCGCCGACCTGACCGACTTCTCGGGCACCATCGGCCTGCCGGTGTCGTCGACCGACATCGCGATCCTCGACGACGACGGCGTGCCGGTGGCGCTCGGCGAGCGCGGCGAGATCGCCATCCGCGGCCCGCAGGTCATGGCCGGCTACTGGAACCGCCCCGACGAAACGGCGCGCGTGATGACGCCGGACGGCTACTTCAAGTCGGGCGACGTCGGCATCATGGACGAAAAAGGTTATGTGCGGATCGTCGACCGCAAGAAGGACATGATCCTGGTGTCGGGCTTTAACGTCTATCCGACCGAGATCGAAGAAGTCGTCTCGGGCATCCCGGGCGTGCTCGAATGCGCGTGCATCGGCGTGCCCGACGAGCACTCCGGCGAGGCCGTCAAGGTGTTCATCGTGCGCAAGGATCCGAACCTGACTGCCGCAAAGGTCATGGAGCACTGCAAGGAGCAACTGACCGGCTACAAAAAGCCGAAGCACATCGAATTCCGCGACGAGCTGCCGAAGACCCCGGTCGGCAAGATCCTGCGGCGCGTCCTGCGCGACGAGAAAAAAGCCGCATAAGCATTGCAGCAAAAAGACCGCCCGTGCATCGGGCGGTTTTTTTTGCCCACCGAATCAATAACTACATGAACGAGGCATAGATGGACAAGTTTTGGCTCAAGTCGTACCAGGAGGGCGTGCCGGCGGAGATCGACTACACGCAGTACCGCTCACTGACCCATTTGCTCGAGGAGGCGTTCGTCAAGTACGCCGACCGCAAGGCCTACGTCTGCATGGACAAATCGCTGACCTACCGCGAAATCGACCAGCTGTCGCAGAACATGGGCGCCTGGCTGCAGTCGCGCGGCATGCAGCCAGGGGCGCGCGTGGCCATCATGATGCCGAACGTGCTCCAGTACCCGATCGCGATGGCCGCCGTGCTGCGCGCCGGCTATGTGATCGTCAACGTCAATCCGCTGTACACCCCGCGCGAATTGCAGCACCAGCTGATCGACTCGGGCGCCGAAGCGATCATCGTGCTCGAAAATTTTGCCACCACGCTCGAGCAGGTGCTGCCCAAGACCCAGGTCAAGCACATCGTCACGGCGACCATCGGCGACATGCTCGGCCTGAAAGGCACGCTGGTCAACTTCGTGCTGCGCAACGTCAAGAAGATGGTGCCGGCGTTCTCGCTGCCGACCGCGATCGGCTTCAATAAAATGCTCGCCGACGGCGCCGGCATGAAGCTAAAACCTGTCACGCTCGGGCACGACGACATCGCCTTTTTGCAGTACACGGGCGGCACCACGGGCGTCTCGAAGGGCGCCGTGCTCCTGCACCGCAACGTGATCGCCAACGTGCTGCAAAACGAGGCCTGGCTGCAGCCGACCCTCAATACCCTGCCGCGCGACATGCAGCTGCAGTTCGTGTGCGCGCTGCCGCTGTACCATATCTACGCGCTCACGGTGTGCGCGCTGATGGCCACGCGCCTCGGCGGCATGAACGTGCTGATCCCGAACCCGCGCGACATGCCCGGCTTCGTCAAAGAACTGCGCAAGTACAAGATCAACGTGTTCCCGGCCGTGAACACGCTGTACAACGGTTTGCTCAACAACCCCGATTTCGCCTCGCTCGACTTCTCGAGCTACCGCGTCTGCAACGGCGGCGGCATGGCCGTGCAGCAGTCGGTCGCCGACCGCTGGCTCAAGCTGACCGGCTGCCCGATCGTCGAAGGCTACGGCCTGTCCGAGACCTCGCCGGTGGCCACCGCCAACCGCTGCGACATCAAGACCTTCACCGGCACCATCGGCTATCCGTACCCGTCGACCGAGATCCTGATCCTCGACGACGACGGCATGCCGGTGCCGCTCGGCGAGCGTGGCGAGATCGCGATCCGCGGGCCGCAGGTCATGAAGGGCTACTGGAAGCGCGACGACGAAACCGCCAAGTCGATGACGCCCGACGGCTTCTTCAAGACCGGCGACGTCGGCATCATGGACGAGACGGGCAACACGCGCATCGTCGACCGCAAGAAGGACATGATCCTGGTGTCGGGCTTTAACGTCTACCCGACCGAGGTCGAAGAAGTCGTTTCAAGCCACCCGGGCGTGTTCGAATGCGCCTGCATCGGCGTGCCGGACAAAAATTCGGGCGAGGCGGTCAAGCTGTTCGTGGTGCGCAAGGACCCGAACCTGACCACCGAGGCCTTGATGGCCTATTGTGTCAAGGAATTGACGGCCTACAAAAAGCCGAAGCACATCGAGTTCCGCGACGAACTGCCGAAGACGCCGGTCGGCAAGATCCTGCGGCGCGAGCTGCGCGACACCAAACAGGTGACGTAATAAAGCAGGTGGCGTAATAAAAAAAGGACCTTCGGGTCCTTTTTTTATGCCCGCTCGATTTTCGGGCGCCCGTCTTCGACCACGAAGCCGGCCAGCATCGACAGCGTCGACTTGGGATCGCGCACATCGGCCAGGCCCATGAAATGGGTGCTCGTTTTGGTGGGCGTGAGCTCCATCAGCATGAAGCCGCGCTTGTCGCTGCGTCCGTACTTGGTGTGCGGGTTCATGTCGAGGTACTGCAGCGTGCGCGCCTGCGGGCGCGAGCCGGAGGTCACCGAGGTGCCGCAAAACTCGGCCGCGACGACCGGGTTGCGCTTCGACGGCGGCCGGTTGAAGTCTGCGCGCAGCTCGCTCGCATAGAAGGTGTGCACGTCGCCGGCCAGCACCACGGGATTGGACGCGCCGCTTTGCTGCAGCGCCTCGAACAGGCGCGCGCGCGCCATCGGATAGCCGTCCCAGCCGTCGGTCCAGAAGCGCCCGTCGTCGGGCCGCACGATCGGCGTCTGGCTCGACTGCGCCATCGGCGTCTGTTGGGCGATGATGTTCCAGCGCGCATTTGATGCGCGGAGGCCTGCCGCGAGCCACTCCTCCTGTGCCTGCCCGAGCATGCTGCGGGCAGGGTCGCTCAGGCTGGGGCAGCGGCGCGGTCCGATCGAGGTCGAGCCGCCGCGTCCGGCCGGCGTGCACGCGTGCACGCTACGGTACTGGCGCGCGTCGAGCAGGTGGAAGCGCGCCAGCCGGCCCCACTCGATGCGTTGGACCATCCGCAGGTCGGCGAAGCGCAGGCCGGCCGGCGCGGCCAGGCGCAGCGGCATGTGCTCGTAGAAGGCCTGGTAGGCGGCGGCGCGGCGCTGCACGAAGTCGCTCGCGAGCCGCTCGTCGCGGCCGGCGGCGTAGTCGTTGGCCACCTCGTGGTCGTCCCAGGTCACGATCCAGGGCGCGGCATGGTGCGCCGCCTGCAGGTCGGGGTCGCTCTTGTACTGGGCGTAGCGGGCGCGGTACTGCGCGAGCGTGAAGCATTCGTCGCTGCGCACCGCGCGCGCCGGGTGGGTGCGCCGCAGCGGGCCCCATTCGTAGATGTAATCGCCCAGAAAGGCGACCAGGTCGGGCGCGGCGGCGGCGATGTGGCGGTGCGCCGCGTAGCTGCCGAACTCCCAGTGCTGGCACGAGGCCACGGCCAGCTTGAGCATGGCGGGCAGGGCGTCCGGCGCGGGCGCGGTGCGGGTGCGCCCGACCGGGCTGACGGCGGCGCCGAGCATGAAGCGGTACCAGTACCAGCGGTCCGGCGCCAGCCCGCGCACGTCGACGTGCACGCTGTGCGCGAGCGCCGCGTCGGCGCGGGTGCTGCCGCGTGCGGCGATGCGGGCGAAGGCGGCGTCCTCGGCCACCTCCCAGCGCACCTGGTAGGCCACCGCGGGCGTCGGCGCCGGATCGAACGGGTCGGCCAGGATGCGGGTCCAGAGGATCACAGAATCGGGCAGCGGCGAGCCGGAGGCCACGCCCAAGCTGAACGGATACGCGCTGCCGGCGGCGCGCACGAACGGGCTGCCGGCCAGCGCGCCGGCACCGGCCAGACCGGCCAAAATGATCCGGCGCGTGTGGTCCATGGGGTAAAAAGGGAACTAGCCCGCGATCAGCGTCTCGATCGGCGGCAACTGGCGCGGTTTGCGGTCGCTGCCGGTGGCGACGTAGGTCAGGGTCGCCTCGGTCACCTTGACGGTGTCGGCCTGCAGGCGGTTGCGCTCGGCGTAGACCTCGACATACACGGTGATCGAGGTGTTGCCGACCTTGACGATGTCGGCGTAAAACGAGAGCAAGTCGCCGACGAACACGGGGTTCTTAAACAGGAAGGAATTGACGGCAATGGTCGCGACGCGGCCGTTGGCGCGCCGGGTCGCCGGGAGCGAGCCCGCGATGTCGACCTGGGCCATGATCCAGCCGCCGAAGACGTCGCCGTACACATTGGCGTCGGACGGCGCCGGCATTACGCGCAGTTGCGGCATTTTGCCTGCGGGCAGGCCGCTGGTGGCAACGCTGGTTTCAGCTACAGGGGCAGCGTTTTGGGGCAGGGTCATCTTGAATTCTCATGAAAGGCTACAATCGTCCAGATTGAACCATAAATTGCCAACCTCTGCCCATGCGTAACCACTCCCGAAACACCGAGCCCGCCCCGAAGACCGATCCGAAGGCCGTCACGCGCAGCGACTGGGCCACGATCAAGACCCTGATCCCCTACCTGTGGGTGTACAAATGGCGCGTGCTCGCCGCGATGGCCTGCCTGATCGGGGCCAAGCTGGCCAACGTCGGCGTCCCGCTCGTGCTCAAGCAACTCATCGACCAACTCAGCATCAAGGCCAGCGATCCGTACGCGCTGCTGGTGCTGCCGCTCGGCGCGCTGGCGGCCTACGGCATGCTGCGCCTGTCGACCAGCCTGTTCACCGAGTTGCGCGAATTTTTGTTCGCGCGCGTGACCCAGCGCGCGGTGCGCACGATCGCGCTGCGCGTGTTCCGCCACATGCACGCGCTGTCGCTGCGCTTCCACCTGAACCGCCAGACCGGCGGCATGACGCGCGACATCGAGCGCGGCACGCGCGGCGTCAGCTCGCTCATTTCGATGTCGCTGTTTAACATCCTGCCGACGCTGGTCGAAATCACGCTGGTGCTGACCTACCTCGTGCTCAAATACGACATCTGGTTCAGCGCGATCACGGCGGTGGCGCTGGTGACCTACATTGTGTTCACGGTGCTCGTCACCGACTGGCGCACCCACTTCCGGCGCACCATGAACGACCTCGATTCAAAGGCGAGCACCAAGGCGATCGACTCGCTGATCAATTACGAGACCGTCAAATACTTCGGCAACGAGGACTACGAGGCCAAGCGCTACGACGCCGGCCTGATGAGCTTCGAGACGGCCGCGGTCAAGTCGCAAAGCTCGCTGGCGCTGCTCAACACGGGGCAGTCGCTGATCATCGCCACCGCCGTCACGCTCATTTTGTGGCGCGCGACCGAGGGCGTGATCGCCGGCACCATGACGCTCGGCGACCTGGTGCTGGTCAACGCCTTCATGATCCAGCTTTACATCCCGCTCAACTTCTTGGGCGTGATCTACCGCGAGATCAAGCAAAGCCTGGCCGACATGGAGCGCCTGTTCTCGCTGCTCGACCAGAACCGCGAAGTGGCCGACGCCGACGGCGCCAAGCCGCTCGCGGCCGACGGCGCGCGCGTGGTGTTTTCGCACGTCGAATTCAGCTACGAGGCCAAGCGCCAGATCCTGTTCGACGTCGATTTTGCGATCGAGGCGGGCACCACCACCGCCGTGGTCGGCCACAGCGGCTCGGGCAAGTCGACCTTGTCGCGGCTGTTGTTCCGCTTCTACGACGTCAACGCCGGCGCGATCACGATCGACGGCCAGGACCTGCGCGCGGTGACCCAGGAATCGCTGCGCGCGGCGATCGGCATCGTGCCGCAAGACACGGTGCTGTTCAACGACACGATCGAATACAACATCGCCTATGGCAAACCCGGTTCGAGCAAGGAAGACATCGTGGCGGCGGCGCGCGCGGCCTCGATCCACGACTTCATCGAGAGCCTGCCGGACGGCTACGCGACCATGGTCGGCGAGCGCGGGTTGAAGTTGTCGGGCGGCGAAAAGCAGCGCGTGGCGATCGCGCGCACCTTGCTCAAGGACCCGGCGATCCTCATTTTCGACGAGGCCACCTCGGCGCTCGACTCCAAGGCCGAGCAGGCGATCCAGGCGCAGCTCAAGGACATCGCCAAGAACCGCACCACGCTGGTCATCGCGCACCGTCTGTCGACGGTGGCCGACGCCCAGCAGATCCTGGTGCTCGACCACGGCCGCATCGTCGAGCGCGGCACCCACCAGTCGCTGCTGGCGCTCGACGGCTTGTACAAGCAGATGTGGGAGCGCCAGCTGGCGCGGCAAGACGAGGAACTGGCGTCGCCGGCGCTGGTGCTCGAATAAGCCAATACATCGTCCTCGCGCATGCGGGGACCCATAGAACGTCGGCTACGAGCTAACGTTCTATGGGTCCCCGCATGCGCGAGGACGATGTTGGTTTAGGTCTTTGAAGGGATCAAGCTTCGCGATTTCTGCCGCACTAAACACAGCAATTCCACTCCTGCAACGCCGTCCCGCATTCCCTACATCTGGCGGAACAGATGCAGATACGCGCGGCTCGCCTTGAGCACCTCGCTACGCCCCTTGAGATGGATGTCCGCGGTTTCATTCAAGCCGCGCTTGACATGGCTGATCGCACGCATATTGACCACCACCGAACGGTGCACCTGCGCGAACTGCGCCCCGTCCAGCTGGCCCAGCAACTCCTTGAGCGGCGTGCGGATCAGCGCCTCGACCGGGTCGCCCTTGTCGTCATGCCAGGCCACCAGCGTGTAGCCCTCGTCCGAACGCAAAAAGTCGATGCTGTCGACCGGGATCAGGTGCAGCGATTGCCCCACGCTGGCGCGGATCCAGCGCAGCGGAGCCGGCGCGGCGTGCTGGCGCAGGCTGGCCGCGAACTGCTCGAGCATCGCCTCCGTGTTCAGCGCCGGCTCGGCCGCCTGCAAACGCTGCTTGAGGCGCGCCACGGTGTCGGCCAGGCGCGCCGGGTCGACCGGTTTGATGAGGTAGTCGAGTGCGCCCTCGGCGAACGCCTGCACCGCGTACTGGTCGTAGGCGGTGACGAACACCAGGTGCGCGCGGCGCCCGATCTGGTGCGCCGCCTCGACCCCCGACACGCCCGGCATGTGCACGTCCAGAAAGCAGATGTCGGGCTGGTGCCGCTCGAACTGCTCGATCGCTTCGCGCCCGTTGCGCGCCGTCGCCACCAGCTCGAGCTCGGGCCAGGCCTGGGCCAGCATGCGCGCCATGACCTCGCGCAGCAGCGGTTCGTCGTCGGCGATCAAGGCGGTCGGTCGGTGCTTCATTTGATGATCCTTTCGGCGGGAAAATCGAGTTCGACGCAGATGCCGTGCGGCTCGAGCGAGGTCAGGCCCAGCTGCGCTTTGCCGCCGAACGCCTGCTGCAGCCGTTCGCGCAGGTTGGCCAGCCCCGTGCCCAGCCCGTTGCCGGCGGCCTGCAGGCCGACCCCGGTGTCGCACACGCGCAGCAGGCAGCGCTGCTCCGACAGGCGCACGTCGATCTCGATGCGCCCGCCTTCCTCGCTCGGGTCGATGCCGTGGCGCACCGCGTTTTCGACGAGCGTGAGCAGGGTCAGCGGCGGACAGCGCAGGTCCAGCGTGTCGTCGCCGGCGTTGACCGCGTACTGCAGGCGGTCGGGCATGCGCATGTGCATCAGGTCGAGGTAGGCGCGCACCAGCTGCAACTCCTCGCCGAGCGTGGTCAGCGGCTCGTTAAGGCGCGGCACGGCCGCGCGCAGGTAGGCGACCAGGGCGCGCAACACGGCCGAGGCCTGGGGCGAGCCGGCGTCGACCAGCGCCTGCACGTTGGCCAGCGTGTTGAACAAAAAGTGCGGCTGCACCTGCGACTGCAGCAGGCGCATGCGGGCGTCGAGCGCGCGCCGTTCGAGCTCGCTGCGTTCGAGTGCGAAGGCGAGCGCCTGGCCGCGGGCGAAGGCTTCGCGCTGGCGCAGCATCGCCGTCAGCGCGATCCAGGGGCCGAACAGCATGCCGGTGAGCGAGAGCATGATGAAGCCGGTGCGGCGCGCCTCATGCTGCAGGAAATCGAAATTGTTGCCGGTCGTTAGGACGTAGGCGAGCAGCGCGGCCAGCGGCATGGCCACCACCACGGCGACGAGCTGCAGCACCCAGCGCGCGATCCATGCCGGCAGGCGCGCCGGCCACTGCTCGAACAGGCCGAACGCGAGCAGCGCGACGAAGCCGACCAGCAGCGCGCGTCCGACGACCAGGCTGGTGGGCGACTGTGATGCGGCACTGTTGAGCAGGCCGACCAACGTGGCGAAAACCAGCGTGGCGAGCAGGCGCCGCCAGCCGAGCGCGAGCGCGATGCCTTGGGTTTTGGCGGGGGAGGGGGCGGTGGTCAGCATGTGGGGCGGGTATCCGGTGGTCGACTGTTAGGCAGACAGTACCGGGGACTGCGCCGGGCCGCAAGGCCGCTGGGACGAGCGGCGGTTTTCGGCCGCCGGATGACGGTTGCCGGCCGCGGGGCGCGGGCGATCGACCGGAGCTCGCCCGCCGGGCGGCATCGGGCAGGCTATTCATTTATGCATGACGCATGCCTTATCTATACGTTTGTGCATAGCCCGCGGCGCTTGAGCAAGCATCCGGCGCCCGCTAGCCGTTCACTCCGGTTCGCACAACTCGCAGTTCCCTTGTCCCTGCCACAGCCGTGCTTTCGCTCGTGTAAGGATTTTCGCCACCTGCGTCTTGCGGACCGCGATCGTCGCGTCCTTGCTGCCATACCGCCTCGCCGCGTCGTACAGCACGTCGGCCGATTCCACGGTGCCGGCGAGCAGCTCAAGGTTGGCCCAGTCGAGCAGCAGGCCCGCCACCATCGGATCTGGCGCGGCGACGAACGCAATTCGCTCCAGCAATTGGTAACGCAAAGCTTGCCCCAATTCATACAAGGAAAGTGGCTTCCCAGCATTCCCGGCGGGCAGGCGCGGCGGCCGGCTTGGCGTTGCGCCATTGCCGAAATCGAGATCAAGAATCGATCGGCCCGGCGCCGGCGCCGCGACCCGGCCCAACTTCGCTTTGAGGATATGGACGTGCAGCCATTCCGTGCCCTGATGGTCGGCCGGGTTGCGCTCCAGGCCCACCTGGATCCACTTCAATGCGTCCTCGTTGCGGCCCATCAATTCATATGCAGTACCGACATTCGAGGCCGTCTCGTAACGGCCGGGGTACTTGCGCTCCAAAAACTGCAACAGGGCGACCGCTTCGGGAAGCCGGCCGTGCCGGATCAGCACCGCGGCGAGATTATTCAAGTTGTTGAAAGAGGCGTCCTTGCGAGCGGCATCGATCGTGTGCCGCGACCATTCGATCAGCCATGTCTTGCTCGTCGCCGTGACGAGATGCGGCTTGAGGTTTTGGCCCGCGTGGCTCGAGAGCTCGATCCGTTCGCCGCGGCTGTTGGTGCCGGACTCGTTGATGCATGCATGCACCGGCAAGGACACGCTTAACAAGGCGATGAGGACGAGGCGCAACGATCTGCTGTTCAAGGTTTGGCTCCCCATTATTTAGTGTTGGTCCCGTACATTACCCTAAGCCGGCCATGTGCCACCAGCGCAATGGGCCAGGGACAACTCAGCCGTCTAGCCGCTTGAGATACACCTTGTACGCGACCCCGTGAATGTCGGGCACGTCCGCCGACCAGGCAAATCCCATGCGCTCGTACATCGGCAGCGCCACCGTCATGAGCGTGCTCGTGTGCAAGGCGAAGACCGCGGCGCCGTCGCGCCGCGCACGCTCCAGGCAGGCCAGCGCCAAGGCCCGGCCCACCCCGAGCCCGCGCGCCCGTGGCGCGACGACCAGCATCCGCATGATCGGCCACTCCGGCAAAAAGAAGGCGCTCTTCGGCTTGCCCGGCCCGATGTAGGCGACCGCGCCGACGATCTCGTTGCCCGCCTGGGCGACGATGATCTCGCCGCTGGCCGCCAGCGCGGCCATATCGGCGATGCGCTCCCTGAAAACCGGCCAATCGGTGTAGGCATGCTGGTATTGCGTGAACGCGGCGATGGCCAGCGCGTTCACCGCCTGGGCCTCGCCCGCGTCGGTCGGGTCGAAATCACGCAGCGCGAACAGTGGCGAACCGCTCATGTGGCTGCCCCTCCGGCCGCCATCTCGTGCGCGCGGCCCGCCGGCAGCGTATGGAGCACGACGACGCACTCGGTGAACGATGGCAGCAAGGCGCCGTAGGTCCTGCGCGCGCGGCTGCCCATGTTGCCGTAATGCGCGCGCTCGGCGCCGTGCACCACCTTGATGTTCCCCGTCATCGCCTGCAGCAGTTTGTTGACGAGCGAGGCGCGGTCGAGCACGAGCGGCTCGCGCGAAGGCAGCGTGCCGACGGTAAGCACGGCGAGATTGCATACGAGCTCCTGCACCATCCAGCCGTTATGGCCGGCGATCGTCGCGACCGCGCCAAGCAGTTCGCCGGTGCGGTTCGGGCTTTCGCCGTCGACCAGGGCGAAAACAAATTCGACCTGGCCCTGCGCCAGGTCGTTCAGTTCTTTCGCCCCCTGCGTGGTAATGATTTCATTGTTGTGCGGGGCGAGCAATGCAGACAACCATCGGTGCATGTTATTCACTTTGCAATTTTAAACGATTATAAAAAAATAACATTAAGGATCGCGCAGTCCGGGCCAAAAGCTCCATAATTTCCTATGCGCAATGCCACTTTTGCGCCAATCAATAAGATAATAGTGACAATATTTATTAATTTAAATTGTTGACTGTGGGCCGCGTCGCACCGGCTGGCCAGATTTCTGCCTCGGATCGTGGTTTTGCCCGAATTACGGGCAATTTTATGACTTTATCCCCGCAATTCCGCGCTGTAAACACAGGCATCGCCTCTTTATAGTACACCTAACTTTCATGCCAATTCACACCAAATATCACAAAATATTTTTTTTTACACGGCCACTTTTTGTCCGATCTTCTGTTGTAAATTGCATATTCCTGTTTACACCATGTTAATTAAGTAAAATGCGACGGCGCTATCAAATATTGAGTATACGATAATATTTTGACATTGCTCCAGCCGCGCCAAAGATGAATCTGTTTGCCTTGTTTTTATTAGCAGCCTTCGGTCGACTTGCTCCAAAAAAAATTCGGGGATATAAAAGAGATGAAAATTCACAAAGCAAGGCACTTACTGTCGATTATCGGTTGTGGCGCCGCGGCGATCACGGCGTCGTCCGCCCTGGCCCAGCAGGTGCTCGATCCCCAGGCCGCCGACGAGGCGCGCAAAAGCGCGCAGCCGGCCAAACAGCCCGACGCCCCGTTGATCAAGGTCGAGCCGGCCCGGTCCGCCGCCGCCCCCGCCGCCGACGGCGCCACGGTCGTCGTCTCCCAATTCAAATTCTCAGGAAACACGGCGTATCCGGCCGAGGCGCTCGCGCCGCTGGTCGCGTCCTACCTCGGCAAACCCGTGACCATGGCGGACCTGGGCGAGGCCGCCGACCGGATCAAGGGTTATTATCGCAGCCAGGGCTGGTTCCTGGCGCAGGCCTATATTCCAAAACAGGCGAGCAGCGGCGGGGTCATCGAGATCGCCGTGCTCGAGGGCCGGCTCGACCAGGTCACGGTCAATGTCGCCCCCGACGCGCCCATCAGCGCCGCGCGCGCCAAGCAGCTCGTCGCGGCCCACATCGGGGGCGGGCACGCGATCACCGAATACGGCATCGAACGGCCTCTGCTGCTGCTGCGCGACATCCCGCGCGTCGACGCCAAGTCGGTGATCGACCCGGGCGGCGCGCCGGGGACGGCCAACATCGTTGTCAACGTGGTGCGCGACCCGGACGCGCCGGTCGTCAGCGGGCGCGTCGAGCTCGACAACTTCGGCAGCCGTTTCTCGGGCTCCGCCCGGCTCGGCGCCGAAGTCAATATCAACAATCCCTACGGCCTGGGCGACCACCTGTCGCTGCGCGGCTTCCTGGCCAACGAAAGCGGCAACCGCTTCGGCCGGATCGGGTATTCCTTGCCGCTCGGCGCGCACGGCACGCGCGGCGGCATCAGTGCAGCGCGGCTCGGCTACCTGATGGGCAAGGACTTCGCCAACCTCAAACTGAACGGCATCGCCGAGGTCCTGTCGGGCAACGTGGTGCACCCGTTCATCCGCAGCAAGCACAACAATGTGTTCGGGCAGATCAGCGCCCAGAAGCAGAAACTGACCGACCGCAACGACGTGCAGGCCACCAGCGAGGAGCACACGGTCGATTCGGTCAGCGCCCAGATCAATGGCGACCTGCGCGACCGCTTCGCCGGCTTGACCATCTACCGGCTCAACCTGACGCGCGGCAAGCTCGAGATCCACGACCCGTTCCGCATGTCTTTCGACCAAAGCGCGTTCGGCGCCCACTCGGCCGGCTCGTTCACCAAATACACCTTGTCGATGCAGCGCCTGCAGCAGCTGGTGGCGGGCGTGCACGCGGTGTTCACCCTCAGCGCCCAGGGCGCCAACAAGAACTTGCATCCGGCCGAAAAATTCGCGCTCGGCGGCGAAAGCACGGTGCGCGCCTTCCCGGTCGGCAAGCTCATCGGCGACAAGGGCTATTCCGCCTCGGCCGAGCTGCGCTGGGGGCCGCCGGGACTCAAGGTGGGCCCGCTCGAAGTGGTGCCGATCGTCTTCTACGACCTCGGCCAGGTCACCCGCAACCACGACAACAGCCGGCTCAAGGAGCGCATCAACAGCCAGCAACTGTCCGGCTACGGCGTGGGCATGAACACCGCCTACGGCGAGAAGGTGATGTTCAAGGTCTCGGTCGCATGGCAGGGCAAGCAGTACCTGACCTTTCCGAGCAGCGCCAGCTCCCCCGTGGAAGAGGCGAAAGACGGCGCACGCGTGTGGGCCAGCTTGAGTTATTCGTTCTAGGCCGGCAGCCCCAGACCCAAGACACACCATGTAGAGATCCGTCGCCCCCGTCCCGGGCGGCCCGGCGCGCACCACGCGCACGGGACCGCCCGGATCGGGACGGCACCGCCGTTATCTTGCGCCAGCAGCGCGCCATTGAGGAATGATCATGTCAAATGCCACTTGCAGCACAGCCCCCGCCGCCGCCCAGCCAGTCCGCCGTGTCGCCCGCTTCCTGCGCGTCTCGCTCAAACCGGTCGTGTTCAAACTCTCCCGCAAGCTGAGCGTCACGTACTGGCCGAACCGGCGCCGCAGCATCAGCCTGATGCTGGTGGCGATGCTGTCGCCCTTCGTGCCCGGTTTCGTGGCGGCGGCGCCGGTGCTCGACAGTGTCGTGACGGGCACCGCCATCGTCACCGGGACCACCAACACGGTGGTTACGCAAAGCACGGCGAAGGTGGTCCTCGACTGGACCAGTTTTTCGATCGGGGCCGCCGAAAGCGTGCAGTTCGTGCAGCCCAGCGCGACCTCGGTGGCGCTCAACCGCGTGATCGGCGGCAGCCCTTCGGAAATCTTCGGCTCGCTCTCGTCGAACGGCCAGGTGTTCCTCGTCAACGGCGCCGGCGTGTACTTCGCGCCCGGGGCCAGCGTCAACACGGGCGGCCTGGTGGCCTCGACGATGGCGCTCTCGACCGCCGATTTCAACGCCGGCAACTACCAGTTCACGGCCGGCCCGGCCGCCGGCACGGTGACCAACGACGGCGCGATCACCGCCGTTCCCGGCGCGTTCGTGGTGTTGGCCGCGCCCAAGGTGAACAACGCCGGCAGCATCACCACGCCGGGCGGCGCCACCGCGCTGCTCGCGGGCGAGCGCGCCACGCTGAGTCTGGCCGGCAGCAACCTGGTCAGCTTCAGCGTCGACGCCGCCGTGGCACAAGCGGCCGTCGTCAACTCCGGCAACATCGTCGCCACCGGCGGGCGCGTGTTCATGACGGCGCGCTCGGCCGACGAGGTGCTCGGCTCGGTGATCAACACCAGCGGCGTGGTCAGGGCCGCGACGCTGGCCGACCTCGCCCCGGATGTCGTCATCGACGCGGGAGCCGGTGGCGTGGGCGCGGTCTCCGGTCACATCACGCTCGGCGCCGTCAGGGCGTCGAGCTTGGCGGTGACGGGCGCCGACTTCACCCAGAACGGCGCCGACACGCTGACCGTGAGCGGCGCCAGCACGTTCTCGTCCTCCACCTCAATGAATCTGGGCAATAACAACGACTTCGGCGGCGCCACCTCGTTCACCGGGAACCACATCACGATCAAGGATATCAACGCGCTGATGCTGAACCTCGCTGCCAACGGCCACGCCATCGTGAGCGCCGGCGGCGTGCTTGACCTCAGTGGCAGCGCCGGCGGCAACCTGACAGCGACGACCTCGGGCGGGGGCATCGTCCAGTCCGGCGCGCTCCAGGTCTCCGGCACCAGCGCCATCACGGCGACCGGACAGTCGATCATGCTGGGCAACGCAGGCAACAATTTCGGTGGAACGGCAACGCTGACCGGCACGGGTGTGACGGTAAATGACGTTAACGGCCTGCGGGTGGTATTGGCCGACGGCGGCAACGCCAGCGTCAGCGCCAACGGTCTGCTCGACATCTCCGGCAGCGTCACCGGCAGCCTGACTGCGATGACCTCGGTGGGCGGTGTCGTCCAGACCGGCGCGCTCGCGGTCGGCGGCACCAGCGCCATCACCGCGACCGGCCAAAGCATCCTGCTGGCCAACGCCGGCAACGACTTCACGGGCACGGCAAGCCTGACGGGCACCGGCGTTACGGTCAACGACATGAACGCGCTCGCAGTTTCCCTCGCGGACGGCGGCAACGCCAGCGTTACTGCCGCGGGCCAACTCGACCTCGGTGGCAACGTGGCCGGCACCCTGACCGCGATGACCTCTGCCGGCGGCATCGTGCAGACCGGCGCGCTCGCGGTCGGCGGCACCAGCGCCATCACGGCGACCGGCCAGACCATCGCCCTGGCCAATGCAGGCAACGACTTCATGGGCAAGGCCACACTGACCGGCACCGGCGTGACGGTGCGCGACATGAACGCCCTCGTGGTCGGCCTCGCCGATGGCGGCAACGCCAGCGTCACCGCCGGCGGCCTGCTCGACATCAGCGGCAACGTCACCGGCACGCTGGCCGCAATGACGTCGGCGGGCGGGATCGTCCAGACCGGCGCGCTCGCGGTCGGCGGCACCAGCGCCATCACGGCGAGCGGCCAGAGCATCATGCTGGCCAACGCCGGCAATGACTTCATGGGCAAGGCAACCCTGACGGGCACCGGCGTGACGGTCAACGACATGAACGCGCTGGCGGTGTCCCTCGCGGACGGCGGCAACGCCAGCGTCACGGCCGCCGGCCAGCTCGACCTTGGCGGCAACGTCACCGGCACCCTGGCCGCGATGACCTCCGCCGGCGGCATCGTCCAGACCGGCGCGCTCGTCGTGGGCGGCACCAGCGCCATTACGGCGACCGGCCAGAGTATTGCACTGGCCAACGTCGGCAACGATTTCACTGGCACGACGACGCTGACCGGCACGGGGGTGACGGTCAACGACATGAACGCGCTTGGCGTGTCCCTTGCGGACGGCGGCAACGCGAGCGTCACGGCGGCCGGCCAGCTCGACCTTGGCGGCAGCGTCGGCGGCACCCTGACCGCAATGACCTCGGCGGGCGGCATCGTGCAGACCGGCGCACTCTCGGTCGTCGGCGCCAGCGCCATTACGGCGACCGGCCAAAGCATCCTGCTGGCCAATGCGGGCAACAATTTCGGGGGCCAGGCGACGCTGACCGGCACCGGCGTGACGGTGCGCGACATGAACAACCTGTCGGTGGTCTTGGCCGATGGCGGCAATGCCGATGTGACTGCCGGCAATTCCATGATTCTCAGCGGCAACGTCACCGGCACCCTGGCCGCGCAGGCGACTTCGGGCAGCATCATCCAAAACGCGGCGCTGGTCGTCGGCGGCACCAGCGCCATCACTGCGAGCGGCCAAATCATCCTGGCCAACGCGGCCAACGATTTCATGGGCAAGGCAAGCATGAGCGCAACGAGTGTGGTGCTGCGCGACATGAACGCGCTCACGGTGGCCTTGGCCACCGGCGGCAGCGCCAACGTCGGTGCCGGCGGAGTGCTCGACATCTCCGGCACTGTCGGTGGCGCGCTGACGGCGCAGACCTCCGCCGGCGGCATTGTCCAAACCGGCGCGCTCGTCGTCGGCGGCACCAGCGCCATCACGGCGACCGGCCAGAGCATCCTGTTGGCCAACGCAGGCAACGATTTCATGGGCATGGCGAGCATGACGGGCATGGGCGTGACGGTCAACGACATGAACGCGCTTGCCGTGTCCCTTGCGGACGGCGGCAACGCGAGCGTCACGGCGGCCGGCCAACTCGACCTTGGCGGCAGCGTCGGCGGCACCCTGAGCGCAATGACCTCGGCCGGCGGCATCGTGCAGACCGGCGCGCTCGCGGTCGGCGGCACCAGCGCCATCACGGCGACCGGCCAGAGCATCGCCCTGGCCAACGCCGGCAATGATTTCATGGGCAAGGCGACGCTCACAGGCGCCGGTGTGACGGTGCGCGACATGAACGCCCTCACTGTGGCCTTGGTCGACGGCGGCAATGCCGACGTCAGCGCCGGCGGCCTGCTCGACATCTCGGGCAACGTCAGCGGCACCCTGGCCGCGGCGACCTCCGCCGGCGGCATCGTCCAAACCGGCGCGCTGGTCGTCGGCGGCACCAGCGCCATCACGGCGACGGGCCAGAGCATCCTGTTGGCCAACGCCGGCAACGACTTCATGGGCAAGGCGACGCTCACCGGCACCGGCGTGACGGTCAACGACATGAACGCGCTGGCGGTGGCGCTGGCGGACGCCGGCAACGCCGGCGTCACGGCAGCCGGCCAACTCGACCTCAGCGGCAACGTCGGCGGCACACTGACCGCGACGACCTCGGCGGGCGGCGTGGTGCAGACCGGCGCGCTCGCGGTCGGCGGCACCAGCGCCATCACGGCGAGCGGCCAGACCATCGCGCTGGCAAACGCGGGCAACGATTTCATGGGCAAGGCGACGCTGACCGGAACGGGCGTGACGGTGCGCGACATGAACGCACTCGTGGTCGGCCTGGCCGATGGCGGCAACGCCGACGTCACCGCGGGCGGCCAACTCGACATCTCCGGCAACGTCACCGGCACCCTGGCCGCGCTGACCTCCGCGGGCGGCATCGTCCAGACCGGCGCGCTCGTCGTCGGCGGCACCAGTGCCATCACGGCGACCGGACAGAGCATCGCGCTGGCCAACGCGGGCAACGACTTCATGGGCAAGGCGACGCTGACCGGCACCGGCGTGACGGTGCGCGACATGAACGCGCTCACAGTGGCCCTGGCCGATGGCGGCAACGCCGACGTCACCGCCGGCGGCCAACTCGACATCAGCGGCAACGCCACCGGCACCCTGGCCGCAATGACGACGGCGGGCGGCATCGTCCAAGGCGGCGCGCTCGTGGTCGGCGGCACCAGCGCCATCACGGCGAGCGGCCAGACCATCGCTCTCGCCAACGCGGGCAACGACTTCATGGGCATGGCGACGCTCACCGGAACCGGCGTGACGGTCAAGGACATGAACGCGCTTGCGGTGTCGCTGGCCGACGCCGGCAACGCCAGCGTCACTGCCGCCGGCCAACTCGGCCTTGGCGGCAACGTCGCCGGCACCCTGACCGCCATGACCTCGGCGGGCGGCGTCGTGCAGGCGGGCGCGCTCACGGTCGGCGGCACCAGCGCCATCACGGCGACCGGCCAGAGCATCGCGCTGGCCAACGCGGGCAATGATTTCATGGGCACGGCGACGCTGAGCGGAACCGGCGTGACGGTGCGCGACATGAACGCACTCACGGTGGCCTTGGCCGACGGCGGCAACGCCAGCGTCACCGCCGGCGGCCTGCTCGACATCTCCGGCAACGTCAGCGGCACCCTGGCCGCCATGACGACGGCGGGCGGCGTGGTCCAGGCCGGCGCACTGACGGTCGGCGGCACCAGCGCCATCACCGCGACCGGCCAGAGCATCCTGTTGGCCAACGCCGGCAACGACTTCATGGGCAAGGCAACGCTGACCGGCACGGGCGTGACGGTCAACGACATGAACGCGCTCGCCGTGTCCCTCGCGGACGGCGGCAACGCCAGCGTCACTGCCGCCGGACAACTCGACCTCAGCGGCAACGTCACCGGCACCCTGAGCGCGATGACCTCGGCGGGCGGCATCGTCCAGACCGGCGCGCTCGCGGTCGGCGGCACCAGCGCCATCACGGCGACCGGCCAGGCCATCGCGCTGGCCAATGCGGGCAACGACTTCATGGGCAAGGCGACCCTGACCGGAACCGGCGTGACGGTGCGCGACATGAACGCACTCGTGGTCGGCCTCGCCGATGGCGGCAACGCCAGCGTCACCGCCGGCGGCCTGCTCGACATCTCCGGCAGCGTCAGCGGCAGCCTGACCGCGATGACCTCGGCAGGCGGCGTGGTCCAGACCGGCGCGCTCGTGGTCGGCGGCACCAGCGCCATCACGGCGACCGGCCAGGGCATCCTGCTGGCCAACGCCGGCAACGACTTCATGGGCAAGGCGACGCTCACGGGAACCGGCGTGACGGTCAACGACATGAACGCGCTGGCCGTGGCGCTGGCGGACGGCGGCAACGCCAGCGTCACCGCCGCCGGCCAACTCGACCTGAGCGGCAACGTCGGCGGCACCCTGACCGCCATGACCTCGGCGGGCGGCGTCGTCCAGACCGGCGCGCTCGCGGTCGGCGGCACCAGCGCCATCACGGCGACCGGGCAGGCGATCACCTTGGCCAACGCCGGCAACGACTTCGGCGGCAAGGCAACGCTGACCGGAACCGGCGTGACGGTGCGCGACATGAACGCTCTTTCGGTGGCGCTCGCCGATGGCGGCAACGCCGGCGTCAGCGCCGGCGGTCAGCTCGATATCAGCGGCAACGTCGTCGGCAACCTGAGCGCCGCGACGAGCGCGGGCGGCATCGTCCAAACCGGCGCGCTCACGGTCGGCGGCACCAGCGCCCTCACGGCGACCGGCCAGGGCATCACCTTGGCCAACGCCGCCAACAACTTCACGGGCAAGGCGACACTGACCGGAACGGGCGTGACGGTACGCGACATGAACGCGCTGACCGTGGCGCTGTCCGATGGCGGCAACGCCAGCGTCAGCGCCGGCGGCCAACTCGACATCAGTGGCAACGTGACCGGCACCCTGGCCGCGGCGACCACCGCGGGCGGCATCGTCCAGGGCGGCGCGCTCGCGGTCGGCGGCACCAGCGCCATCACGGCGAGCGGGCAGGCGATCACCCTGGCCAACGCCGGCAACGATTTCGGCGGCAAGGCGACCTTGACGGGAACCGGGGTGACGGTACGCGACATGAACGCCCTCGCGGTCGCGCTCGCCGATGGCGGCAACGCCAGCGTCAGCGCCGGCGGTCAACTCGATATCAGCGGCAACGTCGCCGGCACCCTTGCGGCCGCGACCACCGCGGGCGGCGTCGTCCAGACCGGCGCGCTCGTGGTCGGCGGCACCAGCGCGATCACGGCCAGCGGCCAGTCGATCCTGCTGGCCAACGCGGGCAACGATTTCATGGCCAAGGCGACGCTGACCGGAACCGGCGTGACGGTGCGCGACATGAACGCGCTCACCGTCGCCCTGGTCGACGGCGGCAACGCCAGTGTCATGGCCGGCGGCCCGCTCGATTTAAGCGGCACCGTGGGCGGTACCCTGGGCGCGATGACCACGGCCGGCGGCATCGTCCAGTCCGGCGCGCTCGCCGTGGGTGGCACGAGTACGATCACGGCGTCCGGCCAGGCCATCACGCTGGCCAACGCGGGCAACGATTTCACGGGCAAGGCCACACTCACGGGAACCAACGTGACGGTGCGCGACATGAACGCGCTCTCGGTGGCGCTCGCCGATGGCGGCAACGCGAGCGTGACCGCAGCCGGTCTTCTCGACCTGGGCGGCAGCGTCGCGGGCACCTTGGCCGCGACCACCAGCGCCGGCGGGATCGTCCAGAGCGGCGCGCTCACGGTCGGCGGCACCAGCGCGATCACGGCGAGCGGACAGTCGATTCTGCTGTCCAATGCGGGCAACAATTTCACGGGCAGGGCAACGGTGACGGGAACGGGCGTGACGGTACGCGACATGAACGCGCTGACGCTGACTTTGGTCGACGCCGGCAACGCCAATGTCAACGCCGGCGGCCTTCTCGACCTCAGCGGCAATGTCGGCGGGAACCTGGCCGCCGCGACCACCGCGGGCGGCATCGTCCAGAGCGCCGCGATCACGGTCGGCGGCACCAGCGCGATCACGGCGAGCGGCCAGGCCATCACCCTGGCCAACGCGGGCAACAACTTCACCGGCAAGGCGACCTTGACCGGCACCGGCGTGACGGTGAACGACATGAACGCGCTCGCCGTCGCACTGGCCGATGGCGGCAATGCGATCGTGACGGCCGGCGGCACGCTCGACTTGAGCGGCAGCGTCGCCGGCACCCTGGCCGCGAGCACCACCGCGGGCGGCATCGTCCAGAGCGCCGCGCTCGCGGTGGGCGGCACCAGCGCGATCACGGCGAGCGGCCAGAGCATCGCGCTGACCAACGCCGGCAATGATTTCACGGGCAAGGCCACGGTGGCCGGCAGCGGCGTCTCGCTGCGCGACGCCAACGCGCTCGCGCTGGCGCTGACCGACGCGGGCAATGCGAACGTCGCCGCCGGCGGCACGCTCGACATCGGCGGCACGGTGGGCGGCACCCTGGCCGCCGCCACCAGCGCCGGCGGCATCGTCCAGGGCGGCGCGCTCGTGGTCAACGGCGCGAGCACCATCAGCGCCGCCGGCCAGCCCATCACGTTGTCGAACGCCCTCAACGACTTCAAGGCGTTGACGACGGTGAGCGGCACCAACGTCACGCTGCGCGACGCCAACGGCCTGCTGCTGGCCCTGAGCGACGCCGGCAACGCCAACATCGGCGCCGGCGGCGCGCTCGACCTCGGCGGCAGCATCGCAGGCACCCTCGCCGCCGCGACCACGGCCGGCGGCATCGTCCAAAGCGGCGCCCTCGCTGTCGGGGGCGCGAGCGCGCTCACCGCCAGCGGCCAGGCGATCACGCTGGCCAACGCCGGCAACGACTTCGGCGGCGCGGTCTCGCTCAGCGGTGCCAACTTCGCGATCCGCGACCAGAACGCGCTGACGCTGGTGCTGGCCGGCACCGGCAACGCCAGCGCCACCAGCGGCGGCGCGCTCGCCGCCAGCGGCAGCGTGGGCGGCGCGCTCAGCGTCAACGCCGGCGGCGCCATCACCCAGCCGGCGGCGCTCAACATCGGCGGCAGCAGCACGCTCGCGGCGCCGGGCCAGGCCATCACGCTGTCGAACAACGCCAACGTGTTCGGCGGCGCGGTCGACGCCAGCGGCGGCGCCGTCAAGCTCAGCAGCTCGGGCTTGCTGACGCTGGGCGCGGTCAACGGCACCAGCATCGACCTGGTCGCGCAGAACACCCTGCAGGGCACGGGCGCGCCTTCGTCCGGCATCATCGGCGACAGCGTGACCGTCGACGTCAAGAACCCCGCCGGCAACATCGGCACGATCGGCGCGCCTTTGCTGGTCAAGCCGGGCGCCAATCTGACGATCGTCTCGGGGCAGGCCGTCAACGCCCATTTCCAGACCAAGGGCGCGGCCAACGGAACGCTCGGCCTGTCCTTCCTTTCGCCGACCGCCTACGCCGGCTACGCGAACGAGGAGAAGGCGCTCACGGTCAACGGCCTGAGCATCTTCAACGCCAGCCTCGCCGCCGCGATCGCCGCGAGCAGCGCGGCGGTGGGCCAGGTGCTGCAGGCGATCGACAAGCAGGCCGACGGCTACGCCAAGACGGTCGAGCGCGGCATCCCGACCGACCTCAACGAGCTGGCGCCGTACCCGCACGACGGCGCGCTCAAGCTCAAGGGCCCCGACTGCAAGGACGAGAACGAGGACAACGTCTGCGACTAGCACCCGCCCCGGGCCGCCGACGCGGCCCGGCCGGCCACGCACGGACCGGCGCGCAGATAGGCACTTAAAAAAGGGCATTATGTCTTACCAAAACCGGGTGATCTGGTCGGAGGGTCTGTTCCTGCGGCCGCACCACTTCCAGCAGCAGGACCGCTACCACGAGCGCGCGCTCGACCAGCGCCTCGACAGCGTGGTCGCGTACGGTTCCGGCTTCGTCGCGCTGCAGCTCGACCGCGAACTGCTCAAGCTGGGCAAGCTGGGTCTGGCGTCGGCGAGCGGGATCATGCCCGACGGCACGCCGTTCAGCCTGCCCGACGACGGCCCGCTGCCGCAGCCGCTCGACGTCGGCGCGCACGCCAAGGACGCGGTGGTGTGCCTGTGCCTGCCGTTGCGCCGGCCCGGCATGGCCGACCTCGCGCTCGGCGACGGCGACGCCGCCGACGTGCTGCGCTACCACGGGCGCGACGCCGACGTGCGCGACGCGGTGGCCGGCAACGAGGGCATGGCGGTGCTCAAGACGGGCGTGCTCAACATGCGCTTGCGGCTCGCCGCCGAGGTCAATCCGGCCTATTCGAGCCTGCCGCTGGCGCGCGTGCGCGAGCAGCGCGCCGACGGCACGCTGGTGCTCGACGAGGACTTTTGCGCGGTCTGCCTCGACGTGCGGGTGGCCGCGCGCCTGTTCGAATACCTCAAGGAGATCGTCGGCCTGCTGCGCCACCGCGGCGCGGCGCTGGCCGAGCGCGTGGCCCAGCCCGGCGGCAAGGGCGTGGCCGAATTCGCCGACTTCCTGCTGCTGCAGCTGTGCAACCGCTACGAGCCGCTGTTCGCCCACCTGGCCGAGCGCGCCCGGCTCCATCCCGAGCTGCTGTACTGCCAGATGCTGACGCTGGCGGGCGAACTGGCCACGTTCGGGCGCAAGGAGCGCCGCGGCGCCGCCTTCGCGCCCTACCAGCACCGCGACCTGGCCGCCTCGTTCGTGCCCGTGATCGCCGAGATCCGGCGCGTCCTGACCGACACCATCGATTCGACCACGGTCTCGATCGCGCTGGTCGACAAGGGGCGCGGCGCCTACCTCGGCGAGGTGCCCGACCTGCACCTGCTGCGCGCGGCCGTGTTCGTGCTGGCGGTCAACGCCGACGTGCCGTCCGAGCTGCTGCGCACCCAGTTCCCGACCCAGATCAAGATCGGCCCGCCCGAGAAGCTGCGCGACCTCGTCATGTCGCACCTGCCCGGCATCGCCACGCGCGCGCTGCCGGTGGCGCCGCGCCAGCTGCCCTACCACGCCGGCTACACCTATTTTGAACTCGACCGCCAGAGCGATTTCTGGAAGTCGGTCGAAATCTCGCGCAAGCTCGCGCTGCACGTGGCGGGCGATTTCCCCGGCCTCAGTTTGCAGCTGTGGGCGATCCGCGATTGAACCGAACCCGGCCAGCCCAGGCTGTCCGGCCCGCAACCCCCGACCTGGCGCGCCCGCGCGCGCCGCCGCCGAACATGATGAGTATGGACAGCAACGATCCGAACGACGCGACCCGGTTGGTGGCGGGCGGGCGGCGCACGGCCGGTTTCGGCCAGGGCCCGCAGGCCTCCGAGGCGGGCGAGGGCGAACTGCAGAAGATCGCCGGCCTCAACCCGCTGGTCGCGAGCGCCAGCGCGCTGCTGCTGGCGTTGCCGCGGATCCGCGCCAGCGTGTCCCATCCCGACCCGGCCGGCCTGCGCGAGAGCCTGCTGGCGCAGGTGGCCCAGTTCGAAAGCGGCGCGCGCGCGCGCGGCGTCGCGCCCGACGCGGTGCTGGTCGCGCGCTACGCGCTGGCGACCATGATCGACGAGACCGTCGGCGGCACGCCCTGGGGCGGCACCGCCGACTGGGTCCAGCGCAGCCTGCTCGTGACGCTGCACAAGGAGACCTGGGGCGGCGAGAAGTTCTACCAGTTGCTCAACAAGATGGCCGAGGACCCGGCGCGCAACATCGACCTCATCGAACTGATGCACGTGTGCCTGTGCCTCGGCTTCGAGGGCCGCTTCCGCGTGCTCGACAACGGGCGCGCCCAGCTCGAGGCGCTGCGCGAACGGGTCGCCTGCATCATCGAAGCGACCCGCGCCGCCACCCGCGGCGGCGCCGAGCGCGACCTGAGCGCGCAGTGGCGCGGCGAAACCGTCCGCATCGCCCGGGTCGGCGGCTTCATGGCGCTGTGGGTGGCCGCCGCGGTCGGCGCGCTGCTGCTGTTCGGGGTCTACCTCTGGCTCAGCTTCAGCCTCAACGCGCGCTCCGACACGCTCGCCTTCGGCGCGGTGCAGGTCGGCAAGCCGGCGCGCGTGGTGCGCGTCGACGCGCCGCCGGCGCCGCCGCGGCTGCGCCAGTTCCTCGAGGCCGAGATCGCCCAGGGCCTGGTCGAGGTCACCGACGAGGCCGGCGAAAGCCGGGTCCTGTTGCGCGGCAACGACCTGTTCGAATCGGGCAGCGCCACCCTCGAGGACGCGTTCGGCCCGACGCTCTCGCGCGTGGCCGCCGCGCTCGACCGGGTCGAGGGCAGCGTCACCATCACCGGCCACAGCGACGACCGGCCGATCCGCAGCGCGCGCTTCCCGTCCAACTGGCAGCTGTCGCAGGAGCGCGCGCAGTCGGTCGGGCGCGCCGTGGCGGCCGCGCTCAAGGACCCGGCGCGCGTGTCGGCCGAGGGCCGCGCCGACCAGGAGCCGCTGGTGGCCAACGACAGCGAAGTCAACCGTGCGCGCAACCGGCGCGTCGAAATCATCCTGCGCGTGAACGGCGCCTGAGCCATGAAAAAAATCCTGACCCACCGTTACTTCCTCGGCGCCCTCGGCGTGCTGGCGCTGGCGCTGCTGGTGTGGTTCCTGGGCGACCTGTTCGCCTTCGGCCGCCACCGCCCGCTCGAGTCGCGCGGCGCGCGCCTGGCCGCGGCGCTGGTGCTGCTGCTGGCCTGGCTGCTGTGGGAGGGCGCGCGCCTGCTGCTGCAGCGGCGCGCCAACGCGCGCCTGCTGGCGCAGATGGCCGGCGGCGCCGACGCCGGCGCCGACCAGCGCTCGCGCGAGGAGGTCGCGCTGCTCAAGGGACGCTTCGAGCAGGCCGCCGCGGTGCTGGCCAAGCTGCGCTTCCAGGCCGGCGGCGGCGGCCAGTACCTGTACCAGATGCCGTGGTATATGTTCATCGGCGCGCCCGGCTCGGGCAAGACCACCGCGCTGACGCGCTCGGGGCTGCGCTTCCCGCTGGCCGACGGCGACAGCGTGGAGGCGGTCAAGGGCGTCGGCGGCACCCGCAACTGCGACTGGTGGTTCACCGACGAGGCGGTGTTCCTCGACACGGCGGGGCGCTACACGACCCAGGACAGCGACCAGCGGGTCGACGCCGCCGCCTGGCAGGGCTTCCTCGCGCTGCTCAAGAAGGCGCGCCCGGGTTGCGCGCTGAACGGCGCGATCATCACGCTGAGCCTGTCGGACCTGCTGACCCAGAGCGCCGAGCAGCGGGTCCAGTACGCGGGCGCCGTGCGCAGCCGCGTGGCCGAGCTGTACGAGGCGCTCGGCACCCGCTTCCCGCTGTACGTGGTGGTCACCAAGGGCGACCTGCTGGCCGGCTTCAGCGAGTATTTCGCCGACCTCGGGCACGAGGAGCGGGCCCAGGTCTGGGGCCTGACCTTCCCGCACGCCGAGGCGGCGGTCGCCGGCTACGACTTCGGCGCCGCCTTCACGGCCGGCTTCGGCGCGCTCGAGAAGCGCCTCAACGGCGCGCTGACGGCGCGCATGCAGGCCGAGCGCGACCCGCAGCGGCGCGCCGCGATCTTCGGCTTCCCCCAGCAGTTCAGCCTGGCCGGGCCGCTGGTGGCGCATTTCCTGGCGCAGGCGTTCCAGGCCAGCCGCTACGCCCAGCCGCCGCTGCTGCGCGGGGTCTACTTCAGCAGCGGCACCCAGGAGGGCACCCCGCTCGACCGGGTGCTCGGCACCATGGCCCGCTCGCTCGGGCTCGAGCGCAAGATCATGGCGCCGTCGGCGGCCAGCGGCAAGAGCTATTTCCTGACCCGCCTGCTGCGCGAGCTGGTGTTCCCCGAGGCCGGCCTGGTCGGCTTCGACGCCCGCCGCGAGCGGCGCAAGCGGCTGCTGCTGCGCGGCGGTTTTTGCGCGCTCGGCGTGGCCGCGCTGCTGCTCGGGGCCGGCTGGAGCGTGAGCTACGCGCGCAACCAGGCCGTGGTGGCCGAGGCCGGCGCGGCGCTGGGCCAGCTCAAGGCGCAGGCGGCCAGCTTGGGGCCGGCGGTCGCCGGCGCCGACGACATGGCGCAGGCGCTGGCCCTGCTCAACGCGGCGCGCGCGCTGCCGTGGGCCTACGCCGAACGCAAGCGCGAAGTGCCGCTGGGGCTGCGTTTCGGCCTGTTCCAGGGGGACAAGCTCGGCGAGCAGGCCGTGGTCACCTACCGCCGCCTGCTGCGCGACGTGCTGCTCGCGCGCGTCACGCTGCGCCTCGAGCAGCAGATGCGCGACGCGCCCGACGAGGCCATGCGCTACGAGGCGCTCAAGACCTATCTGATGCTGCACGACGAGCGCCGCCTCGACCCGGAGCAGGTCGAGGCCTGGATCGTGGCCGACTGGAGCGCCCGCGTGGGCACGCTCGAGGGCCGCGACGTCGGCGCCGAGCTGGCCGCGCACCTGCGCGCCGCGTTCGAACGGCGTCCACTCGAACTGGGCGCGCCGGCCGACGCCGCGCTGGTGGCGCAGGCGCGCGCCGCGCTCGCCGGCGGCGCCCTCGCCGACCGCGTCTACAACCGCCTCAAGGTGCTCGGCGTGGCCGACGGGGTCGCCCCGTTCAGCCTGTCCGAGGCGGCCGGCCCGGGGGCGCTGCAGGCGCTGGTGCGGATCAGCGGCAAACCCCTGTCGGAGGCGTTCCCGGCGCTGTACACGCGCGACGGCTACAAGGGCTTCAAGGCGCAGGCCGACAAGGTCGGCGCCGACATGGCGGCCGAGGAGGGCTGGGTGCTCGGCGGACCGGCCGGCCGCGCCAAGCCGCCCGCCGGCCAACTCTACGCCGAAGTCAAACAGCGCTACCTCGAGGATTATGCGCGCCAATGGGACGCGCTGCTGGCCGACATCCGGCTCAAGCCGTCGAACAGCCTGGCCGACACGATCCTGTATGCGCGCGTGCTGGGCGCGCCCGATTCGCCCCTGCGCAAGCTGGTGCACGCGGTGGCGCGCGAAACGAGCCTCGGGGCCGACAAGAGCGCCGCCGCGCAGGCCGAAAAGGCGCTCACCGGGGCCGCCACCACGGCCGGCCTGAGCATGGCGCGCCGGGTCGCCGGCAGCCTGCTCGGCAGCCACGCGCCGGCCATCAACCAGCCGGTCGCGGCGGCCGCGCCCGAGCTGCGCGTCGAGCAGCGCTTCGAAGCCATCCGCGCGCTCTCGGGCGGCGGCGCCGCCGGCGCCCCGGTCGACGCCCTGGTGGCGCGCCTGAACGACTTCTACCTCGAACTGACGAAGCTCGAATCGCAGCTGCGCGCCGGCACCGTCGCGCTGCAGGGGGTGGCCTCGGTCGACCTCCTCAAGGCCGAGGCGGCCGGACTGCCGCCGCCGTTGTCGGCCGTGGTGCAGCAGCTCGTGAGCCAGTCCTCGGGCCAGGTCGCGGCCGCCGGCGGCAAGGCGCTCGCGGCGGGCGCGCAGGGCGCCGCCGCGTTCTGCGAACAGGCCGTGCGCGGGCGCTATCCGGTGGCGCGCGGGGCCAAGGCCGAGATCACGCCGGCCGATTTCGGCGCCGTGTTCGGCCCCGGCGGCGACCTCGACAATTATTTCAAGGCCAACCTCGCGACCCAGGTCGACATGTCGGGCCCGCGCTGGCGCGCGCGCCCCGGCAGCGAGGGCGCGGCCCTGATCCCGGAGCAGACGCTGCACCAGTTCCAGAACGCCGACACGGTGCGCAAGGCCTTCTTCGGCGCCGGCCAGGCCGGCGCCTCGGTCGATCTGAAACTGGTCGAGGGCGGCGCCGCCACCTTCGAGTACGACGGCGAAAGCACGCGCCTGGCGCAGGGCCAGGGCGCGCTGCGCGTCAAGTGGCCGGCCCAGCGCCCCGGCGCCCAGGCGCGCCTGAGCCTTGACGCGGGCGGGGCCGCGGCGGTGGGCGAGGGCGCCTGGGCCCTGTTCCGCCTGTTCGACAAGGCGCAGGAGGACACTTCCGGCGGCGCCGACCGGGTGCGCCTGGTTTTCCAGATCGACGGACGCAAGCTGGTGCTCGAGATGCACGCGGCGAGCGTGAACAACCCGTTCCGGTTGGGCGCGCTGCGCAACTTCCAGTGCCCCGGGCGCGGGACGGGGTCCTGATGGCGCCCGCGCTCGGATTCTACGGCAAGCTGCCGGCGCTGGGCGACTTCGTGCAGCGCGGCCTCGCGGCCGGCTTCGTCGCGCCGTGGGACGGCTGGCTGGCCGGCGTGATGGGCGGCGCCGGCGCCGCCTTCGGGGCCGACTGGCAGCGCCACTACGAGCAAAGCCCGGCCTGGCGCTTCCTGCTCGCGCCCGGCTGCATCGACCACCAGACCTGGATCGGCCTGATGGTGCCGAGCGTGGACCGGGTCGGGCGCCGCTTCCCGCTGACGCTGGCGATGCCGCATCCGGGCGGGCTCGACGCCGTGGCCACGCTGGCCGGGGCGGGCGCCTGGTTCGACGCGCTCGAGGCGCTCGCGCACGACGCGCTCGACGGCCTGCTCGGGCTCGACGCGCTCGAGGCCGCGCTCGCGGCGCTGCCGGCGCCGCCGCTGGTGGTGGCCGAGCCGGACGCGACGCGGCCGTTCCGGCCGCGCCCGGACGTGGCCGCGCTGGCGTTGACGGACGGCGCCGGGCGCGCGCGCCTGGCGGCCGAGGTGGCCGGCTGGCACCGTCCGCTGAGCCTGTTCGCCTGCACCGACCCGCTGCGCCTGCTCGCGGCCGAGCTGCTGCCGGCCAGCGCGCTGGCGCTGGCGCTGTTCGACGGCCGCTTCGGCGCGCACGGCTGGCGCGTCGACGACGGCGCCGCGCCCGCGCCGGGCCCGGCCGCCGCGGCGCGGGCGGCGCCGGCGGCGATCGACGCCGACGCCACGCGCGCGCTGCCGCTGGCGGCGGCGCGC